>DASYVJ010000025.1:0-26601 GCA_035937155.1 Candidatus Dormiibacterota bacterium | reverse complement strand
AGCTACATCTTTCGTTCTCGTTGCGGCGCACGACGCACGCGGTCGGACCTAACTGATATCAGGTGGTCCGTTGCAGATTGGGTATCAGCAGCAGTTCGGCCGCTCGTATCTTTCATGGACCAGGAGATGGAAGCGGCGCAGAAAGAAGTGCGGGGTGCGCTGGGCCGATAGGCGAGTTGCCGCCCACCCACGCAGCGTCGGAGCGGGCGGGATTCGAGTCCGCATCCGCCTGTGTTCGAATTGATCTGCGTCGCCTAAGTCAGGCGTCGCCGCCAGGGTCGGGAACCGACCCTCTCGGCCCGTAGGAGTGATCAGGAAGAGCGACGTCGAGTGCAGCCGGCGCGGCCTCGCCGGCTGCGGAGACGAGACCCATCTGCTCCAGCGCCCCCCGCCAGGACTCTCACCACTCCTCACGGGCGTTAAGGTCTATAAGTTGGGCGTCGACGTCGAAATGTCGACCCTTGCGCCCGGCCGGCCATCGCTCCAAGTCGAGGAGAAAGCCACGGGCCAGGATCGCACGCCGTAGCAGGTCGCGGGCCCGATCCAGCGCGAGAGCCCACTTCACCCCGCGCTGGGTAGTTCGTTCGGTGCTCGAGATCTTGTATGCCTGCGCCTCGAGCTCCTTGGTCGTGGGGTTGGAACCGTGCACGACCAGCGAGCGAAGCCCGTAGATGCATTTGATGTCTGAGTAAATCCTTGTTGGCGGGTCGGTCGGCGTGGCAAGCAGCGCGGCCGCCCGTGACCGCAAACGGAGACCGATCTCTTCCTGTTCCGAACCGCCCAGTAGGGCGGCTTCTATGCCAACCGCTATGTCGACCAGCATGTCGAACCAGGAACGCGTTACAAAGGACCGGCCGAATCGGCTCAGTGCAATACCGAGGCTGTACGGATTCGTGTCGTCGCCGCCCCAGGCGGCAAGTCGATCGCCCAGGGCCGCGATCGGAGCGGCATGCTCGGGCTGGATGTGCCCTATCCGCTGAACCAACTCCATGAATCCGAAGTCGTGTCGAACGATTTCAGGTCTGTAAAAGCGGACGTGGCCAGGCGCAGCCGTAATGTCCACGACAGCTTGCGATGTGGTCGCGGTGGCGAGTCGGAGCGCCGAGGTCAGAGTTTCTACTCGAGCGAGCGCCAGCCGTTTCGCGGCTGAGTAGCCTTCCCCCATTCGGTCCCCGACCGCAGCATCGGTATGGGTAATCAGGGTGGCGAAGGTGAAGCTGGGGCCGGTTCGGTATCCAATTTCTGCGTCGAGCAGGCGGCCTGCTCCGGGCATGAAACCATCGATGTCCCGATAGGCATCGGTCAGACCCCAGTTCCCGACGGGCCGCAGTTCCACCCCACCGACGGAGAACGGAGCGTCGAGCGTGATGTCCGATACCACGCGCGCCGCGACGGCGCGGTCCCGGTCTCTCAGCACCAGGTCGAGCATCTCGTCAACCGCGGCCGCGAGGTCCGCCGGCCTGAGCTCAAATTCCAGATGAAGATCTGCAGCGCGGAGGACCACGCCATCGAGCACGGCCCAGATGTATTGCGACGCGAGCTCGTGCCTGCCGAGCGGCCCTGCGAAGCGATCCGGAAAAGCCGACTCCAGAGCTTCCTCGAGCTGGTGATACTCGGCGAGTGACAGCACGCTCTGGCCCCAGTCAGGCATGAGTTCCATCCACTTCGAGGGTTGGAGTCGTACGGCGCGTTCCTGGGTGCGCAAGTGCTCAAAGACAGCCATCACGAGCGCTCGCGCTGCCCCGCGGACCGAGGGATTGTTAGCCATCGCCTGGAACCGAAGCGTAGGCCTACGCCGGTGGTAACTGTTGCAGACCCACCCTAGATTAAGAAGGACGCGAGCCCACCCTCTCCGATGACCCATACGATGCCTCAGAAATGCGCATCTGGATAGGCGCCAAGGACTTCCGTGTCGGACGCGCGATTGAGCGCGAGATCATTGAAGGCCTCAGGCGCGAACGGGACGACCACTGATGGACACCGCAACGCAGACACTTGTCAGCACGATCGCCGCGGCAGTGGCCGCTGTCGCCGCGGTGTTCGCGCTCGGCATCGCGGTCGTCGCCCTCCTCGTCGCTCGCAGCACTCTCCGCGAGGCGCGCTCGACGACAGAGGCTCAGCGCGAGACGTTGCGAGCAACCCAGGCCGCAGCGACCGCGACCGGGGCAGTTGCTGGCAGGATCGAAACGTCGACTCGCGTGCTGCGTCTGATTTTCGCCGAGGCGCAGGCAACGCGCGAGCTTGAGCAGCTGCGCCGAGTCGCCGACCAGGTCGCGCTGCTTATTCCGGTGCGCCGGGCCGTCCGGAAAGCGAGTCTTCAGCCCGACCCGGACCACCTGGCACCGTGGTTCGCCCACAACGATGCGCAGGCCCTTCTGGCTGCGCACTTGGAAGGGCTGGCGCCTGACGAACTTCCGAAATGTCGTGAGATGGCGACAGCTGATCCGAGGTACACCGATGGCCTCGACGAGCAGGCGACACACGAAATCAAGGAAGCGATCACGACCGCTCGCCTCCGACTCGAGCAGCTGACGGCTGAGGCGACCACAGAACTGACTCGTTCTCAGGGCGGCGGAGCTTGAGCGGCCAATCTGAGCCATCATCGGCGCCGGTTGCCCTCGTCCCGTACGACCCGACGTAGCGCGCCGGCTAAGGAATGGGCGCATCCACGCAATTCGGCCACGAGTTCGCTTCGGAGCGGCGACTCCAATAAGCCTCGCTAGGGAAACAGGTTATCCGCGACAGCCGAGATCCGACCCCATCCGAGTCGTTGAAGCTCGTCGGCGGCAGACGCACTGCCTGCCAGCATCTCGGCCAGAAGCCTCGACTTGTGCTTCGCATCGTGACCTGGCAGATAACGACGCCGGGCAGGGGCGCCACAGCCGCAGCCGCATGCGGGGCCGGTTTCGTCAACGAGCGGTCGTCGTGCGGCGTGCGGACCCAACCTACGGCTGATGGCCGCACCCTGGTCGCGGGCGTATCGCGTAGTGGGCATCCCGCCAATCGGCAGGACGAGCACCGCTTCGCCCGGAGTGCCAACGACGGAGAAATCCCCCGTGAGGAATTTGAGGCCGGTGAATGCCGCTAGAGCAGCGTCGAGGTGATCAGTGGTGCGCATCTCGGAGCAGTCGATTCCAGCGGCTTCGAGAACGACACGGCGCCACACGGACTTCGCCACGCCGACCGGCGCCAGGCTGCCCCGAAGCACGACTGCCGAGGCGTGTGGGAACACCTCAATTGACTGGCGCCGTTTCTTGGGGCCGCCGCGGTAGAGGCCGAAACCCTCCCCTATTGCTGCATCGAACGCCTTGAATCCTTCTCGCATCCAGGCGTAGAAAGGATGGTTCCCCGGATCCGTTGGACATGAATAAATGTTGATGCCCACCTTACGGAGCTGCTTCTCAATAAGTCGCGACTTGCCGTCAGTGCCCCATTGAGGCGGTGAATCGATTGCCACAACGTCGGGGTTCACCTCTCGGAGAATCGCGGGAATGTCTGTCACCGCGGATTTGATGGGGCCGAATACGATCCGGCCCGAGTCGGCGAGGGCCACCACATCGAGCCGGCGCACCAGCGAAACATCGATCCCAATCGCCCTCATGCCTCAACGCCTCCCTCCAGAGGGTATAGGAGCGAGGATTGACGGAGCGCGTCGCTCCTGCTGCTCATCGACCTCTCAGGGCGGACAAGGACTACCGGATCGTGGAGCTGTTCATCACGATCATTGCGAGCAGCGATCTCTGTGTTCGGATGTTGGTTTTGAACTCTGCGTCCGCCTCGTTCTGGTTAGCCGCGGTGATCATCGATGTGGGCATTGAGGTCGTAGTTACGTGGTCAAAGCTATCACCGATGAACTTCGCTATCGAAAGCTCGGTGCTCCTCGATCTTTTGAAGTGAAGTTTTCGGAGGGCGCGGTGAGAGTTGAGGAAATCAGCGCCGACGAGTAGATCGACGATTTCCGAGACTCGGGGTAGCGATTTGTATTCGAACTGGCTGCCAACAGGCGCAGCAAATGAGCCAACAGGCGCAGCACTGGAGACAACAGGCGCAGCAACCGGCGGGCGTCGAACGCGCCGGCTCAAGATCTCTGCGGGCAGGATTGGGACCTGGGAGACAATGGATCCGATGGAGCGAGATCCCATTCGCGACAAAGCTGCACCGGAAGGCAACCTTAGGAGTGCATGGGAGGCGCAATCAGAAGCGTGGACGCGATGGGCACGGGCCCCCGGGCACGACTCCTACTGGCGGTTCGCACGAGATGCCTTCTTTGAGCTCTTGCCGCCGCCCGGCCGGCTCACCATCGATGTTGGTTGTGGCGAGGGTAGGGTGTCGCGCGACCTCACATCTCTGGGGTACCGAGTGATCTCGATCGATGCATCCAAGAGCATGGTCCAAGAGGCCGTCAGATTCGCTCCGGAAATTCCTGCGCTGATAGCCGATGGGGCCGCTCTTCCGTTACTTAATGGCGCTACCGATCTGGCCGTTGCATCTATGTCGCTCCGCGACATGGACGATATGCAACAGGCAGTAATTGAACTGGCGCGAGTGCTCGCGCCCGGAGGACACCTATGCATTGGGGTTGTGCACCCTATCAACTCTGCTGGGCATTTCGACAGCCTCGAACCCGACTCTGCATTCGTGATCGAGGGCTCCTACTTGAAATCTCACCGGTACGTTAGTCAGATCGAGCGAGACGGCTTACCAATGACATTTTCCAGTTACCATCACCCCTTCGAGGCTTATTTCGCTGCCCTGGAGGCGGGCGGGCTCCTCGTGGAAGCAATACGTGAGGTTCCTGTGGGAGTTGCATCGTCAGTCGCCGAGCGCCACGACCGTTGGCGCCGATTACCTCTGTTCCTGAACGTGCGCGCCATTAAGCCGCGCTAGACGATTGGAGAAGGAAGAACCTCTCTTAGCGGGCAGCGGTGAACATCACGGAATGATTCGGCGCGCCGGCCGTGTCACAGCTCCGGCCAGCGACGGTGCCTTCAACGCGCGGGCCAGGTAAGCGATCTCGCTGGACACGTTGTGGCCGTTGAGCCGCGGTTGCGGGTTTGGTGGCCATCACACGATCCCCGCCTCGCCGACGCTGATGGTGCTCAGGTCCTCGGCGCTGCCCTCTATGGTGGCCAGGCCCAGCAGCCGGTCATAGTCGGCCAGCGATCGCTGCTGGACCACCGTCTCGGCGGCCATTGCAGTGCCGGTGGCCCGGCGAGTGGACCGCAACGTGGCCGCTGCGGCGGCGTGGACCGGGTCGGTCAGGCTCTGGTGCGCCGCCCAGCACCGATCGTGTCCAGCGACCGGCTGTCCCTGGCAGGTGACCACGACCCGGGCCAGGTCAGCGGTCACCTCGACCCGCCGGCCGATCACCGCCGGATGCACCGAACAGTCATTGACGTCGACCCGAACACAGCGATCACGAGGCAGCCGGGTGGTCAGCCGTCACCCCAGCACCGCAGTGACCGGAGGCAACTCGATCATCGCCGCCCGATCGGCGTCCCACCGGTCGACCGGCCAGCAATCCAGCCGCCGGTGCACCCGGTGATTGGCCGCACCAGCCACTCGGCCAACTGCGTGTTGAAGTCCTCCGGACCGGCGCCCGCGAAGTAGCAGCAATCAAACCCTGTCCTTCCCCTCCCGTGCCGGTCGAGAGCACGCCGCAACTCGCCTGCGCGCGATCACTGATCAGAGCGCGAGCATCGCCGCGGCGACCTCATCGGCGGACGCGGCGGGGATCGCGGTCGCGGCCTGTTCGAGCACGAGCAGCCGCGCACCAGAGATCTCGCGCGCGAGCGCCTCGCCATTGCCGACCGGGAAGAACCGGTTGCGACGACCGTGCACCACGAGCGTCGGCAACGCGAGTCCAGGCAGGCGCTCACGCCAGCGTGGCGCGCAGTCGAGGCTGGCGAACACCAAGCCAAGCTGGTTGGCCATCTGGACAGAGCGCGCCGTGCCCGGCGTGCGGTCGAAGATCCGCTCGGCGGTAGCCCGTGCCGCGCCGGGGTCGTCGCCGAAGACCGCGGCTGCGGCGGCTGCGAACTCCGCCACCGAGGCACGGTCGGACCAGTCAGGCTTCGGGAGCTCGAACCGTCGCTTCATCGCCGCCTGGTCGTGGTCGGGCAGATCGTCGTCGACCGGGCCAGGTGCGACGGGCCGCGTCCCGGCGAGGGTCAGCGCAGAGAACGCGTTCGGGTGGTCGAGCGCGGCCACCTGGGCGACCATCCCCCCGACGCCGATGCCCGCCAGGTGCGCGGGCCGGTCGTCGAGCCCACGGGCGAGCGCGGCCGCGTCGGCGGCGAGATCCCGGAGCGTGTACGCGGGCGCCTCGGGGTCGACGGTTGTCGACGCGCCGGAGTCGCGCAGGTCGTAGCGAACGACGTGACGTCCGCCGCGCGCGAGCGACTCGCAGAGCGCGTCGGGCCAGGACAACATGGTCGTGCCACCCGCGAGCAGCACCAGTGGCGCCGCCGCATCGCCGAAGTGCTCGACCCCGAGCGTGACACCTTCGGGTGTGTGGAACGAGTGGTGCATCGTCAACCTCCAAGACAGCTGCGTGACCGCGGTCCACGCCACTCATCTGATCGGCGCGCCCGGCTACTGACCGCACCTAAAAGGACGGGCGTATTAGTCCTCGCCGGGACCGAAAGGCACTTGAGTGTCGCCGGCTCATTATCCGCATCGTGGCTGCGGCGCGCCTCAGGATGTTCTCGTGTTCGGGCCTTACGGCACCGAGGGGACCATGTTGGACAAGCCGCTCAGCTCTTGATAAGTGAAAGTGTGCTCAGGTGGCGATTCGCTATGACCAACCATCGCCGGCCAGATTTCGAGCAGGCGGTCATCCGTTCGGCTCGCAATGTTGATGTCGTCTGGAGGAAGACCGTTCCAGAGAACGACGATGCCGAGGAAGTAGCCGAGGCTGACGAGGACCTGGTTGCCTACGAAGTCGCGACCCTGTCGCCGATAGGTCAGCTCGCTAACATCGGCTCGCCCGACGAGTTCCGGGAAGTTGTCCCGGAGGTCGTAGCGACCGATCCACACACGGGCACCAACGGGCGGCCGCCGTCGGATGTAGAAAGCCTGGCACTCATCGATGAGGTGCTGTGGCCAGCCAGCGCGAGGTCCGAGGGCGAGCGGCACGAGCAAAGCGGTCTTGTAGAGCCAGCTTGCGAGCGCCTTCTTGATATCGGTATCGAGCGTCGACGCTTCGCCGGCAAGAGCGGTTCGGAGGAAAGGGTCGCAAGGACGCTGTAGGGCGTTAAAGAACCTCGAGTTGCAGTCGTTGCACGCCACGTTGACCACCATGTCGATGATCCGGTTCGTGTGGAATCGCGTAGCGCCTGGCTTCGGCTCGACCGGTGCGCCGTGCTCTGGAGTGAACGGCGAGACTTCCCACAGTCGCTTACTCAGCGATTTGGCGATTACGTGCTCGCCCGTGACGGGACCAACGCTGCAGAAGAAGCAACGATCTGGCATTGGTCACCATGATCCCCACAAGACGCTGCAACTGCAATGAAAGGCGCGTGCTCGCCAGGTGTCCACAAGAGCCATCTCCGATTACTTCCTGGGAAATTGTGATCCAGCTGTGATCCATCGCCATCGCTGCATGAGCCGTGACGCCGGGATCGTATTCAGAAATTGGTCGGGGGCCCGGGATTTGAACCCGGGGCCTCACGGTCCCGAACTCTAGGCGGTTTCGTCCACCAAGACCGTTTTCGAGGGTTTGAACACGATTGGGAGCGTTGCTCATGGCCATTGGGTCGGTTTGGAGCCATTACACGGACCCGGATTACTACACGAACTACTACATGAAAGGGCTTGTCGATCCTGTAGTCTGCCTCAGAGCAATTCGATGAGGACGATCCGGATCGAGGTCGCCGGGATTCACTTTGCCGCTCAGCTCGAGACCGAGGCGGCGCCGAAGAGTTGCGCAAAGTTCCAGTCCATGCTCCCACTGAAAACGCGGATCATCCATGCGCGCTGGAGCGGAGAAGCATGCTGGATACCCTTCGGCGACCTCAACTTGGCCATCGGCTACGAGAATCACACCAGCCACCCGGCGCCTGGCCACCTGCTGCTCTATCCGGGCGGCATCAGCGAGACCGAGATCCTGTTTCCATACGGCGCGACTGTGTTCGCCAGCAAGGTCGGCCAGCTGGCTGGCAACCATTTCGCCACGGTGTACGAAGGCAACAATCGTCTCAGGGAGCTCGGCGAGCTCGTGCTGTGGAAGGGCGCGCAGGAGATCACGTTCACCGAGCTGACGTGATCAAGGCAGATGCCGAGACGGTGATGCAATGGTGCGAGCTTCTCGCCGCATGCAGCGAAGAACCCAACCAGCTGACCCGACCATTCGCGACAGAAGCGATGCACCGGGCCCACGCGCATGTCGGCAGATGGATGAGTGACGCGGGTATGACCGTTCGCCGCGACAACATCGGCAACCTGCGCGGTCGATACGAGGCAGTGGCGCCTGACCGCCCGACGCTGCTGCTGGGGTCGCACCTGGATTCGGTGCGCGGGGCGGGCAAGTACGACGGCCCGCTTGGTGTCGCCGTCGCCATCGCAGCCGTGCAGCGTCTGCAGAACAGCAAGGCGAGGCTGCCGTTTGCAATCGAGGTCATCGGCTTCGCGGACGAGGAAGGCCTTCGCTTCGGATCGACGTACCTGGGCAGCCGAGCGGTCGCCGGCGCATTCGAGCCCAACGACCTGGGTCGTACCGATGCCGCCGGCGTGAGCATGGCCGAGGCGATCCGTGCTTTTGGCGGTGACCCTTTGCGCATTGCTGACGATCGGTGGGGCGAGGGAGAGCTTCTCGGCTACTGCGAGGTGCACATTGAACAGGGCCCGGTGCTCGAAGCTCGCGGCCTGCCGGTCGGTGTTGTGTCGGCCATCGCCGGGCAGAATCGCTACACCATCACGTTCAAGGGTGAGGCTGGCCACGCAGGGACGGTGCCGATGAACCAGCGGCGGGATGCGCTCGTCGCGGCCTCGGAATTAGTGGTCGCTGCGGAAGCCGAAGCCCGGAGCCGGGATGGACTGATGGCTACCGTGGGCAGGCTCGAGGTGCACCCCGGCGCTGCGAACGTAATTCCCGGCGAGGTCGAGCTCAGCCTCGATGTGCGACACGCTGATGACGCGATCAGAGTCGATGCTTCGCGCCGAATCCTCGCATGCGCCCAGGACATCGCGGCAAAGCGAAACATCGCCGTCGCAGCGCACATGCTGAGTGAAAACGCCGCGGTGCCGTGCGCACCCCGACTCGTGTCCCTGCTGTCGCGGGTAGTTGAGGACGCCGGTCAACCAGTCGTTCGGCTGCCCAGCGGCGCGGGACACGATGGGGTGCCGATGGCGACCTTGACCGACATCGGGATGCTCTTCGTGCGCTGCAAGGGCGGCGTGAGCCATAACCCTGCGGAGGCCGTCACGGCCGAGGATGTAGCCGTGGCGATGGACGTGGTTGGCAGGTTCCTGAAGCTGGTCGCGAAGCAAGCGTGAGCGACGCCGACCTGATTATCCGTGGCGGAAACGTCGTCACGAGCTCAGGTGCGACAGTCGCCGATATTGCGATAGCCGGCGGCCGGATCACAGCGCTCCAGCCGGAACTTGGTTTGAAGGGGGCAGACGAGATCGATGCATCGGGGCTGCATGTCTTTCCCGGCGGCATCGATTCCCACGTTCACTTCAACGAGCCTGGTCGGACGGCGTGGGAAACCATCAAATGTGGTTCCGCGGCTCTTGCTGCGGGCGGCTACACCACCTTCGTCGACATGCCGCTCAACAATCTCCCGGTCACGGTCGACTCCGCAGCCTTCGAACTCAAGCTGGAAGCAGCCAACCGCTCCTCCATAGTCGATTTCGGGCTTTGGGGTGGACTCGTACCAGGCAACCTCGAAGTTCTTAGTGACCTCTGTGAGCGGGGCGTCACGGGGTTCAAAGCGTTCATGTGCCCCAGCGGCATCGACGAGTTCCCCGGCTGCGATGACTCCACGCTCCTTGAAGGCATGAAGCGGATCGCGCGGCTGGGTTCGATCCTGCTGGTCCACGCGGAGGATCCGCGAACTGTCGAGGCAGAGGCTCGAAAGGCAACGGGAACCGGAGCGCGTGATTTCGTGCGCTCCCGGCCGCCAGAAGCCGAATTGGAAGCAATCTCTCGCGCCGTCGCTCTGGCGGCTGAGACCGGCTGCCGGCTACATGTAGTCCACGTCAGCACCGCGCGCGGTGCTGAAATCATCAACGAGGCGCAAGCGCGTGGGGTCGACGTAAGTGGTGAGACCTGCCCTCATTACCTCCTTTACGTGGACGACGACCTGGAGCGCCTCGGCGGCCTCGGCAAATGCGCCCCGCCATTCCGAACCACCGCTGATCGGAACGGGCTGTGGACACTTCTCATTGACGGCCGGCTTGCGATGGTCGTATCCGACCATTCACCCAGCACGCTGGACCTCAAGCAGGGCGACGATTTCTTCAAGCTATGGGGAGGCATCTCAGGCTGCCAGTCGACGCGGCAGCTTCTACTTGCTAAGGAACGGCTGGATCTTCCGACGATCGCCGCCGTTACCGCCACCAACGTCGCTCGCCGGTTCGAGCTCGCCAACAAAGGAGATGTGTCGGTAGGCTTCGACGCCGACCTATGGCTGGTCGACCTGGCGCACGAAGACGTCGTGCGCGGAAACGACCTGCTCTATCGGAATCAGTTCAGTGCCCACGAGGGACAGCCGATCCGCGGGCGGACCGTGCGCACTATCGTCCGGGGCCGCACCGTGTTTGCCGATGGTCAGCCGGTGACCGCAGCGGCTGGACGGTTCATCCGCGCAGGCGAGCGCTCGTAGCCGCGATTTGCCGCGTTATCTCATCCTCGTCGGCGGTGAGGAGCCGGCCCTCGCGAACCACAGCCCGTCCGTTCACGACAACGGTCTCTGCGCGCGCCGGCGGAGCCAGTGCAAGTGCCGCAACCAGGTCGGCGACACCCGCGTGGGCCAGGTCGTCCACTCGAAAGAACGCCACGTCGGCGCATTTGCCGGGCTCGAGGGTGCCGCAGTCGTCCCGTCCGAGGCACTGTGCGCCACCTTGCGTGGCCAACCGCCACGCACCACGCGCGTCCAGTGCCAACGGTGCGTCGTCACGGCCAAGCATCGCGGCTCTCATGCGAGCCACGAGAAGCGCTTGGTGTGCCTCCCCGGCCAGGTTGCAGTCTTCGTTGCTGGCCGAGCCGTCGACTCCAAGGCCCACTCGAGCGCCGGCAAGCACCAGGTCCTCGACTCGGCAGGCGCCGGCGCCTAATCGCATGTTGCTGGACGGGCAATGGGCGATGCCGGTCCTGGCTTCGGCAACGCGGCCGACCTCAGCGTCGCTGAAGTGGATGCCGTGCGCGTACCAGACGTCGTCTCCAGTCCAGCCGAAGTCTTCCATCAGCTCCAGCGGCCGGCGGCCGAAACGCTCGAGGCAGAAGCGTTCCTCATCGAGCGTCTCCGCGAGGTGGGTATGGAGGCGCACGCCACGGCGCCGGGCCAGCGCCGCGGAGTCCTTCATGAGCTGAGGAGTAACCGAAAAGGGAGAGCACGGCGCGACCGCGACGCGACACATCGAGCCAGGCTCTGGATCGTGGTAGCGATCAATCACATCCTCAGTGTGGTCGAGGATCTCGCCCTCATCCTCCACCACGCTGTCGGGAGGCAGGCCGCCTTTGGACTGCCCTAGCGACATCGAGCCCCGGCACGGGTGAAAACGCAAACCAAGCTCGCGCGCCGTGTCGACCAGGGCTTCGAAGATGCCCGCCCGACGGCCGGCGGGGAAAACATAGTGATGGTCCGTCGACATCGTGCACCCGCACAGCAGCAGGCGCGCCATCGCGGCCGTGGCTGCGACACGAACTGTTTCGGCGTCGAGCCGAGCCCAGACGGGATAGAGGGCGCGCAGCCAGTCGAAGAGCGTGCCGTCGGGGACGTAGCCCCGCGTCGCCCATTGGTACATATGGTCGTGGGCGTTCACAAGGCCGGGCATGGCGACGCAGTTCGGCTCGTCGATCACGGAATCGGCGGGCGGCGGCGGACCCGTGCCCACCTCAACTATCCAGCTGTCGCGAGCGAGCAGCCAGCCGTTCTCCAGCTCTTGCCCATTGCCGGTGGCAAGCAATCCCGCCCGAAGGAGCAGGGTCACGTCTCGACTATGTCGTGAGGGCGCACGGGCACGCGCGAGATCGGACGGCCGGTCGCGGCTCGAATGGCGGCGACGATGGCCGGTCCTGACGAGATGGTCGGCGGCTCGCCAACCCCCTTGATGCCGTATGGCGAGTTGGGGTCCCCGAGCTCGAGGATGTCCATCCGGACCGGAGGCATGTCGAGGATGGTGGGCAGCAGGTAGTCGGTGAAAGAAGCATTGCGGATCACGCCGTCCTTGACCTGGATCTCCTCCATGACCGCAAGCCCAAGACCCTGCGCAGCACCACCTTCCAGCTGGCCCTCCACCGCCTGCGGGTTGATCGCCCTGCCCACGTCCTGTGCTGTCGCGAGCTCGACGACTTTGACCAGCCCGAGGTCGGTGTCGACGTCGACCACCGCGCGGTGGGCCGCGAAGGCGTACTGAACGTGGGCGTTCGACTGACCCGTCTCGGGGTCGAGTCGAGTGGTCTGGCGCGCCCGGAACTCGCGTGTTTCCTCAATCACCTCCTCTCCCAGCAGCGTGGTCAGGGAGACGATCTCAGTGCCATCAGCGGAGACAACCCAGTCGTGTTCGAGGCGCAGCCCATCTGTCTTGCCGGTCTGGCGTCCCAGCTCCGACTCCGCCAGCCCTAGAACACGTTGGCGCACCGCCTCGCAGGCAGCCTTCACGGCGCCACCCGTGATGTAGGTCTGGCGCGAGGCCGATGAAGAACCAGATGAGCCGACGCGCGTATCAGCGTTGAGGACGACCACGTCGGTCACGCCGAGCTCGGTGCCGGCGATCTGTGCCTGCACGGTTACCAGACCCTGGCCAACCTCCGCTGCGGCAGTGTGCACCTCAACCCGCGGTCCTCCCCCGACCACCGAGAGCCTGACTGTTGCCGTCGAGTAGTCGTTGAAGCCTTCCGAGTAGCCGACGTTCTTGAAGCCCACGGCATATCCGACACCGCGGCGCACGGACTCGCCGTGAGTCGTGTTGGACACGCCACCGGGTTGTGTGGTCAGGTCGAGGGAATTGACGCCGGATTCAGCCGGCAGCGGCCTCTCCTTCACTCGGCGCAGGAGCTCCGCGACCGGCACCGGCCCCTCGATCACCTGGCCCGTAATGATCCGGCCGCCGGTTTCCAATGCGTTGCGGCTGCGCAACTCGACCGGGTCCATCTGAAGCGCCGCAGCGAGCATGTCCATCTGCGCCTCGTGGGCGTAACAGTTCTGTACGGAGCCAAAACCTCGCATGGCGCCGCACGGAGGGTTGTTGGTGTACACGACCCAGCCATCGATGGTCGCGTTCGGGCACTGATACGGGCCGACAGCGAAGCAGGATGCGTTTGCGATGACCGCTGTGGAGCTGGAGGCATAGGCCCCACCGTCAAGCACGATGCGAGCCTTGACGTAGACGAGCTTGCCGTCCCGATCTGCTCCATGCTCGTAGCTGAGCCGGCCCGGATGCCGGTGGACGTGACCTACGAAGGACTCTGGACGAGAGTACGAGATCTTCACCGGCCGGCCGCTGCGAAGGGCGAGCAGGCAAGCATGCGCTTGCATCGACAGGTCCTCGCGTGCGCCAAAGGCGCCGCCGATGCCGGCCATGGTGAGCCTCACCTTTTCCGGGGGCAGCCCAAGGACGCCGGCCAGTTGCTCCTGGTCGACGTGAAGCCACTGCGTGGCGATGTAGAGATCGACGCCGCCCTCGCCATCGGGGACCGCAAGGCCCGACTCCGGCCCAAGGGGCGCCTGATCCTGCATGCCGATCTCGTACTCGCCTGTGACCACGACTTCGGCCCGCGCGTCCGGGTCTCCGTGCCGGATCCTCACATGGCGCGTGACGTTGCCGTCCGGATGGAGCCGGGGCGCATCCGTCAGCAGCGCCTTCTCAGGGTCGGTCAGCGGCGCCAGGACCCCGTATTGGACTTGCACCATCTGTGCCGCGCGTCTTGCTTGCTCCGGATGATCGGCCGCCACCAGCGCAACCGCCTCACCCCAATAGCGCACAACGTCGAACGCGAGCACAGGCTGATCAGGGATCTCGAGGCCGTAGACCTTACGGCCAGGCATGTCCTCGTGCGTGAGCACAGCTCTGACCCCCGGCGCGGCGAGGGCGTCAGCTGTGTCGATAGACAGAATCCGCGCGTACGGGTGGGGACTCCGGACGGTCGCGCCCCACAGCATCCCTTCGACCTGAAGGTCGGACGAATACGGGTAGCCACCTTGAACCTTGAGGACGCCGTCGGGCCTTTGCACGTTTTCACCCACCCGACCGGTGACCGTCGCGGAGGGCGCCAGGCGAGGCTTGATCAACTCATCCTGCGTGAGGCAAGCTGCACCGCGTCGATGATCTTCGCGTAGCCCGTGCAGCGGCAGATGTTGCCGGCCAGCGCTTCGCGAATCTGGGATTCCGTCGGCTCGGCCACCCGGCGCAGCAAATCGTGGGCGGCGACGACCAGACCCGGTGTGCAGAAGCCACACTGCACTGCTCCTGCCTCAACGAAGGCCTTCTGCACGGGATGGAGCGATTGGCCGTCGGACAGCCCTTCGACGGTCAAGATCTCACGCCCGTCGGCCTGACCTCCGAGTACGAGGCAGGCACAGACCAAAGTGCCATCCAGGTAGACGGAACAGGACCCACACTCCCCCTGCTCGCATGCATTCTTCGATCCATACAGGCCGAACCTCTCGCGCAGCACGTAGAGAAGGCTCTCGCCCTCCCAGACATCGTCCGCGACAAGGACCTGACCGTTGACCGAGCAGCTGAGCTTCAAGTCGATCCTATCCGCCGGTAGTCGTCCCAGGCCCACGTCAGACAGCGACGAGCCAGCACCGAAAGCGCATGGCGGCGGTAGGCCGCCGTGCCACGTACATCGTCGATGGGCC
The DNA here is from genome assembly GCA_035937155.1 of Candidatus Dormiibacterota bacterium. Taxonomy (GTDB): domain Bacteria; phylum Chloroflexota; class Dormibacteria; order Dormibacterales; family Dormibacteraceae; genus Palsa-870. Next base: position 11,572 of record DASYVJ010000025.1, on the reverse strand, counting down.
GGGAGCCGGCGGCGACTAGCTCGCCAAAATGGGTCACCGCCGAGGCCGGCGCCTCGGCTCGCCGCTCCCAGAGGTGGCCTTCGTCGAGCACGCCTTCGATAAAGGTCTCAGCGTCGGTTGCGCGGATCGGCGTAGGTGCCGCGGATCCGATGCCTGTCCCGACTCGTCTGCGCGCGACGTCGAATGCGATTGCGAATGAACAAACCGCGATGACCATCGCATTTCGGGTGCCAACTTTCGAGAACTGCTGCGGTCCGCCCGCCGGCTGGATCAAGAACGCCGCGATGAGCTCGTCCTCACGCTTGGTGCTGCGCTTGGGTCCGGTGAAGAACTCGCGTGCAGGGACTCGCCGCATACTCGAACTCGACGCCAGCTCCACCAGCGCATCTGACGCCAGCAGCGAGGGATGTGCGTCACCGGCCGGCGAGGCGGTGCCCAAGTTGCCGCCCACCGTGCCGCGATTGCGGATCTGTGGTGAACCCACTGTGCGAGACGCCATCGCAAGGCCGTGCAGGCGACCGCCCAGCTCGTCGATGATGCGGGCATACGTGACACCGGCGCCGACTCGCAGCAGGCCGTCGTCGGTCCCCCACTCCGCGAGCTCTGAGACTCGGGTCAGGTCCATGATCGCAGCGGGTCGATGGCGGTCGAGGTTGATCTCCACCATGACGTCGGTGCCCCCGGCGATCGGCACGGCCTCGGGATGAGCCGCCTTCATCGCCAAAGCCTCCGACCACGTGGTCGGCTGCAGGAAATCGATCACCAGGCGAAGCCTGCCTCGGGAGCATCATCGCGCGTGACCGTGCCCTCGATTAAACCGTACGGCCGGTCCGACGCATAGAAGACTTCGTTGTCGTTGCTAAGCCCGAAGGGCGAAAGGTCGACGGAGAAGTGGTGCTTGTTCGGCATTGACAATCTGATCTCGGCCACCCCGGGCTGGGTGTTGAGCACGGCTTCGCCCATCGCGTACAGCGACTGCTGAATCGCGAGGCTGTGCTTGACCGCGAAGGTCTCGAGCAGCACTCGGCGTGTCTCGGCAAACGATTGGGCCCAGTCCGCCTGAACGCTCGCATGGCGCCACCGTGCCACCACCGATGTCGCCAGCACCCGGTCGCGAGTTTCCTCGAGCGTCGTAAACCGATCCTTCGGGTAGCCCGAGAATTCCGAACCGGTCGACTTGAGCACCACAAGGTCGCTGATCCCTGACACGACCCACGTTCCGTCGTCGGTGCATGTGACTGTGGCCAGCCGCTTTTCAGATCCCGCGCGTACGAATGCATGGGGATGCGGCTTCCCATCGACTGTGATCCGAGACCACGGATACTCCTCGATCGACACGCGCGCTCGATAGACGGACGCGAACTCAACCACGAAGTGGTGGGCGAGGCGCACCGCGAAGTCCTCGATTTCGCCTACAGCCGGCTCCCGCGCAAAGGCGAACACGGTGTTCTTCTGCGTGTCTGTTGGAACGATTTTGCTGTTGTCGCCCGACATATGGCTCGCGGCAAAGTCGCCGATCAGTGAGATGCTGACGTTGAGGTCCTTGATCTCATGCGCCTTGCCATCCGAACCAGACTTCGTGATGCGCACCACATGGGTCTCAGCCTTGCCGTACTGGTTGTCGCCAAGGACGATTGGCACTATCAGGTCCCCTTATAGGTGGTGTAGCCATACGGGCTCAGCAGCAGCGGCAGGTGGAGATGGCCGGCGGGGTCTTCGAGATTGAAGGTCACCGACACCGCCGGGTAAAAGGCGCTCAGGCCCGATCGCTCGAAGTACGGCTGGGTGTCGAAGTCCAGCCGGTACTCCCCCACCTCGAGCTCATCATGGGCCAGCTCGCGAGCACGGCCGTCGGCATCGGTCACCGCTTGGCCGATGACCGCCCATCCGCCGTCTGGTTCGCGCTTGAGCAGCGTCACCGCGAGGCCGGCGGCCGGAGCGCCGCGCATCGTGTCCAGGACATGGGCGGAGATGCTCACGTTTTCAGGATCTGCTCGAGTCGCAGCCGCGCGATCTTGCGCTGCTCGCCGGCCGCGACCTGGAGCTCTTTGGCTGGGTCGTTGAGCATGCGCTGTCGCAGTGCCTTCAGCATCTCGTTCGCGCTCCGCCCGCTGGCCGAGATGAGGAATACGTGTCCGAAGCGCGCCTCATAAAGGCGATTCTCCGCCGCCAGGGCAGCGAGCGTGTCCCCTGACGCTTGTTTGATCTGGCTCTGCTCGCGTTCGGATGAAGAAGGAGAATGTCCGCCGCCCTCCCCGATTCTGGGATGCGCGGCAAACGCCTCGAGCCAATCGGACGGCTGGAGCTCCACCCAGGCTGACTCGGCGGACGCCAGCAACGCACTCAGATCTTGGTACGGCCGGCCCGCGGCGACGCGGGCCGCCCAGGCTCGATTCGCAAAACAGGAGTTAAGCCGGCTCTTCGCCTCCTCGGTGGACAGGCCGTTGAACAGATCGACGTCGTCATTCAATCCCCAGCGGCACCAGCTCAAAGCGATTGACGTCGACCAGCCCGCGATCCGTGATCTTCAGCTCGGGAATCACGGACAAAGCCAGGAAGCTCAGCGTCATGAAAGGCGCCGCCACCGTGGATCCCATCGTTGCGAGGCGGCGCTCCATCGAGCGCATGCGTTCGTGCACCTCAGCCAACGGCCGGTCGCTCATCAGGCCGGCGACCGGCAGCGGAAGCTCTTCCACGACGCGACCGCCCTCGGCGATCACGATGCCTCCGCCGATCTCGGCCATCCGCATCGCGCAGATCGCCATGTCGTCGTCGTTCATACCCAGGACCACCACGTTGTGCGCGTCATGCGCGACGGTTGACGCGAAGGCGCCGCGCTGCAGCCCGACGTTGGTGGCAAACCCGAGGCCGATCCGTCCGGTCGCATGGTGGCGCTCGATGACCGCGATCTTGACCAGGTCCCGCGCCGCATCGGCGATCAAGCTGCCATCCTGCACCCGCGGTGCGACGGAATCGGCAACGGTCAACAGCTGAGCCGGAATAACGCGTATGACGCGAATCTTGTTCGGGCCTGCTGGAATCCGAAAAGAGGTCGCGTCGACTGGCGCGAGGTTCACCGTTTGCCGCACCCAATCGGGCACCTCGAGCTTGACGACACGCGGCGTCGCTCCGCGCTTGAGCACCTGCCGAGGCTTGAAAGAAGTTAGATCGTCCAGGACAAGGATGTCCGCCTGGTAGCCGGGCGCAAGAGCGCCCAGATGCCGGAGGCGGTGATATGTGGCCGAGTTAATGGTCGCCATGATCACCGCTTCTTCTGGACTGATCCCGTCCTCGACCGCAACGCGAACCATCTGATTGATGTGGCCTTGTTCGACGATGAAGTCCGGCTCCCGGTCATCGGTGCAAAACATGCATCGCTCGCTCCCGTACTGCTTGACGAGCGGGAGCAAATCACGCAGGTTGCGAGCGATCGACGCCTCACGCAGCATGACCCACATGCCCAGGCGCCTCTTTTCAAGGGCTTCCTCAAATGTGGTTGCTTCATGATCGGAACGGATTCCGGCGGCGATGTAGGCGTTGAGGCTGGGGCCCGTGACGCCGGGAGCATGGCCGTCGACGTGGTCGGTGAGTCCGGTTTCGAGCTTCGCCAGCTCCGATTCGAGGCCGGCGATGACTCCGGGGAAGTTCATCATCTCCGCCACGCCGATGGTGCGGCGGCGCCGGAGCAGGCTTTCGATATCACCCACGGTAAACGGCCGTCGCGGTGACTCGAAATGCGAAGCTGGAACGCAAGATGACGCCATTACAAAGACGTCGAGGGGCAGATCGGCGCAGCAGTCCAGGAGCCAGTGGACGCCGTCCGTACCCAGCACATTGGCGATTTCGTGCGGATCCGCAATGACCGTCGTCGTGCCGTGCGCGAGGACGGCTCGAGCGAACTCGTCCACCATCAGCTTCGAAGACTCGATGTGCATGTGCGCATCGATGAATCCGGGAACGAGATAGGCATCGGACACGTCTCGGCGTTCGTGTCCCTCATAGTGGCCGAGGCCGACGACGTAGCCGTCCTTGATGGCGACATCGAGGTTGAGCCATTCCTTCGTGAAGACCGAGAGCACGCGGCCGCCGGCCAGCACCAGGTCGGCCGGCTCGTCACCCCGCGCGACTGCGATCCACCCTGCGTCGATGACCGTGAAGCATAAAGAGCTTCCACCGAGCTCGTCGCCCGGCTCCGTACCGACGCCCCCGTTAGGCCTCGTGGTGGATTCTGAATTCAGATATTGGTCCTCACGGTCCCGAACCGTATCGCCGGCGTGTCCTCGGCTGTCCCGCCGGCTCCGCAAGCGGGCGCCTGAACTCGAGTGAGGCAGCTGCCATCGTGTCCTTGCGTGACCCGCAATGACCGTCCGGTGCCGGGAATGCGTGATCCGGCCGTGATCCGTAAAGGACGATGCGATCCGGGGTCTCACGTACTTCGGCCACGCCCGCCGATTCGGAGAAGGAGCGCGAGGACCGACCAGCGTCCAGATTTGAGGCGTTCCTCCAGCCGATTACTTCGTGAACCGCTACGTAGAGTGTCTACCGAGGTAGACGCTAGTCAGGTCTGCAACCGGACAAGACAGCGCTCGATGGAGGGCATCTGCAGCTCCAACTTCGTCCAGTTGTCGCCGTGGTCGTGACTCTCCCACATCTCACCGGACGCAAGCCCAGCCAGCAACTGTCCAGGGGCGGGACCACTTATCAGCGCGTAAGGCATGAAATCGATTGGCTCGGGGAGGCCGCCGCCGAGCTTTTGCCAAGCTCCACCGTCGCTGCGAAAGATTGCCGCTTGGGCGTGGTCGGTGTGGGCTTGGATGCCCGGCGAGACCGAGACATACCAGCAATTCGCACTCATCGGGTCGGCCGCGACGGCCCAGCCATACCTCCTGTCCAGTCCTGACGGTCGCTGCCAGGTCGCACCCGCGTCGGTGGAGTAAGCGCCGCCGCCGTAACCGCCCTCATAGAACCGACCGTGAACAGTGGCGTGTGCCGCCAGCTGATGGCAGTCGCGCATCGCTCCCCGACGGTGGTCCTGCCACGAGCGGCCTGCGTCAGTCGAACGCACAACTGCTCCAGCCTCGATGCCGCCCACGATGAGGTCAGGATCACCAGGCGAGAGCGCCAGCCCGATCACATAAGCCTTAAAGGGTCGCTCCGCAGGAGAGAACCAGAACCGGCGCGAGAAGATGTGGCGGAACCCCGTCAGCTCCCGCCAGCTCCCGCCACCATCATCGCTGACGAAAATGCATGCGGGCTTTGTTCCGGCGTAGAGCCGCCCGGGGATGAGCGCGCTGATCACCAGCGTCGTCACGACCCACCCTTCGAGCCCGGAACGGCGCCAGGTCCGACCGGCATCGTCGCTGCGCAAGACTCCGTCGCCCTGGGTACCGGCGTAGACGTTTTGCGCTCCATGTGGATCGGCGGCAACGCACCGCACGTCAAATCCCGCGGCCACGTGCTCCACGTAGCCTTCTGCTAACTCAGCCCGGGCAAGACCTGAAGGACCGGTCGCGAGAAAAGCAGTAGTCATCGAACCTATGAGAATCCTCCGATGCAGGCAGGATAGACGCAACGTTGTTGTGGCTGGGTCCGCTCAGCTCAACGTCAATTCGGAGCGCCCTGATCTGCCGTCGAGCTCCACTCCGTCGATGCTTCAGGGTTGGGCAATATCCCGAAGGCAGAGTTACGTCGCTCTAATTCGAACCGTCGATAGCCCATGAGCCGTGCAATCGGCCGGAGCAAAGCGAGAACTAGCCGCTGGACTGCCCACGGCGGGGACGCGAGACGGACGTGGTCCGACATCGTCGGCATCTCAACGGCGATCTGCCAGATCGACGGTAGGCCCTTCAGGTCGGTCAGCCCGGCACGCGCCAGCGCGAAATATACTTCGAAGAACCTGCGCGAGTGCTCTGGCAGACCGGGCCGGTACTCACCGAACATCTCGGATTCGCCGTCGGCGGGGGAAGCCCGTCGCCCTTGCCCTGCCGGTCGTTTGCAATCGTCACTGCCGAGCCCCGCGTTGAAGTGGGAAGGCGCACGCGAGCCTGCTCGTGTTGTGTCTTGCTCGAAATGCTCTATTGTGTCGATAGCGCATTATGCGACGGTCGATCTCGGCAAACCGGAAGTAGGGTCAATTGCTCATGTATGGGTACGGCGATATCGAGTCAGAGCCTGTTCCGGTCACTTTTACTCCCCTGTTTGAAGCTCGGTGGTCGTACGAGGACTTCGTCCGCATGATGCCGTTCGGGCCTGACTCGGAGGGGCAAGCATATGCACACAGCAAGCTATCCCGCGTGCTTGGGGAGCGGCTTTCCGGCTCGTACCGGACAGTACAGTTCCCGCGCTGGCGAGCCGATGGACTGTACGTCCCCGATGCGCACGGGCTCATCGAGACCGCGTCCGGCTACCAGGTGGCGACGAAGGTCGGCGGATACGTCATCCCGGTGCCCGGCGAACCTGGTAAATGGACGATCACCCACTGGATGCGTATGTGGACTGGAGCGTCTGAGCTCGCCTGGCTCAACTCGACTGTGGCTTTTGGAGTCGGCTCAATGGTCGACAACGAGGCTCAAGTCCACTACTACGCGGCCGCCCCGACCGAACAGCCGTCCGAGGCGCTGGCAGGCGCGCCAGGTCACGAGTTGTTGGGCACTGCTCGTTGGGAATACCCGGAGTACGAGGCTGTGCGTCTGTTCGGCGACAAAGAGGGCGTTGGCTTCGCTGCTAGCAAGGGCGACGTTCAGGGCGGCGTTCTCATAGGCACGTGGCGCGGCTGGCACTACCCGACATATCTCCGGAACGCTCTCTACCAACTCGACGCCCACGTGGAGATCAGTGGCCCCGACGGCGTGATCGTCAACCGGCACGCGGGTCTCTGTACGTTTCCAGCGAACCCATCAAGTGATCGCATCTATGACGCGGTCCAGTACGCCACATTCGTCGCGGACTCCCCCGGCCTTGCACACTTGAATCGCACACTGGCCGTGGGCGTGGGCTTCGTGCGTGCCCCCGGTTTGGTTAGATGCTCTTACTACGGGCTCACCGTCCCGGCTTAGTCAGGCCACAGATGAGCTGATGGAGCCGTATCGACCACGCGATTCGGTTTGCAGCCCAGGTCGCCGGGGCGCAATCGGGGCCTGATTGGGTCGCGAAGGCGCGCCGCCTGGAGGAGTTGGGCTACGCCTCCATCGCGGTACGGACCAAATGGTCGGCTCCGGATGGTCGAGCATGCTGGCTTTGACGGCAGCAGCGGTCGCGACGACAAAGCTCCGCGTGGGCAACTTTGTGCTCAACAACGGCAAGCGCCAGGATCTCGGGTCCACCACCGGCGATCAGATTCATCGATGTCTTGCTGACCGATGACCGGGAAAAGACTCTCGCCGAGATGGCCGCCGCCACCGGCGACTCCGAAATCGCTAGAACATCGATCTTCATGGCGGTGGGCACCTTCAGGAGATCGAAGCGCACATGGTTCGCCTGAGGGAGGATCTCGGCATCACCTACTTTTGCCTTCGTGGACCACACCTCGACGAGCTCGGCCCGGTTGTGGAAAAGCTGGCAGGCAGAAGCTAGTCCGCCCATGGCCCCCCTAAAAGTCTCGGCAATCATGTATTGGTGATGTGAGTGAAGCCTCTTGAGGGCGCCGACCGATCGACTCTTACGGCGTTGACCACGGTGGGCAGCGGCATTCGTTTGTTTGACACGCCTGCCAACGCGACCGAGTTCCTGGATCAGACTGCCACGTGGTGGCGAGAGAACAGCCCCGACATCCGCTGGCGGATACCGTCAGGCGAGGTCCCCACCCGGACGCTGGACCGCCTTCGTGAGATGCGAGATGCCATCCAAGCGCTCGCCAACGGCGATCGCAGTGTTTACGAGCGCGGGCTGGTGGCGCTCGCCGATCACTACAGCTTCAAGATGCAGCTCCCGGATGGCGGCTTCGTTCCCGTTGCAACGGGTTGGGACGGGTTCGTGGCAGCTCTGGTCCCGCCTCTTCATGAGCTGGGAAGCCGCGCCGATCGCTTGCGCCGCTGCGCCAACCATGAGTGCTACTGGCTGTTCCTGGATACCTCTCGCAACGGAATGCGTACCTGGTGCCACTCGAGACTCTGCGGCAACAAGATGCGCCTCCAGCGGTTTCGAGACCGCCATCGTTCCGCGTCAGACAGTGGTCCGGCGCACGGATGTTGAGGGACTTAGTCCGCGCCACCGTGGGCCGGGGTAGGCCTCCCGTGAAGCGGCAGAAACGGGAGTTGCTCAGAACGATTGACTCTTCATCGCCAAATACCGTCCTCGGGGGTTTCCATCGTTGACTGAGCCGACACTCGACGACACCTCGTTCGACTTCTGGGTCGGGAAGTGGACCACGAGATGGAAGGACGTCGGCCGGCGTAGCCACAACGGAACCAATGTCGTCCTCAAGCTCGATGGGAGCATTCGCGAGCTGTTCGAGGGCCCCGCCCGGCCACGACGCTATGTCGGGGCCAGCGTGTCCGAATGGAACCTCGGCTCCTTAGTCTGGGAGCAGGAGTATTGGGACAACACTGGTTATCACGGCTTCTTCCGCGGCGGGTGGATCGGTGACCGGCTCATCCTGATCCAGGTACGCAGCGGCGGTTCCCACGAGGCCCTTCGGCGCCTGGTCTGGCACTCCGTCGAGGTCGACCGCAAGCTCTGGGACTACGAATTGTCCGAGGACGGCGGACGGACTTGGGCCAGCACCTGGCACATCGCCTACCGGCGCACTGATTAGGCCTGGCTCGAGCCACTAAGCTGAGTGGGGTCACTCCAGCCGCGACGGCCGTCGCCGAACGACTCGGCGAGGCCCTCGACTCCACACGGTTGGTAGTTTCACAACCGGGCGTCCCTGTTGCCACGCACCGCGGGCGGCGCCCGACCTCGACCGAAATGGGATCGACCTAATCGGGCGCTAAGCCAACTTTTGGCTCGACGCCGCGCCCGCTTCCGCCAACATTCGCCTCTGCCAGCCGTCCACGACCGCGATTGCCGACGTGCGGACCCCGCGGAGTGCCAGCTGGGTCAAGGCCCAGCCCAGCAGCCCGTACCGGAGCTGGAAATCGAACCGTATCGCCACGCGGGTTTCCCCAATTCGGACAGCTTCGACCTCGTGTGTGCCTGTGATTCGTCTGATCAGCTGGCGCGCGGGATGCGTTGTGGGATCGATCTGGAAAGTAATCCTCTGACCCTCGAGATACACCGGGCAACTCTCATCCCAATGGTTGCCCTTTTTGTCCCAGCATCGACGAATAGCTTCCGTCCCGTGACCACTTACGATCTCGACCCGACTGAGGCCGGGCGACAGTTCGCCGAAGTAGGCCTGATCGTTAACGACGCGCCAGGCGGTCGCAAGATCGACGTCCACCACACGGCTTACTTCCAGAATGCTCATGACACTTCTCCATTGATACGGGTTTCATGAGAGGGAGTGAAAATCCCCCAGGACCCAGTAAGAGCATAATACATACCGATCGTCGGTTTGTTTATCGAATGAGGAGCTTTTTGAGGCAGCCCGGCCCGGTATCGTTGCGCCGACACACGACAGACTCCGCCAGCCCGGAACGGAAAGATGGTCGGCTGCAGCGAGGGTTCTTTAGTCGGAGCCGCGTCCTACTGGTGGCGGAGCGGCTCTTCGTCACGCGCGGTTATGCGCGGACTTCACTTGAGGCGATCATCGCCGAGAGCGGGCTTACGCGAGGCGCGATATATCACCATTTCGATGGCAAGGAGGCTCTATTCGCCGCAGTGGCAGAGGCCATTTCTGCGAGGGCTGCGATCGGGATCGCTTTGGCCGCGCAGAGTGCCACTGGGATAGACGACCGGTTGCGGGCGGTCTGCAATGCATACCTGGATGCGGGCCTCAGCCCAGCAGTGCGACAGGTTCTACTAGTCGACGCCCCGGCTGTCCTTGGATGGGAAAAGTGGCGGACGATCGGCACCCCTCAAGGACTTGGCTTCCTCGAGATGCTCATCCAGTCTGCAGTCGCCAACGACGCGGTCGCAGATCTGCCCGTCCGGGCTTTGGCTCATGCCCTTTTGGGAGCGATCAACGAGCTGAACATGAGCCTCGCCGCTTCAGACGACAAGGACCGGGCCAGGCTCGAGGCCGGGCTTGTCGTCGATCGCTTACTGTCAGGTCTCCGGCCACGGCAACCTAAGAGCCGCTGAACGACGGCCCGCCGCTAGCCTGATCCAGAGGTCCACCTTGAGACGGGTATCGGGTGGTGACCCTGAACTAACCGAGTGATCTAAATGAGAGGAAATATGGGCAGAGGTGATCAGCGGGGGGATTCTCCTCGTGAAACGGACGACGCGGCGGTGGCCAACAGGGCGCTCGATTGGTGGATGGCTAAGTTGCCGAAGCCCTTGATGATAAGCAGCCTCGATCGAAACCTCATTCTTGACGTGGCGCGCGATTCGCCCATTGCATGCGGGCCACGCAACGCACCTGGCGAGGCGAGTGCTGTCGCACGATCGAGGTCACCTACGCCGCGGCCTGGTCTGGAATGCGGACAGCGCGGAACTCAGTATGTTTCACGGCAAGAGTTCATTGGCGGCGGAAGTCGCTGATTCGGCCAGAGCGAGTGCTATGGGCGCTCCCGCGCCACAGCGCAACGATCTAGTCGCCGAGACACGCTGGCGGCCGCAGGTTACTGCTCCGATACGGCCGCTTGCAGTTGCAGCACCGGCGGCAGTCGCTCTGGATCATCCGCAGGTATTGCTGAACGACTTTGTCAGCTGCTGATGAATGGCGCCAGCCGGATGTAGGACCGGTCGGTCAGCTGACCGACCATGAATCGTGCGAGGTCACCACGCGTCACCCGCATCCCGAGTTGTCCGGCGTTGACCGTCACGCGCGGCCGGTCCGTCGCCGAACCGTTCACCACCCTCGTCGGCCGGACCGCCGTCCAGGCGATGGTCGAATTCGCCTGGAGCGCTGCGAACTCCCTCTGTTTCGCCGCCACCGTGTCGCGGGCCAACGTCCTCACGACAGCTGAAATCGCATTGTGCGGAAAGGGTTTCCGTTCTCCGGTTACTGCAATGCCGGCTCCCGAGATGGCCACAAGCCGCTCGACGCCGAACCTTTCCATTGCTTCGATGATGCTTCGTAAGGCGGCCGCGAGGAAATCGACCGATTGCTTCTCGTTCCGGGGCGTACCCAAGCAGCTGATCACAGCCTCAGTCCCATCGATCGTGCGCGCCAGGGCGGCCGGGTCATTAACGTCGCCCTGGACCACTGTCAGCGCCCCGTGCGCAGCAACGCGGTCTGGGTTGCGGATGAGCGCAGTGACCTGGTGACCAGCCTCGAGGAGTTCCTCTAAGACGCTGCTGCCGATGAAGCCGCTAGCGCCGAAGAGGGCAACCCTCACCTGGACCTCATTTCGTTCCTATTCCGGAACCGCCGACGTGCAGGCTGCTGACACATCTATACGTTAACGGGGCAGCACGAGGTACCGGGTCGAGGCCTGCTCAAAGACCGGGGTGGCAACTCTGAATTCAGAAATTGGTCGGGGGCCCGGGATTTGAACCCGGGGCCTCACGGTCCCGAACCGTG
>DASYVJ010000024.1:0-15108 GCA_035937155.1 Candidatus Dormiibacterota bacterium | reverse complement strand
ACCCAATCGCCGTCTCAGTCAAAGGACGAGGGCCGGAATCTAGGGTCGACGGTCTCAAGCCGGATAGCCCAGCGCCGGTCTCCCCGCAGAGGTCGGATCCATCCTGACCCCTACAAGCATCTATATCAGCCCTCTCCCGCTTTGCGGGAGAGGGGATTAGCAGTCCCTCTCCCCGACGCTATCTAACATCGTGGGGTGAGTCGGGCTGTCGAGGAGTTGAATCGCCGGATGCTTCGCGCCCGCGATGCGATGGATCGCACCTACGCCCAGCCGCTCGATATCCCCAATCTCGCTCGGGTGGCGAGCGTATCCGAGGCGCACTTCATCAGGACATTCAAGGCGACTTTCGGCGAGACGCCGCACCGCTACCTGCAGCGCCGGCGCGTGGAGCGTGCGATGTTCTTGCTTCGAGAGACTGAGCGAAGCGTCACAGACATATGCCTGGACGTGGGCTTCACCAGCCTCGGCACGTTCAGCCGGACGTTCAGCGAAATCATCGGCGACACGCCGACTGAATACCGAAATCGCAAGCTGGTCTTTGCCGTGCCGACCTGCTTCTCCATGAGCTGGATGAGACCGAGCAGTTTTGGAGAAGCCAAGGCGGCGGGCGGTACCTAGCATCGGTATCAAGTCGTCCACCCTCACCAGAAAGGAGAAAACCGATGTACAACCGCATCAACATGTCCAGCATCTTCGTCCTCGACCAGAACAAAGCAATCGACTTCTATGTAGGCACGCTTGGGCTGGAGCTCACTAACGACATGGACCTCGGCTTCATGCGTTGGGTGACCGTCGGGGTGCCCGGCGAGCCTGGTCGCAACGTGCTGCTGGAATTGCCCGGCCCGCCCGTCATGGACGAGAAGACCACGGAGCAGGTCCGCGAACTGGTCACCAAGGGCGCCACGGGCTTCTGCCTCGGCCTCACCACCGACGACTGCCGCAAGACCTACGAAACCTTGAAGGCGCGCGGCGTCGAGTTCAGCTCAGAGCCCGAAGAGCACTTCTACGGCACGGATTTCGGAATTCGAGACCCCTTCGGCAACAACATCCGAATCGTCCAGCTGTCGACTCAGGACAACGGCATGCCCAAGACGCTCGAGGGCCGAAAGCCCGCCAAGGCGAAGGCTGTCGGATGAATTTCAGACCCCTACCCCCCATCCGGCGCTGCGCGCCGACTTCCCCGGCAAGCGGGGAAGTGATTTGCAAATGAGATTTCGAGCCAAGATCCTGCAGTCGGGTAAAACCGCCGCGGGGATCGACGTTCCGGCGAAGGTGGTGGCCGCTCTCGGATCGAGCAAGCGGCCACCAGTTCGCGCCACGATCAACGGCTTCACCTACCGCACGAGCGTCGCGTCTATGGGTGGGAAATTCATGGTCGGTGTTCCACCTGAGTTCCGGGAAGGCGCGGGAGTGGCCGCGGGCGACGTCGTCGACATCGACCTCGAGGTGGACACCGAACCTCGCGAGGTTTCCATACCTCCCGACTTCGCCGCCGCGCTCAACCGCGACTCAAAGGCGAAGCAGTTTTTCGAGACCGTGAACTACAGCAACAAGCGGCGCCTCGTCACGGCGATCGAGGCAATCAAGTCTCATGAGGCGCGCCAGAGGCGCATCGAAAAGACCGTCGAGCAGCTGAGGGAGGGGCGAGCCTAGCCCAACCTCATATCCTGCTGGGGTGGTCATGCCCTGCAGCGTGTGCGGCCGTCCCCTTCCGAGCGGCGCGCGCTTCTGCCCGAACTGCGGCGCCTCGGTCGAGTCGCTCGTCGGCACCGAGGAACGGAAGATGGTCACCGTCCTTTTTGCCGACATCGTCGACTCGACCGGCCTGGGCGCCAGGCTCGACCCAGAGCGATCGCGGGAGATCCTCGGCCAGTTCTTCACTGCGGCATCCGAGGAGCTGCTCGCCCTCCGTGGCCGGCCGGAGAAGTTCATCGGCGATGCCGTGATGGCGGTCTTCGGACTGCCGCACGTGCACGAGGACGACGCACTCCGTGCCGTGCGCGCAGGGCTTGCGATTCGTGCCCGGACTCGCAGCCTCGGAGTTGAGGCCGGCCTTGCCGAACCGCTCGAGGTCCGGATCGGAATCGAATCAGGGGAGGCGGCTATGGGCCGAAACCCGAGCGGTCAGGTACTGGTGACCGGGCCGGTCGTGAATGCGGCGGCACGGCTGCAGACCGCGGCGCAGCCCGGCCAGCTGCTCGCCGGCCACACCGCGCACGCGCTCACGACCACCAAGGTGTCTTTCGGTCGGCGCCGGCGGGTCAGAGCCAAGGGCTTCGATGCATCTTCGCTCGAGGCTTTCCCGGTCGAAGGGCTCACGACTCGGTCCGCGCGCCGCACGATCCCGTTCGTCGGGCGAACCAGCGAGCACGCGATCCTCGATCAGAGCCTCGGTCTGGTCAGCTCCACCGGGCGCCCGGTCCTGGTGACCATCGTTGGCGAGCCGGGCATCGGCAAATCGCGCTTGGCGGACGAGCTGGCGGCGGGCGTGGGTGCTTCAGTCGTCGTCCTCCGCGGCCAAGCCCGGTCGTACACAGACACTGCCGCCTTCTCGCCTGCGGCGGCCATCGTCGGAGACCTGGCAGGTATCGGTGTGGGCGACCCACCGGACAAGATTCGCGGCCTGCTGCGCGAGATGGTGGATCGCTGGAGCGATCCATCAGAAGCGGATCAGACGGTCCAGCGGCTTGCCCTGTTGTTCGGCATGGCCGAGCCGCGCGAGGAGGCGGCATTCGTGAACGATGTGCAGGCTGGCTTCATCGCCGTCGTGGATGGAATGGCGCGTGATCACCCTGTGCTCATCGTGTTCGAGGATGCGCATAACCTCGAGGCCCCGATGCTCGACCTCATCGAGCGACTCGCCACCCCGGGGCGGCACGGACCTCGCCGGGCTTTGATCCTGGCCCTCGCACGCAACGAGCTCCTGGAGCAGAGGCCGAATTGGGGATCGACGAGCGGAAACGCGGTGCTGCTCCGCCTGGATCCGCTTACGTCTGAGGAGTCAATCCACCTCGTGCGCCAGGCGGCAAGCGGACATATCGCTGACCCGCAAGCGGTGGAGATCGCCGCGCGCGCCGGCGGAAACCCGTTCTTCATCATCGAGACGACGGGCATGCTCATGCCGGGTCGCGCGGGGGAAGCGGCAGAACTCAGGACGCCAATTCCACCGACCGTCCAGGCGGTGATCACCGCCCGCCTGGATGCCCTGCCAACTCGGCTGCGTGACCTGGCCCGGCGGGCGTCTGTGTTCATGCACGACTTCGACCTTGACGAGCTGGCCGTGGTCGACGACGCCCGGAATATTGAAGAGCTCCGAGAGCTCGAGGACGCCGAGATCCTCGTCCGCGACATCACAGGTTCGGCGATGCCGCTGTGGCGGATGCGCCATGCGACGCTCAAGGACGTGGCATATGCGAGCTTGCCGAAACGAGAGCGGCTCCGACTTCACAACCTGGTCGCCGAATACCTCATGGACAAGGGGCATCGATCACTGGCAGCCGACCACTACGAGCGGGCAGCGTTGGCTTCTCTCGACCTGGACCCGAACGACCGCACCGCTCCCGAGCGGGCGGCCGACGCACTGCTCGTCGCCGGTGACAGCGCTCGCAGGCGCATGGAGATCCGCTCGGCGATCGACCGGTACGGTCGCGCACTCGTGATGTCGGGCCCGGAGCGTGGCTGGGAGATGCGGGAGGCGCGGATCCTGGCCGGCCTGGGCGAGGCGCGCTACTGGCTCGGTGAATATCGATTGGCGAGCGAGGCATTGAATCGGGCAGTCACGCTGGCGGAGGCCAACAACGATGATTTCGCGCTCGCTCTGGCCCTTCGGTTCCTGGGCGACATCGCGATCAACTACGAAGCCGACGTCGATAAGGCGGAGAAACTTCTGGATCGGTCGCTGGAAGCCGCCGAGAAATTGGGCGAGCCGTGGGCCATCGTGCGAACGCTGCTGTTCGCCGGCTGGGTGCCGTGGACACGCGAGCAATTCGATAAGGCAGAGGTGATCTGGCGGCGAGCGTTGGCCATGGTCGACGCGAAGGATCACTGGGCTCGAGTGCGAGCCCTCACCGCTCTTTCGATCAACCGATCGGAGATGAAGGACCTCGAAGGGGCGCTTCAGCTGATCGATGAAGCGAGCGCGCTCGCGCAGGAGACCGGCGACCAGTTCAGCGTCGGCAACACCTCGGTGCAGAAGGCCCGGGTTTTCGATGATCTCGGCCGCCCCGAGGAGGCGCTGCCATGCTTCGATCGCGGCATCGCAATCTTTTCCGAGCTTGGAGCGCGGTGGGAGATGGCCGACGCCAGGGCCGCGCGCGGCATCGCCAAACGCGAGCTCGGGCGGCTCGATGAGGCCGAGGAGGACCTGCGGTACGCGATCCGCGTCGCTGAGGAGCTGGGTGATCGCCAGCTGCCGGGTTGGACCTGGCGCGCGTTAGCCCATGTCGCCGAGCTTCGCGGCGACACGGATGCCGCCGAAGAGCACCGGCGCCGGTCAAAAGAGGCGGAGTCTCGCGGCCCGCACTAGCGGTAGGGTGCGACCCCGTCGTCCCTCACCCTAACCCTCTCCCGCTGGCGCGGGAGAGGGGACTGCTTGCCCCTCGGCTCAACCTAGTCTTCTCCCGCTGGCGCGGGAGAGGGGATTGCTTTGATCAGGGCTCTTAGGGATTCGTCCGGCCCGCGCCTCAGCTCACGCCCGAGCAGCAGCGCGACCAACCGGCCCCGCCACCCGGGCGGGAGATGGAAGTCTCAATTGAGCCGGACGAGCGTCCCGCCATCCTTTGTCTCGGTGAGCGTCACGTGCTCGTGGTTGTCGATGCCAAACGGCAGTCGAACGAGCAGTTCGATCCATCGCCGCTGCGGGTCCAGGTCACGCACCTCGATCGTCACCGGCCAGCGACGCCCCAGCGAACGTGCCGAGAGTTTGATGACCTGCCCCGGTTGGATCGGTCCCGGTGGGCTGGCGGAAACGAACGTCGCGTCCTGCCACTCACCGAATCGTTCCGGGGTGGTCAGCACACCCCAAACTCGCTCAGGCGAGGCAGAGGTGACCGCGGCCGGACAGACGTTGACCACCATGGCTCCTCTAATGTGACGGTGCACCATGAGCGACGCAAGACTGGACAAAGCGAAAGTGCCGCCGGACCTGTGGGCAAGGCGCGTGTGGGTGCCGGACGCGGCGTCAGCTCGAGGCAAGCCGGCGCTCGTCGAGGTGACCGACCGCAAGAGGCTCCTGGTCGGCGCGCTGATCATGGCCGCGGGCTTTTTGGTCGTGGTCGCCGTAAGAGTCGCCCAGTTGCATTGGGCGTTTGCAATTTGCGCGCTCATCCTCGAGGTGTTTGGCGGCCTCTACCTCACGGGCGGAAATGTATCCGGGTTCTACGTGCTCGCGCCCGATGGCGGCCTGGGCGAGTACCGCGGCAAAAATAAGCCGGACCTCAAGAAGATGCGCGGCACGAAGGTCTAGGGCGTTGCACCTATCTTTCCTTCTTTTCATCATCGTCCTGGTGGTCGTCGCTTTGTTTGTGAGCGGGTTGCTCTATCGATACCGGCGAGGCAAGATCAAGTAACCCCGTCGGCCCTCACCCTCTCCCGCGATCCGGGAGCAGGGGCCGTGACTGTGGTGTGACGGATGTCAGGGTTGCTAAGACCTTCAGCGCAACCTCAAGCCAACCTCAAGTTTTCTTGAGGTTCGGCCTACGGGCGGATGTTCGCGTTCAGGCGGAACACGTTGTCCGGGTCGTACTTTCGCTTGAGCCCTACCAGGCGGTCGTATTTCTCGTTCCCGTAGATCGCTCGCACCGAGGCAACATCCGCGTCCACGGCATCGTTGACATATTGCCCCACGGTTGTGAAGGGTTTGAGCGTGCCCATGGCGCGCCGTGCCCATGCCATGTGGGCCTGATCGTGCGCTGAGTCGTCCCACATCGCTTCGGTGCTCACCGACCAGCCCGCCGTGCGGCCGGCGAACGCGGCGGCGTTGTCCGGTACTCGACCGATCGCCCCTCCCTGCGCCCAGAAAGAAAGGCTGCAGTCACCTCCGGCAGGGCCGTCGGTTGCGTGCGCTGATGCGGCGGCGATCACGTCGTCACTGAGTTCGCTCACGAATCCGCCCTTCATGTAAAGCGGTGACCCCATGCGGATGCCTCGTCATTCATCGCCTGCATGGCGAGATACGGCTTCGCCACAAAAGTATCCGCCGACCAATCGAGGCCTGATCGCAATGGCTTGAGAACGCTCTCGGCGTCCTCCGGCGATCCAGAGTGTGTGGCGCCAACCAACATCACCGGCATGCCGTTCAACTCCTGTGAAAATGGTGGGCTAGAAGCCACGCCAGTTGATGTTCACGAAGACCTCGTCCGGGGCCGTAGCTACGAACTCCCGCACCAGGCCACCCACCTCGTGGCTTCGCTCCACCGGAACCGCGACCCATCCCTGAGTGACCGTCGCGTCTTGTGGATGTACCTGAAACTCGAACAACGTGGCGACGCCGAAGTTGGCACCAGCGCCCCGGAGGCCCCAGAACAGGTCCGGGTTCTCATCTTGGCTGGCGCGCAGCCGGCTGCCGTCGGCGGTGACCAACTCGACCGACAACAAGTTGTCGATCGTGTAGCCGTGCTTGCGCTGGAGGCGCCCCATTCCACCCCCGAGGGTCAGGCCGGCGACGCCTGTATGTCCGACGACGCCAACCGGGCACACCAGCCCGAAGGACTGCGCTTCGCGGTCGAGCTGTGAGAGATGCGCGCCTCCCTCTGCACGCGCCACGCGGCGTTTGGGGTCGACGGTGAGTCCGCGCATGCGTGACAGGTCGATCACGATGCCGCCGTCGCACGTCGAGAATCCCGCCACGCTGTGGCCTCCACCCCGCACCGCGATCACCAGATCGTGGTCGCGCGCGAAGCGAACGGCGGCAATCACGTCATCTGTGCTGATGCAGCGCGCGATCAGGGCAGGGCGCCGGTCGGCCATAGCGTTCCAGACGATTCGAGCCTGGTCGTACTCCGGGTCGTCCGGGCCGACGAGCGGGCCGCTGAATTGATCGCGGAATCCGGAAAGAGCTGCCGGTTTGATCTGCTCTGACCCCCCTCACCCTAGCCCTCTCCCGCTTTGCGGGCGAGGGGATTTTTACTTGTCTTTCGTAGTGTCCCCGATGGCGGCTTGGGCTGCTGCCAGGCGGGCTACCGGCACTCGGAAAGGGCTGCACGACACGTAGTTCAGGCCCAGCTTGTGGCACAGGTGGATCGAGTCCGGGTCACCGCCGTGCTCGCCACAGATTCCGACCTCCAGCTTCGGCCGCGTCTTGCGCCCTTCTGTCACGGCGAGCGCCATCAGACGTCCAACCCCGTTCTCGTCGATCGTCTCGAAGGGGTTGCGAGGCAGGATCTTCCGCTCCAGGTACTTCACGATGAAGTGCCGCTCCGCGTCGTCGCGCGAGTAGCCGAACGTCATCTGAGTGAGGTCGTTCGTCCCGAATGAGAAGAACTCAGCCTCGGTCGCAATCTCGCCGGCTGTGAGAGCAGCGCGCGGAATCTCGATCATCGTGCCGAACTTGTAGGGCACCTTGACGCCCTTTTCCTTCTGCACCTGCGCGGCGACCGGCCTCAGCTCCTCGTGCACAACTCGCATCTCGGCCAGCGTGCCGGCGAGCGGGATCATGATCTCCGGCCGCGCGTCGACCTTCTTCTTGCGCAGGTCAGCGGCCGCCTCAATGATCGCCCGCACCTGCATGCGCGTGATCTCTGGGAAGAGGATCGACAGGCGGACGCCGCGGAGCCCGAGCATGGGGTTCGCTTCGTGCAGCTCCTCGACACGCGCCATGACCTTCTCGAGCCTTTTCAGGCGGGTTGGGTTCTTGTGCGTCACCTTGAGCTCGGTCGTCTCGCGGATCAGCTCTTCCAGGCTCGGCAGGAACTCGTGCAGCGGCGGGTCGATCAGCCGGATGATCACTGGCAGGCCGGCCATCGCCTTGAAGATGCCTTCGAAGTCACCGCGCTGGATAGGCAGCAGCTGCGCGAGGTATTTCTCGCGGTCGGCCGTCGTGGTGGCCATGATCATTCCCTGGACGATCGGCAATCGATCCTGCTCCATGAACATGTGCTCGGTGCGGCACAGGCCGACGCCCTGCGCGCCGTTCTCGCGCGCCTTGGTCGCGTCGCGCGGATAGTCCGCGTTGGCCCACACCTCCAGGCGCCGGAACTGGTCGGCCCAGCGCAGGATGGCGCTCGCGGCGCGGTGCTTGTTTAGCGACTGAGCCTCGATCGTCGGCACGGTGCCGATGAACACCTCGCCGGTGGTGCCGTCGATCGTGATCTCCTCGCCCTCTTTGATCGTCGTCCCGCTGGCCGAGAACATGCGCTTGCGAACGTCCACGTTGATCGAGCTCGCGCCGACCACGCACGGCCGGCCCATGCCGCGTGCGACGAGCGCCGCGTGGCTGGCGGTGCCGCCGGTCTGCGTGAGAATCCCCTTCGCCTCGACCATGCCGTGCACGTCGTTGGGGTTGGTCTCGACGCGGACGAGGATCACCGCCTTGCCCTTCTTGCCCCACTCGACCGCGGTGTCCGCGTCGAAAACGGCCGCGCCCGACGCGGCGCCCGGCGACGCCGGGACGCCCTTGGCGATCGACGTGACCTTGGCATTGGGATCGATGCGCGGGAACAGAAGCTGCTCGAGCTGACGAGGCTCGACGCGGGCGACCGCCTCTTTCCTGGTGATCAGCCGCTCGGCGACCATGTCGGAGGCGATGTTCACGGCGGCTTCGCCGGTGCGCTTGGCCGACCGCGTCTGCAGCATCCACAGCTTGCCGCGCTCAATCGTGAACTCCAGATCCTGCACGTCCCTGTAGTGCTTCTCGAGCTTGCGCGCGTAGCCCTCGAACTCCGCGTAGACCTTGGGCATATTGCGCTTCAGCGCCTTGATCGGCTCGGTGTCGCGCACGCCGGCAACCACGTCCTCGCCCTGGGCGTTGGCGAGGTAGTCGCCGTACAGCTCCCTGGCGCCGGTGATCGGGTTGCGCGTGAAAGCGACGCCCGTGCCGGACGTCTTGCCCATGTTGCCGAACACCATCATCTGCACGTTGACCGCTGTGCCGAGGTCGTCAGGGATGCGCTCCAGGCGGCGGTACGTCTTCGCACGCTCCGTGTTCCAGGACTTGAACACTGCGTCGATCGCCTCTCGCAGCTGGACCACGGGGTCAGAGGGGAACTCGTGGCCCGTCGCGTCCTTATATATGGCGAGAAAGCGCGCGACCAGCTTGCGCAGGGACGCCACGGGTAGCTCGGGGTCGGTCTTGACGCGGGCCTCCTTCTTGGCCTGCTGGAGCGCGTGCTCGAACTTCTCGCCGTCGATTCCCTTCACTGTCTTGCCGAACATCTGGATGAAGCGGCGACGCGAGTCGAGAGCGAAGCGCTCGTTCTTGGTCAACTTCGCCAGCGCGCTGGCCGTCTCTTCGTTGAGGCCGAGGTTGAGGACCGTGTCCATCATTCCCGGCATCGAGAACTTGGCGCCCGAGCGGACGCTGACGAGCAGCGGGTCGGTTGGGTCGCCAAAGCGCTTGCCGGCTTTTTTTTCGAGGGTCTTGAGCGCCCGCAGGACCTGGTCCCACAGGCCCTCGGGAAACTTGGCGCCATGCGCGTAGTACGCGCGGCATGCCTCTGTTGTGATGGTGAAGCCGGGCGGGACGGGCATGCCCGCGCGCGTCATCTCGGCCGCGCCGGCGCCCTTGCCGCCAAGGAGGTCGCGCATCTTCGCCGACCCCTCGCTGAACTGGTAGACCCACTTATGCGTAGCTGGCATCAGGCGATAAGTCTAAAGAGGCTCTTCTCTCGCCGCCCTCACCCTAACCCTCTCCCGCTTCGCGGGAGAGGGGATCGTTACTCTTTTGCGCGATGGATGACCTTGGCCTGGCCACTGAAGACCAGGTGATCCTCGCCTGGCTGCAGGCCGAGATCGACTCCGTAGGCTTTCAGCAATACCTCGCGGGCGAGCCGGCCAACCCCGTCTACCTCGCTCAAGCGCTGAAGGCCGCCCGGTCACCAAACCTGCGAGATGCCGATCAGAACGAGCTTCGGCGCCGCATCGTCGTGAAGACGCACGGTTTCGGGGTCGGGATCAAGAGCTTCGAGGGCTTCGCCAACGACATCCACTGGCGCAGGATGCGGATGATGCCCAACGAGGTCGGCGAGCTGCTGTACGCCAGCGGGCACGCAGCATGGACCACGCTCGCGCCCGTCACGCGCAAGGTCGCCGAAGGCGCCTCCAACGTCGGCCACGTGTTCACCGGTGACCTGACGAACATGCTCGTCCTTGCGCTCGCGCTCCGGATCAGTGATTCGCACCCGATGCCCAAGCTGCCCGAGATCATCTGCCTGCGGCGCCCGGACGGACACATGGTGATCATGGAGGGCCACACGCGAGCGACAGCCATCACGCTGGTGGCGCACAAGGTACCGAACGTGAACGTGTACGTCGGCAGCTCGCCGAGCGTCGTTAGCTGGGCCTATTTGTAATAGCCAATCCCCTCTCCCGCGCCAGCGGGAGCGATGAGTAAGTCCCATCCTTATCGCCGCTATGCGCGCAGGGCTAGGGAGAGGGCGGCGGAAGAAGAAGGAAGGAAGGATTCGATATGACTGAACCTCGGCAGATCGCCCACTTTGGCTGGATTCCCGACCAGCCTGACCAGCGCGACCACCTGTACGCGGCCCCGCCGAACTTCCTGGCGGCGCTGCCCCCAAGCATCGACTTGCGCGCCAAGTGTCCGGCCGTCTATGACCAGGGCGCGCTCGGCAGCTGCACCGCGAACGCGATCGGAGGGGCGATCGAGTTCGATCGCTTGAAGCAGAAGCTGCCCGACTTCGTGCCGTCGCGCCTGTTCATCTACTACAACGAGCGTGTCATCGAAGGGTCGGTCCATTCGGACAGTGGCGCGCAGCTCCGCGATGGCATCAAGACGGTGGCCAGCCAGGGTGTGTGCCCCGAGCCCGAGTGGCCGTACGTGATCGAGAACTTCACGACCAAGCCTCCAGCCAAGGCTTACAAGGACGCGGTTCTCGACCGCGCGGTGTCGTATCAGAGCCTGATCCAGGACCTGAACCAGATGAAGGGCTGCCTGGCGTCGGGCTATCCGTTCATCTTCGGCTTCACCGTCTACGAGAGCTTCGAGACAGAGGCTGTCAGGCGAAGCGGGCACGCGCCGATGCCAGGCTCTACAGAACGACCCATTGGCGGTCATGCGGTGATGGCTGTGGGCTACGACGACGCCAGCCAGTGGTTCCTCGTGCGCAACTCATGGGGCGCGGGATGGGGCTTGAAGGGTTACTTCACGATTCCCTACACCTACCTGATCCAGCCTGGCCTCGCACGCGACCTGTGGACGATCCGGTTGGTGGGTCAGTAGTTTCTCGCTGCCCCTCACCCTAACCCTGCGCGCAAAGCGGCGAGAAGGATGGGACTTACTGGTCGCTCCCCTCTGGGGAGAGGGGAATCCCACCGGAGCCCGGCGAGCAAGTTGGGAAGGGGGCTCGCCGGGTCGGTTGAAGCCAAGACCTTTCAAAGTGGTGGGCACGTTGGTGGTGGGCGAGGCCTTGCTCCGGGGGATTGCGACCTGCGTCAGACGCCGCGTTAGCGACGCCCTTGAACTCTCAAACGTCCGGGTCTCGAAAACCTTGCGGTAACTCCGGGGGGTATTTATAGGAGTTGCCGGAGGGCTCATGGAGGTCGGTGGTATGGGTCAGTTGCGAAGGCTTTTGGTTGTGGTTGTGGGTGCGGTAAGCCTGGTTGGCGCCGGCGCCATCGGGGTCAGCGCCCATGAAGGCAGGACGCTCATCGAATTCGAGTCGATGACGCCTGTAACAGGCGCCGCCGTCGGTGCGGTGAACGAGCGGGGTATCAAGGGCGGCGGGCTGCCGTGGGCGATCAAGTCGGGCAGCGGCGAGGTGAGCTCCAATGGCGAGGTCCACGTGACCGTCAGGGGCCTGGTCATTCCGGTCGCGCCGTTCAACGGCACGAACCCGGTGGCGAAATTCGGGGCAACGGTCAGCTGCCTGACCAAGGCCGGAGTCGTCAACGTCAGCACCGGATTGTTCGCGGCGAACAGCGAAGGCAACTCGACGATCAACGGCACCGTCGCGCTGCCGAAGCACTGCAAGGATCCTCTGGTGTTCGTCGTGAGCCCAGGCGGGGCTTGGTTCGCGGTCTCGAACACGCAAGACGAGGACTAGCGAAGTTGCGTGGGGGGCTCAGCGCGAGCCCCCCACTTTTCGGTCTATGCGTTACGGGTTGAGCCCTCGCGCGTCTTGAAGGCTCGGCGGAGGTCGTTGGCGTTGGCGTCGCGGGTGCCGAGCGGTTCGAGGTTCCAGCGGTGCTCGATGGTGGTCAGGATCGAGGTTGTGTCGTAGAGCGTGTGGTCGACGAAGTGGCGCCTGGCGAGCGGCGAGATGATGATCGTCGGCACGCGGCTGCCGGGTCCCCAGATGTCGGAGTGCTTCTCGCTGGTCGGCGGCGCAACGTGGTCCCAAAAGCCGCCGTGCTCGTCGTAGGTGATGACAATCGCGGTGTCCTTCCAGTTAGGGCCGCTGCGGACATCGTTGATTAGCGCCTCGAGGTGCTGCTCACCGGTGAGCAGGTCGGTGTAACCCGGGTGCTCGTTGTCGGTTCCGATCGGCTTGACGAACGAGACCGCCGGCAGCGTGCCTGCCTTCGCGGCGGCGATGAAGTCAGTTTCATCTTTGAGGTGCTCGCGGCCAGGTGTGCCCACCGCGTAGTTGGCGTAGTAGTTAAACGCTTGGTGGTGGTACTGGAAGAGCGGGTCGGCTTTGCCCGCGACGGCGTCGTTCCAGCCGCCTGAGTACCAGTTCCAGCTGACGCCGGCGGCGGTCATGCGATCGCCGATGTTGGCGTTGGTCAGAAGCGGAAGCTGGGGCGCGCCTTTGATGGTCGGCGCCTGCGCCGGAAAAATGGTGTTGACCGCGTAGTCACCGGTGGCCTGCGTGGTCAGCTGTCCATCCTTGGTCGGCAGGCCATTCGCCCCGAGCACGGTGTGGAGGTCACCCGGCTTGCCGTCCTTGACGGCATCCTTGTACACGGGCGTGCATGCGCAAACGAGCCACTGATGGTTGAGGAAGGAGCCGCCGAAAGCGGCGTGGAAGAAATTGTCCTGCAGGACGTAGTTCGCCGCCTCTGTCGCGACGGGCAGCTGCTCGGTCGGGTAGTAGCCGATCGACAGGCCCTTGGCGTCGCTGACGGTGACGAACTTGTCCATCTTGCCGCCGTCGATCTGGACCTGCTCCTGGTAGTAGCGATGCACGAGGTCGCGCGTCTTCTGGTTGGCCGGCACGTACTTGGTGATGTCGAAAGGTCCGTTGGGTATGCAGGTGCCGACAAGGTGAGAGTCGGTCTGCGGCAAGCATGTGTAGGGCATGCCGGTTGCGAGGTCGATCTGCGTCTTCGACTGGTCGCTGGCCTGACTGATCCCGTTGGCTCCCTTGAAGAAGCCGTAGAGATTGTCGAAGCTGTGGTTCTCGTCGTAGATGACGACCAGATGGTTGATGCCAGCGAGTCCGCCCAGGTTGCGTTCGCCGTTGTTGCCCTCACTGGCCTGGACTGCGGTCATGAGCGGTCCTGCCGCCATAACCGTGAACGATCCGATCGCAAAAGCCAGGATGCGTCGTAACGATCGAGTCATCGGCTGGTTTCCTCCCCTAGAACCTGGATCTACCGGTGAATGAGTCGCGGCTCGAATATAAACCCGGCCGGGCGAAAGGTGAGTGAAGGCTTGTTTATGGGTTGGGTAGACGGGCTTAGAATCCGATGATTCCGATGAGCGGGATGGTCAAGGACGCGCTCGATGCCGGACGGGAGGCAATGCTTCGCCACGACTGGGAGGAAGCGCGCCGCCTGCTGTCCGAAGCCGACGCCGCGCGCACACTCGATGCCCCAGGACTCCGCGAGCTCGGCAAGGCGCTCGATTGGTGCGGCGACCCGGTCGGCTGCCTCGATGCGCTTGAGCGTGCCTACGCCGGATTCGTAGCGTCGGGCGAGCGGCGCCGGGCAGCGGAGGTTGCGCTGATGCTCCGGCATCACTCAGTGAACTGTCTGCCCAACGTGTCCGCCGCGCGCGGGTGGGGCCAGCGAGCCGAGCGTCTGCTGGAAGGAGAGCCCGAGTGCCTCGAGCTTGGCTTGCTGTGGCGCCTGCAGGGCCGAAAGGCTTTTGCGGAGGGCAAGCCCGAGGAGGGCATGGCGCTGCTGCAGCGGGCTATCGAGCTGGGCAACCGGCTGGCCAACGCGAACCTTGTCGCGATGAGCATGGGCTGGCTTGGATCCTGCCTGGCTTCGATGGGACGCGCCAGCGAAGCGTTTTCCTACCTCGACGAGGCTTGTGCCGCGGCGGTCGGCGGCGAGCTCGGCCCGTGGACGACAGGCGTCTTGTACTGCAACACGATCGCCGCCTATCGCGAAGCCGGCGAATTCGCAATCGCTAGCGAGTGGACGCAGACTGCCGGACGCTGGTGCCAGCGAGAATCGATCACCGGATTCCCAGGTATCTGCCGCGTCCACCGCGCGGAGTTCATGCGACTGCGCGGCGCGTGGGCCGACGCGGAAGTTGAAGCACGACGCGCGAGCGGCGAGTTGCAGGGGACGATGCCTTCCTTTGCCGGCGAGGCTTACTACGAGGTCGGTGAGATACGGCTTCGCATGGGCGACCTGGAAGGGGCTGACAAGGCGTTCCGGCAAGCCCATGGATTAGGTCGAGACCCTCAGCCCGGAGCGGCCGTGGTGCTGGTCGCGCAGGGTCAGCCGGCCGCGGCTCTGCGCTCGCTGGAGACGACGATCGCTGCAAAAGAGCTGGGGCTCATGGATGAGATGCGATGCCTGACGGCGCAGGTGGAAATCGCTTGCGAGCTCGGCCAGCTCGACCTTGCCGAACACGCGGCGCAGCGAGTGGAGACGCTGGCCGAGGGCCAAAACGGGCTCGGCCTGCAAGTTCTCGCCGTGCAGGCTCGCGGCACGATTCAGCTCACCCGGAGCGACCCCGAAGGGCCCAGGACGGTGCGCAGAGCGCTGAGGTTGTGGCAGGAGATCAATGCCCCGTATGAAGAGGCCCTGACTCGCCTA
>DASYVJ010000023.1:0-2327 GCA_035937155.1 Candidatus Dormiibacterota bacterium | reverse complement strand
CCGTTTACCTCCTGGGAAAGTCACCGCCTGGTACCCCATGGGAGAGCCGGTGGATGCGCTGGCGGGACTTCTGGCTGCCCAGCGAACGCTCGCAGGCGAAGGACATCCTCGCCGAAGCCTGGTATCGAGCCTTGAACGAGCGCGTCGAAATCGCCTGCGGTGGCGGACGTGGAAGAACCGGCACGGCCTTGGCCTGTCTCGCCGTCATCGACGGAGTCCCAGCCGACCAGGTGGTGTCTTTCGTGCGTCGGCACTACAATGCCCGCGCGGTCGAGATGCCGTGGCAACGACGCTATGCCGAGCACTTCACCTCTCGAAGAGACAAGTTGCGGTAGCCAGCTTCCGAACCAGAGTTCGCCGCTTGTCGGCAGGACAGCCGGAGGGTTTCCCTGTTCTTGGTCCTGGAGACCCGAAAACCGACTGAGAAAGCAATCCTGCAAAGGAGAACGACTTAGGAGCTCGGTCGATCTGATGGGCAACTGCCCGGGGCCGGGGGCTGAGCCAGGCTTCTGTCAAGGAAGTGCCTCCGAGCCCTCGAAAGCGTTACCGCGCGCCCTGGACTCCGAACTACGGCCGCTAAAGCACCTCGTTGCCGAACCATGTTGTGAGCGCCTCGCGCAGTCCCGCGTCAGTGCCATCGCCAACCCAGGCGACGTGTCCATCGGGACGCACCAATACGGCGGTCGGTGCACCGACCTCGCCGAGTACCGGAAGTTCCCAGGTGCCGGCAAACGAGGCATCGACGAGCTGAACTCTGTCGGCCCACGGTGCGATGTCGAGGCCGCCGGCGTCACCGAGGTTGAGCAGCACCGGCTTGGCGTCGTGCAACAACGAGAACACTCGCACGGTGCCATCCGCAGTCGCCAGATCCAGGTCGGGCATGCGGCGCCCCAACAGCGGATGTCCCTCACCGAGGTCATACGCAACGTCGAGGCCCGCGATCATGGCGGCGATGTGCTTGCGCGGCTCGTCCATGCGCAGCAGCTCCATCACCGTGTCGCGCAGTGCAACGGACCGGTCGTCCGTTGCGCCGAGCGCCCTCTGCGCCATGGTGTTCCGCAGCACCCGCGCACCAACCGGGTGGCGTTCGGCCTGATACGTGTCGAGGAGGCTCACCGGTGATGTTCCGCTGACCACCTGGGCCAGCTTCCAGCCCAGGTTGACCGCATCCTGCACGCCAATGTTCAACCCCTGGCCTCCCATCGGGGCGTGCACATGTGCCGCGTCTCCCGCAACCAGCACGCGCCCGCTGCGATAGGCCACCGCCTGACGTGTCATGTCGGTAAAGCGAGAGATAAAGCGCGGGCCGTGCGCCCCGTGGTCCGTTCCGTCGACGCGGATGAGCGCTGCGCGGAGATCCTCCAGAGTGGGCTCATCGGTGCGGTTCACTTCGGGTTCGATCAGGGTGACGCCCACGCGTCCCTCCTCGGCGGGGCCGATGCCGCCGCCGCCACGCAGGCCGAATTCCGGCATCTCCTCCATCTCGACCTCAGCATGGATCCAGCACGTTGTTGGATCCCAGCCCGCGAAATCGATGCCGGCCGCCTTGCGCACAACGCTGCGGCCCCCGTCGCAACCAACCAGAAATTTCGCCCGCAGCGATGTGCCGTCGGACAACGCGACGTCAACGCCGCTGTCGTCCTGCGTGAAACCCGTCACCTCGCGCTCGCGCAGGATGGGAACACCCAGCTCATCGATCCAGCCCGACATGATGCGCTCGAAATGGCTCTGCAACAGCGCCATCCCGTAGTTGTGGCGGGTGGGGAAATCGCTGATGTCCATCGGGACTCCACCGAATGCCTGCACCTGCATCGTCTTTCCCTCGGCGAGAAAGCGATCAACGACGCCACGCTGATCGAGCACTTCGATGGTGCGGGAGTGCAGACCTCGCGAGCGCGAGCTTTCCAGCTTGAAGCTGGCGCGTCGCTCGACGATGACAACGTCGGTCCCCGCCAATGTCAGCTCTGCCGCCAGCATCATCCCCGTCGGACCGCCTCCGGCGATCACCACCGCATGCTCGGCCATACATCACTCCTCGTTTCCCAACGCCTGCCAGGAAACTCTGCACCATACCCCGGGGCTTGCGGCAAGCCCAGGGGGCGGTACTATATTTAGGTGGAGGGAGTTGAGCCTAATTAGAGGCGGTCATCGTCCTCCCCGTCGCCATAGCTGCTGAGGATGCGCAGTTCCCGGCCAATCGCCAGCTCGTTCTCCTCGGCGTCCTCTGGAGGGACGTTTCCCCAGTCGCCCGACTGGTGCCGCCGGAGCAGGATGTCGGCGGTCACTCCCGTGCGGTCCATTGTTGCGATGGCGCCCGGCGTGGCCAC
>DASYVJ010000022.1:0-2361 GCA_035937155.1 Candidatus Dormiibacterota bacterium | reverse complement strand
CGCCCGGACGGCCACCCGCACGTGATGGTGGTCTGGGGCGTCTGTTTCGGCGGGCGGTACTACTTCAGCACTGGTGATAACTCGCAGAAGGCGCGCAACCTGAGGACGAATCCCGACTGCGTCGTCGTGACTGACGTCTTGACCGAGGCGGTGATCCTGGAAGGACGTGTCAAGAAGGCGACCGGGCCGAAGACGCTGCAGGAGTTCGCGCGAGTTTACAAGGAGAAGTACGACTGGGAGATGGACCCGAACGGCGGCGACATCTACGTTCTGCAGCCAGCGAAGGCGTTCGCTTTCAAAGAAGGCGCCGACGACTTCGCGCAGACAGCTACGCGCTGGACGTTCGGCTGACCCGCGACCCTTAACCCCCGACCCTGTAGCAGGTCTGTGATTCTGTCCGCTAACTGTTCTATGAAAATGTCCGCTAGGCTGTGACAATGGACCGTCTCCAAGGGTGGTCTGGGGCTGGTTTGGTAGGCGCGGTGCGGATAGGTCTCGGCGTGGCGGTGTTGAGGGGAGTGGGCGGCGCTGGTTGCTCACCGACGGTTCCGCGCCGTTTGGTGCGAAGGTCAGCTGGTTGCGGGCCCTGGCGAGCGATGCAGCGCCCCTTGTAGTGCGCCGAAGCGCTGCCGTCCAGGTGCTCGCGGACCTCAACGCGGGCACGGGCGTAGGAGCGGGCGTGTGGACCCGGCGGGATCGGGATGGCACGGCCTTCCAGCGTGACGACGTTGTCCATGCTGACGGTGCGCCAATAGCGGAAGCAGAAGACATCGGCCGGGCGGAGGCCGGCGGGAAGACGGCGGTAAGCGGAGCCGAGGGTGGCCGCCCGCTGGCGGAAGCGAGCGTTGTGTCGAGCGAGGAGAGCGGGAAGTGCGGCGTTGGCCCCTTCAAGGGTGCTGACGTTGGCCAGTCTCAGCTCCTGGCAGAGGCGGTCTTGAAGGGTGCGCCAGAGGCGCTCGACCCGACCCTTGGCCTGCGGAGAGCGAGCGCCGATCCACTCGACGTGCAGCTCCTTGAGGACCCGCCCGACCTGAGTTGGCAGCCGGCCACCGGCGAGTTGTTCTTCCAATGTAAGCGGCTCGTCTGAGCGGGACTGGAAGATCGTGTGGCGGTCGCTGTAGAGGGCGAGGGGGACACCGCGGCGGCGCACCACTTCCCGCAGGAGCAGGAGGTAACCCTGGGCGTCTTCTTGGTCCCGGAAGACGGCGTAAGGAACGTCGCCGGTGGCGTCGTCGATCGCCCCCACAAGAGTGAGCCAGGGGCCGTCCGGGCCGAGCCACTGGTGGCGGCTGCCGTCGACCTGCAGCAGCATCCCAGCCTGTGGCATGCGCTCGCGGCGTGAGCGGTGACGCGGCGGCCGTCTTCGCAGCGGGCTGCGCCTTCCCGCCGCCCTCAGGATGCGCCGCACCGACGAGCGGCTCAGCACAATACCCTCCCGCTCGGCCAGCAGCTCAGTCAGGTGCTGGTCGTTGCAACCTGCGTAGACGCCCTCCGTTAGTGCGACCACACGGCAGCGTACTTCGGCAGCGAGAGCGTGAGCCGGTCGCCGGCCTCGATTGCCGTGCACCAGAGCAGCCGGACCGTCGCGCACGAACGCCTGCCTGAGGCGTCGCTCCTGCCTTCCAGACAGGCTCATCAGCTCCGCCGCCTCGCCCGCGGTCAACCTCCCTTCTACTACCCCCGTCAGGATCATCGCTCGTTTCTGTTCCTTTCCGTTCATCATGATGTCCTTCATGAGGACAGAATCACAGAACAGTTAGACCGGACAAAGTCTCAGACCATCTACACCCTTAACCCCCGACCCTGATCTCGTTCAGATAGATCCCGGACACCTGCGTTTAACAGTGTATGAGAGTATTTGGCCTGAACATCCCGAACGGAGTAAGTAGTGTTCACCCCATTGAATTGTCGAAGAAAGCGAGGCGCAGGTTGGCCTGGATGGCCTGGTATGAAGAGCACGATCGTAATGGCCGGCGCACCTGCCGCCACTTTGGCATCGGCCCGGCGACGTTCTACCTGTGGAAAGGCAGGTTCGACGAGCACGGGCCCGGCGCACTCGAAGACGGCAGTCGCAGACCGCGCAGACTGAGGACCCCAACCTGGACGCCGCAGCTTGAGCGAGCGGTCCTCGACCTGCGGAGAATGGCGCCGCGCTGGGGCAAAGACAAGCTCGCCGTCCTCCTCCGGCAGGAGGGTTGGGCCGTCTCAACCTCGATGGTCGGACGCATCTTGACCAAGCTTCGGAGCGAGGGAAGACTCTCCGCGGCTCCGCTCAACGACCCCTGGCGCAGGCCCATCCAGTTCCGCCGCCCCTACGGGGTTCGCAAGCCCAAAGACTATCTGGCCGCGGCCCCCGGTCAC
>DASYVJ010000021.1:0-7451 GCA_035937155.1 Candidatus Dormiibacterota bacterium | reverse complement strand
GCGGCGAGGATGTCGGTCAGCTCTGGACCGATGAAGTTCGACACAAGGAACTGCACGATCGCGAACGAGATGCCTGTGACCAACACGGCCGGGAGGATCTCGCGCATCCGCCTCCAGCCGGCGAGCACGACGATGAGGTATGCCGGGATCAGGACCGAGAACAGCGGCAGCTGGCGGCCGACCATCGCGGAAAGGGCCAGCGTGGTCGAGGTCGGATCCTTGTGCCCGAGGATTGGTGCCACCAGGCCGCCGAGCGTCACGATCGGGATGCCGATGGAGCCGAACGCCACCGGCGCGGTGTTGGCTAGCAACGCCAAGACTGCTGCGCTGACGGGTTCGAAGCCCAAGCTGGCGAGGATGGAGGCTGTGATCGCCACCGGAGCCCCGAAGCCGGCAATCCCCTCGAGCAGCGCGCCGAAGCTGAACGCGACCAGTAGGGTCTGCAGCCGGCGATCCGTCGTCAGGCGGGTGAGGGATCGCTTGATTACGTCGAAGTCGCCGCTGGCGGCGGTCAGGTTATGGAAGAAGACCGCGTTGAGGACGATCCAGCTGATCGGCCAGAGGCCGAAGGCCATGCCTTCGGTCGCCGTGCCGACCGTCACGCCGAATGGCATGCCCCAGACGACCCACGCGAGCAGGGCGGCGGTGAGCATCGCCGCGAGCGCGCATTGCCACGCGGGCAGGCGAAGGATTGCGAGCATGACGAACAGGACATAGAGAGGAAGGCCGGCGACCAGCGCCGAGAGCAAGATGCTGCCCAGCACCGGCTCATATGACTGATGAAACGTCAGCAGTATCCCCATCGTCTCCCCCACGTCGATAAGGCCGTCGGTAAGCCGACCTCAATTCAAGCCCATTAAGGCTCCGTTTGCAACCTGGCCTTACCAGCTGCCCCCACCGCCACCCCCGCCGCCGCCGCCCGAGGAGCCGCCTCCTCCGAAGCCGCTCGAGCTGCCCGAGCTCGGAGGCGTGTAGGTGATCGCGCCCGAGATGCTCGAGTTCATCGACTCGAGGCTGTTCGAGAGAAACGCAGCCTGGAACGGTCCGCTGCCGATGTACCAGTTGCTGGTCCCGCTTGTGTCGATCCCCTCGAATGCTTTCGCCCACAAGGAGACGCAGCCGAACACGATGGCGTAGGGGAGCAGCTGCGTGAAGATCTGCGCCTTCGCCGCGAACTGCTGACGGTACTTTTCAGCCGTGGTCATGTAAAGCCGGAACCCGAGTGTGTGCTGCATCAGGTCACGGCCGGCCGCCGTGCGCTGTGGCATGAACGGAAACGTGATGGTCAGGACAAGGCCGGTTAGCACGAGCCCCGCCCCGATCAAGCCCCAACCGAACGCGAGACCGAGCACGACGCTGACGGCGATGCCGACGATCATCACCGCCACTCCAAGGCAACCCCATTCCGCACGGGCGATATTTGGGCTGGTGGTGAAGAGCTTCCGCGAGATCGCATCGCTGGTGACCTGGCTCTCGGCTGCCCTCACGGTGGGCGCAAAGGTGCCTTTGAGCTCGGATAGCTTGACCTGCTGCCGGCCGGAGAACAGGCCATCGAGGACTGTCTTTTCGAATGGCAGCAGCGCTGCCGTGTCACCGCCTTTCGAGGTGAATGTCCAGTCCTTCTGCCCTGGGATCTCGCTGATGGTCATAAACCCGCGTACTGCCAGGTCGACGATCGTGGCCGTCACGTCCTTGGCGTCGGCGCGTTCGTCGAGGATCAGCCCGAGCTGAGCGGGGCGCATGTTCTGAGGCGCCACGAACTCGACAACCACCGGATCGTTGTGAAGCAACGGAGCGGCGCCTTCGCGGGGGTCATTGGTCAGGTAGTACTGCGTCAGATACCGACGGTCGCGTCCGTGGACGGACCAGTTCCACGCGACCAGGCCGATGCCTGCGATCGCGATCAGAAGGGTGAGCCCGACCGTAAGGGGATTGATGTCGAATGCGTCCTGGGGGAACTGCCGCTTGCGCGCCTCCAGCATCGGCGGTGGAACCTGCACCGCGCCTTTGTTGAGCGCGGTCACGATAGACATCTGCTCGCCTGAAGCGAGCGGTCGCGTCGAGCTGAATTCAACAGCGGCCGCTGCGTCCTGCGAGAACGTGCACGTCTCCTTCGAGCCGGCCGGCCCCTGGTAGCAAGCGGCCTTCTGAAACGAGTCCGCCGGCATCACAACCGACGCCGTCACGGCTTGCTTCGTCACCGGCCACAGCGCACCGTCTACGTTCCAGAACAGCTCATCGTGGTCCGAGAAGGAGTTCATCGCCCCGGCGAGGTTGTACGTGATGACGTACCGGTTTGCGCCGCTGACAAGAGTGGACGAATCGCCGATCTTGATCACGTAGTTGTCGTTGTCGATCGAGTCGGAGTGGGGGAGCGGCTTCGAGCCGTCTGTGACGGACATCACCTCGATCGTGTAGAAGCGGTCGCGGTTGTCGTCGTACCGGTAGCGGAGCGGGATGGTGCGAAAAATTCCGTGTTTCTGCAGGGACCCGAAA
Source organism: Candidatus Dormiibacterota bacterium (assembly GCA_035937155.1). Classification (GTDB taxonomy): domain Bacteria; phylum Chloroflexota; class Dormibacteria; order Dormibacterales; family Dormibacteraceae; genus Palsa-870. The sequence goes on along the minus strand of DASYVJ010000021.1, from coordinate 4,955 downwards.
TCGACGTGGATGTCCTCCTGCACCACTAGCGCGGAGTCGGCGCCGATCACGATCTCGGAATGGAACGAGGTGATGACCCAGCCTTCATCGGCATGCGCGGTGGGCATGTACAGGCCCATCGCCCACAGTGCAGCGAGCAAGGCGATGCCTTGGCGAGCGGTGCGAACCCTCACTTCAGATAGGTATATTGCCTGCTGAATGACCCAACCCCAAAACAATCCACGCCAGTGTTATGGCTTCTATTACGGTGTCGCCTGCACCGTGTGGCGAGGAACTTTAGCTTGGCAACCTTAATCGCGGCGATAGCCGATCCAGCACTCCCGGTCGGCGTCACCAGCGAGCGGGACTACGCGGTGCTGAAGCGCCGCATCCAGGACGCCGGCTTGATGCAAAAGCGACCCTCTTACTACGCCCTGAGCATCGCCACCAACCTTCTTCTCTGGAACCTTTGCCTGGTCGTGTTGTTCACGATCGGATCGGTCTGGGGCCAGGCCATCACCGCTGTTGCGCTTGGCATCGTCTCGGTCCAGCTCGGGTTCCAGCTTCACGACTCTGGACACCGCCAGATGTTTGCGTCGCCCGGCAAAAACGCACTCGTAGGCCTTTTCACCGCCAATCTGCTGCTCGGCGTGAGCTACGGCTGGTGGGTGCAGAAACACAATCGCCACCACGGCAACCCCAACGACGTCGACCTGGACCCTGACATCAAGGTCGGCGCCATCGCCTACAACGACGAGCAGGCTCAGGCCCGGCGCGGCGCCGGCAGGCTGGCTGCCATGTACCAGGCATATCTCTTCTTTCCACTGACGACGTTTCTGGCCTGGAGCATGCACGTCGCCGGTATGTCGTACTTGATCAAAGAGCCATCGCGCTACCGCCGGCTGGAGTTCGGGCTGCTCGCTTTTCACGCAGTTGTCTATCTGGGCGCGATGGTCTACTTCCTGGGCCCATGGTCGGCGCTTATGGTGGTGCTGATCCAGAAGGCCGTTGGTGGCGCTTACATGGCGTCCGTGTTCGCCCCCAACCACAAGGGCATGCCTCAGACGGACAGCTCGAGCCAGCTCGACTTCGTCCGGACACAGGTGCTGACGGCTCGTAACGTTCGGGGCCACCCGGTCACGGATCTCTGGTACGGCTCGCTGAACTACCAGATCGAGCACCACCTCTTTCCGGGCATGCCGAGGGTAAACATGCGGCGCGCGCAGCCGATCATCCAGGAGTTCTGCGCGGAGAGAGGGATCGAGTACCACGAGACGTCGTTCCTGGATTCGTACCGGGAGCTGCTCGGCTTCTTGAACGAGATTGGCGCACCCCTTCGAGCCGAGCGAGCCAGGGTTTAGCCTTTAACCGCTTTCGGTACGTACTAAGCGGCGGCCTCCGTATAGTGCCTGCTGCTATCGCATGAGCCCGACCAACCTCCGGCATGACATCCGCAACGTGGCCATAATCGCGCACGTCGATCACGGCAAAACGACGCTCGTCGACGCCCTGTTGAAGCAGAGCCACACCTTCCGGGACAACCAGGAGGTCGGCACGCTGATCATGGACACGAACGACCTCGAGCGCGAGAAGGGCATCACCATCCTCGCCAAGAACACGTCCGTCCGGCATGAGGGCGTGACGATCAACATCATCGACACGCCCGGTCATGCCGATTTCGGCGGGGAGGTCGAGCGCGTCCTCAACATGGCCGACGGCTGTCTTCTCCTGGTCGACGCAGCCGAGGGACCCATGCCGCAGACGCGCTTCGTGCTGCGCAAAGCGTTCGAGGTCGGGCTCCGGATCATCGTGGTGATTAACAAGGTCGACCGCAAGAACGCCGACCCTAAGCAAGCTTTGCATCGCGTGCACGACCTCTTCCTCGAGCTGGCGGAGGACGCCGACCAGCTGGAGGCTCCAGTCGTCTACGCGATCGCGAAGGAAGGCCGCGCGGGGCTGAAGCCCGACGAGCTGGCGTCCGACCTCGAGCCGCTGTTCAAGTCGATTATCGACAACTTTCCGGCTCCCGTGGCCGAGCAGGGCGGCTTCCAGATGCTGGTCGCCAACCGGGCCTATGACGACTACACGGGGACCATCTCCATCGGCCGGATCACGCGCGGCAGCATTGCGCCAGGCGACACGGTCGCCGTGCTCAACGCGTCAGGTGACGCGCGGCGCGCGAAGGTCGTGCAGGTCTTGGTCTATCGCGGGCTGGACCGGGTCGCCGTGCCGAGCGCGAGCGCCGGCGACATCGTTCTGCTGACCGGTCTTGACGAGGTGGCTATCGGCGACACGCTGGCCGACCCTGAGGCGCCGGACGCTCTGCCCCGGATCGCCATCGACGAGCCGACTGTGCGCATGACCTTCGGTGTCAACACGTCGCCGTTCACGGGTCGCGAAGGCAAGTTCTCGACCTCGCGCCAGCTGCGGGCTCGACTCTATAAGGAGCTCGACACGAACCTCGGCCTTCACGTCGAGGACACTGCCGCGGCTGAGGGGTTCACGGTCAGCGGACGCGGCGAGCTGCACCTTGCGGTGCTCATCGAGACGATGCGCCGCGAGGGCTACGAGTTCGAGGTCTCCCGCCCCGAGGCGATCGTGAAGAGGATCAACGGCCAGCGGATGGAACCCGTCGAGCACCTCACGGTGGACGTGCGCGAGGAGAACCTGGGCGCTGTGACCGAGGCGTTGGGCAAGCGCCGCGGCGAGATGCTGGAGATCACGTACGACAAGAAGGGCGGCGTGCGGCTCGAGTACCTCATCCCGACGCGCGGGCTGATCGGTTTTCGCAACACGTTTCTCACGCTGACCGCCGGAACTGGCTTGATGGGTTCGATCGGCATGGGCTACCGGCCATTCCTCGGAGACTTCCGCGAGCAGCGCAACGGCGCCCTGACCGCGTCGTCTGCCGGCAAGTCCCTGGCCTTTGGGCTGGCCGGCGCCCAGGAGCGGGGCACAACCTTCATCGAGGCCGGCGAAGAGGTTTACGAAGGCATGATCGTCGGCATCCAGAAGCGGCCCGGGGACATCCGGGTCAACGTCTGCCGCGAGAAGAAGCAGTCCAACATCCGCTCCTCCACGTCGGACATCTCGGTGAGGCTGACGCCTGCCTCGAGATTGAGCCTCGAGCAGTCCCTGGATTTCCTCGTGGATGACGAGCTTCTGGAGGTGACGCCGAAGCACCTGCGGCTCCGCAAGCGGCACCTGACCGAAGTCGACCAATCCAGGGCCCGGAGGGTCTCCGAGACCGCGGCGATTGGAACCTGACGGTCTGGGGTATACTGTCAAAAGCCCGTACAGTGCGGGCGCTCACCGCAGGTCTCTTGTTTTCTCGAACAGGCCTCGCCGAGTTGAGTAGCCTAAGTTCGAGAGATATAGGAGATGGAAATGCCTACAGGCACCATCAAGAAACTGGTCGCGGACCGTGGCTTCGGATTTATCGCAGCCGAAGACGGTAAGGAATTCTTCTTCCACCGGAGTGGCACCGAAGGTGACTTCGACAGCCTCCAGGGTGGCGAGAAGGTCTCGTTCGAGGTCGAGGCGAGCCCCAAGGGCCCGCGCGCTAAGAGCGTCCGCACTCTTTAATTAGAGAAACCGACTAAGAACCCCGGGTCGCAAGACCCGGGGTCTCTTTTTTATCTGGACAGGTGTTCCCCGCGGGAGCCGGCACTCGCCGGCCTGACGCCGGCCGCAAACACGCGGGAGCCGGCTCCTGCAGGGAAAATCGGTCGACTCGAAAGCATGGTGCGCACCTGTGTGGTGATTGAGTCCGGATTGTGGAGGACATCGCCGGCGGTGAAGCGTAGTAGTCGAATTCCGGCAGCCAGCAGTCGATTCTGGCGGCGGTTATCCTCGGCAAGGCTGGTGCGATGGATACCTCCGTCGTACTCGAGTCCGAGGCTGTGCTGCGGGTAGTAGAGATCCGGCCGGCCGAGAAACAGACCGCGGCTGTTGTGGAGCGACACCTGCGCCTGGGGGCGAGGGAGCCCGCCGAGTACGAGCACCATTCGCAATCGTGTTTCCATCGGCGACTCCGCATCCGGGTCGGCAAGACGGGCGACTCGCCGCAGATTGGCCACTCCGACACATTGGGCACGGGACAAGCAGAGAGCGTTCAAGTCAGCGAGAGTGGTGAGCCCTGCGTGCAGCGCCATGTCGGCGATCACGACAGCTTCCATTGCGCTCAACGGGATGCAGAGGTCGCTGAGCGTGCGAAGAATTGAAGTTGCTCGCACCCCGCGAAGATTCACGACCTCAGTCGTTGCGATGGCGGCACGTCGGACCACCAGTCCGGATCGTGCCGATACACCGGTGCCTTTGGGAATCGTCACCTCGATCGGTTCGCATGCGACGACATCGAGGCCGTGGAGCCACGCCGCCGTGAGACCCGAGAAGACCGCCGTCGGTGGAAGACGTTGGCGGGCCGCATCGAGTCTGAGCTCAGCTGTATCGGGTAAGCCGGCCCAGACGTAAACGCTCGGCCCTAGGCGGCGCCAGTTCGAGCCCTCGAGATGCCATCGATCGAGTCCCGCCCGGAGTGCGTCAGCGAGTGTGAATGGACCCGCTGTTAGCTCTTCAGGCAAGCGCGCGCTCCGTCCCATTGCCCGAGGATGAAAGATGCCGGTTGCCAGAACAACGCCGCCAGTAAAGACCCAACTTGGCCGCGCGTGCTGGCGCCCGCGGTATTGCCGCCGTACCCGTACCCGCGGGAGCCGGCACCGGCTGGCCTGGAAGCGGCCCCTATCCCCCCAGGTAAGCCCGGCGGACCGCGGGATTGTGAAGCAGGTCGTCCCCGCTGCCGCTCAAGCGGATCTGTCCAGTCTCGAGGACGTAGCCGCGGTCGGCGATCTCGAGCGCGCGCAGCGCGTTCTGCTCCACCAGCAAGATCGTGGTGCCGTCCTTGTGGATCTCCTCGATCGCGGCGAAGACCTGGTCCACCATCTGCGGGGCGAGCCCAAGAGAAGGCTCATCCAGGA
>DASYVJ010000020.1:0-27932 GCA_035937155.1 Candidatus Dormiibacterota bacterium | reverse complement strand
GTCGGGTCCCCGCACCGGGGGACCGAAGGTCACGGTCGGCGGAATGGTCAGCATCGGCCCGTCATCGCCGCGCACGATCTGCCAGTTGCCCTCGTGCACCATCCAGTGATGCCGGTAGCAAGTGAGGTTGGGCGGTGCATTCGAACCACCGTGAAGCCAGTGCTGGATATGGTGTCCCGAGGTCCAGCTCGCCGGCCGCTCGCAACCCGGCCAGGTGCAGCCCCGGTCGCGCACGTTGAGCGCCTTGCGTGCGGGTCCTGAGATCGTCCGCTTGGCCCGACCGACATCGATGACCATGGAGTCCGAGCCGAGCAGGATGCGGGTGACCGAGCTGTCGCAAGCCAGGCGCTCGACTGTCTTGGAGGAGATAGGTAGCGAGAACTCCATGTCCGCTGCAGGCGCACCTGGCAAGCCGAGCAGAGTCTCGAGCGAGGTGGTGACCTGAAGGTGAGTGCGTTGCGTAGCCGTTTGAGGGATCAGCCCGCTTTCCAAACCATGGTGAGCGAGCTCGACTGCGGCATCGGCCAGCCGCTTCTCCCGACTGCGGTCGTCATGGGCGCCTGACTTGCGCGCCAGCGGCTCCCAAGCCGAGCGCAGCACAGCACCACCCTCAGGGTCAAAGAATCCAGTGACCTGGACGGTGCCGTCTTCGCCAGTGGAGATCCAGAGCATGCGGTTCTCCACCTGCTCCTTTCGCTCGGCTTCAAACCCTTGGCGGTCGGCGGCATGCCGGTAGTGCTGGCAGAGGTAATAGAACTTGCCCGGAGAATTCTCACGCGCCTTCTCGAGCAGCGGAGCCTCGTCGAACTTCGCGCCTAAGGCGGCAGCCGTTCGGGCCATAGCTTTGGCATGCGCGAACCCGATCTCGCCACTGGAAACAGCCTGGGAACTTTCGGGAATTCGTTCAAGGTTCTTGCCGACCGCGATCAGGTCGGCCGCGGCAGTACTCGTCAGGTGGCAGTTGAATCGCATCCAGTCGATCGCGCTCCCCGAGCCGTCCTCATCCCAGGCGTCGGAGGCTGCAAATTCCGCTGCATCCCGCGCTAACGAGAGGAGCATCACTCGACGACATGAGTCTTCTCGCGCAGCCGCTCGCGGCGCTCGTCATTGGTCAGATGAGCGGTGCTGGAGGGCCAGACGTCTTGCGTCGCGAGCATAAAAACATGATACCAAACAGATGTTCGATGTCAATACTTTTGACCCGTTAATTTCGACTCCCAGACCCCGGCCAACCCAACTCCAAATCCCACCCCCAACGCCTTTTCCCAGTCCCTAGACCGCCCCCTCCCTCTGCCCCTGAGCCGCCCGGATCGCCTCCCACACCCTCATCGGGTGCATCGGCATGTCGATGTGCCGCACGCCAAGGTGCGACACCGCGTCGATCACCGCGTTCTGGACGGCCGGCGTCGACCCGATCGTTCCCGACTCGCCGATCCCCTTCGCCCCGAGCGGGTTGAGTGGCGTCGGCGTCTCCATGTGCACCGTCTCGATCTGCGGGATCTCGCCGATTGTGGGAATCGTGTAATCGATCAGGCTCGTCGTCCGTGGATTCCCTTCAGAGTCATAGACGAACTCTTCGTACAGCGCCTGCGCGACGCCCTGCGCGACCCCGCCGTGAATCTGCCCTTCGACGAGCATTTGATTCAGCACAGTCCCGCAGTCATCGACGGCGATGTGACGCACGAGACGCGCCTCGCCTGTCTCGACGTCCACCTCCACAACCGCAACGTGGCATCCGAACGGGAATGTCTGGTCGTCCTGCTCGAAGTCGGCCTCAGCGACAAGCGCCCCGTCCGCGGCCAGCTCGGTCCAGCTCAGCGCGGTTGATGGAACGCCTTTGACACCAAAGCGTCCATCGTCGAAACGCACGATGTCCTCGACGCCCGCTTCAAGCCGCCGGGCCGCCTCGCGCGTCGCGTTCTCGATCAGCGCGAAGCAAGCTCCCCGCAGGGCACTGCCACCGATCTGCAGCGACCGCGATCCCGACGAGCCGTAGCCTCTGGCCACCAAACCCGTGTCCGACTGCACAACCCGGATGGTGTCCATCGACACACCGAGCACCTGCGATGCCAGCTGTGCAAATGCGGTCTCGTGGCCCTGGCCGCTGGCGGTCGTGCCGACGGTGACGACGATCGAGCCGTCCGCCTCCGCTCGCGCCGCTGCGAATTCGGATGTCGTCAGCACCGCTGTCATCTCCACGTACGTGCAGAGCCCTACCCCGAGCTGCAGCCGGTCGCCGCGCTCACGTCGCATCCTTTGCTCACCGCGGAGCTCGTCGTAACCCGCTGCCGCGAGCGCCAGGTCGAGCGCCTTCGCGTAGTCGCCGGTGTCATAGGTGAGCCCCGTGACGGTCGTGTACGGGAAAGGGCCGCGGATCAGGTTGCGCCGGCGCAGCTCGGCGGGATCCATACGCAGGTCCAATGCGAGCATGTCCATGGCCCTCTCGATCAGGGCGATTGCTTCGGGACGACCTGCGCCGCGGTAAGCGGACATGACGGCAGTGTTGGTGTAAACGCACTTCGCGTTGTAGCGAATCCGAGGAATCTCATACACACCAGCGGCGAGGAGCGCCGTATACACCAGTTGCGGCGGAGCAAGGCCGGCGTAGGCGCCCGCGTCGGCGATCACGTCGGCTTCCAGACCAACAAGCTTGCCGTCAGCCTTCGCCCCGAGAGCAACGTCCTGCACGTGGCCTCGTCCGTGAGTCATCGCCACCATGTTCTCGGTGCGGTATTCAAACCACCGCACCGGACGGTCTAGGTTTCTCGCGAGCACGGCGATCACGCTCTGCTCCGGGTACGTCATGAGCTTGGCGCCGAAAGCACCCCCCACATCGCCGGCGACCACGCGCACTTTTTCCTCCGACAGACCGAGTGCCGCAGCGACCTGGTCGCGGACGCCGAACGGCACCTGGGTCGACGTCCACATGCGGAGCCCGCCCTCTCCGTCCGGCTCCGCCACCACCGCGCTGGCCTCGATCGGAACGGCCGCGAGTCGCTGGTTAACGAATCGAGACCTGACAACAACGTCGGCTCCCTCCAGTGCGCCCTCACCTCCCAATTCGAAGTCAAACGCAAGGTTGTCGGTCATATCTGAATGAACCAGGATCGCGCCGGGTTGCAGGGCGACCGTGCTGTCGACGAGCGGCGTCAGCACTTCGTAGTCGACGATGACCGCGGCGGCGGCATCGACTGCCTCCGCCCGATCGGTCGCCACCACCACGGCGATTGCGTCGCCGACGAATTTGACCTCATCCGAGCACAGGCGCGGACGCGCGGACTCCGACTCGAATGTGAGGTCCCCGGCCCGGTAGACACCGACGACCCCCGGCATTTCCTTGGCGGCGATCACGTCCACACCGTTGATGCGAGCGCGCGCATGCAGCGATCGAACGAAAACCGCATGCAGGCAGCCATCAGGCCGCATGTCATCGGTAAATCGCCCGGCGCCCGTAATCAGCCGGGGGTCCTCTCGCCTCTTGATGGCGCCGCCCAGCGCCGCGTTCACCGCCACTTCGGCCGAATGGTAGCTTGGCCACTTGATGGTTGATCGAGGCGCGCGCTGGGGCATCCTGCCCTCTTACTTCGGCTGGCAAGGTGACCTTGTCGAGACGCCTCACGCCACCAGCGAAGCCATCCTCGCCGCAATGGGCGCGACACAAGACCGGCCGCCCAGGGTGCGACGGCCCACTCTTCCGGACGAACCCTGCGCCCCGCCGCCAAAACGCGCGTGGGGTTGGGCGATCCAGCTTTACGCGCTCCGCTCGCGCGAGAGTTGGGGTATCGGGGACCTGGCGGACCTCCGCCGCTTCGGTCGATGGTCGCGCCGGCACGGCGCCTCCATCCTCCTTCTCAACCCGCTTGGCGCGCAGACACCAACGCTGCCTTATCAGCCATCGCCGTACTACTCATCGTCGAGGCGCTTTCGCAACTTCCTCTACCTGCGCATCGACGAGATCGAAGGCGCTGAGCAGTGCGCCGCGGAGCTGGAACCCTTGCGCGAGGCCGCCCTCAATCTGAATCAAGAACGCCTGATCGACTATGACCAGGTCTTCGAGCTCAAGACAAAGGCATTGGACTGCATTTTTCAAGTCGCGCCCGAGCCGCCAGGACTCACCGCGTGGGTCCGCGGGCAGGGAAGCGCCTTGCGTGACTTCGCCACCTTCAACGCCCTGGCCGAGGTGCACGGACCCGCTTGGCGGGACTGGCCAACAGAGCTCCGCCATCCGCGCAGCGGTGGGATGGAGGCAAGTCGCAGCGAGCATGCCGCGCGTATCGCGTTTCACCAATGGCTGCAGTTCCACATCGATCGGCAGCTCGCTCGCGCCTCGAAAGAGATCGGCTTGGTCACCGACGTCCCGGTCGGCTTCGCCTCGGATGGCTTTGACGCGTGGCGATGGCAGGAACTGCTCGCGCCCGGCGTTCGCGTCGGAGCACCACCAGACGAGTTCTTCCGCGACGGCCAGGACTGGGGCTTGCCTGCCTTCAACCCGTGGAAGCTGGGCGAGGCGCACTGGGAACCGTTCGTAGAAGCCATCCGCAGCGCGGCCCGCCATGCCGCGGGCGTCCGGCTCGACCACGTGATGGGACTCTTCCGCCTTTTCTGGATCCCGGATGGCATGACGGCCGCGCAGGGCGCTTACGTCCGTTATCCGGCGGCGACGTTGCTGGCGCTTCTCGCCAACGAGAGCCGCCGCGCTGGTGCATTCGTCGTTGGCGAGGACCTCGGCCTTGTCCCGCCGACGGTGCGCAAGCACCTGCGGCGACGGGGATCACTCTCCTATCGATTGCTCTGGTTTGAAGGCTCAGAGCCGATGGCCTGGCCACGGGACGCTGTCGCCGCAGTCGGTACGCATGACCTTCCAACGGTGGCCGGCATCTGGACACGGAGCGAGCCAGAGCACCGGCTCCACCACTTGCGCGAGAAGCTCGTGAGCATGACCGGCCTGCCAGACGAGACACCCCCGGTTGGGGTCGCGGTCGCCGCCTACGCCGCGCTCGCCCTTGGACGTCCGCGAATTGTTCTCGCCTCCCTCGAGGATGCACTCGGTGTGAACGAGCGCCCCAACGTCCCGGGAACGACGACCGAATTTCCAAACTGGCGGCTGGCGCTGCCGAGCTCAATCGAAGACGTCGAGAACGCGGACGGCGTAAACCGCATCGCCAGCGCGATGAATGCCGCAGGCCGGTCGGCTAACGTCTCACGAGCATGAGCGCACGCGTTGCCGCCACCGTCGGCAACGGCCGGGTCCTCGCCAGGATCGGTCGCGACGGCAGCTTGATCAGCCTGTGTGCGCCGCATCTCGACCACGAACTGATCGAAACCCACATGTACGCCGTGGTCAGGCGGCCTGACGGCCAGCGACGCATCGGCGGAGCCGGTTGGAAGCACCACCTCGAGTACGTGCGCGGCACCAACGTGCTGCGAGTGGTGTCGAGCCACTCGACAGGCATCAAGGTCGAGCGCCGGCTCGCCGCGATCGGTGAAAGCCTGCAAACCGCCTTCCGATCCGAGGCCGGCGATGAGGTCGGCTGGGAGCAAGGACTGGGCGAGGTGCTGCCCCAGGCGGGCATCCGTTTCGACAAGGCGTGGCCCGACGCGTTCGACCCGCCGCCGCTGGCCGGGGCAACTCGCGCCGCGGTGGTAGCTCGCGTCCCCGACCTCGCGGATCGCGGTGCAATCACGGACCTCTATGCCCGCAGCGTCCTGGTCATCGCGCAGCATCACGACCGCTCGGGTGCGTTCGCCGCCGGGCGTGGCAAAGATTTCGTGATGGCTCACGCACTCGATGTTTGCGGCGAGCGGGGTGCAGCCCGGGCCTTTTTTCTATGGGCTGCCGATCACAAACACGGCGGTCCGCACCTGGCCTGGGCGCTCGAGCGCCACCTGGGCTGGTCGCATGATGCCGACCTTCGTGAACGGCTGGTGGAACTTCAGGAGCACGCCGGACTAGAGCCGCCGTCAGCGCCGCATGCGATCACCGGCGCCACGCTCTGGACCGCGTGGCAGGCTGCGACATCAGGTCGCCGCGGGGACGCGGTCAAGGCCCTTCATGAGGCCGCGGCGAGGCGATCATTGCAGGGCTTGTTTGTCACGGGCAGCGGCATCGACCTCGCTGCCCATGCTTTTCTTTTGCTCTCGATTCACGCCCTGATTCCTCGGGCAGCGGACGGCGAGGACAGCTTCTTCGAGCACGAGGCGACGGTGCAGAAGACGCGACATGCGCGCGCGCTTTACAGCGGCGCATTCCACTCGGGTATGCCTGAACCGGGCAAGTTTCTGCTGGTTGCCGAGGTGCGTTCCGACCTCGACGTCGCGAACGTCACGCTGGACATCGAAAGCAATGAAGCCGCGCAGTTCACGGTCGTTCCCGCGCCACCAGGCGTTCCCGTCCGATGGAGCGGCACTGCACCACAGACGGAGGCGGGCGAGGTTACCCGCTATCGCATCCGCGTCCGCCTGCGCGATCGCGACGCGACTCCCATGTGGGCTTCCGACTCAGATCCTCGTCCAGGCGGCCAGGAGTTCGCCTTCGAGGCAGCGCCGCCTCCGCCGCCCGATTGGGTGCGCGACGGACTCTGCTACCACATCATGGTCGACCGGTTTGCGCGACCCGGCGAGAGCCTGCCCAAACCAGGTGATGCCACGGCTCTTTACGGGGGATCTCTCGACGGTGTCCGGGAGCGTCTCGACCACATCGCGGGGCTGGGCTGCAACGTGCTCTGGCTCAGCCCGGTACACACGAGTCCTTCGCATCACGGGTATGACTACGAAGACTTCCTCGAGGTCGAGCCGCGCTATGGCGGCAACGCAGCGCTGGTCCGCCTTGTCGAGGCGGCGCACCGCCGCGGCCTACGCGTCCTGCTCGACTTCGTGCCCAATCACACGGGCCGCGGGCATCACCTTTTCCGCGATGCGATCAAGAAGGACAGCGACGCCGCGGACTACTACCGGTTCTGGCAGTGGCCGCACTACTACCGCTGCTTTGGCGATGTCATCACGCTGCCCGAGCTTGACACCGGCAGCCACCAGGTGCAGCAGCATCTCGTGCGAGCTGCGCAGCACTGGTTGACCGCATACGGCGTAGACGGCGTGCGCTGCGACCACGTGGCCGGCGTCGACCCTGGCTTCTGGGTTGAGCTGCGGCGCGGCTTGCGCGAAGTGAAACCCGATTCCCTGGTTCTCGGCGAGGCCACCGGCGTGCCCGAGTGGCTCGCCCGCTATGCCGGTCGCATCGACGCCATCTTCGATTTCGACCTTGCCTACTACGTGCGGCAGGCGCTGGGGCGGGGCAGGATGGACGCGGCCCACTTCGCAGGCTGGCTGGACGAGCATGACCGTGCGTACCCGGGTCTCGTTCTCGCAACTCTGCTGGACAACCACGATATGAACCGCTTCCTGTGGATGGCGGGAGGCAGCACGGATCGACTCAAACTGGCGGCCACTCTGCTGCTGACCTTGCCCGGAATGCCGGTCATCTACTACGGCACCGAAGTGGGTGTGAGCCAGCGCCACGACGGCGTGATCGAAAACGCCGAGGCGCGCCTACCCATGCTGTGGGGCACCGACCAGGACGAGGATCTTCTGGCGTACTTCCAGCTGCTGGGCCGCATGCGTCGCGAATCGCTTGCGTTACGTCGCGGTACAAGGCGAACGGTGCTGGCCGATTCAGAGGTCTTCGCTTACGAACGGAGCGCCGGCGAGGAGACGGTGTTGGTGGCGCTCAACTTCAGCGAACGGCCACAGACTCGCGAGCTGCGTGGACGAGCCGAGCAGATCGAGCTCGGGCCGCTCGGGTCAGCGATCATGCCCATCGGCACACGAGGCGGGCTCGCGATCTCCGGCACTGGAGGCTAGTACGATCAGGTCATGATCTCGCGCTCGAAGCTCGCTGGAACCGAGCTCGAGTTCTACCCTCTGAGCGCGCTGCCGAAGGCGGGCGTGCAAGACCCATCGGGCCTTCCGATGACCGTCAAGGTGCTGCTCGAAGGCCTCGTTCGCCTTGCGGAGGCGGGTACCACTTCTGAGGAAAACGTCAAGGCGCTCGCGACCTGGCCCGCTCAATCAAAAGATGCGGAGCTTCCATTCCTCCCCGCGCGTGTCCTCATGCAGGACTTCACCGGCGTGCCCGCCGTCGTCGACCTCGCGGCGATGCGCTCGGCGATGCAACGTGCCGGCAAGGATGCCGGCAAAGTCGATCCCCTTGTCCCGGTCGACCTGGTCATCGACCACTCGGTGCAGGTCGACTCGTTCGGATTCCGAGACGCATACACGCGCAACATCCAGAAAGAGATAGAGCGCAACCACGAGCGCTACGCGCTGCTGCGCTGGGCACAGCAAGCGTTCAACAACTTCTCGCTGGTGCCGCCCGGTATGGGCATCTGCCACCAGGTCAACCTCGAATACATCGCGAAAGTCGTGCAGGTGCGCGATCTCGGCGGCCGCAAAGTTGCCATCCCTGACACGCTGATGGGGACCGACTCGCACACCACGATGGTCAACGGGCTCGGAGTGCTCGGTTGGGGCGTCGGGGGAATCGAGGCCGAGGCCGCGATGCTCGGCCAGCCGGCATACCTCCCCACGCCAGTCGTCGTGGGTGTGCGCTTCCACGGCGCGCTGCCCGCGGGATCGACCGCGACCGACCTCGTGCTGACGCTTACCGAGATGCTGCGCAAGCACGGCGTGGTCGAAAAGTTCGTCGAGTTTTGCGGCGACGGGCTCTCGAGCCTTTCGGTCCCGGACCGGGCAACGCTCAGCAACATGTGCCCGGAGTACGGCGCGACGTCAGCGTTGTTCCCAGTCGATGACCAGACGCTGCGGTACCTGGATGTTACCGGCCGGAGTCGCGATCAGATCGACCTGGTCGAGCGATACACGAAGGAACAGGGACTGTTTCGCAAAGCCGGCGATCCGATTCCGAAGTTCAGCGAGGTGCTCGAGCTGGACCTCAGCAAGGTCGAGCCGAGCCTGGCCGGACCCAAACGCCCGCAGGACCGCGCACCGCTGCCGAAGGTTTGGGAGAGCTTCACGTCGGCGTTCGGCAACGGGCTTGAGCCAAGCCCTGACTCGCTCGGACGGCTCGCCGACGAAGGCGGCCCGGTCAATGGCCGTGCGGCCACCGCGGTCGCTGCCAAGCCCGTCGCCAAGCTCGAGAACGGATGCGTCGTGATCGCCGCGATCACCAGCTGCACCAACACCTCGAACCCTTCGGTCATGGTGGCGGCCGGGCTGCTGGCCAAGAGAGCGGTGGAGCTCGGCCTCGAGGTCAACCCTTATGTGAAGACCAGCCTCGCCCCCGGCTCGCGCGTCGTCACCGACTACCTCGAGACGGCGGAACTCATGAAGCCGCTGGAGAAGCTCGGGTTTTTCCTCGTCGGCTATGGATGCACGACGTGCATCGGAAACTCGGGTCCGCTGGCGAGCCCTGAGGTCGAGGCGACAGTGACTGCAGAGAACCTCAACGTAGTCGCCGTCCTCTCAGGCAACCGCAACTTCGAGTCCCGCATCCACCCGCTCGTGAAGGCGAGCTACTTAGGCTCACCTCCGCTGGTGGTCGCTTACGCGCTGGCCGGGACTGTCAACATCGACCTCACGAAGGACCCAATCGGCCGCTCGAGAGATGGCAAGCCCGTGATGCTCTCCGACCTGTGGCCTTCGCAGGAAGAGGTCAACTCGGTAGTTCAGCGATGCGTGCAGCAGGACATGTTCAAGCGTGAGTACTCGCGCATCTTCGAAGGCGACGAGCACTGGAAGACGATGTCCGCTCCAACTGGCCCCATCTTCCAGTGGGACGAAAAGTCGACGTACGTGCACGAACCGCCGTACTTCGAGGATTTCTCTCCGCAGCCCAAACTGTTGACGGACATCGAGGGCGCGCGCGTCCTGGCGCTGGTGGGCGATTCGGTGACAACGGACCACATCTCACCCGCAGGGGCGATTCCACCGGACAGCCCTGCGGGACGCTACCTCATCGAGCATGGCGTCGAGAGGAGCGAGTTCAACAGCTTCGGCGCACGGCGCGGCAACCACGAGGTCATGGTGCGCGGCACGTTCGGGAACATCCGCCTGCGCAACAAGCTCGTCGAGCGCGAGGGCTACTGGACGCGCCACCTCCCCGATGGAGCGGAGATCACGATCTTCGAAGCCTCGGAGCGCTACCGGTCCGAGGGCGTTCCAGTGATCGTCATCGCCGGCAAGGAATATGGGACCGGCTCTTCACGCGACTGGGCGGCCAAAGGCCCGCTGCTGCAGGGCGTGCGGGCCGTCATCGCCGAAAGCTTTGAGCGAATCCACCGCTCCAATCTGGTGGGCATGGGCATCCTGCCCCTCGAGTTCGCGCGCGGTGAGAACCTGCAGACGCTGAGGCTCGACGGCCGCGAGCAGTTCACGATCAAGGGCATCGACGCGATCAAGCCGGGCCAGCAGGTCGAGGTCGAAGCGCTGTCCGACGATGGCACGAAGACCACGTTCAAGACGCACGCGCGCGCTGACAACGACACCGAAGTTGGCTACCTGCACAACGGCGGCGTCCTACCGCTGGTCCTTCGGGAGCTGATGAGCTAATTCACCTCCCCGCTTGCCGGGAGGTCGGCGCGTTAGCGCCGGGTGGGGGGATCCCCTTCAGCCGGGCGCCCCTCGACTTGACCGCTACCCTCTAGCCGTGGACCTGTTCAGCATCGGGTCGACGGTGCTGGGCATTGGGATGGCAGCTTTCATCGTCTGGATCACGGTCCGCCGAACCACTCGAAGACGCCGGCTTATCGGGCTTGGGGTTCTGACCGTTTGGCTCGTGGTGGCTGTCCCGATCGCATGGCAGTTTGACTCGCCATACGTCAGGTACGAGCAGGCGGTCATCGCGTGCGGTCACCAGCCAGTGATCGCGACCAATTTCGCGGCCGGCTACACGTACGACCTACCCGGGGATCCCGGCTACGGACCCAGCATGTTCAACGACATCTACTACTGCTCAGCCAAGGATGCGGAGGCGGCGCACTACAGAAGGCCGCCGAGATACGCGCCGGGCGGTGCTTTGGCTAGTCCCTAGGCCGCGTCGGCGGTCTGGATCGGGAGCCTACTATGGTCGTCCGCAAATAGACTCGATACGCTGGACCAGCGATGGGACCTGAAACATGACCCGCAATCTCCGCAAAATGTATTCAGTCGTCGGCGCCCTACTGCTGGTCGAGTTTCTCGCGCAGTTCTACACGATCGCCGCATCCGGGTTCGCCACGGTGGCCCGTGAAATCGCGAACGGTGGGAATACCTGGGTCGCGAGCCCAGCAGTCCAGGATGTAGAACCGTTCGGGGCGGCCCACGCGGTAATCGGAGTCTTCATCGTGCCGTTGACCATCTTGGCCCTGATCGGGCTGTCGTTTGGCGCCCGTCATCCCCGACGGACGACGGTCATGGCTGCACTGCTCTTTCTCTTGTGGGTGGTCCAGTTCGCCCTGGGCTTCGTGGGCTTCTTGGGAGTCGCCCCGCTCGCCGGATTGCACGGAATCAACGCTCTGGTCATGGTTGGGCTCGGGATTTACCTGGTGAAAAGCACCTGGGCTTTACGGCGCCAAGCGCCGGCTTCGCTACCGCCTCCAACGAACAGCATCCCTGGTCGATGATCTAGGCGAAGGGACGTCGAACCTCGAGGAACTAAAGCCGGCCAGATCGGCCGGAGGAATCGCGAGCCTAGACTCAGCTACGCCGCGTCGGCAGTCTGGATCGGGAGCCTTCGCTCGTGGCCGCACTCAGGACACTCGTACAGTCCGAGCACCAAGTCCGGGCTGGACGCGTCGGAGTGCATCGTGCGCAGCTTCATGGGCACTTTCGACTCGTGCCGGTCACAAGCCGGGGCGTCCTCGTAAGTCATGGCTTAACGGTACGCGCACGGCGCAAATCCTCCTAGTGCCCGCGGCACAAGCTCCAAGCAACATTGGTTGTCTTTCGCCCACACCCTCTAATCTCTGTCTTATGGCGAACAAGAAGGCAGCCGAGGCGGATGTCCAGCCACGACCGACGGTGCGCGACGCCATGCGCTCGATCCTGTCGAGCGCCAAGCTGGTCGCCGGCGCGGAGGGCCTCGACCACCCTGTCGAATGGGTGCGTCTGATGGAGACGCCTGAGGTACAGCCTCGGGCAGGCGACCTCATGTTCACGACCGGGTTCCCGATCAAGGATGACCCCGAGGCACAGATCCGGCTCATCAGCCGCATCGCCGATTCGGGTGGGGCCGGACTGGTGGTCCGGCCGCTCCCCTACCTACGCAAGCTGCCGGCGGAGATGCTCACCGAGGCGGATCGCTTGAACGTGCCCCTCTTCACGGTCGGGGCCGACGTCCAGTTCATCGACCTCATGGCGCCGCTGCTCGAGCGGATCATCAATGCGGAGCACTGGCGCCTCAAGCGCTCGATCGAGATCCATCGCCGCTTCACCGACATCGTGCTCGACGGCAAGGGCGTGAATGAGATCTGCCGCACGCTCGCCGAGCTGCTCGAGAGCGCCGTCACGATCGAAGACGCCAGCTTCCACCTCCTCGCCCACGCGGGTCCCAGCGGCGATCCGCACCGCAAGGAGACGATCCTCCGCCAGGGGACGCCGCAGCGGGTGCTTTTCGACCCTCAGATCCAGCGCATGCTGCGCGAGATCGAGGCCAAGCGAGGCCCGGTCAAGGTTCCGCCCTTCCCACACGTCGGCATGTCGCGGGAGCGCCTCATCGCCCCGATCCTCGCCGCCAACCAGGTGCTCGGCTACATCTCCGTGCTCGATCACCCGCCACACAACGAGGAGCTGGCGTTCATGGCCATCGAGCAGGCGGCGTTGGTCCTGGCGCTGGCGGTCGCGAAGGAACGCGAGCTGTCCGAGGTGGAGGGCCGGGTGCGCGGCGAGTACCTCGAGGACCTCCTCCACGGGACCTATGGCGACGACGCGGCGGCCCAGCGACGTGCCCGGCACCTCGGCTACCCCCTGAACGGCACCCACATCGTGATGCTCGTGGACATCGATGACTTCCGCGGCTTCAACCGCGCTCGCCAGATCCCGGAGGACGCGATCCAGGCACTTAAGCGCGAGTTTCTGCGCCGCGTGACAGGCGTGGTGCGGATCAGCTATCCGCGCGCACTCCTCCAGGGCCGTTCCGACCAGGTCGTGTCGCTGCTTCCGCTCGGGGCCGAAGGTGACGATCACCAGGTTCGCGTCCACGCGCTCGGCCTGCAGATCCAGCAGGCGATTGCCGACTGGAAGCCCGGATTCACGGTTTCGGTCGGCTTCAGCGGGCCGGCAGAGGCGCCTACCGGCGTGGCGGGTTCCCTGCGGGAGGTCACCTCGGTGATGGAATCCCTGGCCCGCTTCAAGCGCTGGAGCCAGGTTGTCGCCGTACCCGAGCTCGGCCTCACGGGCCTGCTCGCCGCGGTCACCGACGAGCGCCTTGTGGACTACAGCCGCCGGCACCTCGGGCCGCTCATCGAGCACGACGCGTCACGCAAGGGAAGCCTCGTCGCCACACTCCGGGCTTACCTCGAGACAGGCGAGCAGCAGCAGGCCGCACAGCGGCTGCGCGTGCACCCGAACACGCTGCGCTACCGCCTCGATCGCATCCGCGAGATCAGCGGCGTCGACCTCGAAGAGCCGGAGACCCGCCTCAACCTGGCTGTTGCTCTGAGGGTCCAGGCCCTCCTGGGGATGTGAGGATCACATAAGGTTCTGCCAGGTCTTTTGGTGTTGAGCCACTAGCTCGTCGCCCGGCTCGACGGTAGGCTTCGATCTTGTGCTCCCAGCGCTACGTCGTTCGCGCCTAGCCTGGCCGGGGGACCTCCCCAGCAGCCGGGCGGCTTGCGGCATGGGCTTCATCGCCACGCCCGAGCTCGGCCACGAGGCGGTGGCGTTGGGCGTCCAGGCCCTGGCCCGGCTGTCACACCGAGGCGGGCTCGACGCCGACGGCAAGAGTGGTGACGGCGCCGGGCTGCTGATCCAGGTCCCGCATCGCCTCCTGGGCGGCGACTTCGCAGTCGCAGCGCTGTTCGAGTGGGACGAGCGAGCCAAGGACGTGGTCGCCGAATCCCTCGCGGCCGGCGGGCTGCAATTGATCGAGTGGCGCAAGGTGCCGGTTGACGCGGAGAGCCTCGGCGAAAAGGCCCAGGCGACGATGCCCGCGATCTGGCACGGCCTGATCGGCCGGCCGGACATCGACCCAGAGGAACTGGAGCGCCGCCTCTACATGGCGCGCCGGCGGGCCGAAAAACGCGCCGACGCCGAAGGCGTCCGCATGTACCTGCCATCGCTTTCGAGCCGCACTGTCGTCTACAAAGGACTCATGGCCGGCACCCGGCTGGCCGACTTCTACCTCGACCTGCAAGACCCCACGTGCGAGAGCCGGCTCTCGGTCTTCCACCAGCGCTACTCGACCAACACCATGCCGGACTGGCGCAACGCCCAGCCCTTCCGCATGCTCGCCCACAACGGCGAGATCAACACCATCGTCGGCAACCGCAACTGGATGCGAGCGCGCGAAGCCGAGCTCGAGCCCGAGCTGCGCGGCGTCATCTGGCCTGAGGGGTCGGACTCGGCTTCGCTGGACAACGCGCTCGAGCTCCTCGTCAACCGAGGCTGGGAAGTCTCCGAAGCGCTGATGAGCCTTGTCCCCAACGCCTGGGAAGGACGCGGCGACCTCGCTTCGTCGGTACGCGACTTTTATCGCTACCAGTCGATCCGGTTTGAACCCTGGGATGGTCCTGCCGCGCTGGCATTCAGCGACGGCGTCGTGGTTGGCGCGGCGCTCGACCGCAACGGCCTGCGGCCGATTCGCTGGCAGCGCACGAAGGACGGCCTGGTGGCAGCGGCGTCCGAGGCGGGCGTCGTCACGATGCCGCCCGAGTCGGTCGTCGAGCGCGGCCGGCTCGGCCCAGGCCAGATGCTGCTGGTCGACACACGCGACGGTTCGCTGCTCCGCGATGCGGATGCCAAGGAGCGAGCCGCCTCACGTCACGACTACGGACTGCTCGCCGACCGCATCCTCGTCCCCGTGGAGCGACGTCACATCGACCTCGACCCGCTCGAAGATATCGCCGCGCATCATCGCCTGCACGGTTGGGGCGCGGAGGATTTGAAGTTCGTGATCGAGGCGATGGCGGAAACCGGCGCCGAGCCGGTGTACTCCATGGGCGACGACATTCCCATCGCTTCGCTCGGCCGCACCCCGCGCCGCATCTACGGATATCTGCGCCAGCGCTTCGCCCAGGTGACCAACCCAGCGATCGACCCGCTGCGCGAGAAGGCGGTGATGTCACTGCGCGTGCTGCTCGGTGCGCGGCGCGGCACCCTCGAGCCGGAAGGAGGCGTGGATCGCGAGCTTCGCCGCCAGCACCATCCTGCTGTGCCGACCAACACGACCCTGCTCGAGCTGGACTCGCCGGTCCTCGGCGCAGCCGAGCTTGCGCGGGTGCTCGAGGAGGCGACGGTGCTCGACGCGACGTACGCGCCGGATGAATCGCTGCGCGAGGCGCTGCTCCGGCTGCGCCGCGAGGCATCCGAAGCCACGGGAGTGATCGCGCTCAGCGACCGCAGGAGCGGACCCGATCGACTACCCGTTCCGATGGCTCTGGCAGTCGGCGCGGTGCACGAGCACCTGCTCGCCACCGGTGAACGCATGGCCAAGGACATCATCGCCATCGCAGGGGACGCAGTTGACGTCCACGATGTCGCGTGCCTGATCACCGTCGGCGCGACCGCCGTGCATCCATACCTCGCCCTGGCAACGGCGACGAGCGCACCGCGCCCGCATCAAGAGCACACGAACGGAAACACTCCCGAGACTTCGAGACTCGAAGGTGAGGCGAAATATCGCAAAGCCCTCGAGGCCGGGCTGCTGAAGATCATGGCCAAGATGGGCATCTCGTGCGTCATGAGCTATCGCGGTGGCGAGGTGATCGAAGCGCTCGGACTCGGCGCCGAGGTGATGGAGCTCTGCTTCCCGGCAGTCCCGTCGCGGATCGGTGGCGCGGATTTCGCCGACCTCGAGCGGATGGCGCGCACTCGCCCTGAAATCCTGCCCGACCACGGACGCGTGCGCTTCCGCAAAGCCGGCGAGCACCACGCTTACAACCCGCTGGCGGTGCGCGCGGCGCAGAAGGCCGCGCAGACCGGTGACCAGGAGGCCTACCGCGAGTGGCGCCGGCTGTCCGCGATGGATCAGCCGCAGTCGCTTCGCGAACTGATTCGCATCAAGGAATCAGCAATGCCGGTTCCGCTCGACGAAGTCGAGCCGGCAAGCGAGATCGTGAAGCGCTTCGTCAGCACCGCGATGTCGCTGGGCGCGCTGTCGCCCGAAGCGCATGAAGCGCTTTCGATCGCCATGAACCAGATCGGCGCCCGCTCCAACTCCGGCGAGGGCGGCGAGGACCCCGACACCTACGATGATCACGAAGGAATTCGCCGTGACAATCGCGTGAAGCAGGTAGCTTCGGCGCGGTTCGGCGTCACACCGCGCTACCTCAAGCGCGCGGACGAGCTCGAGATCAAGATCGCGCAGGGATCGAAGCCCGGTGAGGGCGGCCAATTGCCCGGAATGAAGGTGACGAACCTCATCGCACGATTGCGCCACGCGCAGCCCGGCCAGCAGCTCATCTCGCCGCCGCCGCACCATGACATCTACTCGATCGAGGACCTCGCCCAGCTCATCCACGACCTCAAGACGGTGAACCCGCGCGCTCGCATCGGAGTGAAGCTGGTCTCAGAGGCGGGCGTCGGCACCATCGCCGCGGGTGTCGCGAAGGCGAAGGCCGACTACATCCTGGTCTCCGGCCACGACGGAGGCACCGGCGCGTCGCCGCTTTCGTCGATCAAGAACGCGGGCGCGCCATGGGAGCTTGGGCTGGCCGAGACGCAGCAAGTCCTGGTGGCGAACCGTTTGCGCGAGCGCGTCAGCCTGCGCACGGATGGCGGCCTGCGCAACGGCCGGGACATCGTCGTCGCCGCGCTGCTGGGCGCCGAAGAGTTCGGCTTCGGCACGGGCGTGCTCGTCGCACTCGGCTGCGACATGGCGCGGCAGTGTCACCTCAACACCTGCCCGACCGGAATTGCCACGCAGCGCGAAGACCTGCGCGCGAAGTTCACCGGTCGTCCGGAGCACGTCGTCAACTACCTCTTCTTGATCGCCGAGGAGGCGCGCGAATACCTGGCGCGGCTCGGTGCCCGATCGATCGAAGAGATAGTCGGCCGAGTCGACCTGCTCGAGCAGGACGAAAAGGCCACGCTCGACCTCTCGTTCATCCTGTCGCCAACCGACGAGAAGCTTCCCCGCAAGCGCGTCTGGTCCCGCAACGGCGACGCGCCGGCTCCCGCCCCCGCCAGCGGTCCGATCGACAACTCCAAGCGGACCGTCGGCGCCTCGCTGGCGGCGAACGAGTCGCGCGAATATCGAGGCAGCGCCGGGCAGAGCTTCGGAGCGTTCCTGGATGAGGGGCATGAGCTGAGCCTCGAAGGCCAGGCGCAGGACTACGTCGCCAAGGGCATGGGCGGCGGCGTGATCTCGATCCGGCCGTTTGCCGAGTGCGCCGCGACTGACCCCGTGCTGGCGGGCAACACCATCGGCTACGGCGCGACTGGCGGGCGCCTCTTTATCGCCGGCCGCGTCGGCGAGAGGTTCTGCGTGCGCAACTCCGGGGCGACAGCCATCGTCGAAGGCGCGGGCGATCACTTCTGCGAATACATGACCGGCGGCATCGCGGTCGCGCTTGGCCCGATCGGCTGGAACGCGGGCGCAGGCATGACCGGCGGCGTCGCGTACGTCACCGAATGGAGCCAGCTCAACGCCGACAGCGTGGTTGCTCGTGAGGTCCCTGCTGAGGACGCTCATGAGCTGCAAGCATTGGTCGAGGAGCACCACCGGCGCACGGGTTCGGCTCGCGCAGCGGCGATGCTCGCGGACTGGGCTCGCGCCCTGGCCGGATTCCGTCAGCTCGTCCCGATCGCGGTTACGCAGGCACCGGCTGTTGAAGCACCGGCGCCCTCTCTGGAGAACGCGCCGAAAACCGCCGCCTAAGGGCGTGGTGTTGCGTTCGCGCCCGACGGCTCTTACCGTTCAGGCATGGCTGACGTCCGGGGCGAGGTCGGGAGCAGTGAGCGGCGGCGCATCACAGTCCTCTTCGCCGACATCGCGGGATCCACGGCGATCGCCGAGCGGATGGATCCCGAAGATTGGACTGCCGTCGTGGGCCACGCGTTCGCGCGGATGAACGCGACTGTGGAACGGTACGACGGGACGATTGCCAGGCTCATGGGTGACGGTCTGCTCGCGTTCTTCGGCGCGCCGATCGCCCACGAGGACGATCCCGAGCGCGCCGTCCGCTGCGCCCTCGACATGGTCAAGTCGATCGGAGAGCTGGGCGCCGAACATCACACGCACACCGGCATAGATCTGCAGGTTCGGGTCGGCATCAACACCGGCCCGGTGGTCGTCGGGATCGTCGGCACAGATGCGGCAAACGAATACACCGCGATGGGCGACGCGGTGAATGTAGCCGCGCGAATGCAGTCGCACGCGCAACCAGGCAGCGTTTTCGTGACGGCCGAGACGCACCGCTTCATCGCACCGCTGGTCGATTCACGCGACGTCGGGATGCTCGAGCTCAAAGGCAAAGCCGATGCGGTCCACGCCTTCGAGGTCACCAGACTCAAGCCGGGGGCAACCAGCCCGCGCGGGCTCGCGGGGATTCATTCGCCGATGATCGGCCGCGACGATCAGCTCGCGAAGCTGAACGCGCTGTTCTCCGTCGCTCGAGCGCGACAGGGACGAATCGTCTCGCTGCTTGGCGAACCGGGGATCGGCAAAAGCCGGATGCTCGCCGAATTCCGCGCTGCGATCGAGGCCGTGGATCCGTCTGCGCGGTGGGTCGAGGGTCGCTGCCTGTCGTATGGTCAAACGCTCCCCTATCACGTCGTCCTCGACCTGGTGCGCTCGCTCTTCGGCGTCAGCGCCTCCGCCGACGAGCCCGAGACGCGAACCGCGCTCGGCCGCGGGCTGCGCGATTTGCTGGGGGAGAGCTGGGCGGAGCCGTACTCGTACCTCGGACACTTGCTTTCGATTCAGCTCGAGCCCGAGATGCAGGCACGCATTTCGGCCCTAGAGGGCGAGACGATGAAGAGATACGTGTCTTCGATCGCCACCGCCATCCGAGCGCAGAGCGCCCGCGCGCCAGTGGTCCTCGTCTGTGAGGACCTTCACTGGGCGGATCCGGCATCGGTCGACACGTTGCTGGCACTGGCGCCACTGATGTCGGATCTGCCAGTCGTTTGTATCGCGACATCACGCGTCGAGCGAAGTGCCGAGGGCTGGCGCCTGATAACAGGGATCCGGGATCTTTTCGGAGACGCTCTGACCGAGATTCGTCTCGACCCGCTGTCGAACGAAGACAGCCGCACCCTCGTGGCGAACCTCCTCGAGATCGAGTCGCTTCCGACTGTAACCCGAGAGCTGATCCTGACCAAAGCGGAAGGCAATCCATTCTTCGTCGAGGAGGTAATCCGCATGCTCGTCGACCGGGGGATGATCGAGCGGCAGGCAGACCGTTGGATCGCCACCGAGAGGATTGTGGAGGCTGCGATTCCCGACACACTCCAGGGGCTCTTGCTCGCGCGAATCGATCGGCTGCCGGCCGAGAGCAGACGGACCCTCAGAGTCGCCTCGGTCATCGGGCGGCAGTTCGGCGTCACGCTGCTGGAGCGCCTTCTCGAGGCCAAGACGTCATGAACACCCGAGCTGAGCTGGGCACCCTGGAGGCGAGCGGCCTAATCCAGGTCGCGACGTTCGATCCCGAGCTCGAGTATCTCTTCCGGCATGCTCTCGTTCAGGACGCGGCATACAGCTCACTGTTGAAGCAGGACCGCCGTGCTCTCCACCGCCTCGCCGCGGACACACTGATTTCCCTCTATCCCGAGCGCAAGCGCGAGCTTGCCGCGGTCATCGCGATGCATCTCGAGCAGGCTGGTGATGGGACCCGAGCAGCGGAACATCTCGTTGTTGCCGGCGACCACGCACTCGAGCGGTTCGCAAACCGCGAAGCGATGGCGTTCTTCGAAAGAGCACTCGCTTTACTTGTTGGCGACGACGCGAACATCGATCTTCGGTTGCGTGCCACGATCGGCGAGGGCAAGGTTGGGTGGAGCTTCACCGGGTCAGACCGGTACATCGCCCAGCTCGAGAAGGTGATTGCCGAGGCGGGCGACAGAGCCGACCTCCGACTCCTCGCGGACGCCTATTTCTGGATTGCGTTCCTGCGTCGTTGGCGCGGCGAGCAGCCGGGTTCGAGCCCTGCGCTCAGTCATGCTCTCGACGAGGCGGCGCGGATCGGCGAGGCGCTTGGTGATCCGAGCGCGAACGCGATCCCGAAAGCTTTCATGGGCGTCGGGATGATCTTCACCGGCCACCTGCGCCAGGGCACACAGGAGACGCGTGAAGCGCTCGCGCTCATCGAAGGCAAGGCCGATCCATTGTCGACCGCGATGCTGAACGACTTCCTCTCGATTGGATACACACGGCTTGGCGAATTCGCTGAAGCGGAGCGCACGCTCGTGCGATCACAGAATCTCAGCATGCAGGGCGACGAGATCGCGCGACTCGACGCGAGCATCGCTCGGACCTCGCTCTACCTCGAGCGAGGCGACTTCGAGGCCGGTGCCGAGCTCGCTACTCGCTGCGCTGCCGATGCCGAGACGCTCGGTGCCATTGCATGCGGGGTCGCCTCCAACGTGCTGCTTGGGTCCTTGCGCCTGCAGCTCGAGGATGTGCTCGGCGCAAAGAGTCCGCTCGAGCGCGGACTCGAGCTCGCGGCCGTCACTAACATGGGGCCAATGCGCACGCTGGCGCAGGCGCTGACTGGATCCGTCCGCGCGCGCCTAGGCAGCAATCCGGCCGGCGTCGCGGAATGGAACGAGGCGCTCACCGCAGCGCGAGCGATGAGCGATCGCTACGGCGAGGCGGTGACGTTGTGGAACCGCGGTCGGTCACGGGTGCGACAGGGGGAACCCGACTACGCGGCGGCCCTTGTTGACCTGGAGGCGGCCGGCGCGATCTTTGACTCGATGGAGGCACGGCCGGCGGTTGCGCGCGTCCATCGCGATCGAGCGCGAGCCCTGCGGGCGCTCGGCCGTGAAGGTGAGGCAGACGAGGCGGACCGATCGGCTCGCACGCTGGCGCAAGAGCTCGGCCTGTTGGACTTCGCGGGCGGGGCGGCGGTAACACCCGGCGAAGAGTCGCCGCCCAAGTCATAGGATGGGTCACATGCGGCGGCCGCTAGCCCTGGTAGCCTTGTCGGCAGTCGCGTGCGGTGCGGTACCGGCGCAGGCGCAGACCGTGGCTCTAGCCTTCCACAAGGGCGACGTCTACAAGTATTCGTTCCATTCGGTCTCGACTGAAGACATCAGCACTGGTGCGATGGCCGTTCCGATCAGTACCGATGTCAGCGCCAAGGAAACGGTGACCGTTCAGTCGGTCGACAGTGGAGGAGTCGCAGACCTGTCCGTAGCGCTCTCCAATCTCGCGATCACATCAAAGGCAAATGGCGTAACAAACACCACCAGCGGGCTTGCTCAGTTTTCGCTGGCGATCAAGATCGCGGCCGACGGCCGGATCCTGAGCGTCAACGGTTTCAGCATCACGGGCGGGTCTGGCATGGGGATGGGTTCGTTGGGCTCGGGCGCCACGTTGGTTTCCGCAGTGCTGCCGGATACCCCTGTCAAGCCCGGCGACACGTGGTCCAAGGATTACGACCAGACAGATCCCCTTGGCACCGGAACCATCCACGTCACAACCAAGAGCAAGTACCTCCGCGATGAGTCGTTTCAGGGCATCAGCGCGGCGGTGATCGAAACGACAAGCGCCACGTCGATCGACGTCACTCTCGACCCGTCGAAGCTCGTGCCGCCAACTTCAACGCCGGGAATGCCCACCATCCCGAAGAACGGTTTTCCGGGGGTCAGCATCAAGGGATCGAGCAGCTCCGACGTCACCTCGTGGATCGACCCCAACGGGCACCGCATCCTGAAGAGCCACATGACCGGCACGACAAATGACAACGCGACCGTCGCAGCAGATTCCGGCTCGACTATGCCAGGGTTAACCGGGCCGATGGCGATCAAGATCACCGATACCACCGACCTTTTGCCCGCCTAGATGGCAGATGTACGGAAGGCGCTGGAGGCCGAACGCGACATGGAGCGCGAATTCGTTGCAGAGGCGCTCAGGTCTGAAACCCAGCCGCAGGGCTGGCCGGCGGCGATCGTCATGTTCCACCTCAGCATGTGGCGTGAGCGCTTGCGCAACGGGCTGACGGAATTTCGGCATGCTCGGCCTTACGCCGCGCCGCCGGAAGACATCGATGAGTTCAATGACTCGGAGCTGGCCAGCGGTATCGGCACGCCGCTCGCCGATGCGGCGGGTCGGTCGGAAAACCTTCTTGGCGAGCTCATCGCATTGTCCGACGAGCTAGGCGATCGACCTTTCAAGTGGTACACCTCGACAACCACCGTCGAAGCTCTGCTGCGCAACAGCTACACGCACCCGCGCGTCCACATGGTCACCTACTGGAGGGAAAACGGCGAGGGGGACCGCGCGAATCAATTGTTCGAAGACGCGATGACAGACATGCGTGATGCCGAGGCGCCACCGACTGTAATGGGGGTCACCCACTACAACCTCGCCTGCGCTCGCGTCGCCCAGGATCGGATGGACGATGCCCTCGAGCAGCTGGTGCAAGCGTTCTCCATACGACCTGACCTGAAGGAGGGCGCACTGCTCGATGAGGACCTGGCGCCACTGCGCGACAACGCTGGCTTTCAGGCCCTGGTCAAGGGCTAGCCGCCACCTCGCGTATCCGGTCGAGGACCTTCATGTTCGCGATGGACTCGCCTGGTGGAATCGCGAGCGGCCGGTCGCGCAAGACGCTGTCGGCGAATGACTCGACCATGAGCTGATATGGATCGATCTCGTCGGGTGAGTTGAATGGCCGCTCGAGGCGAGTCACGCGCTCTCGAGTCACCACGGTCAGCTCCTGCTCCTCGGGCGACTCGAAGCTGGCCCAGACCGAAGCGGTTTCGCCGCCGGAGAACTCGAGCAACGCGGTGGTCGTCATGTCAACGCCGTCTACGAGCTTCGAACGCGCGAGTACGTGCGACGGCTCGCCGAGGATCCAGCGCGCGAGACTCACCACGTAGCAACCCACGTCGAGCAGAGCGCCGCCGCCCAGCTGTGCATGAAGCCGGTAGTTTGATTTGTCGCTCAGCGCAAAGCCAAAGCTCGCCTGGAGATAGATCGGGTCGCGAAGCGCCTCGACGAACGCACCCATGCGGGGATGAAAGCGATACATGAACGCCTCCATCAGATGCTTGCCGGCAGACTCTGCAGCCGCAACCATCTCTTCAGCCTCGTGCGCGTTCATGGCGAGGGGCTTCTCGCACAGAACATGCTTGCCCGCCGCCAAGGCCCGCAGCGTCCATTCCTTGTGCACGCTGTTCACCAGAGGGATGTAGACGGCGTCGACGCGGGGATCCGCGAGCAGCGCCTCATACGATTCGGCCGCCCGTGCTTCGGGATACCCCTCGGCGAGCCGGCGGGCCCGCTCAGGATCGCGGCTCGCGATGGCGACCACGCGGCCATTCTTCGTGGCCGGAATCGCGGGCAGCACCGCACCCCTGGCGATCCCGGCCGCGCCGAGCACCCCCCACCCGAGACGCTCGGCTATAGTGTCGCGCCCCCGGAGGGCTGACCCATATTTCGCGGCATCGACGGGCGGAGCCAAGGAGGCGACGAGCACGCGAGGGAGCGCATCGCGTAGATGCGTGACCGAGCGCGCGCAGGAGCCGACGCCGGCTTCAGCGCCGAAGGCGCCCGCCCGTCTAGGCCGCGAAGACGGGCGGAACTCCTGGGGCGCGACACTAAATGTCGACCTCGAGCTGGGCGCCGCCCTTGGCAATCGAGTGCGTGGCGGCTTCCATGACGGCCACCGTGCGGCGTGCCTCTTGCAGCGACACGGCAAGCGGCTCGTCCCACCCAAGGTGGTCGGCCAGGTTGCGATAGAACCCGTGGTCGTCGCGCGGCGAAAGCTGGAGCAGCTCCTCATGAGATCCCCCGTCAGCGGCTCGGAAAACTCTTACTCGCGCCGGGAAGTCTGCCGGCACCGGCTCCTGCTGCCACTCCCCCACGACCGCTCCGCGTGTGCCCAGCACGTACCACTTCGGCTTGCGAGCTGCAGCGATGTCCGACTGTAAGAAGCTCGCCTGGGCGCCGTTGGAAAATGTGAGGTCGACCCTGACCTGGTCCGAGTTCGTGACGTCGTGCCATACGCGCTTGTGCGCGTTGGCAGAGATGGCACGAACTGACCCTGGCATCAGCTGCAGGATCCAGTCGAAGTAATGCGATCCCCAGTCATAGATCGTTCCGCCGGAGATCGTTTCGTGGCTGTGCCAGAAATCACACGGATGGTCGTGGCCGCCGATGAACGACTCCATGTAGAACGCCTCACCGATGCGTCCTGAAAGAACAACCTCGCGCAGCGCGAGGTAGTCGGGGTCCCAACGGCGACTCTGGAATACGGTGAGGACCAGGTCGCGTGAAGCCGCGGCATCCATCATGCGGTCGACCTCTTCGACCCGGAGCGCGAACGGCTTCTCGCATACGACGTGCTTCCCGGCTCGCAGCGCCGCCATCACGCTGTCCGAATGCACGCTTGGCGGTGTTCCGACCACGACCAGGCCTACGTCCGGGTCATCGAGCATCTCCTCGGCGCGCGCATGCGTGCGCACCGACCATTCCCGAGCCGCCGTCTGGCGGCGCTCATCTGACACGTCGCAGACTCCGACCAGGCTCAGGCCGGGAGTGGTGGAAATCGATTCGGCATGCGCGCGAGCGATGGCGCCGTAGCCGATGAGGCCGACGCCGACCGACGGGCCAGCTATGCGGCCCGCACCGAACAACAACGCCCGCTGCACCAACTTCTGAAAACCTTCCAGCTCGTACGTCGCAACGTCGTGGCCGATTCCGAGTTGAACAAAACGTCCATCGCCAACGCGACGCTCGTACGCAACCACCTGCTCAGTGAAACGCCAGCTCGCGCGCAGCAGCACCGAGGCATCGCCAGGCGGACCTTCGGAGACGTAAAGCTCGTCGAGCAGCTTGAGCTCCGGCCCAAGACGTGAGGTCAACGGATGCGATGCGTCGGGGCGGATGAGGAGCTCGGTAAGCGGGGTCGGCCCGCTCGGCGCCCAGCCCGCCAACTCCCCTAAGCCGCCACCCTCGGCCCAGGCGGCGAGCGTGCCGTGAAGGAGGACGACACCGCCGCCGCCACGCACAAAATCCGTGAGCTGCGACGCTTGCCCCGGCTTCAGGCCGTGATCGCTCGCCGCGAGGAGGACCGCTGCGCCGTCGAGCCGCATGTCTTTCGGATCGGTGACCACGTCGACGTTGAAGTGATGGGTCGCCTCGAGCGCTCTCAGAAGCGGGCGAGCCATGTGCAGGTAGTCGTGGTGGCTCCCCGCCAGCAGCACCCGAACCGCGATTCTTTCTTTCACCTAGGCGACTTTACGATGGTCCGCTGTTCCGATCCGGTGCATTACCTCGAGCGTCTGCTCGGCAGCCCGAGCCCAGGTGAAGGTTGCGGCCCGGCGCTTGCCTTCCTCGCCAAGCGTCTGCCGCAGGTTCTCGTCGGAGAGCAGCCGCCCGAGCGCTGCGGCGATTGCGTTCACGTCATCTGGGTTCGCCGTGATGGCCGCTCCATCCGCCAGCTCTGGCAGTGCCCCGGCCGCGCCGACGACCGCCGGAACGCCGCGAGACATGGCCTCCAGCAGGGGCAGCCCAAATCCCTCGTACAGGCTCGGGAATGCGAGCACCGACGCACCTTCGTAAAGCGCCGACAGCGTCGGCTCGTCCACATGCCCCAGGTAACGGACGCCAGGTTCGGCGGCGATGCGCTGGAGCGTGTCGCCATAAGCCCAGCCGGGACGGCCGGCGATCACCAGATCCGGAACCCCCTGGCGGCCGTTGATGATGATAGGCAGCGACCCTTGCCGGCCGCGCATCTGCCGGAACGCAGCGAGCAGGCGTGGATAGTTCTTGCGTGGCTCGACGGTGCCAACGGCGAGGATGAAGCCCGGCTGAATGCCCTCAGGCAGGGGGCCTGCCGGCACTGCTCCTGGGACGCCTTCCGCGATCACGGCGACCTTCGATTCCAGACCCGGGATCTTGTACGCATTCAGCAGGTCTTGGCGCGTGGACTCGGACGGCACCAGGACCGCGGCCGCTTGGCGCAAGGCCGGTCCGAGAATTGTGCCGAGGTAGACCCGCTGCTGCCATGGCACCTCTTGCGGGCGGATGCGGAACGCCAGGTCGTGGACGAAGATCGCCGCGGGTGGCGCGTCCTTGTGGCGAAACGGCGGGCAGGGCCAGTACGGGTAGAGGATCGCGTCGCAGCCCAGCTGCGATTCGATGGTGGGCAGCCAGCGCGTTTTGAGCGCGACCTCGTGCCGGTACGGCGACATGACCGCCTCGCACTTCAGGTCGGCGAGAGAGGCGGGACGCTCGCGGCTGCAAAGGAGCGTGACCTCGTCCTTTCCTTTGTGGGCGACGATCGCCTTCGCCAGCTCGACTGCGACAGTGAGCATGCCCACACGCTGCGGACGCCAGCAAGCGGTGACGTCAATCGCAAACCTCCCCACGACACGAATGTAGCGCGCAGCGCCGGTGGGAGGACCGCCCCGCTGGATCCAGCGGGGGTTCAACAAGAAGGTCCCCTACCCGTCGGCGGGGGACCTTCAGAAAGGAGGGAGGGCGATTTAGGGTGCCGAACGCAGCGCCTCGGCAAAAACGATGTTAACTCTCATCGCATAACAAGCGGCGCAATAAAGGCGCCCCTTCTGTAAAGGCCCCTGGCGGGCTCACGTTTCGACCGACCGGATGGCGAAAACGCAGTCAAAAGTCCCGGTCACGGAGCCGCACTCGACCTCCTCCACATACCAGTCGTTGGCGAGTCCGGCCCAGCGCAGGATGGTCTCGATCGTGGCGGTCCAGATGTGGCACGACTTCACCGTCTTGATCCGCCCAAGGGCGAACATGTTCGAGAAGTTCACGAGCCAGAACTGGTGCTCGTCGACCTGCAGCCAGGCATGCGTGTGCTCGCCGCGCACGTTGTCCATAGCCTCGGTGAACCCCTTGACGACGCTGGCCAGCTTGCGCTGGCGGCCTGGCACCAGCCGGCGCGGCCCGCCCATGCCATGCCGTCCCTCGGCGAGCCATCGCTCCGTGGCACGGCGTCCCCACGTCCGGATCATGTCCTCAGCCTCGGGCCCGTAGACCGTCTCGAACGCCTCGTTCAGCCGGCTGAGGGACTCCACTGGCGAGGAAAGCTGATCGTCGTGAGGCGGGTCCTGCTCGACGTACTGGACGAGCCCGGCCGCGTACGCGATCTCCGGCCAGCGGTCGCCCGCGACGTCACGCGCGACATGGACCAGGTTGCTGACGTGTGAGTTCAGGATGAAGCGGCCCCGCGCCCGCGACGCGCGTACGCCCATGAGCTCGAGCGTCCTGATGGCCGACCCTCCGACTGCGGTAGGCGTCGGGATCGGCGAGCCGTGCAGCGGTAGGGGCGGGGGCGCCGCCGCGGTCAATACGCGGATGTTGGGCGATGTTGGTGGGTCGACCGTGGTGCCCGAACGTGAAGACGACGCCGTCGCTACGACCGCCTGGCCGCCGACCCCTGCGGTGGCCTGCTGGCGGCGCTGCGGCAGGCGCGCCATCTGCGCCAGCAGCTCGCGCACGGTCTGCGGACGCTGCGCGGGATCCTTGGCGAGGACCCTGCCGAGTAGCTGGTCGATCTCGTCGGGGAGCGCGGCGTTCAGCTTGACCGCCGAAGGGATCGGCGCGTTGACGGTCGAGTAGGCGACCTCCATCCGGTTCGAGC
>DASYVJ010000019.1:0-11027 GCA_035937155.1 Candidatus Dormiibacterota bacterium | reverse complement strand
TGACCTTGAGGGTGCCCTCGAGCAGCTCGTTTTCCAGCTCGAACCGCAGCAGGACATGCATGTTGTAAGTGACCTCATCCGCCTCGACGCGGATCAATGACGGATATGACCTGTTGACCGCCTTGAAGAAGGCTTCCTCGTCGACGTCGCGCAACGGCCCAGGGAACGCGCTGCGGAGGCTCGGAAAGAAATGCTTCCAGAAAGGGTGGCTGCGGCCAACGAGGTTCTCCCACAAGCGCGACTGCGACTCGTGCACGCCGGGTGAGGCACCGCCCCACAATGGCGTGCGGTCGATGTCATCGCCGATGCCCTGGTTGTACATGGCATGGCCGGATTCGTGAATTGAGCCGAAGAGGCATTCATTGAAGAAGTCGCGTGAAACGCGAGTCGTGATGCGTACGTCGCCCGGTCCAAATGACGTGGAGAACGGATGCGTCGAGATGTCCTGGCGTCCACGTTCGAGGTCGTAGCCCAGCTTGGCGACGATGTCCAGGGCGTACTTGACCTGAACCGCCGGCTCGAACCCGCGATACAGCACCCGATCGTCAACCGCATCGGAGTGGCGGGCGACGTCGGCGATCAGCGGCACGATCGCTTTCTTGAGCTCCGCGAATGTCGTCTCGAGCTGGTCGGTGGTCATGCCCGGCTCCGTGCGATCAAGGAGTGCGTCATAGGGGCGGTCCTTGTAACCGAGCGCGTCGGCAAGCCGGCGGTTGAGCTCGACATTCTTTTCCAGGGCTGGCGCGAAGAGCTTGAAGTTGGCCTCCTGGCGAGCCTTCACCCATATAGGGCGCGCCGAGGAACTTGCCTTGGCCACCTCCGAAACGAGCTCGGGGGAGAGCTTGCGTTCCTGGTCGTAGTCGCGCCGCGTGACCCGCACGAGGCTTGCCTCGTAAGAGTCAAACGGATGGCCGGCGGTTTCGTCCTCCAGTTCGCTCAGCAGGCGACCGACGTCGTCGCCGGTGAATCGGACGTGGGACAGCCGAAGCAGGGTGGAGAGCTGGTCGGAGCGGGCGGCCACGCCGCCGGGCGGCATGTAGGTTTCCTGGTCCCACTCGAGGAGCGCGGCAGCCCGGCCCAGGTCGGTTACCTCGGCCAGGATGGTTTTCAACTGTTCCAGTCTGTCGCTCATACTTCCACGGCTCCCGGGTATTCTCCCGAATGGCGTTGTCGCCCCGCTAGCTCAGTTGGATAGAGCATCTGCCTTCTAAGCAGAGGGTCGGGGGTTCGAGTCCCTCGCGGGGCACCATTCGTCAGTCCAGCTTGCGGATTGACGGCACCAGCAGGGCGAGCGCGCACAGCACCGCGACCGCCAGGCCGGAGACATAGAAGATCTCCGGGATCGGGTATCGCTGAATCGCGATTCCGTACGCGATCGGATAGACGGGGGCCAGGAGCAATCCTCCGAAGTAATCGACCGCGGTGACCCGGCCTAGCATCTTGGCGGGCACGTGGCGCTGCACCGCAGTCTCCCATATGACCTGGAAAACGGTGAGGCCGACTCCGTTGACAAAGCCGAACACCACGATCGGTCCTAGTGACGGGAACAGGCCAAAGCCGGCCAGCGCGAGACCGGCCAGGATCTCGGCCGAATACATGACCGGACCGGCCCTGCGCTGGGGCAGCAGCGTGACGATCACGCCGCCGCTGGCCTCGCCCAGCCCAATCGCAGCCGTGATCAAACCAAAAACGCGGGCGTCGGACAGCAACACATGTTTGACGAGCAGCGGCAGGCCCACGATCAGAGGTCCGAACATCGCCGCGTTGACCAGCGAGAAACCGAAGATCGAGATCCACAGCCAGGGCATCGAGAACGTGAAGCGCAGGCCGCCCCAGACCTCCGCCAAGAACCGCTCGCCCGAGGATGCAACCGCTGGTGGGCGGCTGGTCATCAGAAGCGCTCCGAAGCTGATGAAATACGACGCTGCGTTGAACGCGAACGCCGGAGGCGGTCCGACGAAAGCGACCAACAAGCCGGCTCCCAGCGGCCCCACCACGCGCGCCCCCTGCCGGCTCAGACCGCGCAAAGCGTTGGCCGCAACCAGTGTCTCCTTCGGCACCAGCTCGGGGATGATCGCGCTCATCGCCGGCAGATAGAAGGACGAGGCCGCGCCGAACAGCACCGACTCGACGTAAAGCTGCCAGATGTGGAGCTGGTGCGTGAGGCCGAGGAAAGCAACCACGGACACGACCAGGCCGCACGCGAGATCGCTGGCCAGGATGAGCCTGCGCCGCGGCAGGCGGTCGGCCACGGCGCCGCCGAACAGGATCACGAGCACCGCAACACCCGCGAACAGCGCGATGGCGGTGCCCAGCTGGATGCCGGACCCACCCAGGGCGAGAATCTGGAAGGGCAGCGCAACGCCGTGCGCCCAGTTGCCCACCATCGAGACGGTCTGGCCCATCCAGAGCAGCCTGAAGTCGCGGTGTCGCAGTGGCGCGACGATTCGTGGCATCCGCATAAGTGCGAATCGTGGCGGATGAGTTGTCGGGTCAGACGGTGATCACGACCGTGACCCGATAAATGCCTTCGGTCCCTGGGCAGCTTCGCGCCTCTCCGCAGCAGGTCGGTGCAGCTTCAGGGTCGTGTGTTTATGTAACGGGCCACGCCCGGCGGGTTGTAACGAGCTTCTGAATCTCAGCGTATAAGAAGGACATGAGCGAACAAGAGAAGCCGCAGTCCCAGGCTGGTAGGCCGATGGCCATGCCAACCGACATGAGGGAGTTCAACAAGAAGGTGATCACGGAGTTCCGTGCCAATTACGGGGAGTTCAGCGGCCCGATGGCGGGGCGATCGCTGCTGCTCCTGACGACGACTGGCGCGCGGTCGGGAGAGTCACGAACCACGGTGGTCGGCTTCGGCCGTCACGGCGACAAGCTGGTCGTGATCGCTTCCGACAACGGCGCGCCCGTGGCCCCTGACTGGTACCACAACCTGCTTGCCAATCCGAGTGCGACGGTCGAACTGGGTCCGGAACGCTTCGAGGTCCGCGCTACCACTGCCGAGCCCGAGCAGCGCGACGAGCTCGCGAAGGCAGTGCCTTACCTGAAGCAGCAGCAGAGCCTGACCCAGCGCGAGATCCCGCTCGTGGTTCTCGAGCGAGCCTAGGGGTTCTGCTCTCGCGCCCCTCACCCTAACCCTCTCCCGCTGACGCGGGAGAGGGGATAGACGCCAGCACCTTGCGGACTTCGCGCGCGACCTCTATGTCTTCGCGGGCTTTGATGACCAGGGTTGGAACTTCTGCCGAGGGCGCGCTGATCTCGGCGTCGGCGACTACGTTCGCATTGAGTGTCGTGTCGATCTCCAGCCCAAGGAAGCGCAGGCCGGAAACGGTTTCAGCGCGGACCGGTGCAGCGTTCTCACCCACGCCACCGGTGAAGACGAGCACGTCGATGCCGCCCATCGCCGCCGCCATCGCCGCGATGCAGCCACGAAGCCGGTGCACGTAGACGTCAAGGGCGAGTCGAGCCCTGTCGCTGCCGGCTGAAATCCCTCGCAGCACCTCCCTCATGTCGGCGGTGCCGGCGAGCGCCACGAGGCCCGAACGCTGGTCCAGTGCTTCGGTCATCTCGGTCTCGTTGATCCCCGCGTGTCTTTGCAACCAGAGGACAAGTCCCGGGTCGAGGCTCCCCGAGCGCGTTCCCATGACGAGGCCTTCCAGCGGGGTGAATCCCATCGTCGTGTCCATGGACCTGCCGCCCCATACGGCCGCGACGGAAGCGCCCGAACCCAGATGACACGTGACTACCTTCAGTCCGGTCCCGGAGCCTTGCAGCATCTCGGTCGCGCGCCGTGCCGCATAGGCGTGAGAGAACCCGTGGAAGCCGTAGCGCCGGATGCCGAATTCCTGCCGCCATTCCTGCGGGATGGCGTAGGTGGCCGCGGCCGCGGGCATTCGCGCGTGGAAAGCGGTGTCGAAGCAGGCAACCGCCGGCACGCGGGGAATCAGAACGCGGACCGCGGTGATTCCTGCCAGTGCTGCCGGCATGTGGAGCGGCGCCAGGTCCGTGATCGTCGCCAGATATCGGATGACCTCAGAGTCGATGCGAACCGACTGCGGGTAACGAGGTCCGCCATGCACGACGCGGTGCCCGACCGCCTCCACCTCGCCCATGGCGTGCACCGCGGCCTCGAGCTTTGGATCGTCGAGCTGCCCGCCTGATGTTTCGAAGTCCTGTTCGAGAAGGACCTTGTCGTCCGGCGCGACCAGGCTCACCTTCAATGAGCTCGAACCGGCGTTCACGACCAGAACTTTCATCGAACCGACTCAGTAGGGCCAGGTCCAGTCGCGTATGTCGGGGGAATCTTCGCCGTGGTCCCTCGTGTACTGCCGGTGCCTGATCCGCTCGTCAACCATCAGCTGCCGGACGTGAGCCGCCCTGGTGCCGAGACCTGGCACGCGGTCGATCACGTCCATGACAAGGTGAAACCGATCGAGGTCGTTGAGCATGGCCATGTCGAAAGGCGTGGTGGTCGTGCCCTCCTCCTTGTAGCCCCGGACGTGGATGTTGTCATGGTTCCGGCGCCGGTAAGTGAGCCGGTGGATCAGCCATGGGTAGCCGTGGTACGCGAAGATGACCGGCCTGTCGGGCGTGAGAATGTCGTCGAACTCGGCATCCGACAAACCGTGTGGATGCTCGCTGGGTGGCTGCAGGCGCATAAGGTCCACGACGTTCACGACTCTCACCCTGAGATCCGGAAGATGCTTGCGGATGAGGTCAGCCGCCGCGAGCGTCTCCAGCGTGGGAGTGTCACCTGCACACGCCAGGACGACATCGGTCTCGCTGCCCGCATCGCTGCTCGCCCAACCCCAGATACCGAGCCCCCGCGTGCAGTGCGCGATCGCGTCCTCCATGGAAAGGTAGTTGAGGGCAGGCTGCTTGCCGGCGACGATCACGTTGACGTAGTTCCGGCTGCGCAGGCAGTGGTCGGCCACCGACAGGAGCGTGTTGGCATCCGGTGCGAGGTAGACGCGAATCACCTCGGCCTTCTTGTTGACGACGTGGTCGATGAAGCCAGGATCCTGGTGTGAGAAGCCGTTGTGATCCTGGCGCCAGACGTGTGAGGTCAGCAGGTAGTTGAGGGATGCGATCGGGCGACGCCACGGAATCTGGCGTGTGACCTTCAACCACTTCGCGTGCTGGTTGAACATCGAATCGATGATGTGGATGAAAGCCTCGTAGCAGTCGAACAGGCCGTGGCGACCGGTCAGCAGATACCCCTCGAGCCAGCCTTCGCACATGTGCTCGCTGAGCACCTCCATGACGCGCCCGTCCGGCGCGAGGTGGTCGTCGCTTGAGTACAGCTCGGCGTCCCACGTCCGGTTGGTCGCCTCGAACACCGCCTGGAGCCGGTTGGACGCGGTCTCGTCCGGTCCCATGAGCCTGAAGTTGTCGGGATTGTCGCGAATGACATCACGCAGGTACGCGCCCATCACCCGAGTCGCTTCGCTCGTGGTGGTTCCAGGCTTCTCGACGGGCACCGCATAGGACCGGAAGTCTGGGAGCCTCAGGTCCTTCAGCAGCTCCCCTCCATTGGCGTGGGGACTTGCGCTCATCCGCCGCTCGCCGCGCGGCGCGAGCGCGGCCAGCTCCGGAATCAACCGTCCGGATTTGTCGAACAGCTCCTCGGGCCGGTAGCTGCGCATCCAGTCTTCGAGGATGCGCAGGTGTTCGGGCTTGGACTGGAAGTCGGTAACCGGCACCTGGTGCGCGCGGAATGTGCCTTCGACCTGCTGGCCGTCCACGGTCTTGGGGCCGGTCCACCCCTTTGGCGTGCGGAGGACGATCATCGGCCAGCGCGGCCGAGTCATCTCGCCCTGCGAGCGCGCGGCATTCTGGATCGAGGCGATCTGGTCGAGCGCCGTCTCCAGCGCCGCGGCCATCTGCTGATGCACAGGCTCAGGGTCTTCGCCGCTGACGAAGATGGGCTCGTGCCCGTAGCCCTCGAGCAGCGAGCGCAGCTCGCTTTCGGGGATCCTCGCGAGCACCGTCGGGTTGGCGATCTTGTATCCGTTGAGGTGGAGGATCGGGAGGACGGCGCCGTCGCGTCGCGGGTTCAGGAACTTGTTCGAGTGCCAGCTCGCCGCGAGCGGACCAGTCTCTGCCTCGCCGTCGCCCACGACGCAGAAGACCTTCAGGTCGGGATTGTCAAAGGCCGCGCCGTACGCGTGCACGAGCGCATAGCCGAGCTCCCCGCCCTCATGGATCGAGCCCGGTGTTTCGGGCGCGACGTGGCTCGGGATGCCGCCTGGAAACGAGAACTGCCGGAACAGCTTGAGCATGCCTTCGGCGTCCATCGTGATGTTGGTGTAGAACTCCGTATACGTGCCCTCGAGGTATGCGTTCGCAACCGCGGCAGGGCCGCCGTGCCCCGGACCCATGATGTAGATGGCATCCAGGTCATGCTCTTTGATCACGCGGTTGGCGTGCGCGTAGATCAGGTTCAAGCCCGGCGTGGTGCCCCAGTGCCCCAGCAGCCGTGGTTTGAGATGGTCCAGCGTGAGCGGCTCGTTCAACAGGGGGTTGCTCAGGAGGTAGATCTGGCCGACCGATAGGTAGTTGGCCGCGCGCCAGTAAGCGTGGATCAGGCGCAGCTCCTCAGCACTGAGCGGTTGGCGCGCCGTCACTTTTCCAGCTCTTTGCGAAGGCCGGCGATGCGTGCCTTGCCGAGGTTGCTCTTCATCACCCAGGCAACGTCCTTGTCACTGGATTGCAGCCACTTCTCGAAATAGGTTCGCGCATTTTCCGGAGCCGCGGCGGCCGCGACACTCCAGCAATAGCCCAATGCCTGACGCAGGACTTTGAAGCCGTCGCTGCGGCGATCGCTCCCGGGCCGCCCCCCACCCTCCGCCCTCCCCCTGCGGGGGAGGGGACTGGTCGCCGCCAGCGAAATCGTAATCTGATCGAGGATTTCCAGAACCTGCACGGCATTTGCGGTGTCTTTCAGCAGAGCAGGCTCACAGAGCCCCGCCGCCGCCGCCCGCTGCGTGTAAGGTCCATCACTGACCCAGGCCTTCATCTCCGCCAGGAGCTGCGGCATGCTCTCGCGTCCCACGCGCTGCAGGGCGATCGCCACGCCCTCGCGCACCCGCCAACGGGGGTCTGAAGCGAGCTCTTTGAGCCACGACATCACCGTCGCCGGTTCCATCAGCGCGACCTTGCCGAGCCCTGCCGTGCCGCACAGCGCAAGGAACTCGTCGCTCGACGCGGAAAGGTGCCACAGCCGATCGGCGTCGGCCTCGTCGCCGACGGCCTCCACGAGCTCGAGATTCGCCCTCGGCCCGGGGAGCCCGGAGTGCTTTTTCAAATACGGCTCCCAGTCTTTGAGCTCCCTCAGCTCGGCGCGGTAGCCGGCGGCGCGTCCTGCCATCCCTCGTCGCGATCCTAAGCTACACGGCACATCTCGTTTGGAGGACGCCCATGGCCACCATCGATTTCGTCCACCATCCTCACCCGCAGACCGAGAAGAGAAAGCTCACCGCGCCCCCTAAAGTCGCCGACCAGCACGTTGGCTTCAACGGCCGCCTGGGCGCGGCGATCACGCGCAGCGTCGGCACGATGTGGGCCTTCTACATCGCAGCGGTTTTCATGGGTATGTGGATGATCCTTGCCGGCTTCTCGTGGGGTCCGCTGCACGGAGTCGATCCCTATCCGTTTGCGTTCCTCCTGTTCCTCGGCAACATCGTCCAGCTCCTCCTCATGTTCGTGATCATGGTCGGCCAGCAGGTGCTCGGCGCGGCGTCCGACAAGCGGGCGGTCGTGACCTACGAAGACGCTGAGGCGATCCTGCACGAATGCCTGCAGATGCAGGAGCACCTGGGGGCCCAGGACACGGCGCTCGAGGGGATAGTCAACCGGATGGAACGGCTCGAGAAGAGGATGGCGGGATAATGGTCGAGCGCCGGCCACTCGTGGTCGAGGGATATCGAGGTCATGACTGACAAACAGCAGGACGGACACGTGGAGCACCCAAAACACCCGCCCGAGAAGCGCCGGCTCATGGTGACGCAGTTGCTGCGCAGCCCCGTGTTGAACCCGGCCGGGGCGGAGGTCGGGCGCCTCGAGGATCTCATCGTCAAGCTCGCGGAAGGCGGATACCCGCCGGTGACGGGCCTGAAGGTCCGTGTCGGCGCGCAGGACGTGTTCGTCGGCGCGGACCTCATCGAGAAGCTGGAGCCGGGCGCAGTCCGCCTCAATACGCACACGCTGCAAACCCAGCCTTTCCAGCGGCGAGCGGGTGAGGTGCTGCTGGCCGCAGACGTGCTCGGCCGCCACCTGGTCGATGTCGCGCGCGGCCGCATCGTCCAGGCGCACGACCTTGTGCTCGCCCACGGCGACGACGGCTGGCAGCTGCAGGGCATCGACCGCAGCCCCCAGGCGATGCTGCGCCGCCTTGTGCCGAGGCGCGGCAGGCCAGATCTACGCCGGCACGCGATTCTCGACTGGAAGGACGTGCAGCCCTTCATGGGCCACGTCCCAACCGCCAAGCTGCTCATGCCGCTCCAGCGCCTGCGCCGGCTCCACCCCGCGCAGATCGCCGACATCGTCGAAGGCGCGTCTCACGACGAGGGGGAGGAGATCATCAAGGCGGTCGAAGGCGACGTCGAGCTGACAGCCGACATCTTCGAAGAGCTCGACCCAGAGCACCAGGGGGAGTTCCTCAAGTCGCGTTCGAACGAGGAGGCAGCGCGAGTGCTCGACCGGATGGCCCCGGACGACGCGGCGGACATCCTCGGCCATCTCGACCAGGAGCGGCGCCTGCCCGTGCTGAATCTCATGTCTGCGAACCAGCAGCACAAGTTGCGCAAGCTTCTGCAGTACCACCCCACCACCGCCGGCGGAATCATGAGCCCGGACTACGTTTGGGTCGACCGCGGCTCGAGTGTCGAGATGGCGATCGAGGCCGTACGGGTCGACGACAAGTCTCCGCACCAGCTGCTCAACACAGTGTTCGTCACCGAACCGGGAGGCGGGAAATTTCTCGGCAGCGTGTCCCTCGCCGACCTGGTTCGTGCCGACGGGTCGCTCAACGTCGAAGAGCTGAAGCTGATCGATTGCTCAATTGGAGCGGGTGCTGACTTTGCGGACGTGGTGCTGATGATGGCCGACTACAACCTCATCGCCCTGGGGGTGATCGACTCTGCCGGCAATTTGATCGGCGCCATCTCGGTCGACGACCTGATGGAGGCGCTCGTCCCCGACGACTGGCGCAATCGGGTCGAAGCGAGCAGCGGAGTATAGGCAGTGGCGGGTGAGCGCGAGCCGCTTGAAAAGGACTCGCGCTTGACCCCAACGTCAGCGGTTCTGGACGAAGCGCACCTGGGCGATATCCACGGGGCTTTTGGCACCATCCGTCTCAGCGACGTAGCGCCGCGACGGACCTGGCGCCGCCGGCTGCTGACGCTCGCAGCGATCATCGGCCCCGGCATCATCGTCATGGTCGGCGACAACGACGCGGGCGGTGTGTCCACTTATGCGCAGGCCGGACAGAACTTCGGCTACTCGCTGTTGTGGACGCTGGTGCTGTTGATCCCGGTCTTGATCGTCAACCAGGAGATGGTGGTGCGGCTCGGGGCGGTGACGGGTGTCGGTTACGCGAGGCTGATCAAAGAGCGGTTCGGCCGCTTCTGGGGCTGGTTCTCCGCTGGAGGCATCTTCCTGCTGAATTTCCTCACGATCAGCACCGAATTCATCGGCATCAAATTCGCCGGTGATTATTTCGGCCTCAGCCAGTATCTGGTCGTGCCGGCGGCTGCGCTTGTGTTGGTCGGCATCACGATCAGCGGAAATTTCAGGCGCTGGGAACGCGCGATGTTCGTCTTTCTCGTTGCGAGCCTGCTTGTGATCCCGCTGGCCGTCCTGAGCCATCCGGACCCAGGGTCGGTGATCAAGGGCTTCATCCAGCCCGGCATACAGGGCGGTCTGACTTCCAATTCCGCGCTTCTGATCATTGCCGTGGTTGGCACCACCGTGGCGCCCTGGCAGCTTTTCTTCCAGCAGTCGAACGTCATTGACAAACGCATCACTCCGCGGTGGCTCGAGTATGAGAAAGCCGACACCGTTCTCGGGGCCGTCGTCGTCGTGATCGGCGCAGCCTGCATCATGATGGCGACGGCGTCAGCCTTCACAGGGACCGCTGACTTCGGCCACTTTGACAACGCCCTGTCGGTCGCTCAGGGCCTGGCCGGCCACATCTCGCCATTTGTCGGCGCCATCTTCGCCGTGCTGCTGTTCGACGCTTCGATCGTCGGCGCTTCGGCGGTCACACTGGCAACGTCTTACGCCTTCGGTGACATGTTCGGGCTGAGTCATTCGCTGCACCGCGGTCTCGGAGAGGCGAAGCTGTTCTACAGCAGCTACAGCGCGATGGTGGCCTTGGCGGCAGCGATCGTCCTCATTCCCCAAGCGCCGCTCGGGGTGATCACAACTGCGGTGCAGGCGCTCGCAGGCATCATGCTGCCGAGCGCCACCGTTTTTGCAATCCTGCTTTGCAATGACCGCGCGGTGCTCGGGCCGTGGGTCAACAAACCCTGGCTGAACGTGGTTGCCGGCTTCATCGTCGGGGTGCTGCTCGTGCTGTCGCTGATCCTCGTCGTTTCCACAGTGATCCCGTCAATCGATGTCACGAGGCTGTTGGTGGTGCTGGGTTCGGTGATGCTGGGGGTGATGGTCGCGGGAGGAATCTGGCTCTCTCTCACCCAGAGGAATGCGGCGCCATTACCGGCCATGTCTCGGGCAGAACGCGAGAACTGGCGCATGCCCGCCCTGGCCCTGCTCGAACGCCCGACCTGGTCGATCACGCGCAGAGTCGCGATGTACTGCATGAGTGGCTACCTTGTGGTGGCGATCGTCCTGCTCGCCGTCAAAGCGGTAGAGCTGGC
The DNA here is from genome assembly GCA_035937155.1 of Candidatus Dormiibacterota bacterium. Taxonomy (GTDB): domain Bacteria; phylum Chloroflexota; class Dormibacteria; order Dormibacterales; family Dormibacteraceae; genus Palsa-870. The sequence goes on along the minus strand of DASYVJ010000019.1, from coordinate 144 downwards.
GGTCGCGCGGCACTAACGCAGCCGGTTGCAACCACGCGTTAACAACCCCCTTACAAAGCTAAACCGCACCCGCCGCTAAAATGGTTGCCCGTGCCACTCGGTTTCAGGCCGGGGCACCGCGCCCGCGCATCCCGCGGCCGCCTG
>DASYVJ010000018.1:0-78067 GCA_035937155.1 Candidatus Dormiibacterota bacterium | reverse complement strand
TCGCCGAAGACCGTGACCTCGCCTTCGCTCGCGGGCTCCAGACCCGAGATAAGGGCCAGCGTGGTCGACTTGCCGCACCCGGTCGGGCCGACCACGGCGCAGAACTCGCCCGGCTGGACGGCCATGTCGAGGTCCCGGAGCGCGGTGAAGACTTCACTTGAGGGGGTCAGGAACCGCTTCGTCACACCTCGAAGCTCGATGGCGGGAGACACGTTTCCGACTTTGGCCGACCCCAGGGCGGGGCGCAATCCATGCGGTCGTTGTGGCCGTTTTGGTCGTTTTGGTCGCGGCGTACGGCCCTCGGGACGGACTACGATCACGAGGGAACCTCCAGTGAAGACCCGGCTTCCCCTCGCGTATCAGATCCTGGTTTTCCAGGTCGCCATCATTCTGCTGTCCGCGCTGATGGGAGCCGCCGCTGCCCTGTGGCAGGCACGCCAGGAGCTCGACCGGCAGTACGAGCAGCGCTCGCTGGCCATCGCCGAGTCCGTCGCGTCGAACACGGCGATCCAGGGCGCGTTGCTGAATGGCGACCCGAGCGGACTTATCCAGCAGGCGGCAGAGCAGGTTCGCCACTCGACCGGCGCGACCTACGTGGTCGTCACCAACCGCAGCGGCATCCGCTTCTCACACCCGAACCCGGCCATGATCGGCAAGCCCGTGGACGAGAACCCGAGCAGCGTTCTCGCGGGCAACACGTGGGTCGGCGTGCAGACGGGCACGCTGGGCATATCGGCGCGCGGTAAAGCGCCGATATTCTACCAGGGCAACGTGATCGGGCTCGTGTCCGTCGGCTTCCTGGAAACCGCCATCTTCAACCAGCTGGTGGCGGAGCTGCCCGGGTTCGCGTTGACTGTGCTGCTCGCGCTCGGGCTCGGCGTGGTGGGATCGCTACTGCTCGCCTCACGCCTCAAGCGACAGACGTTCGGCCTCGAGCCGTACGAGATCGCCGGGCTGCTCGAAGAGCGCGAAGCGAGCCTGCAGGGGATCCACGAAGGAGCAATCGCCACCGATCGGGACGGCACGATCACGCTGGCCAATGACGAGGCGCGCCGCCTGCTTGCCCTGCCTGCCGACTGTGTCGGCCGCAAGGTGTCTCAGGTGCTGCCGCCGGGGCGTCTGCTGAAGTTCCTGTCGGGAGGACTCAACGACGAGGATGAGGTGCTGCTTGCCGGCGATCGAGTCCTGGTCGCCAGCCGGCGGGCCATTCGCGTCCGCGGCCGCGAGATCGGCCACGTCGCCACGCTGCGGGATTCGACCGAGCTGACGGGGCTTGCCCGCGGCCTTGGCGTGGACAGCCTCACCGATGCGCTGCGAGCGCAAGCACACGAGTTCGCAAACCGGCTGCACACCATAGCCGGACTGGTTCAGTTGGGCCGAGGCGACGACGCGATGAAGCTCATCGCGCAGACCTCGGGTGTCCACCAGGAGCTCACCGAGGCATTGCTCGAAAGAGTCGGTGACCCGGTGCTCGGCGCGATGCTGCTGGCGAAGGCCGCGATCGCCTCAGAACGAGGCATCGAGCTGCGCGTCAGCGATGACACGGTGATGACACGCAGCGCGCTCGACTCCGAAGACTTAATCACTCTGCTCGGCAACCTCATCGACAACGGCCTTGATGCGGCGGCCTCTTCGAGCCACGAACGATGGGTGAGCGTCTCCGTCACAGAGCAACAGGACGAGCTCGTTATCAAGGTCCACGACTCGGGTCCCGGCGTGCCGGAGAATCTTGACGGCCAGATCTACCAGGAGGGCTTTAGCACGAAGGCGGGGCCCGGGCGGAAGCGGCGCGGCTTTGGACTCGCTCTGGTCCGCCAGGTCGCGCGCCGCAATGGCGGCGACGTCACGGTGGTCAATGACGGTGGGGCGGTGTTCACTGTCCGTCTCCCAGTAAGGGTGGTCGCGACGTCATGATCCGAACGCTCGTCGTAGACGACGACTACCGCGTCGCGGATCTCCACTGCGACTACGTGGAGCGCGTGTCGGGATTCCAGGTCGCCGGCCGTGTGCACACTGGTGCTGGGGCACTCGAGGCCGTCGATGAGCTGCGGCCTGACCTCGTGCTGCTCGACATCTACCTGCCGGACATGTCAGGCCTGGACGTGCTGCAGCAGCTACGCGAGGACGACCACCCGCCGGTGGACGTGATCTCGATCACCGCATCGCGTGAGGTCGAGAGCCTTCGTGCTGCGATGCGTGGCGGGGTCGTCCATTACCTGATCAAGCCTTTCCTGTTCGCGACATTCGAGGAGAAGCTGCACTCGTACGCCGCCGCCCACGACCGGATGACGCGTATCGGGCACGCTGAGCAAGGCGACGTGGACCGGATCTTCGGCGCCCTGCGGACAGCCCGCAACGAGCCGCTGCCAAAGGGACTTTCCGACGCGACGCTGGACCTGATCATGCAGGCGCTGAGCCAGTCCCAGTCCGGCCTGGCCGCGGCTTCTGTAGCGGATGCCGCCGGCGTCAGCCGCGTCACCGCTCGGCGCTATCTCGACCACCTGAGCCAGCTCGGGAAGGTGGAGCTGACGATGCGGTATGGCGGGCCCGGCCGCCCGGAGCACCGCTACCGCCTGATGACCAGCGCCGCCGGCCGAACGGAATAGCCGCTGCTTCAAGCCACTTCTGGTTCGTGTGGCTCAAATGACTTCGCGGTCGATCTATGAGATCGAACTGCCGCGGCTCGACGGCAAACCGGGAAAATTGGCTGACTACACGGGCCAGGTCGTTCTGGCCGTGAATGTCGCCTCCAGGTGCGGGTTCACACCCCAGTACGCAGGTCTTCAGAAGCTGCATGACCGCTACGCGAAGCGCGGTTTCACGGTACTGGGCTTTCCGTCCAACCAGTTCTTCAAGCAGGAACCTGGCACTGCTGAAGAGATCCAGGAGTTCTGCAGCATCAACTACGGTGTCACCTTTCCGCTGTACGCCAAGCTGGACGTGAAAGGGAGCAACCAGCACCCGCTGTACGCGATTCTCGCCGACACTCCGGACGACTCGGGAAAGGCAGGCAACGTGGATTGGAACTTCGAGAAGTTCCTGGTCGGCCGCGACGGCCACGTTGTGCGCCGGTTCCGGTCGAAGGTCGTCCCGGAAGATCCTCAGCTCGTCGCCGCGATCGAGGCCCTGCTCTAGCCTCAGCCGCTGCGCAACCTTAAGGTTGCGGCGATGAAGACGGTCGCCGAATCCTTCTCATGGCCATTTCGCGGTGAGTGGAAATCGAGGTGGCTGCCCGGCCTGCTCGCGGTCCTGCTGCTGCCGGTCGCCTTTATCCCACTCCTTGGCTACGCGATTGCGGCCACACGCGGCGCTGAGCTGGACGCGACGACCGGGCCGCCGAAGTGGGAAATCTCAGGGCGGCTCGTATCCGATGGTTTCTGGACATCGCTGGCGGTGGTGGTGCTGACCGCGCCCTTCGTGCTTCTTCTCAACCCAGTCGCGGCCCTCCTCCTCAACGCTCACCTGTGGCAAATGACCGATGTGCCTCTATCCCAGCTGTACGCGCACGTCGTGGCCGGATTCATCCTTGCCCTGCCGTGGGGCCTGCTCCTGCTGGCCCACATACCGCATGCCACGGCTCGGTTCGCGCACTCAGGTAAGGTCACAGATCTCTTCGATCTTCCTGCCTCGATCAGAGGCGTGAGGCGCGATTTCGCGACGTGGAATGTCGTAGCCGCCGCCATCGTCACCGGGTGGGCGATCGGCGTGGCGTGTGTCGGGCTGCTCTGCATCGGCCTCGTGCCGGGCCTGTTCTACGCCATTCTTGTTAGCGCTCATGCCAGCGCCGCGCTCCACGACAAGGGTGCGAACCCACCCGCTCGGTGACGCCGCCCTCCTCGCGGAGCTGGGAACGCGACTTGACACGGCCCTCAACACGCGAACGATCGCCCTTGCCGCCGCGCTGAAGAAGCGGCGCGACGTGAGGCAGGCGATCGCCGGTTACGCGAGCGTGACCGTCCATTTCGATCCCGACCAGACGACATATGACGCGCTCACGGCAGCAATCAAAAGACTTGCATCGAAGCGACCTCCGATGGCCGAACCGGGGCGTCTTCACCGGATACCTGTCGTGTACGACGGGCCGGACATGGAGGCCGTGGCCGCGACGTTGGGTCTGTCGCCGGCAAAGATCGCCGAGATCCACGCGCGGCCGATCTATCGCGTCTTTCTCGTCGGGTTCGTGCCCGGCTGGGCCTATCTCGGGCCACTGCCTGATGAGCTCGAGCTGCCGCGACGCCACATGCCGCGAACCAAAGTGCCTGCCGGCTCTGTCGCCATAGCCGGGCGCCAGTCTGGGATCTATCCCCTGGCAACTCCCGGTGGCTGGCATCTCATCGGTCGGACGTCGGTCAAGCTCTTCCTCCCCGACCTGGATCCCCCGTGCCTTTTCCGGGCTGGCGACCGGGTCAAGTTCTTTGCAGCGCCGGCGTGAGAGAGGCGCTCCGCGTAGTCAGACCGGGTCTCTTCACGACCATTCAAGATCTCGGGCGGCCGCACGCGATCGCATCTGGCGTACCTCCCAGTGGCGCCATGGATCGATTCGCACTCCGGGCGGCCAATCTGCTGGTCGGGAACGAGGAAGGCGCTGCGGCTCTCGAATGCACCGTAAGCGGACCTCAGCTCGTGGCCCTGCATTCATGCCTGGTGGCGATCTCCGGGTCTGATTTCGATCCACGTATCAACGGCGAGGCGGCGCCGACGTGGACCGGCATCTTCCTCAGCGCAGGGGATGAGCTCACCTTCGCGGGTCGGCGCTCGGGAGCTCGTGCCTACATCGCTGTAGGAGGCGGGGTAGCCGGCGATCGATGGCTCGGCTCGGTCTCGACTTACATGCTTGCCGAGCGCGGAGGCATGCACGGGCGCCTGCTCGCGGGCGGCGACGTGGTCTCCGTCGCCGGCGAGCCTTCGGCGCCCGCAGTTTCAGGCCGCCGGCTGGGCGAGAACCTCAGACCTGACTATGCCGACCACAAGCTGCGCGCGATCGCGGGACCGCACATCAGGAGACTCGATGCCGCGGGTCGCAAGACGCTGTTTGGATCGGTCTTCAAAGTAAGCCGCGACGCTGACCGCATGGGATACCGGCTCGAGGGCCAAGGGCTCGACGCCTCAGGAGATGAGCTGCTCTCGTTCGGCCTGGTTCCAGGTGCCATCCAGGTGCCGCGGAGCGGCCAGCCGATCCTGCTGATGGCTGATCACCAGACCGCCGGCGGCTACCCGGTCGTCGCGACCGTGACCAGCGCCTCCATGCCTGTGGCTGCTCAGCTCTTGCCCGGCAACGAGGTGAGCTTCGCGGAGGTCAGCATCGAAGCCGCTCTCCGAATGCGCGCGGCTCAGCGAGCGGCGCTCGACTCACTCAAGAGCTGATTGATCCACGCGATGTGTTCGGCGTAGTGCTCGTATGTGTTGCCCCCGACCCAGTTGATCACGGGGCGTTTTTCATCAGGGTCCGCCGGCTGATAGTCGCTGTAAGGCTTCTGGAGGTCAGCGTGACTCAGCTTTTCCAGCTCGGCCGTCAGCCGCGTGTGTGAGTCTCGGAAGTAACCAAGCGCCTCCTCCGGAGTGTCACCCGCGTGGAGCTTCCTGATCGCCTCGTTGACCGCGTCGATCTCCTCGAGTGGCTCCGTCAGTCCCATCCCCGACGACCGGTCGCGACCTTCGATCAGCGCCAGCAGCGACTGCTCCCAGGCCGCGACGTGCGCGAGGTGATCCTTGACGGTCCAGCCATCGGCTCCAACCCGGGTCAGCCCGCCGGCATCCTGAACCTGGTTGACAAGCTCGACGAGCTGGTTCCATGAGGCTTCGACTCGCACCATCTCCGAGTTGGGGGTGGTCATGCGCCACCCGCTGGTTTGCCGATCGCCTTGCGCGCTTCTTCGATCACAAGGTCGTAGTCCGGCTGCGGGTTCTCGCGCGAGGTGATCCAGGTCCACCGGATCACTCCGTCGCGGTCGACGACGAACACGGTCCGTCTAGCAATTCCTGAGTAGCCTTCGACGTCCTCCCGGCGCACTCCGTAATCAGTGACCATCCTGCGCTCGAAGTCTGCGATCAGCTCGTACGGCAATCCGTCAAGCTCCTTGGCAAAAGCCTGGTGCGAATACACCGAGTCAACACTGATGCCGTAGATGCCGATGCCATCCCGTTCGGCCGCCTCGTGCCTGGACCGAAACTCGGTCAGCTCCATCCTTCAACCGCCCGTGAAATCGAGCACGTAGAAAAGAAAGATGAGCGCCTTGTGCTTCAGGAGCGCGTCCGCGAGGGTGAGCTCAATACCACCCGTCGTCGGCAGCTTGAATTCCGGGGCCTTGTCTCCAACCTGCAGCACCAGAAAAGTCTAGTTAGCTCCCGTTTCCAACACATACCAGCCGGAGCGCGTCGCTCCGGTCACCTCGTAGCCCGCGGCGATTGCCTCAGTCAACTTTCTCCGCAGCGCCATGCGCCATGAGCGGGCGAGAACCGGGTCGGAGCGCCTGAGGGCGACGATGTCTTCCGGCACCTGACATAGAAGGACGCGCGTAGATGACTCCGTTTCCACCGGTTCGCCGGCATCGCCGACCGACAGCGCGGCAGCTGCGCCGGCGCTCAGCAGCTCGTCCAGGTTTGGTGGCCCAGGACCGCGACCGGCCGCGGCGGCCTCCGCGGATGGAGCATCAAGCCGCCAGGTGATCAGCAGGCGGTCCGACTCCTCACCGGCGTTGATCCCGTCGGTCATCTCGCCGTAGAAGTTGACGAGGTACTCGCGCGCCTGCGCGCCGAGTTTGGTCAGGTTGAAGTACGCGTTGCGCCGCACGAGTGGATCGGTAGTCCACTCGATGACCATGACGCCACGCGCCATGCACCACCGGCGCTGATGCTGCTTGAGCTCAAACCCGAGGCCGTGCGCATCGCTGCCGGCGACCACTCCAAGAATGTGCGAGTGCATGTGGAGCTCGTGTGGGCGCACGCCGCCGAACCACCCCACCAAGCCTCCGACGAGCGTCTGGCCGGCGTAGGCCCCCGCAACGTAGTTACCCGAATGGGCGAGCGCCTTGAGGATGTCGGAGTTGATCGCAGGTTCCGCCGGGCGTCCCCAGACGACGGCAAAGAGCTCCGCGAGCTCATGCAGGTCTTCCAGGTCTGCGAGCTCCATGATGGAGAACGTCTTCGCCAATTTATTGACGAGACACTAGCGGGCAGCGAGCGGGGCGGTCGCAATTCCGGCTTCATCAAGCGCTCGCCGCACAGCAGCCGCGACCTGGCCTGCACCAGGACTGTCACCGTGGATGCAGATCGTGTCGTAGTGACCGCTCTTCGCCATCTGCACCGCCTGCAGGACGGCATGCTCGGGATCGAGGACGGCGCCTGGTTCGTGGCGCGGCGCGAGGCTGCCGTCGGCCAGCATGCGGCGATCGGCGAACCCTTCGCGATAACCCGGTATGCCTGCACGCTGGGCCGCGGCGATGATCTCGAAGCCCGGCTGGCCGATCAATCCGCTTCGGTGTTGCTTCGCGACTCGAGCCAGGGCGTCCGCGGCCGCTTGGTCGTGTTGGCAGCGGCGGTACAGGGCCCCGTGCGGCTTGACGAACGCGATGCGGCCGACCGCAGCCAGGCCGCCGACCTGAAACGCAACCAGCGCTTCGATCTCGTCCACTGAGATCGGCACCTCGAGGCGTCCGAAGTTCGAGCGGTCGTCATAGCCGGGATGCGCACCCACCTCGACGCCTAGAGCGCGGCACCGCCACACCGTGGCGATGGCGATCGAGACAGACCCTGCGTGGACTCCGCAGCCGACGCTTGCGCTGTCGACCTGCGCGAGGATCGCCTCGTCCTCGCTCGCGCCCTCACCCAGATCGGCGTTGAGATTCAAGAACCCGATCCCACTGGCGGGGCCGACCCGATGCGGTCTGGGGCGGTCGAGACGAAGGCGGCACGAGCACTGGACCGGAGCGCATCCCGTGGATGCGTGAGGACCGGAGCGCAAGTGTCAACGCACGTATCGGCCGCATCCAGGCCGCAGATGCCGGTCCGGATCGGTGGGAGCTGGTTCATTAGTGTGAGGTGTCGCCGTGCAGCAGCCGGATCGCATGCCCGAGCACCGGCATCACCGCTTCCAGGGACTCTGCAGCGCCCTTGGCGCTGCCAGGCACGTTGATGATCAGCGTGTTGCCGCGCACTCCCGCGATACCTCTGGACAGCGCGGCCATGGGAGTGGTCGTGGCACCCGCCCGCCTCATCACCTCTGCGATGCCGGGCACCTCGAAGTCGATGAGCGTCGACGTCGCTTGCGGGGTCACATCGCGAGGACCGAGGCCGGTGCCGCCGGTCGTGACCACGACATCAGCGCCTCGGACAATGGCCGCTTCTATGGCGTCCGCGATGTCTTGTTTACCGTCTGGCACGACTTCCGGCGCCGACACCTCAAAGCCGCCGCTCGTCAGAATCCGCACCAGGGCGGGACCGCTTTTGTCCTCCATCTTCCTGGCCGAAACCCGGTCGCTGACGGTGATGACGTGCGCTTTGCTCACTGGTTGGGCTCGCGTTTCCACGTGCCCGATCGACCGCCGGATTTCTCGAGCAGGCGAACCGCTTCCAGGTAGACGCCCTTTTCGATTCCCTTGGTCATGTCGATCAGCGTGAGACCCGCGATCGAAGCCGCCGTGAGCGCCTCCATCTCGACACCGGTCTGCCCAATGACGCGCACCCGGGCCAGGATCCGGACGCCACCGGCCACGAACTTGCAGTCGACGGTGACGCTGGTCAGGAGTAGGGGATGGCAGAGCGGGATCAGGTCGGGCGTGCGCTTGGCCGCCATGATGCCCGCCACGCGGGCGACCTGAATCGCGTCTCCTTTGGCTGTGCCCTCCCTGACCGCACGCAGCGTTGCCGGTGCCATGCGAACGACGCACTCGGCGAGGGCCTCGCGGACCGTCGACGCTTTGTCTGCGACGTCCACCATGCGCGCCGCCCCCTTGCTGTCAAGGTGAGCGAGGGGTTTTGCCACGCGGATCAGGATATGCCCATGCTCGACACGCGAGGCGTGCTGTTCGACTACGGCCGGACGCTCGTCACGTTCGACTACCCGACCGAGGACCTCCTCAACACGATGCATGAGTTCCGGCCCCGCATCGAGGCGGCGCTCGGAAAGCCGGCGCCTCAGGCGGAGGCAATCCTCCAGAACGTGCTTCTCCCGCTGGAGAACTACGTCGCGAGCATGAGCGAGGACGAGGTCGAGTACATGGACGTGTATCGCGATACCTGGGCCAAGGCGAGCCTTCCGCTGCCGGACGAGCTGCTGCAGGACATCCTCGACGCCGAGCAGCGGTGTTGGGACCGCGCCGTCCGGCTCGACCCCGACGCGCTGCAGGTGCTCGCCTGGTTGGGCACCCACGGGATCAAGCGCGGCCTCTGCTCCAACGCCCCCTTTCCGCCCGAGATGATGCGCCGCCAGATCGAGACGAACGGCATCGCCGACGTGGTCGATGCAGTCGTGTTCTCGAGCGAGGTCGGCAAGCGCAAGCCGGCGCCGGAGATCTATCGGGCTGCGCTGGCCGGCATTGGGGTTGAGCCGCAGCACGTTCTCTTCGTCGGTGACCGCGTGCGCGAGGACTATGAGGGTCCGCGTTCACTCGGCATGCGAGCCGTGATCTTCACGGCCCATGGCGACGGACCGCCGCCCGAAGGTATCCAAACGATCGCATCGCTGAGCGAATTGACGGGGCTGCTGTGAGCGAGCCGAAGAAACGTCCCGGTGCGTTGTGGATGTTGTTCTACGGCCGTCAGCGGCGCGGCTTTCCCTGGCTGTTGATGTGGGTAGGCGTCGCAGTCTTGTTTGGGGCTGTCGCCTTCCGCGTTGTTGGCGGACCAGATGTTTGGCGCGCACTCTTTCCGATCCTCGTGGGTGCGCTGGTCCTTGTGGCGCTGGTTCTCGCGGTCGCCGCATCGCTGTGGCCGCGACGGCGGCGTTGAGCCATCAGCGCGGCGGCCGCGCCGGCCCCGACACCGTTGTCGATATTCACCACCACGAGCCCTGTCGAACAGGACTGAAGCATCGTCGTGAGGGCTGCCTCGCCAGCGCCGCCGCGCCCATAGCCGGTTGAGACCGGCAGGCCGATCACGGGCACATCTATCAGTCCGGCGACGAGTCCCGGCAATACCCCATCCATGCCGGCGGCGACGATGATGACGTCGGCGCCCCACTCGAGGGTCGCGGCAAGCGGACCGACGAATCGATGCAAGCCCGCGACACCCAGGTCGGCATCGAGCCTGGCCTCGAGTCCACACGCTTCGATGACCATCCGCGCCTCCTCGGCGGCGGGGAGGTCGGACGTGCCAGCGGTGAGAATGCCAACCTTGCCGCCGATTGAATCTGGCACGAACGCATTTCGAAGCACGCGCGCCGAGTTGGCATAGACGACGACATGCAGGCCGGCGGCGGAAGCCAACTTGTGAAGTGCTGTTTGATGCGCCGCCGTCATGCGGCTGATCAGGCCCTGTCCCTGGCGCTCTGCCATGGTGACGGCCAGGCGTGCAGCGTCGCCTGGCGTCTTGCCCGTGGCCAGCACGACCTCGGGGATGCCGCGCCGCAGGAAGCGGCCCAGGTCGAGCTTGGCGCGACCGCCGAGCTCGTCCAGCTGAATCCGCCGCAGCTCGGAGATCGCCTCCTCTTCGGTGAGCTCGCCGGCGAGCAGGCGTCGCAAAACACTTCTCACAGGCCCGCGAGCACCTCGCGCATCCGCTGCCAGTGGGTTCCGGCCCAGTAGATGCGCCCGCACTGGGGGCACTCCGAGTACCGCGACTGAGTGCGCCGAACGTATGGCGGCACACGTTCTGCCACAGTCGCCGGCATGCGTGACTCCAGCTCGGAGTTGCACTCGATGCATCGCGTGAGAGCCTCTTTGAGCTCGAGGCCCAACTCGGCGAAAACCTGGCGAAGCTGCTTGGTGACCTCGTCGTCGCGGATGAGGATGGCGCGCACCACGCCGGTCTGGATGACGCGGCGCCTGGTAAGGTCGCGGTCGCGCGTCAGCAGCACGCGGCTCTCGGCGGCCGCTTCGCGGACGAGCTCGGCGTCGCCGATGCGTGCGTGGTACGACGCGTCATAGCCGAGCGCGCGCAGCCAGCGCGCGAGCCGCCCGACGTTGCAGTCGGCAAGGAACCGGGGCTTCACCCATGCAATCTTAGAATCGGTCGTGTGGCAAGGTCCGAAGACTTGATGACCCGCCTGGGCAGCGAGGCGACCGGCTGCTACTCGTGGTCGAACGGGCCGGGTGATCGCTACGCGCCCCACAGCCACTCTTATGAAAAGATTCTCTACTGCGTCGACGGGTCCATCACGTTCGTGCTCGAGTCCGAGGCTCGCCGCCTGGAACTGAAGCCGGGAGACCGCATGGTGCTGCCCGCGGGCACGATTCACTCGGCCGTGGTCGGCCCGGCCGGGTGCACGTGCATTGAAGGCAACCGCTAGAGGTCGGGGCGTAATATGGGCCGAGCGATGAGCATCATCGAGTTCATCCGCGACCGAGCACGCTTCTACAACTGTCCGGTCTGCGGGCGCAGCCTCAAGGGCTGTGATGTCCAGGTTCTCAGCCACGAGGAGGAGCGCTTCCACCTTCAGGTCACGTGCGCGCAGTGCCAGGTGACCTTCATCGTGGTGCTCGCCATCGCAGGTGGTGCCGTGGAGGAGATCGAGAAGGCCGCTCCCGAACCGGAGATGGAGCCGGTTTTCGCCGCGGAGCCGATCACGGTGGACGAGATACTCGACCTTCACCTCTACCTCAAGAACTTCCAGGGCACGCTCACGGAGCTCATTCAGCTACCCGACCACAGCCGAGGCTGATCGCCGGAACTCCGCAAGGGTGAGCCGCATCTATCTCGACGACGCCGGTTCGGCACCGGTCCTTACCGAGGTTCGCGACGCGCTGCGCGATCTCCCTAACGGCAATCCCTCGAGCCCACATGCCGAAGGACGCGCCGCGCGCGCCGCTCTCGACCGCGCCCGTGACATGGCAGCCGAAGCTCTCGATGCAGACCGCACGGAGATTTCGTTTACGAGCTCCGGCACCGAGGCGGTCAATCTCGCACTGTTCGGCGCTGCGCGCCGCCTGTCGAAGCGCGGCGTGGTCGTGACGTGGGCTGCGGAACACCAGTCGGTGCTCGGCGCGGTGAGGCGCCTCCAGTCCGAAGGCCACTCGGTCGAGGTGGCGGCGGTGGACAAGCAAGGGCGTGCGGATGCAGGCGATATTCCGGCCTCTGCAGCATTGGTCTCCATCGGGCTTGCGAATAATGAGATCGGCACGATCCAACCGGTGGCCGCGATCATCGCGCGGGCACACGAGATCGGGGCCGTCGTCCACGTCGATGCGAGCGCCGGCCCGCGATGGATTCCTATCCCTGAAGGCGCGGACCTCCTATCCCTCAGCGGCCACAAGCTCGGGGCAGGGCGGGGCGGCATCCTGTACGTCCGAGATGGGGTAAGGATCGATCCTCTTCTTTATGGCGGCCCCCAGGAGTGGGGCCGGCGCGGTGGCCGGGAGGATGTCGGGGCGGCCACCGCCGTCGCTAGGGCGCTGGCCACATGCGTGCGTGACCGGGCATCGAAGGCGGGTTCGGCCGCCCGACAGGCCGCCTCCCTCCGCACGCTCCTCGTCGAGATGGGCGGAGAGCTCACCGGTGCGGACGCTCGACTGCCCAACTTCGCCACCTGTGCGTTCGCGGACCGCCGCGGTGAAGACCTGCTGCTGGCGCTCGACCTGGCCGGGGTCGCCGCCTCGAGCGGATCCGCGTGTGCGTCGGGGTCGCTGGATCCGTCGCACGTCCTGCTCGCGATGGGCCTCAGCCTCGAGCAGGCGCTCGGCAGCTTGCGCCTGACGACCGCCTACGCGACCACCGACGAGGAAGTCTCACGCGGAGGCGCGATCATCCGAGCAGCGTTAGCTCGCACAAAAGCACATGCCTAGCCTGGAGGAAGACCTTGCCCACCGCGTCTCGCGGGGCGAAGAGGTCGTGCTCGCGACCGTGATCAAGGTGGACGGCGAGCCACCGTCCCGCCCAGGGGCAAAGATCCTGCTCTCGCGCACGGCTGCGCTCGCGGGGACGCTGGGCTGCAGCGAGTTCGACTCCGCCGCGCTGGCCGACGCTGCGCAAATCGCGGACGCAGGCGTGCCAAGCCAGCGAACGTACCGACACGACCTGGGCTCGATCGAGGTCTACCTGGAGCCGTATGCCGCGGCGCCCACGCTGGTCGTCTTCGCCGCCACACCGGTGGCGGCTGCGCTTTTGCGCTGGGCGCCTGAGCTCGGATTTCGCACCCTTTTGGTGGAGACCCGCCCTGGACGCCTGAAAGATGCGGCCTGGCCACCGGCGGTGACCTCGCTGGACGAGCTGCCCGGCGCGCTCGGCCAGGAGATCTACGCGGTACACACCGATCACGACGCCGGAGATCTCGTGGCGGCGCTCGAGACGCTTCTGCCCAAGGCGCCTCGGTTCATCGGGCTCGTCGGCAGCAGGCGCCACACCGGCCATCACCTCGAAGCCTTGCGCGTTCAAGGCGTCTCCGACCAGGTGATCGCCCAAATTCAGAGCCCGGTAGGCCTCGACCTGGGAGCGGTCACGCCAGGCGAGATCGCGCTGTCGATCCTCGCTGGGATCGTGGCTATCAGACGAGGCGGTGGGGTTGGCTGGAAGCAGGACGGCGCCGCGTCCCGCACCTAGCTGAGACCGGAAAATCGCCAACCATCGTTAAGCAGACAGGGTTTCAGCAAACGAACCTCATAATCCATGGCCTTGTCGATCGCTCCAGGAACCAAGCTCGGACAGTACGAGGTACAGGACTTCATCGGCCAGGGGGCCATGGGTCTGGTCTATCGCGCCTACCATGTGCAGCTCGAGCGGACAGGCGCCGTCAAGGTCCTCCAGGGAATCGCTCCGGACCCTGTCACGACGTCCAGATTCCGCCACGAGGCGCAGGCGATCGCCCAGATGCGCCACCCGAATATCCTCAATGTCTACGACTTCGGCGAGCACGAAGGGATGCCATACATGATCGTGGAGTACGTCCCCGGCGGAAGTCTCGCCAACCGCCTGGGGCAGGGACCCCTCGATCCGGGCGCGGCGCTGAGATACCTCCGCGGCATCGGGGCGGGCCTTGACTACGCTCACGGGCTGGGGATCGTTCACCGGGACGTCAAGCCGGCCAACATCCTTCTCGAGAAGGACGACACACCAGTGCTCGCCGACTTCGGGCTGGTCAAGCTGATGCAAGGAACGTCGCTGCGGTCGATGACCGGAGTGACCACGGGAACGCCCGCCTACATGGCTCCCGAGCAGGTGACCGGCAAGGATGTCGGTCCGGCGGCTGATCGCTACTCGCTGGCGTCAATCGCGTACGAGATGTTGACAGGGGTGATCCCCTTCGACGGCGAAGGCTTGATCGAGCTGCTCTATGCGCAGGTCCATCGCGATTCACCGCTACCCAGCTCGCGCAACGCATCGTTGAGCCCAGCTGTCGACGCGGTCATCATGCGCGGCCTGGCGAAGGATCCGGCGGCCCGATGGGTGACGTGCATCGCCTTCGTCGACGCTCTTGCGGCAGCGCTTGCCACGAAGGTCGAACCCGCGATGGCCCAGACGATGGGCAGGACGATGGTGCTCGCGCCGGTCGCCGCCCCGACCATCGCTCTCGCCCCGCCCGCTTTGCCGGCGACGGCGGCTCTTCCGGCAAATGGACACAAGCCAAGCCCGAGCACGACGGTCGCGGTCGCCTTCCCGATGGCGACCACTCAGCCGGTGGCGAAGCGCGAGTCGCGCAAGCGTCTCATTGCCGTGGTCGCCGGGGACGTGCTCGCGCTCCTCCTCCTGGGAGTCGCCGGCTACCTGGTCGCCCAACCGAGGCCGACGCTGGCGCTGTCCGCGTACACCGTGTATCCGGGCGACACGATATTCGCGACAGCGAGCCACGTGCCCGCCAACCAGGCCGGCGAGCTACAGTTGCTCAGCGCCGTACACCTCTATCCGTTCCGGTCCGACGCCAACGGGGACGTGACGGCAAATCTCACGGTGCCGCGGGACATCGGTGCGGGCGTCCACACGGTCAAGCTCTGCTGGGCCTCGCAGTGCCACTCCTCAGTCACGGTCCACGTTGTCGAGCCTGGGACCTCGGTCAGCCCCACCCCGGGAACCATACCTTCGACCACGCCCGATGCGAGCCCGAGCCCGACCGCAGCTCCAACCAGCAACCCGACTCCAGGCGGAGGCCCGACTCCGGCCCCTAGGCCGAGCCCAATACCGAGCCCGAGCCCTGCCCCGCTACCGAGGTCGATAAGCCTGTCGTCGACTCACTTCACGGTGCTGAGTGGTGGCTCGACTACGGTGTCCGGTTCTCACTTCAGGCCAGGGAGCGCGGTGACGATCACATTTGTCCAGAACAGCGCCACGAAGGCAACGGCGACCACTGTCGTTAGTGCGTCGGGTTCGTACGCGCAGTTGCTGACGGTCCCTGGGTTGCTTGCGCTTGGCCCGGCAACGATATCCGCTTGCGATCCGTTCGGTTGCGCGAGTCAAGCTGTAACAGTGACCGCGGTCTAGTCAAAACTTCGGCCGGTTAACTCACGTTGGCTTGTAGGAGCCGCACCTCATAATCTGGGGCCGTGCCGATCGGACCGGGAACCAAGCTCGGGCAGTACGAGGTCCAGGACTTCATCGGGCAGGGTGCCATGGGCTTCGTCTACCGCGCCTACCACGCGCAGCTCGAGCGCACCGGCGCGGTGAAGGTTCTGCAGGCGATCGCGCCGGACCCTGATACGACAGCTCGCTTCCGGCACGAGGCGCAAGCGATCGCCCAGATGCGCCACCCGAACATCCTGAACGTCTACGACTTCGGCGAGTACCAGGGAACGCCCTACATGATCGTGGAGTACGTCCCGGGCGGCAGCCTCGCCGACAGACTGAGCCAGGGGATTCTCGATCAGCCGACCGCGATCAAGTACCTCCGTGGGGTAGCGGCGGGCCTCGACCACGCCCATGCGCAGGGCATCGTCCATCGCGACGTCAAGCCGGCCAACGTCCTGCTCGAGAGGGACGACACGCCCGTGCTCGCAGACTTCGGTCTGGCCAAGCTGCTGCAGGGTTCATCCCTGAAGTCGATGACCGGGGTGACGACCGGAACACCCGCCTACATGTCCCCCGAGCAGGTCTCGGGTAGCCAGGTTGGCCCGGCTGCCGATCGCTACTCGTTGGCGACGATCGCGTACGAGATGTTGACCGGCATGATCCCGTTCGATGGCGTAGGCGTGCTGGAGATTCTCTATGCGCAGGTGCACCGCGAGCCGCCGCCGCCCAGCACGCGCATCCGGCGACTGAACTCCAGGGTCGATGCGGTGATCATGCGCGGCCTGGCCAAGAAACCCGCAGACAGGTGGGATACCTGCACCGCGTTTGTCGAAGCTCTCGCCGAGGCCCTGGACCGAAAGAGTGCAGCTCCTCCCGCGAGGACTGTGGTGATGATGCCCCGTCCTGCACCGACCGCGGCGCCGGTAGAAGCCACGATGATGGCGCCTCCCGCGTACGTCGATGAGTCCGAACGCGTCGATCAGACAGACGCCGGCGAGACGATCGCCGTCGCGTACCCCTCGCCCCCGCCGCCCGTGATCAAGAAGAGATCACGCAAGGGTCTTTTCGCCATCGTGGCAGCAGCCACGCTTGTTCTTCTTCTGGTCGCGGGAACGGTAGGTTACATCGCGACGCATCAGAAGCTGGCGGTCTCCGTGTCCCCCTCAACGGTTGCCGCCGGCGACGCCGTGCTTGTGACGGCGAGTCATCTGCCCGCCAACCAGATCGGTGAGATCCGGCTGTTTAGCCCGGTGCACACATTTCCGTTTCATGCCGACTCGAGCGGAAATGTCAGGGCGATGATCACGATCCCGCCGGACATCGGCATCGGCGATCACACAGTCCACATCTGTTGGGCCTCCGTCTGTCGCGTGTCGGCAACCCTTCACGTACTCGAGCCCGTCCCAGTTGTAACTCCGTCACCCACGAGTCCGCCGAGTCCGAGCCCGACGCCCACGCCTGCGCCGAAACCTGTCGTCACCCTGTTGTCCATCTCAGCATCGGGGAGCTTCACGGTCAGGCTTCAGAACTTCACCGTCGGGACACCTGCAGCGCTGGTCGTGTTTGAGAAAGACACGCCGCACTTCGCCGGCAATGTGACCGTCACGTCGAGCGACTTCCGAGCAACCGTCCGCACGCCGCCTGGGGTCCAGCCAAACCTGCCCGCCTACGTCGTGGCGTGCAACAACGTGAACGGTCCTTGCGACACATCGCCGCCGGTGACCACGACTAGCTAGAACACTTCCGCGGCAACCAGGTCCTCCATTGTCTCGCGCCGGCGCATGACCCGTGCCTGACCATCTTTGAGCATCAAGACCTCGGGCCGCGGCATGCCGTTGTAGTTGCTCGCCATGGCAAGGCAGTACGCACCTGCCGCGGGCAAAGCGATGATGTCTCCAGGCTGCAGAGGCGGCATCTCGATGTCGGTGATCAGGATGTCGGTCGATTCGCAGTACTTGCCGGCGATCGTTACCTTGCCATCAGGAGCGTGATCGGGAGCGGACGCGAGGTAGGCCTCGTATCTCGCGCCGTACAGCTTGGGGCGGATGTTGTCGCCCATACCTCCGTCGACGGCGACGTAGCGTCGGACACCGGGGATGTCCTTGATCGAACCCACCGTGTACAGCGCCATCCCGGCCGGCCCGGCGATGGAACGCCCGGGCTCGACCACCAGCTCAGGCACGTGCAACCCACGCTGCGCGCAGCCGGCGACGAGAGCCTCATGGACCACCTGGACGAAATCGCGCGGCGGGGGCGGGTCATCGTTTCGCGTGTACGCGATTCCAAGGCCGCCGCCCGCGCCCAGCTTGCGCGGCTCGAACCTCAGCTCATCGCGAAGCTCGACGAGCAGATCGAGCATGATGCTCATCGCGTGCTCGTAAGCGCCTAGACCGAAAATCTGCGAGCCGATGTGCGAATGCAAACCGATCAGCTCGAGGCGCGGATGTCCCAATGCCTGTTCGACCGCCCGTCTGGCGGCGCCGGACTCGATCGAAAATCCGAACTTCGAGTCGAGCTGACCGGTTGAGATGTGATCGTGCGTGTCGGGTTTGACGCCTGGCGACAAACGGAGCATTACCGGCGTGCGCTTGCCATCCGGGACGACCTCGCGCAGCAGCTCGAACTCGTACTCACCATCGATCACGATCGTCGCACCGGCCTCGTATGCGGCCTCGACGTCCTGACGGCTTTTGTTATTGCCCAGAAAATGAATTCGGTCCTGCGGGAAACCCGACTTCAACGCGAGGTGGAGCTCCCCAGCGGAGACAACGTCGAGCCCGAGTCCCTCCTCGGCCACGACGCGCAGGAACTGCGGCGACGCGAACGCTTTGGCCGAGTACAGCACCTGGCCGGCCGAGCCCATGGCGGCGACATATTCCGACGCTCGCTGGCGGACGGTGGCCTCGTCGTAGACGTACAGCGGCGTGCCATGCTGCCGTGCCAGATCGATGAGGTCACAGCCGCCCACCTCCATGTGGCCGGCGGCGTTCACCCGGTACGTGACCGGGAACAGCAAGCTAGTGCGTCAGTTGGGGCTGGAGCCGCACGAGCCGCATCCGCCTCCGCAGCAGCCGCCGCCACCCTCCGCGCTCCCGAAGTCGAGCGACTCGGATGAATCTGCGCCTGCGACGGCGAAGCTCGAGACCAGCACCCTGGTCCTCGTCGACTCACAGGCCGGGCAGGCCTGCGCGGTGTCCCGCTCGGCGAACCTGGTCAGGAGCTCGAACTTCTCGGAGCAGCTCTCGCACCGATACTCGTAGATGGGCATCTCAGTGACAGATTCTAAGCTCGTTCAGCTCGCGCGAATGATCTTCGAGTGGCCGGGGCTGGTGTCGCGGCCGGCCGGCGAGCTCGTCGACGACTCGCTCGTCCTGCTGGATCACCTCGGTGAAGCGAGCACCGTGGTCGATGTGGGTTCCGGCGGAGGGCTGCCGGGGCTGCCGCTCAAGATCGCCCGTCCAGATCTGATCGTGACGCTGATCGAGGCAGACCAGGCGAAGGCGGCTTTCCTGGTCCGCTCGTGCGCCGCGCTGGGACTCGACGGCGTTGAGGTGCTGGCCAGGCGTGCGGAGGAGGTGGGACAGGATCCGCTCTACCGCGAGTCTTTCGACCTCGCCGTGGCGCGAGCCCTCGCGCCGATGCCGGTGCTGGCCGAGCTGTGCCTGCCGCTGGTCAGGGTCGGTGGGCGCCTGCTGGCGCAGAAAACGGAAAGCGAGGATCTGGACGCTGCGGGCCGCGCGATTGAGATCCTCGGTGGCAGTCTGAACCGGGTGGTGGCGGCGCCGTCAGCGAGTCGCCGGCAAGGCACCGTGGTGATCATCGACAAGGTCCGCGGGACGCCGCCAGCGTATCCGCGCCGGCCAGGCGTGCCCTCGCGCAAACCCCTGTAGACCTCTAGAGCTGGCCTGCCATGCGGATCTGGCGCCGCAACACCCACCGGCTTGAAAGGTTGATAACCAGCACCAGGGCGACGAGCACCAAAGCCGCCCCCCAAGCCTGCTGCTGCAGGGCGGGGTACGGCGTCAGCGCATCGTGGAAGACGATCAGTGGCAGCGCCGACATCGGCTGGGTTGGATCCAGGTTCCAGGAGCGGTTGCCAAAGCCGGTGAATAGGATCGGCGCCGTCTCGCCGGCTGCGCGCGCCATCGCAAGCAGGGCACCTGTGATGATGCCTGGCGCTGCTGCAGGGAGCACAAGTTGCAGAGCGACGCGCCACCGCGGCAGTCCCAGCGCCAGCCCCGATTCTCGCAAGCTGGCCGGGATGAGCGCCACCGCACCCTCGGTGGTCCGGATGACCACTGGAAGCATCAGCACCGCGAGCGCGAGCGCTCCCGAGAGACCGGAGAAGTGGTGCTGCGGTGCCACAAAGAGGACGTATGCGAAAAGGCCGACGGCGATTGAGGGTGCACCGACCAACACGTCCGCGGCGAGCCGCACCCAGCTCGCCCAACGGCCTGAAGCGTAATCAACGAGGTGGACCCCGCTCACGACGCCGACCGGGATGGCCAGCAGCGACGCAATGCCGACCATGATTCCTGAGCCTGCAATAGCGTGCGCTACACCGGCGCCGGGGATCCCAACCGGTCGCTCGACGTTGAGATAGAACTCCGGGTGGATTGCCGCCGGGAGACCTTTGACGATCGTGTACCCAAGGACCAGCGCCAGGGGAACGAGCGCAAGCCCGGTCAGTCCGTAAACGGCGCTGAGAGCAATGGTGTTCTTGTACCCGCGCCAATGATTGCGAGCGCGAATCACATCGAACCCGAAACTGTGCGGCGGACCAGAAGCAAAGCGATCACATTGACTGTGAATGCGACGAGTATCAGCACGAGCCCCAGCTCCACCAGAGCGGCTGGGTAGATCTGTCCCGTCGCTTCTGTGAACTCATTGGCGATGACGCTGGCGAGCGTATAGGCGGGCGAGAAGATCGAGGGCGGGATCTCCGGACGGTTGCCGATCACCATGGTCACGGCGATGGTTTCGCCAAGTGCGCGACCGAGGGCCAGGACAGTCGCGCCGAAAATACCGGAGCGTGCTGCGGGCAGGACGACCTTCCAGTTCGTTTCCCACCAAGTGGCGCCGAGGGCGACCGACGATTCGCGAAGTCCCTTGGGAACCGCGCGGATGACGTCGCGCGAGACCGCCGAAAGCGTTGGCAAGATCATCACAGCCAATACCACCGAAGCGCTAAACAAGCTCGTCTGGCGAGACGGACCTGACAAAGCACCGATAAAGCCGAAGCGGCCGCTCAAGGGCACCTCGACATGGTTGAAAAGAAATGGCGCCAGCACATAGAGGGCCCAGATTCCATAGACGACACTTGGGATGGCGGCCAGCAGCTCGATTCCGGTGCCGACCGCCCCGCGCAGGCCTGCGGCGCCCTGTTCCGTCAGGACCAGAGCGACCGCGATTCCGACCGGCACCGCGACCGCGATGGCGATTGCGCTTGTCACCACGGTCCCGTAGATGAAAGGCAACGCGCCGAAGTCCAGGGTTACAGGGTTCCAGTTGGAGGTCACGAGGAAACCCCCGCCAAAACGGCTGATCGCCGGTGCCGCTTCCTGGTAGAGGACGATGACGATCCCGATCAGAAGAGTGGGGGCGGTCACGCTTATTGCCGCCGTTAGGAGACGGAATCTCTCCGGGGCCCGGCGCAAGCCGCGTGGTCGCCTGATTGCTTCGATCAACCTCGCTCCAAGCGGTCGAGGCGGTAACCAAGCCCACGCACTGTAGCGATCTCGAAGGGCACCTTCCCTGCGAGCTTCTGACGGAGCCACCGGATGTGGACGTCGATGGTCTTGCGATCGCCGGTGAACTCCGAGCCCCACACGTGCTCGAGCAATCCATCTCTTGTTTGTACGCGTCCCGAATTCGCAATCAGGTATGAGAGCAGGTCGAACTCGCGCGCGGTCAGCTTCACCTCTTTTCCTGCAAGCAGCACACGCCGCGCGGCACGATCCATGGTGAAGTCGCCTATTGAGTCGTGCTCTGGTACCGATCGCGGCTCGGTGGCATCGGGCTGGGCGCGCCGGAGGACGGAATTGACGCGGGCTACGACCTCGCGGATCGAGAATGGCTTGGTGATGTAGTCGTCAGCGCCCAGCTCGAGGCCGACGATCTTGTCGACCTCGGTGTCCTTGGCCGTCAGCATGATGATCGGAACCCGGCTTGTCTTGCGGAGCGCGCGACAGAAGTCCAAGCCGCTCATGCCGGGGAGCATCAGGTCAAGCAGGATCAGGTCTGGTTTCGAGGTCCGTGCCGTCCGCAACCCGGCGGCGCCGTCCCTCGCCTCCTGGACGGAGAAACCGGCGCCCGCGAGGTTGTACTTGAGCATCTCGCGGATCCCGTCATCGTCTTCGACAACGAGCACTCGGCCGGCGACGGTGCTTCGAGTCACCCTAGCTCCACGACCTGGCCGGTCTCGAGGAAGACAATGTCCTCGGCCACGTTGGTCACGCGATCCGCGATGCGTTCCAGGTTGTGGGCCACGAGGAGCAAGGTCACGGAACGAAGGGCTCCGTCGGGATCGGTCCCCTTCCCCATTTCGGCCACAAGCTCCTCAAAGGTGCGGTGATAAAGCCGGTCCACCTCGTTGTCGCGAGTCGCAACCTCACGGGCATGTTCGACATTCCGGTGGATCAGGTCCTCCAGGATGTCGTGCACCTGGCGGATGACCAGCTCGCCCATGAGCCCGAATTCAGCTCGCAGCGGCCGGTCGGGCAGTCCACACAGCGTGCCGGTCATGCGCGCGATGCGCACGGCGTAGTCACCCGTCCTCTCGAGCTCGCTGGCGATGTACTGGATACCCATCAGGTCTCTCAGGTCGCGCGCCACCGGCTGCTGCGTCGATATGACCATGAACACCTGCTCACGTACCTGACGGAACAGCTCGTTCAGATACTGGTCATCCCGCCGGACCTTCTCGGCGGCCTCCGGATCACGGCGCCGCAGCGCCTCAAGCGCGGCTTCGATCTGCGACTCGACAAGCGTGCCCATGCGAACGGCGAGCTCGCGCAGCGTAGCGAGCTCCTTCTCGAGCGTCAGCCGAGGCATTGCTAGCCGAAACGCCCGGTGATGTAGTCCTCGGTGCGCCGGTCGCGGGGCTGGTTGAAGAGCTCGGCGGTCGGGGCGAACTCGACGAGCTCGCCAAACCGAGCGGCCGGGTTCATGAGCATGAAGGCGGTGAAATCGGACACACGAGCTGCCTGCTGCATGTTGTGGGTGACAATCACGATCGTGTAATCACGCGCCAGCTGCACCATGAGGTCCTCGATCTTCAACGTGGCGATTGGGTCGAGAGCCGAGCACGGCTCGTCCATCAGGATCACCGAGGGATTGACTGCAAGGCAGCGGGCGATCGAGAGGCGCTGTAGCTGGCCGCCCGACAACGAAGACGCCGGAGCGTCGAGGCGGTCCTTCACTTCATCCCACAAGGCGGCCGACTCCAGGCTCTTAAAAACCGCCTCCTTCACCCGAACCGCGCTCCACCCCAGTAGTCGGGGCGCGAAGGCGACGTTGTCTCGGACAGACATCGGAAACGGACTTGGACGCTGAAACACCATGCCGATCTTCTGACGAAGCTCGAGCAGCCGTCTGGTGCTGATGATGTCCTCGTCATCACAGAGCACCTTTCCTTCGGCTCTCGCTCCAGGTACCAGGTCATACATGCGGTTGAAGACACGCAGCAGCGTGCTCTTACCACAACCAGAGGGGCCGATGATTGCTGTAATCCGCCGTTCTGCAATCTCGAAGCTGACGTCCCTGAGCGCCTGGAGCTTGCCGTAGTAGAACGAAAGATGATCGATCTCGACCTTAGGCTGACCGTACGCCTCGATGGCGCTAAGTTGAGGCTTCAACGCCTGCACCATAGGTTGCCTGTATAAGCGTGCGTCCGCCACTCACATCGACACTAGGTCCGGAAGGTTAAGCGAACTTTATGGGCTGGTTAAGGCGTCGGCCGCCAGCTCGATGGAGAACACCTGGCCACCGTCATCGGCGGCCACGGTCCAGATCCTCCCGCCGATCGATTGAATAAGGTGCTTTGTGATCGCGAGGCCTAACCCAAAGCCGCCCGCCTCGCGAGGGCGCGCCCGATCGACCTTGTAGAAGCGTTCGAAGACGCGGTTCCAGTGTTCGGGAGAGATACCCGGTCCGCGGTCCCGAACACTGATACGCACGCTTGGGGGCACCACCTCGGCGCGAATGTCAATCGCCGACTCGGGCGGCGAGAACTTGGCCGCATTGTCTACCAGGTTTCCTAAAGCCTGGGCAAGCTTCGGCCGGTCAGTCGAGATGACCATCGTTTCGGACAAATCTACGTTCAGCTTCCGTTCGGGCCCAAGGCGCTGAGCTAACTCCTGAATGAGCTCCCCAAGGTTGAACGAAGTTCGCTCGAGCATCAGCGCCCCGGACTCCAACTCGGCCAGCTGGCGCAGGTTGTCGATGATCCTGCTCATCAGATCCGCCTCCTTGACCAGCCGTTCGGCAAAACGCGCACGGTCTCTTGGAGCCGGATTGCCGAGAAGGCTTTCGGCCGTCAGTCGCAATGAGGTGATCGGTGTCTTGAGATCGTGCACCAGGTTGGCTACGAACTCCTGCCGGACCCGCTCAAGCAGGCGCAACTCGGTCACGTCAAGGAGGAACATCAGGGTCTCACCCGGACGCGGTCCCGGCACGAGCTTGGACCGCACTGTGCGCCGGCGGTGGACAAGTTGCGTCTCACCCTCCGGGGTGCCGGCGCTGAGAATTGCGATCAAGTTGCCTTCGAGTGTCGCTTCGACGAGGCTCGCCGGCAGCCGCGCCGCATCAATGTCGAAGTAGCGCCGAGCCGCTTCGTTCGCGGCCACGACTCGCTGCACGCGATCGAGCAGTAAGGCAATTACGGGCGCTTCTTCGATGAGGTCCTCGAATGGCTTGAGTGGCTGCGGGTCGCGGTCGGGTCGCAAGCTCCTCCGCCAACGCTCCCAGATCACGGGCGCGAGTATAGGAGCGGCGCAGCGCATCCACGCTTAAGCGGTGTTTAACCCTCGGATAACCGACGCCCGGTAGCTTCTCGTCCGGATGACCGCCGGCACTGACTAGAAGAGGGGATCAATGATGAGAGCGGAGCTGGCCGTGCGTGTGATCGTGTCGCTGATCGTCTTTGGACTAATAGCAACGGCGTGTGGTGGAAGCGCGGCAGCACCGTCGGCGGACGTCGGCCAGGGCACACTGACGGGCGCCGGGGCGACGTTCCCTGAGCCCTTCTATACGAGAGCCTTCTACACCTACACACAGACTTACCCGCAGGTGATAGTCAACTACCAGGCGGTTGGCTCGGGCGCCGGCATCCAGCAGTTCACAAAGGACACGGTGGACTTCGGTGCGAGCGATGTACCAATGCAGGCATCGGATATCGCCGCCGCCGGCGGACCCGATTCGTTGGTCCAGATTCCCACGACACTGGGCGTGGTCGCCGTCGCTTATAACCTTTCGGGCGTGAGCAAGATCCAGCTCGACGGCGCGGCATTAGCCGCGATCTACCTCGGCCGCATCAAGAAATGGAACGACCCCGCGCTTACGGCTCTGAACGCCGGCGTCAACCTTCCGAATACGAGTATCACCGTGGTGCACAGGTCCGACGGCAGCGGTACCACCTACCACTTCACCGACTATCTCGGCAAGGTTGCCGACGAGTGGCAGTCGAAGGTCGGTGTAGCGAAATCGGTGCAGTGGCCCGCGGGCATCGGCGGAAAGGGCAACGACGGCGTGGCGCAAGCCGTCAAGCAGACGGAGGGCGCGATAGGTTATGTCGAACTCGCGTATGTGGTGCAGACAGGTATGAGCCAGGCCTTTCTCCGGAACAAGAATGGAAAGTTTGTGCAGGCCAGCGTGGCGGGGGCGACCGCGGCGGCAGCTCAGAACCCTGATGTCAGCCCCAGCAACTTCTCGATCACCAACCAGCCGGGTGACACCACGTACCCTATCGCCGGCTTCAGCTGGATCATCGTGCGCACGTCCATCTCTGATCTGGCCAAAGGCAAGGCCATCGTGTTTCTGTTCAAGTGGCTGGTCACGGACGGCCAGACCTACGGCCGCGACCTCCAATACGCGCCGCTTCCTAAGGCCGTCCAGGACCTTGCTCTGACCACCCTCAAGCGAGTTACCTCAAGTGGCAAGCCGATCTTGACCTGAGTACGGTTCCGGGGCCTCCCCTCGGGCTCACCGCGGTGCCTTAAGGCTCGCCTGCCTTACCCTTAGTTGGGGGTGGTGAGAGCGTGAAGCTGAGCTTGATCCCGCGCGAACACCGTTTCTATGAGTTGTTCCGGCGGCAGGGCGTGCTGGTCAGCGAGACGTTGACCGAGCTCAGAGACTCACTGTTGGAAGAAACGAACCGGCATCCCCGGCTGCGTGAGCTCGAGCACACGTGCGACGACGTCACCCATGACATCTACAACCTGACCAATCGTACGTTTACGACGCCTATGGAGCAGGAGGACATCCTGCTTCTCGCCCATGGCCTCGACCAGATCGTCGACCTCGCGGAGGAGTTCTCAGACAAGATCGATCTCTACGAAATCATCTCAATCACGGATTCGGCCAAACGGTTCGGCGAATGCCTCGCAAAAGCCGGCGTGGAACTGGCCAAGGCAGTTGACCGGCTGGAGGACTTCAAGGGAATCGACCCCGTGCTCCAGGAGATTCACCGCCTCGAGAACGACGGTGACACAATCACGCGGTACGCGCTCCAGAGGCTTTTCGAAACCAACCACCAGACTCCCGCCGACATCATCAAATGGAAGGATCTCTACTCACTCCTAGAGTCGACCCTAGACGAGTGCGAGTCGGTGGCGGAGATCATCGAGACGATCGCGATTAAGAACGCCTGAATTGAGTCAGATCGCCAGGCTCGAGACCAGTAGACGCACTCGACGGTCGATGACGCGCACCTTCTCCAGCGGCTGGCCGGCCGGGTCGGGAAGTCCCCAGTCTCCGACAGGAACGCTTACCACTGGGCACTCGCCCTCTTCGCAGCCTATCGTGATCACTCGAACGGTGCCCGCGGCCAGCTCTGCGGTCATCAACCGTGGTTTGCGGCTGAGAGGTCGATACCGAGCTCACGCATCACCTCGACGACTTCGGGATGAACGCGAACGGCCGGCGTCGTTCCCGCCGAGTCAGCAACGGCGAGACCGGCAGCATGTCGATTAAACAAGGCGGCCGCCATCTGGCTGCGGCCCGCGTTTTGACCACAGACGAAAAGGACACGAGGTCCTCGTCCCTCGACCACGTCAACACGCTAGCACCAGTTTTCTGTCGGAGGAAGCGATGAAATTCATACCGCTACCGCGGGGGCACCGTTTCTACGATCTGCTTCGGAAGCAAGGTGAGCTGGTCAGCGAGACCCTGACCGAGCTGAGCAAGTCTCTCCTAGAAGGCAAAAGTAGGCACGCGCGCCTGCGTGACCTCGAGCACGAGGCCGATGAGGCAGCTCACCAGATCCACAACCTGGTCAACAGCACGTTCATCACTCCGCTCGACCAGGAGGACATTCTGCAGCTCGCTTCGAGCCTAGACGACGTGGTCGACCTGGCGGAGGAGACTGGCGACAAGATTGATCTTTACCGGATCCAGACCATCTCGGATTCTGCCAAGCAGATGGGCGAATTCCTGGCCAAGGCTGGTATCGAGCTCGCCGCGGCACTCGACCGGTTGGAAGGCTTTGCCGAACTAAAACCCCACCGCCTGGAGATACACAGGCTCGAGAACGAAGGCGACCGGCTCACGCGCGCTGCAATCGGGGAACTGTTCTCGACCGTAACCGACGCGGCGGAGCTGGTCAAGTGGAAGGACATCTACGACCTGCTGGAAGCCACGATGGACGCTTGCGAACACACCGCCAACGTAATGGAGACCATCGCGATCAAGAATGCGTGAGACCGCAATCCTTCTATGGGTCACGATCGGGGTCGCCGTCGCGTTCGACTTCACCAACGGTTTCCACGACACAGCCAATGCCATCGCCACGTCGATCTCAACTCGAGCCCTATCCCCGCAGGCGGCCGTTGCGCTCTCGGCCGTCTTCAACCTGGTCGGAGCAGTAGTCACCGTCGCGTTTTTCCAGGCGAAAGTTTCCAATACCATCGCGAGCACCCTCGCCATCAAACCCGGCCTTGTCATTGTCATAGCGGCCTTGCTCGGCGCGATCTCATGGAACCTCATCACCTGGTATCGCGGACTCCCTAGCAGCTCAACACATGCGCTGATCGGCGGCCTGTGCGGCGCGGGCATTGCGGCGGCCGGTGGCCTGGGTGGGGTGAAATGGTCGGCGCTTGGCAAGCAGGTCGCCAGCCTGGCCATCTCGCCACCGCTGGGTTTTGTGGCCGCCGGCGCCTTTGCAGTCCTGTTGATCTTCATCGTGTACCGCCTGCAACTCCGACCAGCACCGGTCAACCGAACCTTCCGCGGCTTGCAGGTACTGACATCAGCCTTCCTCTCCTACTCGCACGGCGCCAACGATGCGCAGAAGACCATGGCTGCAATCACGCTGGCACTGATCGCGTCGGGCAACTTGAAGACCTTCCAGGTCCCTATCTGGGTCGTGATTCTCTCGGCTGTGACCATCGCCTTCGGTACCTATGCCGGCGGGTGGCGCATTATCCGGACCCTGGGCTGGAGCATCATCAAGCTCGAGCCTGTGACCGGCATGGCGGCACAGTTCATGGGAGCGACCGTAATCCAGGGCGCGACGCTGATTGGTCTGCCCGTGAGCACAACGCACGTGATCACCGGCTCGGTGATGGGAGTTGGCGCTATACGCAAGCTCTCAGCGGTGAGCTGGGGGCTGGGTGCAAGTATCGCCCTGGCCTGGCTCGTCACGATCCCCGCTGCAGCGCTCATCGCATGGGTTGCGTACGCGATTCTCCACACCGCAGGCTTGAGCGGCTAGCACGAAATTGCAAAATGTGTTGGAGAGCGATGGCCCGCAGGGCTAAACTCTCAGCACGTCATCGCATGACGGCCTGAAACGGAAGGAACCCCGCAACGCAGACGTTTCAGCTTACGAAGGAGCAATGGTGGCAACAAAAATCCTGGAAGTGGCCGATGTGAGCGTGATCAGGGCTGCTGGTGGCGTCGTGTGCCGCAGCACCCGATCCGGCGATACGGAGATCGCGGTCATCCACCGACCCGCTTATGACGATTGGACCTTGCCCAAGGGCAAGATCGAGCCCAACGAGAGCGCCGAGGACTGTGCGCTGCGAGAGGTCAAAGAGGAAACGGGCCTGCGCTGCGAGCTGACCCGGCCGCTGGGCTGTACGGCATACATCGACCGTCGCGGGCGTGACAAGGTCGCGTGCTACTGGGTGATGGAGGTGCGGGGCGGCAAATTCCGGCCCGGCATCGAAGTCGACAGGCTGCTGTGGCTTTCGCTCCCCGACGCGATCAAGCGCCTGACGTACGAACGCGACAAGACGCTTCTCTTGCAGCAGGACCTGCCCTGAGCTGATCCAGTAGCTCGTTCAGTTGTTCGCTAAGCTGGACTGATGCAGACCGTCACAGCCGCCGACCGCCTGGTCATCGCCGGCGTCGAGCTGCGGTCGCGGCTGTTTCTCGGCACCGGCAAATATCCGACCGACGAGTCCATGCTCGCCGCACTGGAGGCCTCGGGCTGCGAGCTCGTCACGGTGGCGCTGCGCCGGCTCGACCTCGATGACCCCAAGAAGAAGACGATCCTCGACGTGATTGACTGGAAGCGCTATCGCATCCTTCCGAACACGGCGGGATGCCGCACCGCGGATGAGGCGATCCGCATCGCACGGCTCGCGCGCTCGATGGGCCTGTCGGACTGGGTCAAGCTCGAGGTCATCCCGGATCCGCGATACCTCTTTCCTGATCCGGAGGAGACGCTGAAGGCGGCGCGAGTGCTGGTCGGCGAAGGCTTCAAGGTGCTTCCCTACATCAACGCGGACCCGGTCCTGGCGAAGAAGCTCGAAGAGATCGGAACGGTGACAGTTATGCCGCTCGGCTCACCGATCGGTTCGGGCCAGGGCCTGCAGACACTGGAACAGGTTCGGATCATCATCGAGGAGGCTCGCGTCCCCGTCGTCGTCGACGCGGGAATCGGAGCTCCATCCGACGCGGCACTTGCGATGGAGCTCGGCGCCGACGCGGTGCTGGTGAACACAGCGATTGCGCTGGCCAGGGACCCCGCCTTGATGGCCGAGGCCATCAGAGGGGGCGTGGAGGCGGGGCGCAAGGCATACACGGCCGGCCGCATACCAAAGCGTGGTGAGGCGAGTCCGAGCTCCCCGACCGAAGGCATCTCGCGACCGTCCTGACCCTTCCTGTCGCGATGGCGGTGGTCAGCAGTGCGAGCGCGGGGCTGCGCGCGGCGCCTCGAGCCACCATCGTCCAGCTTCGCGCTCCGGGCCTGAGCACTCGAGCCCTCGAGCACGAGGCGAGGGAGTTGGTGGCCTCGGCCTCAGTGCCTGTCGTCATCAGCTCGCGCTGTGACGTGGCGCTCGCATCAGGCGCGGCCGGGGTCAACCTCCCGGAAAGCGATATCTCGGTGGCCGATGCTCGAATCGTCCTAGGCCAGCGTCTGATCGGACGCTCGGTTCACTCGATCGCCGGCGCGCAGCGCGCGGAGCTGGACGGAGCCGATTTCGTCATCTTCGGTCCGGTGTGGAAAAGTGCGAGCCATCCCAGCGCGCCGCCCACAGATCTTGCGGCGCTGGAGCTGGTGGCACGCGCGGTGCGGATCCCAGTGCTGGCGATCGGCGGCGTGACCGAGGAGCGGATCGCGGAGTGCCACGCGGCCGGTGCGGCAGGCTATGCGGCGATCGGAATGTTCCGGTGATCACCCTCCAGGTCAACGGCAAGCAGATCGAGCTCGAGGGCCCAACTCGTCTGTTGGATTACTTGCAGCGGCTCGGCGTCAACCCGCGCGCGGTTGCGGTGGAGCACAACGGGACGATCATCGAGCGCGCCGCATTTGAAGGGGTCACGCTTGACGGCGGGGACAATGTCGAGATCGTGCGCATGGTGGGTGGCGGTTAAGCCTTCTCAGCCAGGCGCTCTCTGATCGCGGACTCGGCTTCGGCGCGTTCGTCCCATGGCTCTGAGCCGGCCGCCGTCCTCATCGTCCTCTCGTGTCCTTTGCCGGCGAGCAACACGCAATCGCCCGGACGCGCGAGCTCGATCGCGCGGCGGATCGCGGCGCGGCGGTCGATGACGACCTCGTAGTCGTGTCCGGGCGCCTTTCCCTCCGCGCCCGACTGCACCTCGCGAGCGATCTCAACCGGGTCCTGATCCAGCGGGTCGTCGGTGGTGATGATGAAGAAGTCCGCGAAATCCGCCGCGGCGCGACCCATACCAGGCCGATCGTGGTCAGAGCGTGCGGTCGAGCCGAACACGACGATCAGGCGCCCGCTTGTGAACGGGCGAAGCTCGGCGAGCGCGCTGGCGAGGGAGCCCGCTGAGTGCGCGAAGTCGATGAATACACGAAAGTCCTGACCCACGTCTACGGGCTCGAGGCGTCCGCGAACCCCTTCAAAACCCGCGAGTCCAGTCCCGACGGCTTCAAGGGGCACGCCCAGGGCCAGGCACACGCCGGCCGCGCAGAGTGCGTTGTAGATGTTGAAGCGAGCGGGGACGTGCAGCGTGACATCGGTCTCACCAAGCGGCGTCTTCATACGGAAGCGCGAGCCGGACCCGGTGACGCTGAGATCGAGTGGGTGCAGGTCGGCAGCCGTGGTCAGCCCGTACGTCCACCGCCGCGCGATCGCCCTGCGGGCGAGTCGCTCGTAGCTCGGGTCGTCTCGGTTGAGGACCGCCGTCTTTTCGATTCCCTTGTCCACGGAATTTGCGGTCAGGTCGATGAGTCGCGCTTTCGCTTCGAGGTAGTCCTCCCACGTCGCGTGGTAGTCGAGGTGGTCGTGGCCGACATTGGTGAACGCCGCCACGTCGAATTCGCAACCCCGGACGCGCTCCTGCACGAGCGCATGAGAGGTTGTCTCGATCACCGCGAACGCCACGCCGGCCTCCACCATTCGTGCGAGCCAGGCCTGGACCTCAGGCGCCTCCATCGTGGTTTGGCCGCTGACGTTGTCCTCTGCGCCGCCGCTGACGGTGAGGGACACCGTGCTCATCGCACCGGCGACCACGCCGCTGGCCTGGAGCACGTGCTCCGCCATATGGGTCGTCGTCGTCTTGCCATCGGTCCCCGTGATGCCGGCCACCTTTAGCCGTCGCGCCGGCCGGCCGTAGAACTCGGCCGCCACTTCTGCCAGCCCGATTCGAGTGGATGACATGCGGAGCAGGGTTGTCCCTGGGGGCAGCGTCACATCGCGCTCAGCAGCCACAGCGACAGCGCCTTTGCCGAGCGCGTCCGAGACGTAAGCATGACCATCGGCGTTCAGACCCTCGACGGCGACGAAGATGTCGCCGGGCTTGACGCGACGCGAGTCGTACGCAACGCCGGTGATCTCCACGTCGCCATTCCCCTCGAGGGTCGAGTCAGGCACACCGCGGGCCAG
The DNA here is from genome assembly GCA_035937155.1 of Candidatus Dormiibacterota bacterium. Lineage (GTDB taxonomy): Bacteria > Chloroflexota > Dormibacteria > Dormibacterales > Dormibacteraceae > Palsa-870. The sequence continues at coordinate 45,965 of DASYVJ010000018.1, read as the reverse complement.
CTCGTGGAGCTTCATTTGGTGACGAGCATAATCGGCAAGTGATCGCCGACATCGGTGGACGCCGGTTCGATTGGGGCTCGCGCACCTACGTGATGGGGATCATCAACGTGACCCCAGACTCCTTCAGTGGTGACGGACTCGGCACGGAGCAGGATCTGGCCGTAGAGCAGGGATTGCGCATGGCGCGCGAGGGCGCGGACATGCTCGACGTCGGAGGCGAGTCGACGCGCCCCGGACACCAGCCGATCACCGTGGCCGAGGAGATCGCACGAACAGAGGTGGTGGTGGCTCGACTTGCACGCGAGGCTGAGGTGCCAGTTTCGATCGACACCTATAAGGTCGAAGTGGCAGAGGCCGCCGTGGCGGCCGGCGCCACGATCCTCAACGACATATGGGGCCTGACGCGCTCGCCGGCGCTCGCCCAGCTTGCCGCAGCCAGCCGTTGCGCGCTGGTCCTCATGCACAACCAGGACGGGACGGACTACGCCGGCGATTTGATGGAAGAGATCAAGCGCTTTCTTCGCGCTTCCGTCGACCTCGCCGTGGAGGCGGGTGTGAAGCGCGAGCGGGTGCTGATCGACCCAGGGATCGGCTTCGGCAAGACTGCAGAGCACAACTGGCTGGTAATGCGACGCCTGATGGAGCTTCGCGAGCTGGATCAGCCGATTCTCATCGGTACCTCACGCAAGTCGTTCATCGGCAAGCTGCTCGACCTGCCGGTCAACGAGCGGGTCGAGGGCACGGCGGCCACCACCACTGCCGCGATCCTGCGGGGCGCAGACGTCGTCCGCGTCCACGACGTCCAAGAGATGACGCGAGTGGTCCGTGTCGCCGACCACATGCGTTGACGACGGCATACCTGGGCCTGGGCACGAATCTAGGCCGGCGGGCTCGCAACCTCAGCGCGGCACGCAGGCGCTTGCGTCAAAAAGGGGCGCGCATTCTGCGTCATAGCCGCGTCATTGATTCGGCGCCGTGGGGTATCGCCGACCAACCTCGATTCCTGAACCAGGTGATCGAGGTGGACTGGCCGGGCACAGCGCGTCAGCTGCTGGTTGCGGCCAAGCAGGTAGAAGCCGAAGGCGGGCGCAGGCCGACCCGGCGCTGGGGTCCTCGCGTGATAGATGTGGACATCCTGCTGTTTGGCGATCAGCGGATCGCGCAGCGCGGCCTCGTGATCCCACATCCGCGCATCCGCGAACGCGAGTTCGTACGCGGGCCGCTGCGCGAGCTGGGGGTTAAGATCCCCACGAAGTCAGAGGCTTCGCCGTGACTTCGCGGGGACCCCTTATTACGTCGGCCGGGCGTTGGTGAACCGGTATCCGATACCGGGCACGGCAAGGATGTAATAAGGACGCGAGGGCTGGCTCTCGATCTTGCGGCGCAGGTTGCGGATGTGGACGTCGATCACGCGAGTCTCGATCGGGTACTCATAGCCCCAGATCGAGTTGAGGATCTTTTCCCGGCTCAGCACCTTGCCCGCGTTGCTCGCGAGAAATGTCAGGAGATCGAACTCCGTGTGCGTCAGCTCCACCTCTTTGCCCGACTTATAAGTCCGCCGCTCGTTGACATCGATCACCAGGTCGCGGAACTCGAGGCGGCTGCGCATCGCCTCGGCCGACTCGAACCGTGTCCGCCTCAGATGTGCCGTCATTCGGGCCACCAGCTCGCGGAGCCGCAGCGGCTTGGCCACGTAGTCGTCAGCTCCGATCTCCAGCGCTACCACCACATCGATCTCGTCGGAGCGCGAGCTCATCATGATCACGGGTACGGACGCATCCATCTTTCGCAGCTCCCGGCACACATCGAATCCGGCGCCGTCGGGCAGTGTCACCTCGAGCAAGACAAGATTCGGACGGGAGCTCTCGAACTGGCGCATCGCCTCAGCGGCCCCGTCGGCCTCGAGCACTTGATAGCCGTCCTGCTCGCACGATGCCCGGATCTCCCGACGCACCGGCGCATCCGGGTCGACGACTAGAACTTTGCGCGACGACTCCGCACTAGCAGCCACCTCACCGTCAATCCTAACTGATCTGAAGGATTGTTAGGAGATGTTGCGTTTCAACCCACGAACGTAGGTGCGTGACTTCTTTTCAAGGGCGATGAGCTTCGCCCCCGCGCCTGACAAGACCAGCTCCCACGCGCCGGGATAGGTTATCTCGTCGCCGCCGAACTCGGATTTGAAGAAGCCGAGTCCGTGCCACGGATGGTCCGGGCCGGCGTCGGGTGGCGGGACGCCCCAGAGATCGAAGTCACGACAGCCTGCCTCCGCCGCGGTGCTGATCGCGGTCCACCATGCGAGGTCGTTGCCCATCAGCTCAGGGTGAGCGCCGCTGCGACCCGCGAAGAGGCTGTACGCGCGGCCGCTGTGGCGGGCGACCAGCACCGTGGCCAGCGCCTCATTCGTAGTCGGATGGTAGGCGACGTAAGTGCGGCACCATGGCAGCAGCTCGAGCAGCAGACCGTAGTAGCGCTGGTCCGGAAGGTTGATGCCTTCGCGTCGCTCAACAGCCGCCGATTGGCGCGCCAGCTCAGCGGCGTCCTGGCTTTCCTTGACGACCACGCCACGTCGAAGACCGGCGCGAATGTTGTATCGCCGCCCATGACGAAAGCCCTTCAGCATGTCGTCGGGTGGGCCCAACCGAAGCAGGCGGGTGTGCTGCGGCTGAACCGGAGGCGCCGGCGAGAACCGACGCGAGGTCAGCGTGTCCGCGAGCGATGCCTTCGCTTCCGGCTCGATGACAAGCCGTGCGATGCCACTGCCCTGAGCCCATGTGACGAGAGCGTCAATGGCATCAGGGGTTGCCGGCACCGGGCCGCGAGGGACATAGGCCTCCCGCACCGGACCCACCGATCGCAGCTGAACGCTCGCCATAGCGCCGCCAACAAGCCGGAGCCTCTCGATGCTCCAGCCCGCGCGTGCCTGGACCAAGCCCCACGCCCACGATTGCAGCAGCGGAGCGGGCGAGGCTCGCTCCTCGAGCTCTGCATCCCATCGTGGATCCCCATGCACTTGAGTCGGCACGGAAGTCAGCCGGGCCCTGGTTCTGTCACGAGCGCCGGCTCGAGATGACCGGTGTCGTTGACGCCACCAATGACCATGCGACCGCCGCGCTTCTCTAGGACCGAGATCGACGCATTTTGAATCTTGAATGCAAAGAGGCCTCGGCTTGGGCGGCCGAACACCCGATGCAGCGCGACCTGGATGACGCCGCCGTGTGTCACCACGAGCACATCACCGTGCGCGTGACGCTCGAAGATCGCATCCAGGGCGGCCGAGACACGCGCCTCGAAAAGCGCAGAGCCCTCTCCGCCGGGCACGAGATCCCAGTCGGGTTCCTCAGTCCATCGCGCCCAGGCCTCTGGAGAACGCTGGGCCAGGTCTTCGGTGCGCAGGCCCTCCCACTCACCGAGGTAGACCTCACGAAGGCCAGGCATCGCTTCGGCCTGGGCGCCGAGCGCGACGCCAATCGCCTGCGCCGTTTCAAAGGCCCGTTTCAGGTCGCTCGCGTAGAAGCCCGCGAACCGGAAGCCGGCCAGCCGCTGGGCGAGCAGCTCAGCCTGCCGGCGGCCCTCTTGCGACAAGGGGGGATCGAGCTGGCCCTGGATCCGGTGCTCGCTGTTCCATGTCGACTGGCCGTGGCGAACCAGCAGCAAGCGCGCGGTCGATGGTTTGGACGCAGGCGGAGCGGCTTCGCCGGATTCAGGCGAGGGTGAAGCTGACAGTGAAGCGGCTTCGCCTGTCTCGGGCGGGTCCGGTCGCGCGGATCTGATCTCGATATCTATACTAACTTTCTCTTAATCCCACGATCGGGCTGGGCCGGTCTCAGGAGAACCCTCTTTGCAAGCGAACGGCTCACTGGCCGAAATTCCCCTTCGATCACTTTTGGAGACTGCTCAGGGTGAGCGCTCCACGGGTACCCTTACCGTCCGCAATGGAAACGGGCAGTCAGCCTCGCTGTACTTTCTGTTCGGACATCTTTTCCATGCCCAGGGCGACGGGAAGGCCGGCGACGAGGCCGTGGTCAGCGCCCTCAACTGGACCAAAGGCGACTTCGAGTTCGACGCCAAGGCAAAGCTCCCGGCCGACGAGTCGGTCAAAGCCGGCATCTCAGAGCTGGTCCAGGCTGCTGAGTCGGCGCCCCGCGCCCAGGAAGCGGCCGAGTCCCAGCCCGAAGCCAAGCCCGAGAAGACGGAGGCACGCGTTGAGCGCAAAGATCATGCTGAACCGGAGAGAAAGGTGGAAGCACCCCAACCGAGACGTGGCGTGAAGCACCGCCCGCAACCGAAGCACGGTCGCGAGCCGATTCCCGTACCCGCGGGGCAGATCATCTACGACTCACTCAAAACGTCGTTCGTCGACTTCCCGCGCCTGATCACTACCCTCGAAAAGGAGGGCTACACCGGATACGTGCGATTGCTGACCGACGACGCGTCAGGACTGATCCTGTTCCGCGAGGGATCGGCCCTCGAGTGCATGTACGACGGAGCGGCGGACGCCGGCAGCCTTGTCCTAGGCAAAGAGGCACTGCAGCGGTTCAACGACGACGTCACGAGCGGCTATGGAGTTCTGGACGTGGTCGGACTCTCGCCGGAGCTCATAGACGGGCTCTACGAGCTGACCGTATCGCGGCCGATGTACACGGAGCTGTACGCGGCCTGGGTGGACATGAAGGCGCTGCTGAAGTTCCTGAGCGATCGGAAGCTCAGCGGCAGCGTGATGATCCGGTCTGCAGCCGGCACCGGCGTGATCATCCTCTCCGACGGTGAGCTCGCCGGTGCGTACACCAGCGAATCGCGAGACATCTCCGACAAGCCGGACCGCGCGCTGGCGCTGTGCGACGACCCCGCCGCGATGATCGAAGTCAAATCGGCCGACGCGACCAAGCACCCACCGCTCGATGTCGACGCGATCGTCGCCGGGCTGCGAGGCTCGCGCGGCTTACAGTCGTCGGCACCGGCCGCTCCACCGCCCCCGCCTCCCGCGCCTGAGCCGGTGGCCCAGACCAATCCCACGATCGCGGTCATGCCGACGGATCCGCCGACTGCTCAGATCCCGACGGCTGCGTTCTCCGGTTATGCCACGACGCCGTCAATGCAGGTCGCGCCGACGACGCCGCCGCGTGGTGGCGGACCGCAGCTTGATTGGGCCGTCATCGTGACCGAGCTGCAGGCGATGGCCGAGGACGCGCTCGGCAACCGCGCACGCAAGGTGAAGGACATACTCGGCGCGGCCGATCCATCGCTTGCCGGTGTGGAAGGCGCGATCGACCAGATCCCGAGCATCTCCCTTCTCTTCGTGGATTCCTCACGCCTCGAGCAGCTCGCGCAGGAGATGAGGGCCCGGCTCAAGTCACACCTCTAAGGCGCCCGTAGCCTTAACAGGGTGGGTGGTACGTGGCTTCTTTCGCGCTTCCCCTCGCGTAAGGTGCGTCTGATTGCCGGCGCGGCGGGTTGCGGGACGCTGCTGGTCTCGCTCATCGCTTGTGGCGGCAGCCCGCCGCAGATCATCGACTACTCGCCCCAACGGGGCGCGGTAGACGTCTCGACGGCGGCGCCGATCACGATTGCGTTCGATCACGCGGTAGACCAGGCATCCGTGGAAGGGCGCCTGCACCTGGTGCCTTCGACGGACGGAGTGGTGCGCTGGGACAGCGCACGCCAGCTCTCCTACGAGCACTCTGGCCTTCGGGCGAGCACGACGTATGAGGTGATCCTCGACGCCGGCTATCAAGACCTCGCCGGCAACACTTATTCGCTCCGGCATCACTGGTCCTTCGTGACCGAAGGGCCCCCAAACCTGGCCGGCTCGACGCCCTCTGACTACGACACGGGGATCGACCCCGCGGCGTATCTCGCGCTTGCCTTCACTCGTGAGATGAACCCGGCAAGCCTGCGGTCTGCAATCACGCTCCGTCCGAACATCCCCTTCGACGTGCGGCTCGATCCGACGGACGGCCACCGAGCCATCATCGCCCCCTCTCAGCTGCTCAGCCCGAACATCCACTACGAGCTGTCGATCAACACTGCTGCTCTCGACATCGACGGCAACCAGCTCGGCCGTGACCAGACCATTCATTTCACGACCGGTCCGCCGCGCGTCTTGCGACACTGGCTGGCGTTCGCGACGAACGCAACCGACGGAACGCCCGGCGGTTTGTGGATCGTCAACGAGACCGGGTTTCCGCGCCAGGTTTTCAATCAGAGCCCGGTTCGCAGCTTCAGCTGGTCTCCGGCGGGCGACCGGCTTCTGATCCAGGGCAGCGGTGAAACGTGGTCGGAGTTCGTGCCTGGCAGCAGCACCGTCCAGCTCAATTTCAAGGGCATCTGGGCGGCAGCGCTCGCGTCGGGCATGGGCTACGTGTTCATCGACGATGCAGGCGTGCTGCATCGAGCGTCTGCCGATGGTCCTGACGAGGTGATCGCCACGGACGTGGCGCAGGCGACTGTGGCGCCCAACGGTTTGAGGGTGGTCTTCGTGCAGGGTGCGCTCGCGCCCAATGTCGTATGGGGTTACGACGTTGGCCTGCGCGCCCGATATCAGCTGGCGCTCGACACCGGTCCCGTCAGCGATGTCAGCTGGGCGCCGTCCGGAAATCGGATCGCATACCTGAGAACCGACACTGCTGGGGCAATCAGCCTCAGGGTCAGAAACCTCACGGGACCAGGGACCACCACCACGGTCGCAACCGGGGATCTCGGTTCGCCGGCCTGGCTGCCGGACTCGACGCATGTGGTATTCGCCGCTCTGGCGCCGGGCGCCGTAGGCAGCACCCACAAGGCATTCGTCGTCAACATCGTGGCCCCGCCGGCCGCGTTGAATCCCGCCTCAGGCCTGCCGTCGGATCCGACCATCGACCTCGCAGCGCCAGTGCCGTCGCCGGACGGCCATCAGATCGCGTTCGTCAGCGGCAACCAGGTCTGGCTGATGAATGCGGACGGGACACGGCCGACGGCGCTGACCCGGTTCGACCCGGCGTCCTTTCCCTATTCCTGCCGCGCGCCGGCCTGGACCAAGGCCTGATTTCGTACCACGACCTGGTCGAAAAGGTCTTCGAGCCGATCTGCCGTTCGCGTCCACGAGAAACGCTGCGCCAGCAGTCGCCCTCGCCGGCCCATCTGCTGCGCGAGCTCACCATCAGCCAGCAGGCGTCCGATCCGCTCCGCGTACAAGGCTGGATCGTGCCCATCGACGAGGTATCCGCTGACTTCGTCCCGCACCACCGAGCGGAGGCCGGATACGCCCGACGCGACAACCGGACAGCCGCACGCCTGCGCCTCGAGCGCGACCAACCCGAATGACTCGCTGTAGGAAGGCATCACGCAGACATCAGCCGCCGCGTAGAAGTAGGGCAGCTCGTGGTGAGCCACCGATCCGACGAAGTCCACGCGGTCGCGTACCCCGACTTCGGAGGCGATCGCCTTCAATCGATCCTTCTCGCTTTCATCGCCTTCGCGGCTGTCCTCGCCGAGGATCAAGAGCCGGACGTCTTCGTGCTCTCGGTCGTGCAACAACCCGAGGGCGCGAATCGCGACATCGACACCTTTGAGCCGTTCCAGCCTGCCCACGAAAAGCAGCAGCCGACCGCTGCCGTAGCGGATCTCACGACGGGCATCCGCGCGATCCATGGGCTGGAACATCCCGAGGTCGACTCCAGGCGGCACGATGGATACGCGCTGCGGGTCGGCGCCATAGAGCGCGACCAGGTCCTGGGCCTCGTCGGCGGTCGATGCGATCAGGAGATCCGCCTGCTGCGCCAGCTCGCCCTCCACACGAATCCGCTGTTGAGGTTCGGGCCGCGCACCAGCGGCGAGCGAGCGGTTCTTCACCAGCCCGAGCGTATGGGCGATGTGTACCCACCCAGCCGCCAGCTGCGGCCTAAGCAGGCAGGCAACCTCGCCCGACAGCCAGTAGTGCGAGTACAAGAGGTCGTAGCTGATGTTCTCGCCAGCGGCGAATTCCATGATCCTGGCGGCGAACGAAGGCGCCTCGTAGAAGAGCGAGTACTTGTCGAGGCCGTTTCCCGCGGGTAGATAGATCAATCGGGAGAGGCGCGCCAGAGGCTCGATGTTCGGATCGTCCTGGGACTGCTTGCGGGTAAAGACGTCGGTGGCGATTCCGCGGTCACTAAATGCGGTGCAGACCTCTCGTACGTACACGTTGAGGCCGCCGTTTGCGTTCTGGCCCAGGGAGGCGGTTGGCGAAGTGTGCATGGAAATTACCGCGATCCGCCTTTCGGCGGCGCGGTCGGCGATCAGTCGAGTCGCCTCAGCCACGGTAGGCCGATCTCACGTCAAGCCAGCGCCGTGAAACGCAGCAAAAGCCCGACCGGGAGACCGGGGCACAAAACGCCATAACGATTAAAACCTACGCGCTCAGCAGCTATTCCCGCCGAGGCCCGAGAATAGAGGTCGTTATGATTTGGCGCGCGATGCGCCTTCCGAAGCGCCTAAAGCTCTCCGCGCTGGTCGCGCTGGCGATACCGGCGCTGATCGCTTTGACGGCGATCACGACCCTCGCGGACAGCTCGCCGTCCCCGACACCCTCGGGCAGCGCGGCACTCCCAGGCGACCCGGCCAGGGGAGCCACCCTGTACGGTCAGAACTGCGCCACCTGCCACGGCGCCAACCTCGAGGGCGGTATCGGGGCCACCCTGAATCCGATCGATAAGCTGCCGGGAGTGGCCAGCCTGCTCGATCCCGCCTTCCTCATCGACGTCATCACCAACGGCCGCCAGCCCCAAGCCGGTGATCCAAAGCAAATCGCGATGCCGGCCAAAGGGGGCAACCCCAGCCTGACCGACCAGGACGTCAAAGACCTGGCCGCCTACATCATCGAGCAGAACAGGACCGGTTCCCCGCCGCTTTCCCCTGGCGAGCTCGCCAAGAGAACCATCCTGTGGGTGAGCATCGGGATCATCGCCATGGTCTTCATCACGTTCCTGCTCGCGCAGTACAACATGCGGTGGATCGCGCGCCGCGCGGCGGCGCGACGGAAGTAAGCTCAGAGCCGGCCGAAGCCGAGCATCCGGAGGCGCCGCCGCTTTCGCCCATTCCGACTGGTGGTTCGCCGAGGGTTTTGATCGTTTTCAGCGATACCGGTGGCGGCCACCGAGCCGCCGCTCGCGCCCTCACCGACGCGCTGAAGCTGCTCGACCCCAGCTGCGTGGTCACCGTGGCCGACCCGTTGATCGGGCAGGGCCCGACGGTCGTCAAGAGGCTTGCCGCTCTCTACTCGCCCATGATCCGCCGGTCGCGCGCTGCCTGGGGCGCGGTCTACCACACGAGCAACACTAGGCCGGCCTTCGCCGCGATTCGCGCGGTGTTCGGGCCGGGCGTGCGCAAGTCGGTTCAGGAGCTGCTGATGAAGCACGACCCGGACATCGTTCTCTCAGTACACCCGCTGCTGAATCACATCAGCCACCAGGCGATACGAAAGAGTGGTCGGCCGCGCGCACTCATGACGGTGATCACCGACCTTGTTGATTTTCACCGCGGCTGGACCTTCAGCCAGGCCGATCTCGTGATCGCTCCGACTGAGCTTGCGCGCAAGGTCGCCCTGCGGCGACGGGTGCCACCCGACCGCGTCAAGCTGCTCGGCCTGCCCGTAGACCTTCGCTTCCGGCCGCCCGCTCCTGGCGAGAAGCAAGCGCTGCGCCGGCGGTTCGGCCTCGACGAGCGCCGGTTCACCGTCCTCGTGATGGGCGGCGCCGCCGGGGTCGGACATCTCACGCAGCAGGTTCGGACCCTTGCCTGGGAGCAATACCAATGGCAGCTGGTCGTCGTGAGCGGCCGCAATGAAAAGCTGCAGCGGCGGCTCGGCGAGCTTCGCTTTGCGACTCCGACGCTTGTACTCGGGTTTGTCGACTACATGCCGGAGCTCATGCGCGCATGCGACATGGTCGTCACCAAAGCAGGTCCCGGCGCGATTGCGGAAGCTCTGGCTACCGGGCTGCCGCTGATCATCACCGGCTTTCTTCCCGGGCAGGAAACTCCCAACGTCGACTACGTGGTCGATTCAGGCTTTGGCGCGTACGCGCCGAAGGACTCAGACCTTCTGGATGAGGTCAGGGTGCTGGCAGAAGGCGGACCAACCTGGCGCGAGATGTCGCGCAAGGCAGAGGAGCTCGCGCATCCGTACGCCTCGTCGGACATCGCACGCGAGTGCCTCCTGCTTGCCGCGCGCTACAGGGCCTCGGCGCAGGCAAGCCGGTAAGGACAGAGCCGGCAGCGCCGCCGCTCGGGCCGCGCCTCGAACCTTCCCTCTCTCACCCCTTCCGCCACCTCCGCTGCCTGACTCGTAGCTTCGGCGACGAGGCTGGACACCTTCTCGACCTTGACCGTGTCGCCGGTCGCCAGGTAGACAACCTCGAGCTCCACCGGGTCCAGGCTCAAAGCCGCGCGGGCGCCCAGCGCGTACAGGGCGACTTGCAGGTCGCGGCGCCGGCGAGTGAGTGGGCGGCCGCTCTTGTAGTCGATGATGCGCCAGCCGGTTTCGGTGTGGTCGATCCGGTCGATGACACCACGCAGCGTCCACCCATCCACGGCTGCACTGAAGGGATGCTCTAGGAAGTCGGGCGGCGCATCGAAACCTCCCCGGCTGCGATACGCCTCGAGCTGGGCTGCCCCGATGCGCTTGAACGTCGCCGCCCGGCGCGGGTCTGGGAACGCCGTCTGCCGCCAGACATCTTCGTGAATCGAACGCATCAGGGCGGCGCTCACCTGCCCGCCTTTCCGGCGCGCCTCGCCCGCCTGGCGGAGAACCTCATGCAGGATCACGCCGTGCACCGCCTCGGCGCTCTGCACGGCCGGCAGCCGCTGCTCCTGCCGGTACCAGTACTGGCGCGGGCAGTCGCGATAGGCGGAGATGGCGCTGTATGAGAGAACGACCTCGGCCGGCTGCCGTGAATTGACGTGAGCCATCGGCGCGGGTCCGCAGGTTTCGAATGTGCGCTCACCGACCGTGGTCCGCCCGGCAGCGCGCACCTCGTCCAGGAACCGCGAATCCCTCCACCGCCGGCCGCCTTCATAGTGGGAAGCGCGGGTCAAATACAGCTGGCGCTTGGCCCGCGTCATCGCCACATAGAGCAGCCGGCGCTCCTCGGCGACGACATCTTCACGGCCCCGCACCAGCGGCTCGAGGACCGCCGGCGGGAGCTCAAAGCGAGGTGACCTTCCCGACTGCGGCAGCCGCCCCTCCACCAGGCCAGGCACAAACACCGCTTCGAACTCGAGTCCCTTGGCCTGGTGGATGGTCATGACGTGAATCGCGTCATCCGCCGTCTCGGCGGGTGCAGGCTCCTCGTCTTCTCCTGATAGCAGAACGAGGTCGAGGTGCCGCATGTAATTGGCCAGGGAGCGGACTGTCGCGGTTTCGGAGAATTCGGCGATCATCTCGGCGAAGCGGCTCACGTTGGCCGTCACTCGTTCGGCCTCGCTCGGTTCCAGCGTTCGGCCGATTACCTCGAGGTAGCGCGACCGATTCATCAGCTCGAAAAAGAGATCGCGCACGTCCAACCGGAGGGCTTCCCCCGCCAGTTCGTCGAGCAGCGTCGCGAACGATGCCGCGGGAGGCCACTCCTTCATCGCTTCGAGGGGCGGCTTACCGGCTCGATCCCGGAGCACCGTCAACGCCGCCTCGGGATCGAGACTGGAAGGAGGCCTGGTCACCGCGCGGGCGACAGCGACCACGCCGCTCGTGTCACGCAGCACGCGCAGCAATGCGATGACGTCCCTGATCTCTGGGCGGTCGTGAAAGCCTGAACCGCCGATCACGACATGGGGTAGTCCCTGCGCGGCGAGGGCCGATGCGACCGGCCGGGCAATCGCATTGGTGCGGCACAGGACCGCTATCTCGCGCAGCCATGTTCCGCCCGCCACCAGCTCCACCGCGTGCTTGGCGATGGCTGCGGCCTCGGTGAACCCGTCCGGGCAAAGCCACACCTCCACTTTCGGTCCCGGTACGGCGGACTGAAGTTGCTTGGGCAGCCTGTCTGGGTTGTTCGCGATGAGCGTCGCCGCAGATGACACGATGCGTCGCGAGCTTCGGCGGTTGCGGCCCATGGTGATCGTCTGCGCGTCGGGGAAGTGGGCGTTGAATCGTTCGAGGCTGGCTCGCGAGGCACCCCGAAATCGGTAGATCGACTGATCGTCGTCCCCGACGACAAACGGCCGGCTCCTGGATGCGATCAGCTCGACCAGGCGTTCCTGCGCGAGGTTGAGGTCCTGATACTCGTCGACCAGCACGTTCACATAGCGATCGGTGTATTTGGCGAGCAGCGGAGGGTTCTCCTCGAGCATGCGCACCGTCAGCCCGAGCAGGTCCTCGAAGTCGAGGAACCGGCCCTTTTTGCATTCCCTTTCATACGCGCGGAAGAGACGGACACAAGCCCGCATCAGCTCGCCGCGCTCTGCATCGTCGGACGATTTGGCCCAGGCCGCCAGCCGCGCGATGGGCACGAGCTCTTGTTTCATCCGCTCCAGCATCTGCAGCACTGGAGCGACCAGGTCGTCCGGTCGTTCGTCGCCGGTGAGAGCGTTGTCGCCGAGCTGCCACATGAGCTCGCGGGCGAGGATCCAGCGGTCCGCGCCGGCCAGGATCCGGAAGCCAGACGGCACCTCCACCGCGCGGCCGTCCGCGCGCAGCCAACCCAGGGCGATGGAGTGAAACGTGCCGACGGCGGGTGCGGGACCGCCGATGAGTCCCTCGATGCGGCTGCGCATCTCCGCTGCGGCACGCTCGGTGAAGGTCATGACCAGAATGGACGAGGGCGCTACGCCGGCGGCAACCAGCCTGCGAAAACGCTCCGCGATCACTGCGGTCTTGCCGGTGCCGGCGCCGGCCACGACGCGGATGGGCGCGCCCCCGATCGCCGCGGCCACGCGCTGATCGGCCCCCAGGCGAAAGCTCATTGCGCCGGCATCGAGTGGCCGATGCGCACGCGAATCGAGCGCACCTTGCGGCCGAGCTCGAGGTTGTTCAGGCGTCCGATGATGGTCTCCGAATCCAGCCGCAGCTGGTGGGCAAGCGCCGGGCTGGACGTGGTCACCACCAGGGTGCCTGAGTGAAGCTCGATCTCGTCGCACAGGCTCGCGGGTTCAGCGCCGATCACAGTCCGGAAAGCGGACGCGACCTGGGTGCCCATCAGCCTCGCGGCGCCGGGCTGGCGGCGCAGCACCCTCGGCAGGATATTGCCCAACTTATCCACAGGCCTGGATCGTGCCCCCGCTCACGGTCCAAACCATCGAATTTGCCATGAGCTCGGGCGGAAAAGGGCCGGCCTCGACCGAGGTGATGATGACCTGGCCTTCGCCGGCGACCTGGCGCAGCAGCGCAGCCCTGCGTTCGCCGTCGAGTTCCGACAGAACATCGTCCAGAAGGAGTACAGGGCGCTCGCCTGTGCGCCTTGCCACCAGGGCCGCTTCAGCCAGCTTCAAGCTCACCACCGCGGTCCTCTGCTGCCCTTGCGAGCCGTACGCGCGGGCCTCCTGGCTGCCCAGCAGGACGCGAAGGTCGTCGTGATGCGGGCCGATTGAAGTGGAGCCCCTCCGGAGGTCGTCCGGGAGCGAGTTATGCACAGCTTCAGCCAGATTGTCCGGTGGGCCTTGATAGCTGATTTCGAGGCGCTCTCCGCCGGCGATCTCAGCGTGGTAAGCGGCGGCATCCGGCTGGAGCTCCAGCACCGCGGCTGAGCGGGCCGCCACCACGTCGCCGCCGAGCCGGATCAGCTCGAGGTTCCACGGCTCCAGGACGTCTCCACGCTGCTCCCCGGCGGCGATCTGTTTGAGGAGGCTGTTCCGCTGCTCGAGCACGCGCTTGAGACCCGCGAGGGCTCGGGCGTACCCGGGTTCGACCTGCACCAGCATCTGGTTGAGAAACCTGCGTCGCAGCTCCGGTCCTGCCTTGACGAGGCCGAGATCGTCCGGCCAGAACAGGGTGACCCGGAAGCGGCCGGGGAGATCGAAAGCCCTCCGTCGCACGCCGTCCACCTCGATGACGCGCCGCGCCCGGTCGCCCTCGAGAGTCAGGGTGATCGCCAGCTCGGCTTTGAGGCCTGCGCTTTCCACTTCCGCGTCGATCCTTGACATCGGGGCGACGGGGCCGATCAGCTCGAGCTCGCGCCGCGAACGAGGAGATGTGGAGAGCGCGAGCATCGCCACCGCCTCGAGCAGGTTCGTCTTGCCCTGCCCGTTGGCCCCGAGGAATACGTTGACGCCCGGCCCCGGGATCAAATCGAGCTGGGCGTAGTTACGGTGGTTTCTCAGGCGCAGGCTGCGGAGTAACAACCCCGCGTCAGGACATCGCCACCCGCACGGGCATGATCACGTACAGGTAGTGCTCCTTGCCCGGCGGTCTGAGGAGTCCCGGGCTCAGGGGGCCGTCGAAGAGCAGCTCGACCTGGTCCTCCCCAATCACTCCCAGGGCATCCAGGACGTAGCGGGCGTTGAATGCGATCTGGATGTCGGAACCATCGACGTCGGCGGTCATCTCCGCCTTACTGTCTCCCACCTCGTTGGTGGTGGCGGACAGCACAAGCGCCCCGGCCTGCGCCTTGACCCGGATCACGTTGGCGCTGTCGCGGGCGAAGAGCGACACGGCACGCACCGTCTGCGTGAGCTCGCTCGTAGAGACCCGAACTTTGGTCGAGCTCTTGCTGGGGATAACCTGTGCGTAGTTGGGATACTTCCCATCGATCAGCCGGGAGGTAAGCTCTGAGCTGCCGGCTCGGAAGAACACCTGGTTGCGGGCCTTCGAGATGATCACCTCGACCTTCCCCGGCTCGCCTTTCAAAACCCTGGACAGCTCGGCCAGCGCTCTCGCCGGGACGATGAGGCTGGCTTCCAGGTCTGCTGCGCCGGAGGCGGCAAGCTTCCGCACCGCCAGGCGGTGGCCGTCGGTAGCAGCCAGAGTGAGGTTGCCTCCCTGGACCTGAACGAGCACACCGGTGAGCACCGGGCGAGCCTCATCCGTCGACGCGGCCATCTGTGTCTGCTCGACGGCGCTGACCAGCTCGTCAAGTGCAACCTCCAAACGGTCGCCGTCGTCAGGCTTCGGACCGGGAGGAAACTCTTCCGCCTCGATGCACTTGATGTGGGTGTCGAATCTGGCGCAGCGCAGGCTCAGCGACTGGCTCGCGCTGTCGAGCGACATCTCGAGATCCTGGTCGGGCAAGGTGCCGACGAAGTCCGTGAGCAACCTGGCCGGCGCGGTCGTCGCGCCTTCCATTGAGACTTCCGCAGGCACGAGCTTGCGAATGCCGATCTCGAGGTTGGTGGCGGTGAGCGCCAGCCCTTCCGATGTGGTCTCGATGAGGATGTTGTTGAGGATCGGCAAAGTTGTCCGGCTGGAGATGGCGCGTGATACCACTTGCAACGCCTGACCTAAAACTGCAGGCCTGCAGGTGACCTTCATCTGGGCAGCGAGTACTTTGGCATTCAAGACACTTGTCCCCCGTTCTTAGAGTTTCTCTTGATTGAACTTATTCGTAGTACGTAACAGTAAGCGCTGTGCAGACTGTGGATGTCGAGATCATTTACAGATCGGTCGGCTCCGTGGACAAGCTCTGCGTAAGACCTAGTCCATGGCCTAAGTGCTGTTGAGTCGCTGGGGACGATCTGACCGCGGATGATCGATCCGGAAAACGTCCCAAGGCTTCTCGAACAAACTGTGGAAAGCGCCATCACTGGACGTACAGGCGCTCGCGAATCGCCTGCACCTCGTATCGCAAGCGCTCGTCTTCTTTCAGCTCGTTGGCGATTTTCTCGATCGAGTGCAGCGCTGTCGTGTGGTCTCGGCCGCCGAAGGCCTTGCCGATCGCCGGCAGCGATGACGGCGTCTCTTCACGGACGAGAAACATCGCAACCTGTCGGGGAAAGACGATGTGTTTGTCGCGGCGCTTGCCCTTCATATCCTCGAGCGTGACGTTGTAGTAGTCGGCGACAAGCGCCTGAATGCGCTCGACGTTGATGGGCTTGCGAGTCCCCGCCGGGATGATGTCGGCCAGCAGACGCGCTGCCTCCTCCTCATCGATATGGCGCTGGTGCACAGCGGCGAATGCCTGGATCCGTGTCAGCGCTCCCTCGAGCTCGCGGATGTTGCGCTGGACTTTATGCGCGATGAAAGTGAGGACCTCCTCTGGGATCAGTCCGCTGTTATCGCCCAGCTTGGAGTGGAGGATGGCCAGGCGCGTTTCGAAATCGGGCGACTGAATGTCGGCGATGAGTCCCCACTCGAACCTCGAGCGGAGCCTATCCTCCAAAGTAGGGATTTCCTTGGGCGGCCGGTCGGAGGAGATGACGATCTGCTTGTTGATCTCGTGCAGCGCGTTGAAGGTGTGGAAGAACTCCTCCTTGGTGCGATCTTTTCCGGCCAGGAACTGCACGTCGTCGATCAGCAGCACGTCCACGGTCCGGTACTTGTGTCGGAACTCCCCCATCTGGGCGGTCGCGATCGAGCTGATCACCTCGTTGGTGAACTGCTCGGACGTGAGGTAGACGACGCGCTTGCGCGGGAAACGGTCGTGAACCTCATGACCGATCGCGTGCATAAGGTGCGTCTTGCCAAGACCCACGCCTCCATAGAGAAAGAGCGGGTTGTAGCTATCGCCAGGAGCCTCAGCGACGGCTTTGGCGGCCGCATGCGCGAATTGAGAGTTGTGCCCGACGACGAAGGACGAGAAGCGGAAGCGGGCATTTAGCTCCGAGGGCGGGATGACCGGTGTGTCCGGCATCGCGTCTGGCGCATTGTCGTGGACGTTTTCGCGTCCGTTCTCCGGCAGATTGTCGAAACCACCGTCCACCGTGGACAGCGCTGGGCGGTGTCCCGTCGGCGAGATGACGAAATCGATGTCGACCTCGGACCCGGTGACCGCTTGAAGTGTTTCCTGGATCAGGCCGGAGAAGCGGTCTTCGAGCCAATCTTTGGCCAGCTTGCTGGGGACTCCGATACGAAACGTCGCACCGTCGGCTGACACTACCGAAGTGTTCTTGAGCCACATGTCGTAGGTCCGTTTGGCGAGCTGAAAGCGCAGCTCCTCCTGGACCTGTGACCAGATCTGGTCCTGATTCACTTCATCATCTCTCCTTGTCGGAAGGCGCACTAGGCCTGGTCGGTGAGGATGTCCGCCCCTGGGGACGACTGGCCCCCTCACTCTGCAAATGCTGTGGATAACCTGGGGCCAACTCCTCTTACGACTTTTTCTGCCTCATCGCTCGCCGGGACCTGGCGAATCACGTCCCGACCGAACAGCAGATTCGACCCGAAGCTCTCTGACCATGAGCTCCGCCTCCATGGTGCCTGTGGAAAAGAGCGGACCGGATTTCCACAGGCCGACGCTGCCCAGTCTGCCGAAATCCCCCATCCGGTCGTTCCCGAAACCTATAAGCAGCCCTATATCATTTCGACGCTGTCAGCTGCAATGATTAGTGGGAACGTTTGGTGCAATTTGTACTGAGCGAAACGCCAACCCTTGCTAAGGCTGCTTCCGGGGGCGGAGTGTAGCAAAGGCCTGTGAGGATCGCAAGGCAGTTGAGGCGGCGGATGAAGTGACAAAGTCGCTATCACAATCGCCAGGCTTCGCCTCCGGTACACTACCGCGGTTCTCGCCAGTTCATGACTCCTGCCAGGGGGACACCATCAAGCGAACTTTCCAACCCAAGAAACGGTATCGCCGTCGCGTGCACGGTTTCCTGCGCCGGATGAGCTCGAAAGGCGGAGTGCGCGTCGTGCAGAACCGGCGTCGCAAGGGCCGCCTGCGCCTGTCCGCCTAGGCGGCGGTGAAGCAGCGCCTCCGGCTGCGCCGGCAGGCCGATTTCCAGACAGCGATCAGCGGCAAGCGCTTCTACAGCGGCAAAGCCATGGTCGCCTTTGCGGTGCCGAGCCAGCGCGACGTCAGCCGCGTGGGCGTCACCGTCAGCCGGACGGTCAAGAGCTCGGTTGACCGCAACAGGGCTAAACGGCGGCTGCGCGAGCTCGCGCGGCTCAAGCTGCTCGCCGGTGATTCGCCGCTCAACGGCGTGGGAATACGATATGACGTGGTCCTGATCGCTCGGCCGGCGGCGCTCAAAGTTGATTTCGCCGAACTCGTGGCCGAGGGTGAACAGGCTGCGCTCAGGCTCTCGAAGCTCAGCTCATGACCAGGCTCTCCCTCGCTCTGATTCGGGGTTACCAGGCGTCGTTCTCTAAGATCCTTCCGCCGTCCTGCCGTTACTACCCGTCTTGTTCCCATTACACATATGAGGCGATTGAGAGGTATGGCTGGCTCCGGGGCGGCTGGATGGGCGCGGCGCGAATCGCCCGCTGCCATCCGTTTGCCAAAGGCGGCTACGACCCGGTCCCATGAAACTGAACCAAGTCGGTTAGGAGAAATCTGAACATCTTTCTGAGCTCGTTCTTCGACATCTTCCTGCCCATCATCCGGATCTGGGAGCTGGTCGTGAAGCAGCCGGTCGCATGGCTGCTGGCCACCATCTATGCGCACGTCCAGGGCATCGGCATGTTCGAGACGATCGGCGCCTACGGCGTGGCGATCATCGTTCTCACGGTCATCATCCGGCTCGCCCTGGCGCCCCTGCAGCAGTTCCAGCTGATCACGCAGCGCAAGACGATGGTCGAGCAGCGAAAGCTTGGCCCGCAGGTCGCCGAGCTGCGCAAGAAGTTCAAGAAGGACCCCCAGAAGCTCAACGCCGAGATGATGAAGCTCTATCAAGAGCACGGGGTCAACCCGCTCGGCGGATTGGTGGGCTGCCTCCCGCTGATCGTCCAGCTCCCGATCCTGACCGCCCTGTATTACGTGCTGACCGATTTCGCCAGGAGCCACCACGTCGCGGCGCACTTTCTCTTCGTTCCAAACTTGAACGACAACCCCAACCACCACCTGATGATCGCGGGCTTTCCGATCCCGCAGTTGGCGTACCTGGTCTTTCCGTTGCTGGCGGCGCTCACCACGCTGATTCAGTCGCGGATGCTCCAGATGCCGCCGGCGCCCAACCCTACCGAGCAGGAGGTCCAGACCCAGCAGATGCAGCGCACGATGGTGTGGCTGTCGCCTCTGATGATCGGGTATTTCGCCCTCAACGTCCCGGCCGGGCTGGGCCTTTACTGGTTTATCGGAAACTGCGTCAGTATCATTCAGCAGAGCTTCGTGGTCGGCTGGGGAAACGTCCTGCCGGCACGGTTCAGGCGGACCGGGGCGGGGGGATCAGATGCAGCTGGCGGAAAGGCGCCAAATAAGGGCCCTGTCCCTGGCCCCAAGAGTGGGCCGCAACGAAATGGCTCCAGGCCTAAGAAGCCCAAAAGGATAGAGGGTGGGAAAGGAGAGAAGAGGTGAGTTGCGATGAGCGCCGCTGAAGGCCGCGGGCGCACTCTCGATGAGGCGGTCGACGCGGCACTGATCGAGCTGAAAGAGAGTCGGCGCAACGTGGACATCAAAGTCATCAGCGAAACCAACGAGGAGACGGTGGTCGAGGTGACAGTTATCGACCACGCCGCCGTGACCGCGGGCAGTCCTGCGCCTGCCAACGGGAAGGGAGAGATTGCCCGCGGCATGGTCGAAGGCCTTCTCAAGCACATGGGCGTTCGGGCGCAGGTCACCGTTAGAACCGGCGGCGACCCGATCACGCTGGACATCAGTGGTCGCGACCTGGGAGCGCTCATCGGTTGGCGCGGGGAGACCCTGCGTGCGCTGCAGTCGGTGACCAACGTGATGGTCGGCAGGCATCTGGCGGAGGGCGAGCGGATCATCGTCGACGTGGAGCGCTACCGGCAGCGCCGCGAGCACACGGTCCGCGAGATTGCGATGCGCGCCGCGCGCCAGGTGAAGATGACGGGCGACGCGATCACACTCGACGCCATGCAGCCGTTCGAAAGGCGGGCCATCCACCTCGCGCTCGAGGGCGACCCGGACGTGACGAGCGGAAGCATCGGCGAAGAGCCGGAACGGCGCGTTGTCGTCGGGCCGCGGAAGGCGGCAGCCGGATAGCCAGCTCGATGTCGGGCCGGGCCGCCGCCGAGCGGATCCGGAAAGCGATCGCCATCGTCAACTCCGTTGCGGACGACGCGGGCGATGAGGACATCACGCCGACCGAGATCGCCGAGGCGATTCGTGACTGCCTAGAGCTGAGCGAGGTGGACCTCGTGGCCAATGTTCGGCGCTACCTGGGCGAGGCACTCGACGCGGTGTCGGATGGCATGCCGGCCGACTTCGTGGCGATGACTCTTTACGCGGCTCTCGGCGCTTTGCGGGAAGGCCGCCCGACGGACTAGGCCTGCGCCGGGCCCGTTCAGCGCCGGTCCTATACTGGCCCTCCCATGGCCTCCCCGCATCGGGTCCACGTGTTGCCGGGAGGCGCGAAGCTCATCACCGCTTCGATGCCTGAGCGACTCTCGTCGAGTGCAGTCGTCATGTTTGGTGGAGGCTCGCGACTCGAGGACGACCGGCTCGCCGGCGTCTCGCATTTCATCGAGCATCTCTTCTTCAAAGGCACTCAGCGGCGGCCCTCGTCCAAGGAGATTGCCAACGCGATCGAAGGCGTAGGTGGTTTCATCAACGCCTCAACCGACAAGGAGCTGACCGCGTACTGGACGCGCGTGCCTTCGGAGCACACGGCCCTTGGCCTCGACGTTCTCTTTGACATCATCACGAACTCGAAGCTGGACCCCGCGGACATCGAACGAGAGCGCGATGTGATCCTGGAGGAGCTGAAGGGGTACCAGGATCAGCCGCAGGATTTCGTGCAGAACCTCTTTGAGGAGCTGATGTGGCCCGGCCATCCTCTCGGCCGCGACATCGCAGGCACGCAGGAATCCGTCAGTCGTCTCACGCGCGACGAGATCCTCGAGTACGCCAACACGCAGTACCGATTGCCAAACGTCGTGGTTGGAACCGCCGGAGCGCTGGACGAGGAGCGCATGCTGGAATTCGTCCTGCCGCGCTTGACTCTGCCGAGCGAATCGAATGGACATGTGTCGTCACTTCCGCCGGCTCAGCTCGACGCGCCCCACGTGTTGGTGCGGAGGCAGCGGACCGAGCAGGCACACATCTGCCTGGGGGTGCGCGCGTACAGCTATCTGCATCCGGACCGTTACGTGATCGACCTCTTGAACACAGTGCTGGGCGAGGGTATGAGCTCGCGGCTGTTCCTGGACATTCGTGAGCGACTGGGCTTGGCTTACGACGTTCACAGCTTCATGTCGAAGTACCGGGACACGGGGTACATCGCGGTGTACCTGGGCGTGGATCCCAAGAAAGCTGTGGAAGCGGTCGGCGCCGTGATGGCGGAGCTGACCGGCCTCGGCGAGCGCGAGGTTCTTCCGGAAGAGCTTGCGCGAGCGAAGGAGTTCACCAAGGGGCGTCTGCGCCTGGAGCTCGAGACGACCAATGGCGTCGCGTTCTGGCTCACCTATCAGGAGCTGTTGCTCGGCGAGATCCGGACGATCGAGGAAGAGCTGGCCCTCATCGACGCGGTGACCGCCGCGGATGTCAGACGGGTGGCCGGCGACCTACTGCGCGGCCCGATGCAGATGGCGGTCATCGGCCCGTTCACCCGGGATACAGTTTTCAGGTCGGCGATCGGAGCTTAGGGAGTTCCCTCGTCAGCCGGCGAAGGTGGTCGAGGTTTCGAGGGTCGGCACCAGGGAGTAGATGCCGCCGAAGTGATCGAGCGGCCAGATGCGGAACCAGGCCCGGCCGTCGATTCGATCACGACCTATAGGGCCGAAGATTCGGGAGTCCTGTGAGCGATTGCGGTTGTCGCCCATGACGAAGTATTCATTCGACCGCATCACCCTGCCATCCGTCCCGTCGTTGGGATAGTTGTTGAACGTCGTCCAGGCCTCGGGTAGATACGGCTCATCGAGCTTGTGCCCGTTGATGTAGACGACGCCATCACGGATGAGCAGTTTCTCTCCAGGCAGCGCGATGACTCGCTTGATGAAGTCCTTTGAGTTGTCCGAAGGCGGACGAAGGATGATGATGTCGCCGCGCTGCGGCGCGTGGAGGCGGTAATCGATCTTGTTGGCGATCAGGTAATCGTTGTCATCCAGCGTGGCGTACATGGAAAGTCCCTCCACGTGCACCGCCTGGACGGCGAAGCTGATACCGAAGTACAGGATGACCGCCAGCACCACAACCTCAAAAACCTCGCGGAGCAGCGAAGAGGCGCTGGAGGCCGGGGCGGTAGCGGCTTGGGCCGCGCGTGTTTGTGGGGCGGCCATGGATTTAGGAGAGGAGCTTAGCGCAGACCCGTTCCAACTCCTCGCGACTGGAGTACTTCAGATCGACCTTTCCGCGATTCAGCGTTCCGGTCAGCTTGATCGGCAGGCCGAGCTTTGACTCGATGTCGGCGGCGATCGCACGGAGCTCGGCGGTCGAGTCGACGCGCTGCTTGCGGCGCGGGCGGTAGGTTCTGACCCAGTTCTCGGTCTGGCGGACCGAGAGGTGGCGCGCGACCACCACCTTGAGCCCGTGCTCCTGCGTCGCCTGGCCGTCGAGCGCGACCAGCGCGCGGGCGTGACCAGCGCTGATGACGCCGGAAGCAACGGAGGACTGTATTGCAGGGCAGGCGGCGAGCAGCCGCAGCGAATGCGTCACCGACACGCGATGCTTCCCGATGCGCTGGGCAACCTCGTCGTGCGTCAGGCCGAATTCCTCGGTCAATCGACGCAGGCCTCGCGCCTCTTCGATTGGATCGAGATCAGAGCGCTGCAGGTTTTCGATAAGGCCGAGCACGAGCTGTTCGTCATTCCCGGTATCGCTGCGCACCACAGCTGGGATTGCGGTCAGGCCCGCGAGCCTGGCCGCTCGCCATCGGCGCTCACCGGCGATCAGCTCGTAGCCGTCGGAAAGCTTTCGCACGAGCAGCGGCTGAAGTACGCCGTGAAGCCGGATGGATTCAGCCAGCTCACCGAGTGGTTCCGCCTCAAATCGAGTGCGCACCTGCTGGTGAGAGGGTCGAATCTGGTCGACCGCGATCATCTGGGGCACGAGGGTTTCGCCTTCGCGCGACATCGGGATCAAGGCCTCGAGGCCGCGGCCGAGGCCACGCGCGCGTGATTGACTCATCGCTCCAGCAGCTCCTTTGCGAGCGCGCGGTAGGCGATCGCTCCTCGACACGTGGGGTCGTATTCGATCACCGATTTGCCGTGACTCGGCGCCTCGCTGATGCGCACGTTGCGCGGAATCAGGGTCGTCAGGACGTCGTTCGGATACGAGCGCCGCACCGACTCCAGAACATCCCACGACAGGGTGGTGCGTGCGTCAAATTGCGTCATGACGATGCCGGCGATCACGAGCTTCGGATTGAGGCCCGAGCGCACCAGCTGGTGGGTGTACATCAGGTGGCGGAGGCCTTCGAGCGCGAAGTATTCGCACTGCGTGGGAATCAGCATGCTCGTCGCCGCGGTGAGGGCGTTGAGAGTCAGGAGGCCTAGCGATGGGGGGCAGTCGATGATCACGCACTCGATTCCGGGCTCGGGAGCCGACAGAGCCTTTCGCAGCAGCGTCTCGCGCGCATTGAGTGCCGCCAGCTCGATCTCGGCCCCGGCCAGGTCGATATGAGAGGGAATCAGCGACAGCTTGGGTACGCCGGTTGGGTGTGCGACCTGCTGCAGGCCGGCCTCGCCCATGAGGAGGTGGTAGACGTTCAGTCGGATGCGGGTCGGGTCGAGGCCAAGCCCGGACGTCGAATTTGCTTGCGGATCGAGGTCGACCAGCATCGTCCGATGCCCGAGCTCGGCCAAGGCCGCACCCAGGTTGATCGCAGTGGTCGTCTTGCCGACGCCGCCCTTCTGGTTGACCACTGCGATGACAGGTGGAGTGGTGGTCGCCAACATCTTGGGGTAGGCTCGCTCCACAGCTGCTATATCTGGTGGCATACCTGGATTCTAGTTCAGATTCCGGCGCTTGCCTAGCCGTCCGGTTAAGGATTCGCCGCCAGTGTCTGTCGCCTCCGATTTGACCAGATTGCGTACGCCGACACAGCTATCAAAAGCGCCTCGAGGGCCACCGCCACACCGATCTGCAAGCCCGCGATGTCGACGGCGCCGGCGATGCCGACCACCAGGTTGTACGTGACGTGGCAGATTGCCGACGTCGTGGTGTTCGTGAACTTTCGAATCAACCCTAGCCCAAGCGCGATCACCAGCACCGAAAGGGCGTCGAGCGATATCCCGTACTGCGTGTGGATGGAGGTAAACAGCAGCGCGGTGACGATCAACCCCAAGCGTGGCTGGACGGCGCCTCTGAACAGGACCTCTTCGCAGATCCCCGGGGCCAGGGCGAGAGTGGCGATGCCCAGCGGACCGCCCAGCCCGCTGTACAGGCTTTGGGTCGTGGAGTGAACCTGTCGCGCAACGTCCGGCGTCCAGGACTGGCTGAGCGTGTCCATCCCCACGCCGAACGCGAAGAACGCCCCCGCCGCCGCAATCGCGAGCACCACCTGCCACCAGGCCGGCGCGACCAGGCCGAGCCTGTTGGCGACCTGAGCCATGTCGCGGCGAATGAACATTCCGACGCCCGCCGCGGCGAGGACGAGAAATGGCGCTTCCTGGACGATCAGATCGCCCACGCTCAGCGGGGTTTGGGCTGACGCCGAGAGGCTGGTGAACAGGATCGACGTCACCTGGGTACCGAACAAGAGCACCGCCAGAGCGAGGGCGAGAGCGTGAACCGGGTTGTCGGGCTCGATTGGCAGGACACGGCCGACCCGGTCGCGGACGGGTTTTGAGGCCAGCGCGGCGGCGACCACGGCGGTGACCATGATGCCGACGTCAACCGCGAGCGGGCTCCGCCCGGTCCCGCCGGCGGTCGTGGTGCCCGCGCCCGCCAGGTCCAGCGCGCCCACCAGAAAGGTGACGCCCGCGGTTACGCCGGCGAGGATCCCGATCGCCAGGTGCGCCCAACGGCGGCCGACGGCCAGGTTGGCCACGACCACCAGGGGCAGCGGCATCAAGACCACCGCGGCCGCTGCCGCGTCGAGGACCAGGTGCCCGCTCAGCCCGACTTCGAGCCCTGTTGGGGTAGCGGTCTCGCCGGTGCGGCTCCGTCCTCCGGAGTCATGTCGATCAGGGGCCGGATCAGCTCGATCGGGAAGGGCAGCAGGATCGTGGTGTTCTTCTCCGAGCCGATCTCCACCATCGTCTGGAGGAACCGCAGCTGGAGTGCGCCCTTCTGCGACGAGATGACGGCGGCGGCGTTGGCGAGAGTCTGGGAGGCCTGGAACTCGCCGTCGGCGTTGATGATCTTGGCCCGCTTCTCGCGCTCCGCCTCAGCCTGCTTCGCCATGGCGCGCTGCATCGTGCTCGGCAGCTCGACGTCTTTGATCTCAACCACGGCGACTTTGATGCCCCAGGGTTCCGTTTGCTCGTCGATGATCTTCTGAAGGTTCTGGTTGATCTTCTCTCGATTGGCCAGCAGCTCATCCAGGGTCGCCTGCCCGAGCGCGGCGCGAAGCGTGGTCTGGGCGATCTGCGAGGTCGCGTTGATGTAGTTCAGGACTTGAGTCACCGCCTTGCGCGCGTCGATGACCTGGAAGTAGATGACCGCGTTGACCTTGGCAGTGACGTTGTCGTTGGTGATGACCTCCTGGGGCGGCACCTCGAGCGTGATCACGCGCAGATCGATCTTGACCAACCGGTCGACGCCGAACGGGATGATGAAGAACAGGCCGGGGCCTCTCAACGCGATCAGCCGGCCGAGCCGGAACACCACGCCGCGTTCGTACTCATTGGCGATACGGAGGCTGGAGAAGGCGACGACCACGGCCAGCACGAGGATCACGGCGATGACGGTCAGGCTTCCGACGTCCACTATCTTTTCTCCTTGGTCGACCCGTTTTCCACGTTTGTAGTGCGGTCGCCCGCGACCACCTTCAGCTGAAGACCGTCTCGACCTACCACGCGGACCGGCGATCCGGCGTGGATCGGATCGGGTGCTGCGACGGCCTTCCACAGCGCCCCTGAGACAAAGACTAGACCTTCGGGGGCGAGCTCCTCGCGCGCCTCGCCGACGGCGCCGACCATGCTTTCCGCTCCGGCGAAGACCGGTGCGCGTCGCGCAGCCCAGACCTTGCGGATGAGCACGAAGAAGAAACCGAAAGTCAACGCTGCTGAACCGAGCGCCACGACGGGGTTGACGCCGAGCCCGATCGGCCCGGTATTCACCAAGAAAGCCATGCCGAGGAGGAGCGCGAAGACACCGCCCACGCTCAGGATGCCGTGTGTGTTGGCCTTGAGGTCGGCTATGAACAGGAGCAAGGCGAGCAGCATCAGCAAGGCGCCGGCGATGTTGACCGGCAGGTTGGCCAGGGAGACGATCGCCAGGATCGCCGCGACTCCACCGACGACCCCCGGCAAGATCGCGCCCGGATTCGAGAGCTCGGTGATGATCCCGTAGCCGGCGACGATGATGAGCAGGGCCGCGATCGTCGGGTCGATCAAGGCGTTGAGGAAGACCTGCCAGAACGGCATAGGCATGTCGTCGATGAGCGCTCCGGCAGTGTGGAGGACCAGGTTCCCAGTTGACCTGGCGACCGAACGCCCGTCGATCTCGTTCATGAGAGAAGCCGGATCAGCCACCTCGAGGTCGGCGACGTGCAGCCGGACAGCCTCCTCGGCATTGATGTTCACGCTGTTGCGGACCGCCTGCTCGGCCCAGTCCGCGTTGCGTCCGTGAATCGAAGCCAGGTTGCGCACACGCGTCACGGCGTCGTTGAGGACCTTGGCGCCGAGATCCCCGGTGAGGTCCGCTCCCGTGGCCTGGATTGGATGCGCCGATCCGATGTTGGTTCCCGGCGCCATGGCCAGGATGTCGGCCGCCTGGGCGACGAACAGTCCCGCCGAGGCGGCTCTGGCACCGCTCGGGTAGACGTACGCGATCACCGGCACCTTCGAGTTGAGCAGGCTGGTGACGATGTCGTCCATCGAGGTCGAGATTCCGCCGGGAGTGTTGATCACGACCAGCAATGCATCGGCCCGGTCCCCTTCCGCGCGGCTCACCGCGTTGCCTATGTAGGCGGCCATGATCGTGTTGATGTCCCCGGTCAGGTCGGCGCGCTCGACGTGTGGAGTGGCAGCAGAAGCGTGCACCGGAAACAGCGCGGCCAGCGCGAACAGGACGAAACCAAGCCTCAGCGCTGACCTCGCGCGCATGTCCCGAGTATGGCAATCCTGGATGCCGGGTGCCGATGTAAAACGTGGAACATAGGCCCGGGAGGCAGCCGGAAGGGGAAGCGCTCCAGGTGCGTCGTAAAATCGAGCGCATGGGGGTAAGCCGCAACCAGCACGACGATGCGCCACGCGCGGACACGGGCGACAGCGATGCCGAGACAATGGGCGACCTGCTCCGGCAGGTACAGACGACCAGACCGCTCGGCGACGGCGAGCAGGAGCGACTGCTGGAGCGATCCGGGCTCGGCGACAGGGCTAGCCAGGAGCGCCTCGTGGCTGTGAATCTCGGCCTGGTCATGCGGCTCGCGGCCACACGAGACGAGCAGGGCCTGTCGATGCCGGACCTGGTCCAGGAAGGATCGATCGGACTCGTCGAGGCGGTTCGCTCTTTCGCCACGAGCGGCGAGACCGACTTCGTCGATTTCGCCGAGCAGCACGCCGCCCGGCAGATGGACGCGGCCATCGCGTCAGAGGCGGCCGCCGTGCGCGACGCGGAGCTGCTCGTGACGGCGGCAACTGATTACGAGCGCACCGAGCTGCTCATGCGCCGGTTGCTCGAGCGTACTCCGACTGAGGACGAGCTGGCGGAAAAGCTCGAATGGACCGTGGAGCGGACTCGCTACGTCTCCCGCGTGGTCGCCGACGCACGCCGTCAATATGACGAAGAGATGCTCGAGTTCATCGATCCCGCGGCGATCGACTTCGATAACGACGAGCGCGTTGAATTTGGCCGGTAGCGCGCCAAGCCGGACGCCCCTTTTCGACCGTCACGTTGCCCTCGGCGGCCGCATGGTCGACTTCGGAGGCTGGGAGCTGCCGCAGCAGTACACGTCGATCCGGGACGAGCATTTCGCGGTGCGGAAGGTCGCCGGACTTTTCGACATCTCGCACATGGGGCGGCTCGTGGTCGAAGGCTCTGGTGCGGAGGCCTACCTGCAGCATCTGATGACCAATGATTTGGCTCCGCTGGCCGGCGGCCACGCCATGTACACGCTCATGTGCAAGGAGGATGGCGGGGTCATCGATGACCTCGTCGTCTATCGCGAGGACGAGAATCGCTTCCTCGTCGTGGTCAATGCCGCGAACCGTGAGAAAGACACGGCCTGGATGCGCACGCACCTCGCCAGCGGCGTGACGCTTGAAGACCACACGCAGGACATGAGCCTCATCGCATTCCAGGGTCCGCGGGCCCACGACCTGCTGCCGCAGGGCTCGTCAGAAACCGATGACATCCCGTACTTCGGCTTTCGAGCGGGCAAGGTCGCCGGCGTAGCGGCCCTTATCTCGCGAACCGGTTACACGGGAGAAGACGGCTTCGAGCTCTTCATCGAGTCAGGTCGCGTGGGAGACGTCTGGGACGCCATCTTGGCCGAGGGAAAGGCCGAGGGCGTGCTGCCGGCGGGCCTCGGCGCCCGCGACGCCACGCGCCTCGAAGCCGCCCTTCGCCTGTACGGGAATGACATGGACGAGACTGTCACTCCGTACGAGGCGGGCCTCGGTTGGACGGTGAAGCTGGGCAAAGCGGATTTCATCGGCCGCGACGCTCTGGCCAAAGTCAAAGAGCAGGGCGTGAAGCGCAGTCTCATCGGCCTGCAGACCGACGCCGGCAACATTCCGCGCCACGGGGCGGCCGTGAGTCACGGCGGTCAGCGCGTCGGGACGGTCACCAGCGGCACGCATTCGTTCTTCCTCGGTCACCCGATCGCGCTGGCACTGGTGGAAGGCCCATCATTGCGGGTCGGGGATAAGGTCGCGGTCGAGGTTCGAGGTCGAGAAGCCCCGGCCGAGGTGGTGAAGCTTCCTTTCTACCGCGGTTCGGCGCGATCGGCGGTCGCCCCGGCCAAGACTTGATCCGGCCGCCGCATTCAGCGAGGAGGAGCTCCAATGGCTGACCGCCGCTACACCAAGACGCACGAGTGGGTCACGGTCGACGGCACGACCGTCACGGTCGGCATCACCGACTTCGCTCAATCGCAGCTCGGCGACGTCGTCTTCCTCGAGCTGCCCAGCCCAGGCCGCAAGCTCGCCTTGCGTGAGAGCTTCGGGGTAGTGGAGTCGGTCAAGGCTGCAAGCGACCTCTACTCACCGGTCGCAGGAAAGGTGAGCGCCGTCAACGACAAGCTGACGGCCAAGCCAGAGCTGGTCAACTCGGATCCCTACGGGGACGGATGGATCATGAAGGTGGAGATCACCGGTGAGCTCCCTGCGGACCTGCTTGACGAGGCGGCCTACAAGAAGGTGACGGAGGCCGCCTAGTGCCCTATCTCGTCCATTCCGAAGAGGATCGCGCGTCGATGCTGGAGGCGATCGGCGTCCAGTCCATGGACGACCTGCTGCTTGACATCCCTCGCTCGCTCCGGATCAAGGAACTGGAGCTTCCGGCCGGGCTCTCGGAATACGAAACGATGTCTCAGATTGCCTCGCTCGCGGCCCGGAATCGCGTCTTCCCCGACCGGCTGACATTTCGCGGCGGCGGAGTTTATCGACGCTTCATCCCGGCTGCCGTTGCCGCCGTGACCTCGAAACCCGAGTTCTACACGGCTTACACGCCTTATCAGCCCGAGGCGAGCCAGGGCACGCTGCAGGCCATCTACGAGTTCCAGACGTTGATCGCAGAGCTGACCGCGCTCGACGTGGCCAATGCATCGCTTTACGACGGCGCTACGGCCGTGGCCGAGGCGGCGATGATGGCCCACGTTCACACCGGTCGCGACGAGGTCGTGGTGGCGGGATATCTGCATCCCGAGTACCTGGAGGTCCTTCGCGCCTTCAGCGACGGGCGCGGGATGAAGGTGCGCAAAGGCACGGAACCCGGGCCGAAGACCGCCGCGGTGATCTTCCAGCAGCCAGACTTTCTCGGCCTCCTGGTCGACGCCAAGACGCTCACGGAGAGCGCGCACGCGGCTGGCGCCCTCGCCATCGCCTGCGTCGACCCGATCAGCCTGGCCGTCCTCGCGCCGCCCGGCCAGTACGGCGCTGACATCGCTGTCGGAGAGGGCCAGCAGTTGGGCTTGAGCCCCAGCTACGGAGGGCCGCACGTCGGCTTCATCTCCTGCCGTCGCGAGCTCGTACGCCGCCTGCCGGGCCGGCTGGTCGGCAGCGCATACGACCACCAGGGCCGTCGCGGATTCACCCTGGCGCTGGCCGCACGCGAGCAGCACATCCGCCGGGAGAAGGCTACGTCCAACATCTGTACCAACCACTCGCTCTGCGCGCTGGCCGCAAGCGTGTACATGACCTACATGGGCCCGGAGGGCCTGCGCCAGGTCGCCGAGGTCAGCTTCAAGCGCGCTCACTTGCTGTCGGAACGGCTGGCGGCGCTTCCCGGCTGGGAGCCTGCGTTTCCGGAGCGGCAGTTCTGGAACGAGTTTCCGATGCGCGTCCCGAAAGGGCCGGCAGTCCTCCGCAAGCTCGCCAAAAAGGGCATTCTGGGCCCGCTGGACGTCCACCGCTGGTTTCGCGAGCTCAAGGGGGTCCTGACGTTCACCTGCACCGAGGTCAACGACCCTCGCGCCCTCGACGAGCTGGTGGCGGCGATCGAATCGTGACCGAGCTCCTGAGTTTCGAAAAGAGCCGCCCGAACGCCCGCGCGCCTCGCCTGCCCGACGCGGACGTGACCGCACCCGAGCCGTCACAGCTGCTGCCCGCAGATCTCCTGCGCACGCAGCCGCCCGACCTGCCGCGGCTCAGCGAACCCGAGATCATGCGGCACTACAGCCGGCTCGCCTCGATGAACTACTCGATCAGCGAGCAGTTCTACCCGCTGGGCAGCTGCACGATGAAGTACAACCCCGTCGTCAACGAGGCCGCTGCGGCTCTGCCGGGGTTCGCCGGACTGCATCCGTACCAAGACGAGGACACAGTGCAGGGCGCGCTCGAGCTGATGTGGCGCCTGGAGCGTGCGCTATGCGCGGTGGTCGGGGTGGAACGAGTGACCCTGCAGCCGGCGGCCGGCGCACATGGCGAGTGGACGGCGCTCCGGATGATCAAGGCGTACCACCACTCCCGCGGAGATGCCCGGACCGAGGTCCTGGTCCCCGATTCGGCGCATGGCACCAACCCGGCCAGCGCAGCCCTTAGCGGCTTCCAGGTGGTCGAGGTCAAGTCCGGTCGCGACGGCCGGATCAGCATCGCCGACCTGGAGTCCAAGCTCTCGCCGCGCGTGGCTGCGCTCATGCTCACGAACCCCAATACCTTGGGGCTCTTCGAGCGAGAGATACTGGATATAGCGGAGATGGTGCATGCCACCGGAGCCATGCTCTACTACGACGGGGCCAATCTGAACGCCTTTATGGGCATCTGCCGCCCCGGCGACATGGGCTTCGACGCGGTCCACATGAACCTGCACAAGACCTTCACCACACCGCACGGAGGTGGTGGGCCGGGCGCCGGCCCGGTCGGCGTGAAGGCCGAGCTCGTCCCGTTCCTGCCCACGCCGACCGTGGAGCGCACCAACGGGCATCTCGCGCTGGATTTCAAGCGCCCCAGGTCGATCGGCCGGGTGCGCAGCTTCTACGGGAACTTCGGCATGCTCGTCCGTGCCTATGCCTACATCGTGGCCATGGGCGGCGATGGCCTCACGCAGGCGTCGCGTGACGCGGTGCTCTCCGCCAATTACCTGCGCAAGCAGGTCGAGAGCGACCTCGAGATGCCGCACGAGGGCCCCTGCATGCACGAGTTCGTCGCGAGCGCCCACCACCTCGCCGCGGACGGCATACGGGCCCTCGACATAGCCAAAGCCCTCCTGGATCGGGATTTCTACGCTCCGACCGTCTATTTCCCGCTGGTCGTGACAGAGGCGATCATGGTCGAGCCCACCGAAACCGAGAGCAAGGCCACTCTCGACGCCTTTGCGGCGGCCATCAAGGAGATCGTCGGGTTGGCCAAAACCAACCCCCAGGCACTCCATGACGCGCCCCAAAACATGCCCGTTGGACGCCTGGACGAGGTGGCCGCGGCCCGCCGGATCAACGCCTACCTTCAGGGTCAGAGCGAGGATCCCATCCTGCGCTGGAAACGGGCCGAGAACTAGGCCTGTTAAGGGCCCTCCCGCAAGCCCATTTCGAATTCGAAATCAGGTAAAATTAGTGGTCTGAAACTCTGCCCAGTAGTTCCCCACGAGTTCCCCACGCTGGGAGGGCCTTTTTACCGGTGACGGCGGCCAAAAACCCCTTGCCGGAGCAGCCGGGCGCGCGCCATGTGAACGCCAAAAACGGCAGGCCCCACCCCTTAGGCGCGGACGTCGCTTATACCGCCGAGCAGATCCAGGTCCTGGAGGGCCGGGAGCATGTGCGGCGGCGTCCGAGCATGTACATCGGCTCGACCTCCTCGACCGGCCTGCACCACCTGGTCTACGAGGTGGTGGACAACGCCGTCGACGAAGCCCTGGCCGGCTACGCCACCGAGATCATGGTCACCCTCTACGCCGACGGCAGCGTCCAGGTCGAGGACAACGGCCGCGGCATCCCGGTCGACATCCACAAGAAAGAGGGCCTCTCAGCGCTTGAGCTGGTCCTGACGCGCCTGAACGCGGGCGGCAAGTTCGGCGGGGGCGGCTACAAGGTGTCATCCGGACTGCACGGCGTGGGCGTCTCGGCGGTGAACTTCCTCAGCGAGAAGCTCCAGGTCTGGGTCCATCGCGGGGGCAAGGTCTACAACATGGATTTCGAGCGCGGGGTGCCGAACGGCTCGGTCAAGGTCGTGGGCAAGACGGACCACACCGGCACGATCGTCCGGTTCTGGCCGGACCCAGAGATCTTCCCAGACACCAAGTTCGACCGCGAGATCATCCAGCGCCGCCTGCGCGAGATGGCGTACCTCAACAAGCGGCTCGAGATCGCGCTTGCGGACGAGAACGTCGGCTTCACCAACACCTTCTACTTCGAAGGCGGAGTGGTTTCCTTCGTCGGCGCCCTCAACCGAGACAAGCAGGTGGTCAACCACATTCCTTTCTACGTCGACCGCGAGGTCGAGGGCACTCAGGTGGAGATCGCCCTCCAGTACAACGACACCTTTGTCGAGAACGTGCTCGCTTTCGCCAACACGATCCACACGATCGAAGGCGGCACCCACCTCACAGGTTTTCGTTCGGCGCTGACCAACGTGCTCAACCGGTATGCGCGCAAGGCCGGGATTCTCAAAGAGCAGGACCCCAACCTCTCTGGAGAGGACGTGCGCGAGGGCTTGACCGCGGTGATCAGCGTCAAGGTGATCGACCCCCAGTTCGAGGGGCAGACGAAAGGCAAGCTGGGCAACGCGGAGGTGCAGGGTCACGTGTCGATTGCGCTGACCGAAGGCCTGACGCAGTATCTCGAGGAGAACCCATCCGAAGGCAGGCGCATCGTCGAGAAGTCGCTGACCGCGGCGCGGGCTCGTGAGGCGGCGCGCAAGGCCCGCGATCTGGTGCAGCGCAAGAGCCTGCTCGAGTCCAGCACTTTGCCCGGCAAGCTTTCCGATTGCTCCGAGCGGGATCCGGCGTTCTGTGAGCTCTACATCGTGGAGGGTGATTCGGCCGGCGGCACCGCTAAGGGTGGCCGTGACCGGCGGACGCAGGCCATCCTGCCGCTGCGCGGCAAGATCCTGAACGTCGAGAAGGCGCGCCTGGACAAGGTGCTCACCTCAGACGAGATTCGCAACCTGATTACCGCGATGGGCGCCGGCGTCGGCGACAACTTCAATGTCGAGAAGATGCGCTACCACCGCGTGATCACGATGACTGACGCAGACGTGGACGGCAGCCACATCCGCACACTCCTGCTCACGTTCTTCTATCGCTACTTCCCGCAGGTGATCGAGAAGGGCTACCTGTACATGGCGCAGCCGCCGCTGTTCAAGGTGTTCAAGGGCAAGCAGATCATCTGGTGCCATTCCGAAGGCGAGCGCGACAAGGCACTCCGGCAGCTAGGCAAGAATGCCGAGTCGGCGCGCATGAAGGGTCTCGGTGAGATGAATGCCGAGGAGCTGTGGCAGACGACGATGAACCCGGCCACGCGCGTGCTGCTCCAGGTCACCGTGGAAGACGCGGCAGCGGTCAACGACATTTTCGAAAAGCTGATGGGGCCGGACGTGGAGCCGCGCAAGAAGTTCATTCAGGCGCACGCCAAGAGCGTCCGCAACCTCGACATCTGAGCCTCGGGAATGCGAATAGCGGTCGACGCCATGGGCGGCGACTTCGCGCCGGCTCAGATCGTGCAGGGAGCTTCGCAAGCCGCCACCGAATACGGAATAGACATCTCCCTGGTCGGCTTGCCGTCTTCCGTCCAGCCTCTGATGGACTCGCATCCGCGCTTGCGGCTTGTGCCTTGTACGCAGGCGATCACGATGGACGAGCACCCCGCGCAGGCAGTGCGGTCGAAGCCCGACTCTTCGATGAGCGTCTGCGCGCGCATGTGCAAGGAAGGCCGTGCTGACGGATGGGTATCAGCGGGTAACTCCGGCGCGATCATGGCGGCCGCGCTCCTCATCCAGGGACGGATCAAGGGCGTCGAGCGACCTGCCCTGGGTTCCATCGTGCCAACCCAGGAAGGCTTCGCCTACTTCGTCGACGTCGGAGCTAATGTCGACTCAAAGCCCGAATACATGGTGCAGTTCGCATTGATGGGCGCTGTCTACGCGCGCGAAATGCTCGGCCGGGCCAACCCACGCGTCGGCCTGCTCAGCAACGGTGAAGAGGCAGGTAAGGGCGATGAGCTCGTCAGAGAGACCGCCAAGCGCCTGAACGGTTCGCTCAAGGGTTTCATCGGCAACGTCGAGCCGAAGGACATCTATGGCGCAAAGGCCGACGTGATCGTGGCGGATGGCTTTGTCGGGAACGTCGCCATCAAGATGGCCGAGGCCACCGCGGAATTCCTATTTCGCAACCTTCGGGACGAGATCCCCAAGACCATGCGCGGCAAGCTTGGCGGCATGCTCATCCGGCCCGGTGTACGGCAGCTGCGAGCTCGAATCGACTGGCGCGAGTTCGGCGGCGCGCCACTACTTGGAATCGACGGCGTCGCTGTAATCGCGCACGGACGGTCTGACGCTCGGGCAATGAAGAACGCGATCCGGGTGACCCGGGATGCGGTGGAGAATCAGCTCGTCGGTAAGATTCGGGCAGAGGTGGGGAAGTGAGCAAGAACGGCCGGATGCGCATCGTCGTGACGGGGATGGGGACCGTGAATCCGCTGGGCAAGAACCTGGAGGAGTACTGGCACGGGCTCATCGAAGGGCGGAGCACCGCTCGCCCGGCCGAGGGCTATTCCACCGAGAAGCTGACCACGAAATTCGCCTGCGAGGTGCCCAACTTCGACCCCCAGGACTTCATGGAGCGCAAGACTGCGCAGCGGATGGCGCGGTTCTCTCAGATGGCCGTTGCGGCGTCGACGATGGCGCTGGCCGACTCCGGCCTCGACCTCGGCAAAGAGGACAGCTTTCGCGTCGGCGTCGACATGGGTACCGGTATCGGTGGCTTCATCGAGATGACCAACGGCGCCATCGCATACGCGACCAAAGGGCGCCTCAATCCGCTCTACGCGCCGATGATCATCCCCAACATGGCCGCCGCGTCGGTGGCGATGGCATTTCACCTGCGCGGACCCAACACCACAGTCACTACCGCGTGCGCAGCGTCGACGCACACGCTGGGCGACGCGATGCGAATCCTCCAGCACGGCGACGCGGACGTGATGCTTGCCGGTGGCAGCGAGGCCTCGCTGTGCGAGGTGGGGATCACGTCGTTCAATTCCATCCGGGCGCTGTCCACGCGAAACGACGCACCCGAGAAGGCGAGCCGTCCCTTTGACCGTGACCGCGACGGGTTCGTACCCGGCGAAGGCTCCGGCATGCTGGTTCTCGAGTCGGAAGAGCACGCCACGAATCGCGGCGCTCGCATCTACGGCGAGATCCTCGGCTACGCGCTCACCTGCGACGCCTTTCACCAGGTCGCGCCGGATGAGACGGGAGAGGCGCCGGCGCGTGCGGTCACCCTTGCCCTGGCGGACGCGGGCATCCAGCCCGAGGACGTGGACTACGTCAACGCGCATGGCACGTCGACGCAGTTGAACGATGCCGGTGAGACGAAGGCACTGAAGATCGCGCTCGGGGAGCACGCTTACAAGGTCGCCATCAGCAGCACCAAATCGATGATCGGCCACCTGCTCGGCGCCGCCGGCGCGGTGGAGGCCATCGCGACGTTGTTGACGATCAATCGCGGCATCATCCACCCGACCATCAACTACGAGAATCCCGACCCCGCGTGCGACCTCGACTACGTGCCCAACCAGGCGCGGCGTAAGGACGTGCGCATCGCCATCTCCAATGGATTCGGCTTTGGCGGCCATAACGCTGTCGTGGTCCTGAAGAAGTACGAGGAGTGACCCGGTAAAGCAGTGACTGACGAAAACAACATCGGAACAGTGCTCGGCCGAAGCCTCCAGGAGGAGATGCAGACCTCCTACATGGAGTACGCGATGTCCGTCATCATCAGCCGTGCGCTGCCCGACGTCCGTGACGGTCTGAAGCCCGTCCAGCGACGCATCCTCTACGCGATGCACCGCGCGGGCGCGACGTCCGGCAGCCGGTATCGCAAGTGCGCCGCGTTCGTCGGCGACGTGCTGAAGCTGTACCACCCGCATGGCGACCAATCGGTCTACGACGCGCTTGTCCGAATGGCGCAGCCGTTTTCACTTCGTTATCCGCTGATCGACGGCCAGGGCAACTTCGGCAGCGTCGACGGCGACCCCCCGGCGGCGATGCGCTACACCGAGGCGCGGCTTTCGGCCATCACCGGCGAGCTGATGGACGACATCGAGAAGCAGACCGTCGACATGGTCCCGAACTACGACGGAACCGAAGAGCAGCCGGACGTGCTGCCTGCGCGACTGCCGAACCTGCTGGTCAACGGTGCGAGCGGCATCGCAGTCGGCATGACGACCAACATCCCGCCGCACAACCTGCGCGAGATCGCCGGCGCGATCAACCACCTGGTGGATAACCCCGAAGCAACCGGCGAGGACCTGATCAGCTTCGTCAAGGGGCCCGACTTCCCGACCGGCGGGAAGATCATGGGGACGGCTGGCATCAAAGCTGCGTACGCCACCGGTCATGGCCGCATCGTCGTGCAGGCTCGACACACCTTCGAACAAGCGCCCAATGGGCGCGAGCGGATCATCATCGACGAGCTGCCCTATGCGGTCAACAAGGCCACCCTCGTGGCGAAGATCGCGGAGCTGGTGTCGGACCGGAAGCTCGAAGGGATCGCGGACCTGCGTGACGAGTCCGACCGCGACGGCATGCGAATCGTCATCGAACTGAAGCGTGATGCTCGCGTGTTCACCGTGTTGAACAACCTCTACAAGCACACGACCCTACAGACGACCTTCGGCGTGATCATGCTCGCGATCGTCGACGGCCGTCCCGTCATCCTGAGCCTCAAGCAGGCGCTGCAGCTCTTCATCGACCACCGCCGCAACGTCATCCTGCGCCGCACCCAGTTCGACCTCGAGAAGGCGCAGGACCGTGCGCACATTCTCGAAGGCCTGAAGATCTGCCTCGACCACCTGGACGAGGTGATCCAGACCATCCGCGCGGCTGCTGACCCGGACATCGCGTCGACCGAGCTGCAGACCAAATTCGGCTTGAGCGAAAGGCAGGCCAAAGCGGTGCTCGCCCTCACGCTGAGCCGCCTGACCCGCCTGGAGCGCGGAAAGATCGACGCCGAGTACGAGGAGGTCATCAAGACCATTGCTTACCTCGAGTCGATTCTGGCGAGCGACCAGAAGGTCCGGCTCCTGATCAAGGACGAGATGGACGACCTGACCAAGAAGTACGGCGACGAGCGCCGGACAGAGATCACGGACCAGGAGGCTTCGGAGCTATCGGCCGAGGACCTCGTGCCGAAAGAAGAGGTCGTCGTCACGCTGACCCACCGCGGGTACGTCAAACGCCAACCTCTGCGCGTTTTCCGCGCGCAGAAGCGCGGTGGCGTCGGGCTCAAGGGTGCGAAACCAACGGCCGGGAGCGACGCACCAAGTGGCACGCGCGAGGAGGACTACGCGCTTCACCTGCTCACGACGCACACGCATGCGTCGATGCTGTTCTTCACGCAGAGCGGACGTGTGTTCCAGCTGCGCGTGCATGAGGTGCCGGAACGCGAGCGCCAGGCGAAGGGCGTGCCGGTCAACAACTTGATCGACATCGGGTCAAACGAGCGGATCACCGCCGTCTTCGTGCGGCCGGAAACCGAGACCGAGGCGCGCTACATGCTGATGGTCACCAAGAACGGATACATCAAGAAGACGGCGCTCGCCGAGTATGCCAACGTGCGGCGAAACGGCTTGATCGCGATCAACCTGCAAGAGGGCGACGAGCTGGACTGGGTCACTCCGACCACCGGGTCGGATGAGATCCTGATCGCGACCGAGCTCGGCAAGGCGATTCGCTTTAGCGAGACCGAGGTCCGCGCGATGGGTCGCGACACGCAGGGTGTCATCGGTATCAAGCTCGGCAAGGGCGACGCGGTTGCCGGAATGGCGACGGCGGTGCCGGACGGCGACTTGCTCGTCATCACCCAGCGCGGCTACGGTAAGCGGACGCCGGTCTCCGAGTATCCGATGCATCACCGTGCCGGACAGGGAGTCTTTACGCT
Organism: Candidatus Dormiibacterota bacterium; assembly: GCA_035937155.1. GTDB lineage: Bacteria > Chloroflexota > Dormibacteria > Dormibacterales > Dormibacteraceae > Palsa-870. The sequence goes on along the minus strand of DASYVJ010000018.1, from coordinate 7,176 downwards.
CAAGATCACAGATCGTGTTGGCAAGCTGGTTGCAATGCGAGTGGTCAGTGACCCCGAAGAAGAGGTGCTCGTCATCAGCGCAAGCGGTATGGTCTTGCGCACGCAGGTGGGAGCCATCTCCCAGATCGGGCGCCAGACTCAGGGCGTGATCGTCATGCGCATCGCGCCGGATGACCAGATCGTTGCCATCGCGCCGGTGGCCGCACTCGAAGAAGAGGGCGACACAAAGGAGTAATCGCGTGACCGTGGAGTCCCGGCCGGAATTCCTCGACGGATCTTCGGCACCGATGCGGCCCATCTGCGTTGTTGCGGCCTCCGCTCCTCGCTTACGCATCGCCGGATGCGCTCGCTCCGGTGCTCGGCCGGGCCTAGCATCTGGGCCACCTCGGCGCCGAATCTCTCGCCGAGGTCTCCGGCCGTGACTCCTATCGGCTGGGTCGGCGTCTGGCTCCTGGTGGCGAGCTTTGTGGTGATGACGGCCGAAGGCGTGCTGGTCGCGGTTTGGGGCCTCGCGGTGGCTAGGCGCACTCGAACGCTGGCAGAGCTGGTCGAGACCGAGCAAGGCCTAATCGAAGCCGACATCAAAAGGTTGCGATCGGCTCTCGAAGAGACCCAGCGTCTGTGGAAGCCCTACCGCCGTGCCTTGCGGTGGCTGCGCCATCCGCTGACCATCGCGCTGTTGCGGTCGTACGCCAGGCGAAGGGTGGCGCGTTGACCGAAGCGCGAGACCAGGTCAAGCCATCCGCGGACGGATTCGCCCACCAGGCGGTCGAGGACGCGGTGGCGCGCGAGCGGGCCCGGATCTCGCGCGAGCTGCACGACGGGATCGCCACGGACCTCGCCGGCGCCATCTCCCTGTTCAAGGTCTACATGGAAGGTAGGAAGGGCCAGACCGACCAAACCCTCAAGAACGTCTTCGAGATCCTGGAGCGGCTGCTCAAGCACGTACGAGAGGCGCTCGCAGATCTGCGCCCGCCGTCCATCAGCGCGGACGGCCTGATCGGGGATCTCCGACAGCAAGCTGACGAGTTCTCGCGTCTCTATGGCATCCGAGTCGAGCTGTCGACCAACGGAACTGAAGACCTTCTTTCCGCCCATCAGCGCGAGGTGGTGGTCCAGGTCGTCCGGGAGGCGCTGACCAACGTGCGGCGCCACTCGGGCTCGTCAATCTGCAGGGTGAAGATGGCTTTCGACGCTCGGCCATTCCTCGTCGAGGTGTCCGACGAGGGCCGCGGCATCCTCGCCGGCGGAAGCGACGGGTACGGCTTGGTCGGGATGCGCGAGAGGGCGGCCGGGGTTGGCGGCCGCCTTGAAGTGGTTAGCACCGCGGGTCGCGGCACCACGGTGTTCCTATTCGGCCCAACTTAGGTCCAGGTCATAGCTTCACCTCCCCGTCAGAGCCGGAACGCCCGCCGCCGCAGTCGCGTCTCAGCTGGCAGCGGTAGATCGCCGGTCTCGATCGCCTGGAGCTTTCTTGTGACGCCGTCGACCAGGTCGCGAGCCGCACGATCGCTTAGCCGGATCGCCCGCGCGATCTCTGGTATTGAGAGCCCGTAGCTCAGCAGCTGGGCGACCTCACCTTCGCTTTCGTTGAGGCGGCCCAGCGGACCGCGCAGCGCTGCCACTAACGGTGCGAGCGAGGTGCCGAGGCCGGCGGCATACGCAACGTCCTCTTCGGTGTACCAGTGATCGCGCCGGCAGCCGATGACGAGGAGGCCGATCGGACGCGCTCCTGCTTCGCCAACCGGCGCATACAGCAGTGTCGGCCAGTCGAGCTCCCAGTCGTACCCCACCGACGGGTTTGGGTTCTCGATCAGCGAGTTGAGGACCATCGGGCGCTTCTCGTATAGGGCGCGGCGGGCGAGTGGCATGAGCGGGCGGCCCTGTAGAAAGCGGCGCGAGACCTCTGACGCCGCGATGGGCTGGAGCCGTCCCGCCCGCAGGTAGCCGAGGACCCAACGGTCCTGACAGAGTCCATCTAGGGCCAGTCCCAACCGGCGCCTGGCTTGCTGGAACTGTTGGAGCTGGCCCATGACTGGAGGTTATTTGCCGGTTGTGGATCTGACCTCACCGCACGTTCAGTGTTTCCTCAAGAAACCTTGAACCTGTTAGGTTGCGGCTGGGATTGGTGGCGCCGCGCGCAGGGCGCACAGAAAATGACGGCCAGGCTACTTGTCGTTGACGACGAGCCACGCACGGCTGAGCTGACGGCCGAGCTGCTGCGGCGTGCCGGCTACATGGTCGAGATCGCCGTCAGCGGGACCGCAGCGCTGCAGAGTGTTCGATCCAGCTCTCCGGACCTGATGCTGCTCGACTACGAGATGCCCGACATGGAGGCGCCAGAAGTCCTTGATTCGCTTCGCTCCGGAGCCGATCGGATCGCGTTTCCGGTCATCATCCTGACCGGCGCGCGGCACGCGTCAGGGGACCAGGTCCTCGGCATCGACCACGGCGCGACCGACTACATCGTCAAGGGCACCGACCGTCAGGTGCTGCTGGCACGGATCCGCGGTGCGTTGCGCGAAAGCGCTCCTGAGGCGCGAGTCATGGTCGCTGGGCGGTTGCGGATCGACTTGGCGCGGGGCCAGGCGTGGCTGGGCGATCGCGACGTGAAGCTCGAGCGGCGGCCACTGCTGATGTTGCAGCTGCTGGCCGGTCGCCCGGGTGAGGTGGTGGGGCGCGCGGAGCTGCTGGAGCGGGTCTGGGGGACCAAATATGCGGGGTTCGAGCACAGTCTCGAGCAGGCGGTGCACCAGATCCGCCGTGCGCTGAACGAGCCCGGCTGGATCGAGACCGTCCGTGGAATCGGCTACAGGTTCGTCGCCCAGCCCTGAGCTGGCGGCTGCGCTTCACCGGCTGCGCTCGACGCTGGCCAGGTTGAAGGCGGAGCTCGAGCTGTCCCTGGCTGATGGCACCCCGCCGCCCGTGGAGCGTCTGCTGGGCGATCTCAACGACGCGTTCGGCCACCTTCGTACGGTCGAGGAGGCGGCCTTCGGGCTGGTCCCGGTGCTGGTAGTCGATGACGATGCGAGGCTCGCGGAGCTGACTGCCCGTGGCTTGCGGCGGCTCGGTTACGACGCAGAGTCCGCCGGCGGCTTGCGGGAACTGCGGCCCCGCGAGTTGGTGGTCTTCGACCTCGGCCTCGCGCCTGGACTGGGCGAAAGGGATCGCACCGCCTTGAGGGCGGCGAGGCCGATCGTCGTCACAGGCGCGACTGATCCACGCTCGCGGGCAGTCGCCGCAAGCCTCGGCGCCAGTGACTACCTTGTCAAGCCGATCGAGCTCGAGGACCTCGTGGCTGCGATCAGCCGCCGAATGACGGAAGAGTCACCGTGATCAGAGATGTTGCCAACTCTGCGATACCGTTCTAGAGTCGGTTCGCCAAGCATGGTCAACGCGGGTCGACGGGCTGGGATGGCTTTTTGGGGTGCGTGGTTGCTGGCTGGCACCGCCGGAAGCCTGCTTCCTGTTCTTCCAGCGGCGTTGAATCTCCGCTTCCCCGCTAGTGTCGCGCTTGGACTCCAAGATGCGTTTGGGCCAGGTTCCATCGTCCTGGGCGCCCTTCTCTTGGCCGCCTTCCAGTGCATCGTTCTAGGCGCGCTGAGAGGCAGATTTTCCAGACCCGTTCTTCTATGGATACCCGTGAGCGCCGGGGCCGCCCTGATTGCCTACATTGCAATCGCCCTCTGGCAGGTCACCATTCCTCGAACTCTTATTTCAGTCAGTGCAATTCAGACAGCGTTACCGTCTGGCTTCCCCTTGCTTCAAGTCATCTTCGCTCTCTTCGGTCTCGCCAACGCGATGGTCTTGGGTCTCGCTCAGGGGCTCCTGCTGGCAAAGATTTTGGAGGGCAGATCGGTGGTCGGCTTTTGGCTGGTGGCTAACCTCGTCGCAGCAATCCTCGTCGGCATCGTTTTTGGGATTCGCCTCCAAGAGCCTGTCGCCGGCGACGATGCCACACGGACCGCCATGTTTCTGTCGAACATTTTGATTAATGGCGCGCTCTATGCAGCGGTGACCGGTGTTGTGCTGGTGGCTATGACAGTTCGCAGAGGAGAGGCGGCGATCTCTCTCGTACAACGACTCCCCTAGATGCCAGTGCGCGACTAGCTCGTGATCTCCAGGTCACCGAACCCCAAAGGGCTAGGCTTTTCCATCAGGCATGAGCATTGCGCCGATCTTCGAGGGCTGGCAGAGGACCCAGGCGCATCTGATCCACCGCGTGCCTGAGCTCGGACCGCAAGAACTGCAGTTGAGGGCGTCACCGGACGGGTGGCCGATCTGGGCGATCGTGAGCCACATTGCCGGCGCTCGTGTCTATTGGCTATGTGGGGTTCTCAAAGAGGGTGGCGCTGAGACGACGCCATTCCGTGATCCGTTCGGCGAGGGCTGGGAGGATCACCTCGACGTTCCTCGGCGGTCGGATGAGCTCATGTTTGCGGTCGAAAGTTCGTGGCAGATCATTGAGTCATGCCTGGCGCGCTGGACGCCGGAGGTGCTCGGCGAGACGTTCACTCGTGTGCGCGACGGCGAGGTCCAACGGCACACTCGGCAGTCGGTCTTGACCCGGCTCGTCATGCACGATGCGTTTCACTCCGGCGAGGTTTCGAGTCTCCTCGGAGCACACGGGTTCGGGTCGATGGACCCCTGGGAACCGATTTCTTAGCGGGTAGCCGGCATGTGAACGTGGTCAACCGCTAAACGGCGGCAGGACGACCGTGAAGACCGCGCCTCGTCGAGTGTCCTCGAACAAGAGTTGGCCCTGATGCCAGCGCACGCGACCTTCCTATATGAGTCTTAGAACGACCCCTGTGACAGATGGCAACGAGGAGAGCAGAGGCATCTCTCGCGAGCACCCCCGCCCTCCTATTTCGGACCCCTGGTCCTTTGCTGCCGCCAGTCTGGCTCTGTTTGCGCTCCCGGAATCGTTCTGCGGCCTAGGCTGCGTTGAACCTCGTTCCGGTGAATTTTCCCTTGCCGTCAACAGGGAACTGATTCCCCTGTAGGTCGTAGACCTTGAAGGTAAAGGTGCCGCTTATGGAGTCTTGTTCCGACAGCGTGCCTTTGACGCTGACGATGACCTTAGACGGACCTGGCGGGCCGAAGCCAAACTGCATGAACCTGGCGCTGAATGCGCGCCCGCTCTTTTTGGCCCAACTTCCAATCCCGGTGGAAGCCTGGCCAGAGTCCATCGTGACAACGCCGCCGCCGGGAGCGAACGTGGTGGCCCCTTCGACCGTCGTCGGTTCACCTGGCCCAGTCTCGTCGGTTATCAGCACGTCCCAGGTGCCAACAAGGCTTGAGCTATCTGCTGCCAAGACGGTAATCGGGCTGAGTGCGGCCGCTCCAATACCGAGTGCGCCTGCTGTCGCGCCTATCAAGACCTGCCGGCGATTGAGCTTGTCGCTAGACAACATCGTTCCCCTCCCAGACTCCGTCTTGACCCTTGGGCGCGGCGCCAAGCGTCGCCTGTAGTCCTTCGGGCAGCGGCTGTCAGGACAGGCCTACACCGTGGCGGGGGACTTGTCAACGGCAGAAATTTCTTTCCCGCATGCTTCCGATCTCACCCAGCTGAAACGGTGGATAGTCGCCCGAGTAGGCGCAGTTCCTTCGGAGCTCCTGCCACGCGCCGCCTAGTTTCCAAATGGCGGTAGGGTGACGGTGAAAATGGCGCCGCGCCGGTTGCCCTCGTACAAGAGTTGGCCTTGATGCTCTCGAACGATGCCGTAGGACATGAACAGGCCGAGTCCGGTGCCCCCCTCTTTGGTTGTGAAGTGGGGCTCGAACAGGTGGTGCCGGTGGTCATCTGAAACTCCGGGCCCGTCATCGCTCACGCTGAAATAAGGCCAACCATTGCCACGGCGACCCGCCTTGAGCTCGACGTGGCCGCTTACCGGAACGGCATCGATGGCGTTGTTGACCAGGTTCGTGATGACTTCGCGAAGGAGCAGAGGGTCAGCCCGGACCTTGACCTCGTCCGGCGACTCACGCAGAGCCAGCTGGACTTCCTTGGTGCGAGCCCTGGGTCGCGCCATGCCGAGGGCGCGTGTGATGAGCTCGTTGAGATCGACCGGTTCGGGAGCGTAGCTGACGCGTGGCGTTGCTCCCTGGGAGAGACTTCGCAACACCATGACTGCGTCGTCGGCTGCTGCTGTTGCCGTCTCGATGCTTTCGCGGTCGACGGGATCCAGTCGCCGGGGATCGATCTCTTTCAGGTAGCCCACGGCGGTGGCCACGTGATTGCGGAGGTTGTGGACGACGCCCTCAACGGCCCGGCTGTGGAAAAGGTGGCGGTCGGCGTCGGATAGTTCCGACTCGAGGACGCGCCGCACACGCCGGCCAGCGATCGTGTCAGTCAGGGCGAGGGACAGGACGCAAACGATGGTGGCTAGGAAGTAGCCGAGAGGCGACCCGTCAAGAACGTAGCTAATTAGCAGGGATGCGAGACCCGAATATGCAAACGCGACAAAGAACGAGGTGTTAAAGGTTTTCCTCGCTACGTTTCGGATGGCCTCACCAAAACGGATTCGGAAACCCAGTACAACCAGGACTAGGTTGGTTGCAAAGCAAGTGAGAAAGGTCAGCACTCGCGCACCAAGAGGAAGCGAGCTTCCGGTGCGGAGCTCGGACGCAACTATCGCGCCAAGGCAGTTGAGTGTGGCTGAGAAGACGGCGTTTCCCAGAAGAGGATACGTTCCACGCCGGTACAGCGATGCGGAGGACGCAAGGCCGACGACGGTTGCATCCAAGGGGTTCAATAACAGAGCGGCAGCCACGTTTGCAATCCCGACAAGACTGAGCCGTCCATGCTCTAGGCGGACGTGAGGGATATTGAGCAGAGCCGCAGTGACGCAGAGATACAGGAGCACCATGGGGTTATCTGGGTGCGCGATGTCGGTCTGGCGGGCTATCACGTTAAGAACCGCGACGCCAATAGCCAGAATCCCTAAGTAGCCGTATGTACGCCCAGTTCGGGGCATTTCCCTTCTTGCTAAGCTGCCTCCATCGCGAAAGCTGCGTCAGACGGAAAGATCTTCCGAGTGCTGGTAGTCGACGACAGTGTCTTGCCGCGTGCAGCGGCGCGGGCGATGCTGAGCTCAGCCTCCAATCTGAGGCTGGTGGGCGAAGCCTCGTCCGGCGCGGATGCACTCAAGGTGATAGATGCGCTGAAGCCTG
>DASYVJ010000017.1:0-92983 GCA_035937155.1 Candidatus Dormiibacterota bacterium | reverse complement strand
TTACCTCCGCTTCATCCTGACCATGGGTAGGTCACCAAGTTTCGGGTCTACTGCCTACGACTACAGCCCCTTGCGGGGTCGCGCCCTATTCGGACTCGCTTTCGCTACGGCTCCGGGTGTAAACCCCTTAGCCTCGCCACAGACAGTAACTCGCCGGCTCATTCTACAAAAGGCACGCCATCAGCCTGTGCACTCCCCGAAGGTTGCGCACCTAGGCCTTTGACAGTTTGTAGGTCCAAGGTTTCAGGATTCTATTTCACTCCCCTCCCGGGGTGCTTTTCACCTTTCCCTCACGGTACTCTTCACTATCGGTCACCAAGAGTATTTAGCCTTACACAGTGGTCTGTGCGGATTCCCCCATGATTCCGCGTGTCCCGGGGTACTCGGGTGTCGTTACGGAGGCCAGTCAGCTTTCGCCTACAGGGCTGTCACCTTATGTAGCGCAGGTTTCCACCTGCTTCGGCTAACTGCCGGCTTTTTGACTCCGAACGAGCTCGGCAGAGCTCGATAAACGATCCCACAACACCGCGTGCACAACGGCCGCCGCCTTGGCATGCATACGGTTTAGGCTGCTCCCTTTTCGATCGCCTCTACTAAGGGAATATCTCTTCCACCGGGTACTAAGATGTTTCAGTTCCCCGGGTGCCCTCCACCTGGTCTATGTGTTCAACCAGGGGTGCTCGAGCATTACCTCGAGCGGATTGCTCCATTCAGAAATCGCCGGATCATCGTTTGCTTCCAACTCCCCGACGCTTATCGCAGGTAGCCGCGTCTTTCTTCGGCTCTTGGTGCCTAGGCATCCACCTCGGACCCTTATTAGCTTGTTCGACCTATAACCACTCCTCATACGCTGAAGCGGTGTTCGGTCACGTCAAATTCGACATATAGAAAGAGGATCCAGTTATTGCTTTTCAGCATTACTGAAGATCTCGATAGACCTATTCGGTTGTCAATGTGCTGGTGGAGATGAGCGGGCTCGAACCGCTGACCCCCTGCTTGCAAAGCAGGTGCTCTCCCAGCTGAGCTACATCCCCTGGGTCACGGCATACGAACCGTGCTTATGGCGGCGCCTCTCCGGCGCCTCCCTCCGCGTGCGGAGAACTCGTCTCCGCGGGAGGTTGACAGACCTTGAACGGCCTGAAGAGTGGGAAAGACAGGACTTAGAACCAAGGGTTCTGTTTTGTTTGTTTTGCACTCCGAACGAACTGCTGATTACGGATTCACACCGCGACTGAGCCACCTTCCGCACCTTTCTTGCGATCAGTGCGCTCTTGCGCGTTCGGGACGGCTACTCTTCGCGACTCGCACGGCTCATCGCTAATCTTGGCCAACCTAATGACGCTCGTTACTGCGAGCTCTGACTTGACGAGCCTCCAAACCCTCTCGACCAAATCGATCTTCGAGGGCCCCCTTTATCAGAGGGTGGATAAGGAGAAGCTCCTTAAAGGAGGTGATCCAGCCACACCTTCCGGTACGGCTACCTTGTTACGACTTCACCCCCCTCACCGGGCACTCCTTCGGCGCCTCCGTCCCTTACGGGTTCGGCCAGCGACTTCGGGAGCACCAGACTCGGGTGATGTGACGGGCGGTGAGTGCAAGGCCCGGGAACGTATTCACCGCAGTGTGCTGACCTGCGGTTACTAGCAACTCCGACTTCATGCAGGCGAGTTGCAGCCTGCAATCCGAACTGAGACCGGCTTTAAGGGATTGCCTTCACGTCGCCGTGTCGGAACCCGTTGTACCGGCCATTGTAGCGTGTGTGTAGCCCTGGATATAAAGGGCATGCGGACTTGACGTCATCCCCACCTTCCTCCGGGTTTCGCCCGGCAGTCTCCCTAGAACATTCAACTAAGGACAGGGGTTGCGCTCGTTGCGGGACTTAACCCAACACCTCACGGCACGAGCTGACGACAGCCATGCACCACCTGCGCAGAAGTCCCTTGCGGGAGGGTCTCGCTTTCACGAAACTTTCCTCTGCATGTCAAACCCAGGTAAGGTTCTTCGCGTTGCCTCGAATTAAACCACACGCTCCGCTGCTTGTGCGGGCCCCCGCCTATTCCTTTGAGTTTTAACCTTGCGGCCGTAGTCCCCAGGCGGTGAACTTAATGCGTTAGCTGCGGCACTGATCGGGTCAATCCGACCAACACCTAGTTCACAACGTTTAGGGCGTGGACTACCCGGGTATCTAATCCGGTTCGCTCCCCACGCTTTCGCGTCTCAGCGTCAGTTGCAGGCCAGGAAGCCGCCTTCGCCACTGGTGTTCCTCCAGATATCTACGCATTTCACCGCTACACCTGGAATTCCGCTTCCCTCTCCTGCACTCTAGCCAGGCCAGTTTGCAATGCAGTTTTCCGGTTGAGCCGGAAGATTTCACATCACACCTAACCAGCCGCCTACACGCGCTTTACGCCCAGTAAATCTGGATAACGCTTGCCCCCTACGTATTACCGCGGCTGCTGGCACGTAGTTAGCCGGGGCTTTCTTGGAGGGTACCGTCTTTTTTGTCTTCCCCTCCGACAGTGGTTTACATCCCGAAAGACTTCATCCCACACGCGGCGTCGCTCCGTCAGGCTTTCGCCCATTGCGGAAGATTCCTCACTGCTGCCTCCCGTAGGAGTCGGGGCCGTGTCTCAGTCCCCGTGTGGCTGGCCGTCCTCTCAGACCAGCTACCCGTCATCGCCTCGGTAGGCCGTTACCCCACCGACTAGCTGATAGGCCGCGGGCCCACCCCATCGTGCATTGCTGCTTTCTTCACCAGCCATGCGACCGGTGACGACATGCGGTATTAGCATCGGTTTCCCGGTGTTATCCCCCGCGATAGGAAAGGTTGCCCACGTGTTACTCACCCGTTCGCCGCTAGGAACTTATCTCTCTTGCGAGAAATAAGCCCTCGCTCGACTTGCATGTGTTATGCGCGCCGCCAGCGTTAACCCTGAGCCAGGATCAAACTCTCCGTCCAAAACGGAGGACCCAAGGCCATAGCCCTGAGTCATAAGACTCTCAGAGTCTTTCCCACTCTTCAGTTGTCAAAGTGCTGATTCCTCCCAACTACCCCGGCGCCTTTTAGGGCGCGCGAAGCCTTCCGTCAGGGGAACCCGCGAATTGTACCGGCCCGCAGGCTCGTATTGCAAGGTCGCTTACGGCCCTCTAGGAGCCGGCCCGGATGCCCAGCTCGTCCAGGTGCTCCAGCAGGTCGGCGGGATCGTCGTAGACGCGGTAAGCGCCGGCCCGGACCAGCTCATCGCTGCCGTACCCGCCCGACAGGAGCCCGATGCTCAGCGAACCTGCACGCTGGGCGGCCAGCAGGTCCCAGATGCTGTCGCCAACGACAAAGCAGTCGCCAGGCGGCACGCCCAGGCGTTCCGCGGCGGCCAGGAAGAGGTCCGGATTCGGTTTCGCGTAAGCCACCTGGTCGCGGGTGACGACCGGGATGCCGTCGGGGATCTCGAGCAGCGCCAGCGGGCCTTTCGCTGTGCGCACGCTCCCGCTGGTGGCGATCGCCCACGGAACGCGCAGCGCCGTCAGCGTCGTCAACAGCTCGCGGGCACCAGGCAGTGGCCGAATCTGATTCCACAGCGGTAGATAGCTTTTCGCGTGGTTCTCGCGGATGCGTTCCGCCTCGTCATGAGAAAGGGTCCGGCCCAGCTCCCGGTCGAGCGCCTTGAGAAAGAGCCCGCCGCTCATGCCGATCCGGCGGTGAACGCGCCACACGGACAGGTCGATGCCCTCGATCTCCAGCGCTTGCCTCCAAGCCAGCACGTTCTGATAGACGCTGTCCACGAGAGTTCCATCGAGATCGAAGAGGAGCGCCGGTCGGGCCGACAGCCCGGGACTGGACACTAGAAGGCCCGCCGGCCCGACATCGCCCGCGCGAGTGTCAGCTCGTCCGCGTACTCGAGGTCACCGCCCACCGGCAAGCCGTGTGCCGGCCGCGTCACCTTGGTCCCCAGCTCCTGGAGGGCACGCTGCAGGTAGAGCGCCGTCGCCTCGCCCTCGATGTCCGCGTCGGTGGCGATGATCACCTCTGCCACGCCCTCGTCGCGCACACGATTCAGGAGCTGCGGCACATGAAGCTGCTCTGGACCGATCCCGTCGATCGGCGAGATCACGCCGTGCAGGACGAAGTAGAGGCCACTGAACTCGGACGTGCGCTCGACCGCCAGCACATCGAGCGCCGACTCGACGACGCACAGCAGGGTTGCGTCTCGCCTTGTCGACAAGCAAATTGCGCACAGGCTCCCTTCGGCGATGTTGTAGCAGCGCTCGCAGTAGCCGATGCGCGCCTTGACATCTTCGATTGCGTGCGCGAGAGAGGTGGCTCGCTGGCTGTCTGAACGCAAAAGGTGGAAGGCCAGACGCTGGGCCGTCTTCGGGCCGATGCCCGGCAGTCGCGAGAGCTCCTGGATGAGCCGTTCCAGAGGCTCCGGCAGCTGGGGCATCGCCGGCTAGATCAGGCCGGGCGGAAGGCCGAGCCCGGACGCGACCGCCTGCATCTTCGATGCGGCGAGCTGCTTTGACTGCTCCATCGCTTCGTTGACAGCGGCGACCACGAGGTCCTGCAGCATCTCGGTGTCCGACGCCGCGTCTGGGTCGATCGTCACGGACACCACCTTCTGCGTGCCGGTGGCGACCACGCGGACCGCCCCACCGCCCGCGGTGCCCTCAACGGTGTCGGTCTCCAGCTCGACCTGCACCTTGTTCATCTTGTCCTGCATCTGCTGGACCTGCCGCATCATCTTCATTGGATCCTTCACTCCGGCACCTCCTTCACCCGGGTCACGCGTCCATCGAACCTGCGCACCACCTCGCGAACGAACGGGTCGTCCTCGGGACTGCTCGCCTTGGGAGTGGGCCTGGAAGTGTCGCCCTCTCGTAGCCGGAAATCAACTTTGACGCCGTCGCCCAACCATGCTCGGACGTGCGGCATCAGCTGCATCGACTGCTCCTGGGCCTTCTTGTGATGAAAGCCATAGCGGAACCACAGAACCAGCAGCGAGCCGTCGAGCTCAGGTTGTGCGTCGAGATAAGCGGCGCGCACCGTCCGGTTCAACTTGTCAAGGACCTGCGCCCACCCAGCCACGCCGCCGGCGGCCACAACAGGTGCGGACATCTCCTCGGCGCCCTGCGCGACGATGACGTTGACCTCCACGCTCGCCGGAGTTTTTACCTCACCGCTCGTCGGGGAGGTCGGCGCTGCACGCAGGGCAGCGACGGGTGGGGGGATCCCCTCCGCAACCTCGCCCAGGCCTAGCTCCACCGCCAGGCGCGCCAGTGTCGCCTCGACCAGGAACCGCGGCTCGGCGTGGCGCCGTACCTCACCGTCGAGGTGCAGCAGCGCGTCCAGCACGCTGGACAGCCGCCGCGCGGTCACCTGGTCGCGCTTCGTGAGCGCCGCGACCAGCCGATCGCGACTGCTCTCCATCAGCCCGCGCACCACCTGCCGTAGCTCTGCCCCCGCCGCATAAACACGGTTCACCTCCGCCAGCGCCTCGGCCGCGCGACCCGCGAGCACGTCATCCAGCAGCGAGTCCAGCAGCCGCGGGTCCGCGATGCCCAGCAGCGATCGCGCCGACTCGAGGCTGATCGGCCCCTCAGCCAAAGGCACCAGCTGGTCCAGCAGACCGACCGCATCGCGCATCGATCCCTGCGCAGTACGAGCGATCAGCTGCATCGCATCACCGTCCACCTTCACCTGCTCCGATTTCGCGATGTGCGTGAGGCGGGACACGATCTGCTCTTCGCTGTGACGCCTGAACACGAACTGCTGGCAGCGACCGATTACGGTGAGCGGAATCTTCTGTGCATCGGTCGTGCAGAGGATGAACACGACATGGGCCGGCGGCTCCTCCAGCGTCTTCAGCAGCGCGTTGAAGGCAGGCTCGGTGAGCATGTGCGCCTCATCGATGATGTAAACCTTGAACGGCCCCAGCGCCGGGGCGAGGTTCACCTTCTCGCGCAGGTCGCGAATCTCGTCGATGCCTCTGTTGGACGCCGCATCGATCTCGATCAGGTCGAGCGCTGAACCCGCTGTCATCTCGGTGCACGACTGGCATTTGTTGCATGGCTCGGCGGAGTCTTTCGGGCGGCCGGTGCAGTTCAGCGCTTTGGCAAGCAGCCGCGCCGCCGACGTCTTCCCCGTCCCCCGGCTCCCGCTGAACAGGTATGCGTGCGCGACACGCGCGCTGATGATCGCGCCCTGCAGCGCTCGCGATGAAGCATCCTGGCCGACCAGGTCGGCGAAGGTCTGCGAGCGGTACTTGCGGTAGAGGCTCTGGTATTCAGGCATTTTCTTCAGGCACTAGTCCACTGAACGCCCCTCTCTCAGGCATAACTTCTTTAAGCCCCTCTCCCCTAACCCTCTCCCCTGAAGGGGCGAGGGCGATCAGGTTCGGACTTTATTGATATGGCCGCGCACCCCCGCTTCGATCGAAGACCCCCAGCTCGCACCGCGGTCCACGGCTCCGGCCCAGATGACTGCGGCACCCTCAGGTTCTCTCCTTACCGCTGCTTCCTTCCGGACCTGACGGGGTTCGGAGACCCGAGCTGCGCAGGTCTCGACCTTCAACGCCGTTCGCCGCGGCCAGGCTGAGAATCCAGACCTCAGCGCGGGAATTCGGTCCGGCTAAGGCGGATTGCCGGTGCAGGGTACCGCCAGCACCCCACTTAGCGCGACCACAAAGCATCTTACCCGGGCTCGGCCGTCTGAACCGGCCGGCGAGCAACCCAGCCAAGGTGCACGAACGTGGCCACCGTGGCGATGGGAATGGCCACCTCGGCGCCGATCACGACGTTGGTAGCATCCTGGTTGAAGAAGCGGAACAAGCAGATGCCTCCGACCAGGACGATGATCAGCGACGTCGAGATCTGCCCGCTCACCGTGTGATGCAACTCCGGCCTCCGGTGCATCGAGATCAGCACCAGCCCGCCGATGGCCGGCAGCAAGTAGCGGGCAATGATCACAAGCGCGAGCCAGAGCGGAAAGATGCCGCCGAGCGCGAGACCAAGCGCGACGCCACCAAGCAGCAGGCCGTCGACGATTGGATCGAGCCCCCCGCCAAGCGTCGTTGGCCGGTCGAAACGGCGCGCGATCGTGCCGTCGACCAAGTCGCTCAAACCCGCAACCGCCAGCACGACAGCCAGCAGGCCGAACGCGCCATCAAGTGAGTAGACGAGCGCCGGCGCGGCCAGGTGCGCGCGGGCAAGGGAAACCTGGTTGGCCTCCCCTGGGATGAAACACTCGATCGTCCCTACCAGAGCGAACCAAGCGAGCAAAAGCCATGCCGGTGCGGGAGGTTGCGCCAGCCACACCCAGGCGAGCCCAAGGCCCAGGTAGATCGCGCCGCCAATGATGCCAACCCGGTTGAGCCGCACGAAACCTAGTGTGGCGTTGGCGAGGCGCTCGGCGCAGGCGAGGGGCTGGCGACCGGAACCTGGTAAGGCGCCTGGCCTGGGTGCGGATTGGCCCCGCAGGGGAAGTTGGGTTCGCCGGTGCCCTTGAGGAAGATCTCGTTGAAGCCGCCTGCTCCGATGGAACCGCCGTCATAGGCGCAGACCTGGCGCGTCACGACGCCTGGCGGCTGCGTCCACATCGCAGGCCATGGGTGCGAGGCGTAGTACTGCTCTAGGAAGGGCTTCCATACCGACTGGCCGACGTTCTCGCCAAACAGGACGGAGGTCGGGCACTGCCAGCCTGAAGGCGGAAAGTTGGTAGCGAGGTACGCGTAGCCCGAGTTGCACGTTGGCCCGGCATCGATGTGCATGAGCGACGCGGCGACCGCAAGGGTCGGCGTGTAGCCGATGAAGATCGATCCGGTATAAGCCTCGGTCGTGCCTGACTTGCCCGCCACAGGCCGCCCGCCGAGGTCTCCCAGGTACAGCTTCACGGGTCCGCGCAACAGATCGGTCATCACGTAACCCAGCTCGGGGCTGATGACCTGCACGCGTCCCGCGGCGGAATCGAACGCCTCCAGCACCTTGCCGTTCGCGTCCGTCACGTTTAGCACCGGGTGTGGCCTGATCCTAAAGCCGCCATTGTCGAAAGCGGAGTAGGCCGCGAGATGCTCCGCCATGGAAATCGCGTCGTGGCCGAGCGTGGTCGCCACCCCTTCCGGGTTCTCGATCGTCGCTGTCACCCCAAGGTTGTGCATCAAGCTGATCACTCGATCGCCGCCCTCGCCTGCATAGGTCCAGAGCGCGGGTAGGTTGCGCGACTGGGCGAGCGCGGTGCGCAAAGGAATCCACCCTTCGTGCTTGCCGTCCCAGTCGCTGAATGTATGCCCTCCGATAACTCCGGTCTCGTCGTTCGTCAGCGTCGCCGGCGTCACGAGCCCGGCCTGCAGCGCAGCCGCGTACGTGTAGACCTTGAACGACGAACCGACGCCGCGCCAGCCCAGCGGATCCACGCCGGTCAGGTTGATCTGGCCTCGAATGGCGGCGTTGTTGTAGTCGGCGCTTCCGACCATGGCGAGAATCTCACCGTCGCCCGGATTCATCACCAGCATGGCCCCGGTGTTAACGCCCCGCTTCGCGTACGCAGCCACGCCCGCCTTCACCTGCTTGTCGGCCAGCGCCTGCGTGCCGAGGTCGAGAGTGGTCGTGATGCGAAGGCCACCCTCGTACAGCGCTTGCTGGCTGTAACGCTGTGTGATGTACCGCTCGATGTAGTCGACGAAGTGCGCCGTCAACGCGCTGTGCTGCGCGGGCAAAGCTTTGTGCGCCGCGATCATCGTCGTGATGAGGTCGCCGGAGTACATTCCATCCGTTATCGATCGGCTCAATTCACCGACTGTCACCATGCCGTCCAGCACCGACCGCCATCGCCATTTCGCGTTCGCCAGCTGGCCGGGTGTGCCGAACGGATCGTAATCGGCCGGCGCCTGAGGCAGGCCGGCGAGAAAGCTCGCCTGCGCCCACGTGAGGTCGCTCGCGTGAACCTGGAAATATGTTTCAGCTGCGGCCTCTGCGCCGTACGCGCCGTTGCCGTAGTTGATCGTGTTGAGGTAGAGCTCGAGGATCTGCTGTTTCGAGTAACGGCGCTCCATCTCCTCGGCGAGCAGCAGCTCGCGGAACTTGCGGCTGATCGTTCTGCTTTGCGCGTCCGTGGTGTCCAGGACGTCGTTCTTCACGACCTGCTGCGTGATCGTCGAGCCGCCCAGCGTTCCGGAATGGTGGGTGAGGTCGTACACGATCGCGATCGCCAGCCGCCGGTAATCCACCCCGGAGTTCGAATAGAACGTGCGGTCCTCGGTGTCGATGGTCGCGGTCTGCAGCTTCTTGCTGATCTTGCTCAGCGGGACGACGGTGCGGTTCTCGTGATACAGGGCCTCGATCAGGTTGCCGTTGCGGTCGAGGATGCGCGTGGTCTGGGTGAGCTTGGTCGACTGGAGGGCTTCGATCGAGGGCAGGTCACCAGCGAAATAGTCGACCACGCCGATCGTGCCCGCCGTCCCGACGAGGCCAGTCGACGAAAGCACGATCAGGCTCACCAGCCCGAGCCGCATCAGCCAGTGATGCGAGCGCTGCTGCTTGTTCTTACGCCGCGGGCGAGCTTGCGCTCGAATGCGCCGGCTGCGCGCCGCAGGCGCGCGTTTGCGGGATGCCAAGGTCGGGCGGGACCTCCAGGACGTTTACTAAGGCGCGTACTGCGACCGGTAGCCGGGAGCTTACCGCAGTCCCAACGCCTCTGCTCCCTGGTTGGCCAGGCCGAGGATCGGATTCGAAAAGACACCGTAAGCCGCGATCACGGCACAAAGAGCCACGGCACCGATGGACGACAGGCGGGTCAGGACGGGAAGCGCCGACCCACGCCGCGCGTCCTCGAGCGGACTCTGCATGTAGATCACGCGCAGCGTGCCCACAACGGCGGCCAGGCTCAGGATCGAGCCCAGGATGCCGAGCGCGAGCAGGCCGAAGTGTCCGCTCTGGGCCAGCGCGGCACCGACCGCGAACTCGCCGAAGAAGCCTGCGAGGGGCGGCGCCCCGGCCAGCGAGAGCATCGCCAGCGCCACACCGGCGGCGCGAGCCGGTCGCAGCACACCAAGGCCAGCCAGGGCCGGCTCTCCCCCATCGGCCCGGCCCATCACCGCCGGTCCGCAGGTGGCCGCCACCGCGAAGGCCCCGAGCAGGAAGAGGGATCCCGCAAGCCCGGAGCGATAGTGGCTGACAAGGCCGGCGGCAACCCAGCCGATCTGGCCGGCCGCGAGGTATCCGAAGCGCGCGCGGGGCGACCGCACCGCCAGAGCCGCCGCTCCGCCGCCGACCATCGCCACGGCCGCGATGACCTCGAGGTATGTCGAGTAAACCGCGGGAATCGGAGTCAGCGCCGCCACCAGCTTGATGGCTACAGTGGCGGCCGCCGCGGCAACCAGGCCCAGTACCAGACCGGCTCCCAGAGGAGAGGCTCCGAGACTCGCTGGAATCCCGGCGAGCTGGAAGGGGGCGAGCGTGGCGCGAACCGCCAGGCCGTTGATGACGAGGAAAACAGGGATGGCAAGGGCGAGCGTTGGCGCTCCGCTGAAGAGGACGTCGCGCATCGCAGTCAGGTCCGATGTGCCGACCGACGCATAAAGGAACGCAAGGCCGGTCAGAAGCAGCGCGCTGGCGACCGCCCCGGTGAGCAGCAGCCGCATCGCGAGGTCCGGCCGCCGAACGGCGACCATCACAACGCCGGCCGCCGCCGCCAGCTCGAGTCCGGCCCAGAGCGCAACCAGGTCACCCGCTGACGCCGCGACCATCACTCCAAAGGCCGCCAACAGAGGCATGGCGAGGCCGATCGACAGCGAGTCCTCGGCCGTCCAGTCGACGACGGCGAAGGCAATGGTCGCCGCGAGCAGCACGGCGGCCTTGGCGAAGAGAGCGAAGCGGTCCTGCACCAGGCCTCCGCCGAAATACGTGCTCAAGGTGGCGCCGCCCCACAGCTCGATGACCAGGGAAGCCAGCACGATGGCGACCACCACGCCGGGCAAGTACCGCCGCCCGGTCGAGCGAATCCACGCGAAGCGACCGGCCAGAAGGAGCAAAACGGCTGTCGCGACAACGATCGCCTCGGGGACGAGAACGAAGTTCTTCACTGCCCGGTCACCGGGTTCGGTCCGGCATACGGCGAGGCGATGTCGCTGATCCCGGCGGACATGACGTTGACCAGGCCCGGGTCGAAGATGGGCGTGTCGGTGCCCGGCAGCTTCGGCCCGCCTGGGTAAAGGCCGACCCACAGCAATCCGCCGGCCAGCAAAGCCAGGTACCACGTCTCTCCGAGCGAGGCGTCCGAAACGCCAGGGGCGTCGGGGTTCGGTGCCCCGAACAACACCCGCCGGAACAATGACGCCAACGCGACAGCAGCGATCGCCAACCCCGCCGCGACCGCGAAGGCGCCGTTTGGCTGCGTCTTGAACGAGCCGAAGAACGTCATGAGCTCAGCTGGAAAAGTTGCGAGCAGCGGCACGCCCAGGACGGCCAGGCCGCCCAGGACTAGCAGCCACGTGAGGATCGGCATTCGTGGAGCCAGGCCGCTGAGGACCTGAAGGCTGCGCGACTGCGCGCGGTCCGCAAGCGTCGCGGATGCGCCGACGATGAGGGCCGCTGCCAGGCCGCCCGCGAAGAACGAGAGCACGGCGCCCCCGATGGCGAGCGGTGAGAGGGCAGCCAAGGCGAGGGCCGTGACGCCGCCGGGGATGAGCGCCAGGTGCGCGCCCATGTGCCGCAGGTCGGTCGCGCGCAGCGCCACCAGTGCGGCGTACCCGACTGTCAACGCGGCCAGCGCCGCGAGCAGTGGGGCCAGCAGATGCGCGGCTGCCGGCTCGGCTGCTACGAGCGTACGTAATAGAAGGTATCCGCCCAGGCGCGAGGCGCTCCCGGCGACGATCACAGCGACACCAACCGGCGCCTCTGCATACACGTCGCGAGCCCATCCATGAAAAGGGAACAGAGGAAGCCGCGTCGCCGCCGCGACGATCATGAGCAGCCCGACGGCGAGTTGGACGCGCGGGCTGATGGTCGTCTTCAGCAGGACATCCATGTCGAAGCTCGCGCCTCCCGTCACGGCATAGAGAGTCATTGCTCCGATCACAAGGGCGGCGGTGCCAAGGCCCCAGTACCCCAGTAGCCTCCACGCGGCGGTATGTCGGCGCGGCCCTCCCCAACCGTGTATCAGAAGCGCCAGGGGAATAGCCGCTGCGCTCCAGAAAAGAATCAGGACGAACATGTCCCGGGCCACGATGGCGCCGTTGATGGTTGCTTGCGTGAGGAGCAGCAGGCAGAAGTAGGAGCGCACGCGGTCGCGGATACCGAGCGAGGCCAGGACGGAGACGATGCCGATCAGCCCGGAGAGGATGAGCATCGTCATCCCCGGGCCATCCACGCCCAGGTGATAGTTGACGCCGATCGCCTGCAGCCAGGGCAATTTCTCCTCGTACTGCATCGTCGGCAGGAAGGTCTGGAACTGGTTGTAGGCGACAAACAGGATGAAGACCAGGCCGAGGTTGGTAAAGAACGCGATCTGCTTCATCAACACGTCGTAGCGGCCGCGCGGGTTTGGCATCGTTGCGATCGCGATGGCGAGGGCGACCGGAACCCAGACCGTCAGGCTGAGCAGGAGCGGCGAAGAGAAGATGCCCGCGCCGGGCACGGTCGGCGCCGGCGAGGGGCTGGCCGCCGCGATGGCCTGCCAGATCATCTGAAGACCCCCGGCGAAACCAGGCCGACCACCAGCGTGAGGATGATGGCGGTGACGATGACAACGGGCAGAACGGGCAATCGGGTGCCGGCCACGATCAGCCGTCCGGTCGAATCAAGCGCACTCGCAAGCCGCGCGTCGCCCGCGGGGATCCACCGATCCCCGGTGCGCCGAGCCAGTTCGGTCACAGGCGCGATGAGGAATCGATCGACATTTCTCGACCCGGTCCACGCCAACCTGCTCAGGCGCGCGCCCGCCACCGCTGAGGCTTTCAACGCACCGTCCTTGTCTCGCACGTAAGCGAGGGAGGCTGCCGCGATTCCGATCACGACGACGACAATCCACAGCACGTAAGCGCCGGCGTCGGGAGCCGGGTGCTTGTGACCGTCGAGGAAGTCGAGCCAGCCGCGAACGAAAGAGGCCACCAGGAAGACACCCCCACCCACGACGAGCCAGTACGGCCAGCCAAGCGAAGCGCGCGGCGCCTCCCTCACGCGGTCCGGCTCGAACGCGCGCCGCCTTCGCAGAGGCCCCAGCGCCATGGCAAGAAAGACGCGAATCGCGCCAATCGAAACAATCAGCAGCGCCTCGCCGGCCGCGATGCCAAGCCCAGACCGAGAGCTGACTCCGTATGCCAACGTCCCTGTCGCGCTGAGGGCGAGTACAACCGCGGCCAGAAGCAGGGCGAGGGCGCTTGCTCGCATGCGCGCCCACGCGTCGCCCATCTCGGCAAGGTCGTCCGTCCGCATCGCACCGGCGATAGCCGAGGCCGCGAGAACGCCCGCGGCACGCGCAGGCGCGGCAGCCAACACACATGCAATCCCGGCGACCGCGAACGTCGCGTTCGGTACCTGGAATCCATGGATCACGACGGCAGCCGCCAACGCGACCACGGCCGAGCCGAGTCGGGCGACGATGCGCCTGGGTTCGTTGCCGAGCAGCGCGAGCAGCGCTGCAGCGATGGCGGCGACCTCGCAGGCGTACAGGAAGCCCTGCAAGGTCTGTGAGTTGGCTGCCACGAAGACCGGCATCACGCGATACAAGACGACGATGGCCAGCACCGACCAGACCGCTTGCACGATGGCCGATGCGGCAGGCGGCGCCGTCACCGCGCTGTGGGTCACCCATGACTGCAGCGGCCACAACGCCAGGCGGCCGGTCAGGCCGATGAACAGCAGGATCGAAGCCACCACCAGCGAGCGCACCGTCCAGCCTGGGTTTGTATGCAGGATCGGCAGCAGAGTCGTCAGGTTCTGCGCTCCATACCGCGCATAGAGCCATGCGATGCCACAAATGAGCGACAGGTCGGTAGCGAATGGCAGCGCGAGTGCGATCCGTGCACGAGCAGCCGCTTCGTCAAGACCCCAGCGGTGCGCCAGCAGAAGGTAGGTCGCCGCTCCCGCCACGCCCCAGAAGGCGAGCAGCTCGGCCAGGTCCCAGCTGACCAGCACACCGGCGCATCCGAACAGCAGGACGCTGATCAAGGCGTGGAAACGCGCCGGACCCGGCTCCGTCCGGCCCATCACCTGGTGCCAGCCAAGAGCACCGATGATGCAGAGCTCCACGACGACGAGCGCGGCCACCGTGATGTGGTCGACGCGAAGGATGATGTCGATACCGAACCCCTGGAAGTTCGTCGGCCCACTGAAAGCGACCGGCAGGTTGATGTACTGGTAGGTGGCGAGGAAGGGCGTCGTCCGCTTCGCTAGACCCCAGCCCACGAGCAGGGTGGCAAGCAGCGACGTGAAGACGCCGATCATCGCGAGGTTCGCCGAAGACCGCCGGGTCCGAACGCTCGACAGCGCGATGACGAAGGCGGCCAGCGGCGCGATGACGATGAGCGGCACCGCCCATCCCAGCGTGGTCGCGGGGTCGAACGTGAATCCTGCAGGCGGTCGAGATCCAGAAGCGGTCCCGGAAGCCGCGGTGGCGAGGTTCGCGGCGGCGAGTAGCAGGCTCAGCGAGAGGTCCCCCGGCCTGCGATCCCCACGCCAAGCGTGACGAGCGCCAGGGCGGCCACCGCAAGCAGCGCGGCCACCTCCTGGCCGAAGAGTGGCGCACCACCTGCCGCCGCGAATCGGGCCACGCCGGCGAATGCGACGCCCGCCCCGCCGAACATCAGCGGTACGCCGGCCAGCGCGGCCGTCAGGTCACGCTTCCACGCCGCGACGAAGGCACCCACAGCAACAAGCGCAGCCGCGACGAACAGCACGGCAACCAGGCCTGCGCTCATCGACCGCGATCTCGTAAGCGCCATGCCGCGGTGGCGCCCACCAGCGTGACGAGCACCAGCGCACCCACGGCCTCAGTCGCGAGTGCGTCATGCGCGAAAAGGAGACGGCCGACTGCTGCGCTGCCAACCTCCCCGCCGCGGAAGGTTGCGTGGACGAAATCTCCCCGCCATGCGGCATAGGCGAGAACCGCAAACAGGCCTCCCGCCGCGACTGCGCCGACCTGGCGCCAGACGCCGGCTGCGACGGTGTCCATCACCCGGTACTGCGGCGCGGCTACGAGCAGGGCGCATCCGGCGTAGCACACGAGGGCGACGAGTCCGGCAAAGCCTGCGGACAGGGAGGCGTACAGGCCGACGATCCCTGCTCCCGCGACCGCCATGGCGATGCCACGTTGGCCGCGTCCGGGAAGGAATGCCAGCAGGAGCCCGCCGCCGATCGAGATTGCGGCGGACACGTAGAAACCAATCGCGTGGAGGGAGTCCATCGGCACTCCGTGGTTGCTGAGAGTGGTACTACCGGCTAGTCGACGCTGGCGCCGGGTTCAAGGCGCCAAGCATACAGGAGCCCAGATCCGCCAATGGCGAGCAGAGCGACCGCCGAGACGACGCTTTCGAGGGTGACTTCCGCGGTGGCAACGCCAACCACATAACCCGCGAGCAGGATCACCAGTGCCAGCCCGAGCGCAGACGCCGCGACCCGGATCGGTTCCCAGCGCCGGAGAGCTCGCGACAATGTAGCCATGCCGGCAGTATCGCAGGCGCTCGTCGAGTTCGCCAACCACCACCGCCAACCGGCCGCGCCCGGCGTCGATCGCATCGTCACGCCCCGATACCAGATCACGCTCCAGCGGGACTTTCCGATCCCCGGGCCCAACAACGTCTCGTGGATCAGGTGCCGGCCGGACGAAGCCGACGAGATCATCCGTGAGGCACGTGCGACGATCGCTCCGTACCACCTGCCTGTGATGTGGACGCTCGACCCTGAAACGGAGCCGCCCGACTTCGCCGACCACCTCGCAAGACATGGCGTTCACCCAGACCCTCATGGTTGGGAGTTCGCGGTGATGGTGCTGGAAATCGACGCCACGGTGGAAGCACGGCCGATTCAGGGCCTGGAAATCCGGGACGCTCTCGCCGACCTAGCTACGTTTCGAAGCGCTGTCGCGGCGGCCGCCGAAGCGTTCATGGACCGCTCGTACGGTGACGATCCCGAGATGATCGCTATGGAGGAAAGGCGCCGCCTCAACTTCCTCGCGGCCGGCAACCGGCACCTCCTGCTGGCGGTGATAGACGGCGAGCCAGCGGGCAGCGCCGGGATCAGCCTATTTCCTCCCGCAGGCGCCGCAATCAATGGCGGTTCGGTGCGGCCGAAGTTCCGAGGTCGCGGGGTCTACCGGGCCCTGGTCGCGGCGCGCCTCGAGATCGCCCGCCAGGCGGGCGTGAGCGGCCTCGCCGTTTGGGGTGGCGACATGTCCGCACCGATCCTGACCAAGCTGGGATTCGAGAAGGTGGGCTGGCGCCGCTTCTACCTCGACACCTCCACCGCCTGAGGAGGCCGAGCGGGTTACTACGCGTTTCGCTTGAGTCCTGGAGGCGACGCTTGGCGTGCTGCCATCAGTGGCTCGATCACGTAGTAGAAGGCCATGCCGGCATAGATCAGGAGGGCGACGCGTGCATCAATCAGTGACACCGCCGTTCCGACCACATACATCAGGAGGCCTATCGAGTAGCGGACCTGCTGCCAAAAGGTGAGCCTCTGCTGCATCGCCACCAGGCCGCGAGCGGTCGCGTAGTAGTTGAGGATGCTGAAGCTGATGCCCATGAGAATCATCGCCACCCCATAGGCAGCCGCGGCGACGTGCGCGTAGTCACCGCCCGACTGGAGGTACTGGGAGAGAACCTTGGTCGGAAAAGGGATCAGTGCAACGAACAGCAGGAAGACAACATTCAGGAAGAGAAAGCCGCGGTCGATCCGCTCGAGGCGCTCCAGCACAGCGTGATGGTTGACCCAGATGATGCCGATGGTCAGGAAGCTGGTTGCGTAGGCCGCATAGGCCGGCCACTCGTTGAGGAGTCCATTGAGCAAGGACGGCCCCGGCTTGGGAACCGCGAGGTCCAGCACCAGAAGGGTCGCCGCGATCGCGAAAATTCCGTCGCTGAATGCCTCTGCGCGTGCCTTGCTACCCATGCTCAGCAGCTCAGCTTCATAGAGGCTGTCGCAGTCGGAGCTCCTCCACTAGCCGGGCCGTGACCGGCACGTCAATGCCAGCCCGAGCAGCGGCTCTGATTACCGCCCCGCCGATCGCGTCGAGCTCGAGCGGTAGGCCGGCTGCCTGGTCTCGCTGCATCGATGACTCGAACGTCTCCGGCGCCAGGTCCAACATGCGGACCGCCGCCTCAGGATCGGCAGTGGCGCCCTGTGCCGTGGCAACAGCAGCGACCTCCGAGATGAGCGCGATGGCGTCTTGACGGCGATCAGAGCGGATCTTGCCGACAGCAGCTCGCTCGTGTGTTGTCAGCAAGGCAAGGGGGGCCAGAACCGCAAGCTTGTCCCAGAGCATCGCCGTCTCGTCCTCTCGAAGCCGGACGTCGAGCCCGGCGGCGCCAAGCTGAGCAGCCAGCCACTCCACCTTTTCTCGCACAGGGTCTGACGTGGCGATCTCGACCGAGGCAAATGGACTCGTTTGGCGGATGACGCCTGGCTTAACCCTCGCCGTCTCGACTCGGATGGTGGCTGGTACGACATTCGAGGAGGGGAACAAGCTCCGAAGCTTGGCGACGTGATCGATGCCGTTGAGAAACGGAACCATCAGACCCTGAGCCAGGACGTCCGCAGGAACACGCTGAAGTGACTCGTCCAGCTGCGTCGCTTTGACGGTAATGAGGCACGCGTCGACCTGGCTCGTCAGTCGGTCCGCCGTTTCGACCACGACCATGAAGTCGCCGAAGCGGCGGCTCTCGAGTCGAAGACCGTTCTCGGCAATCGCCCTCGCGGTGCTCTCACCGGCGAGCATCACCACCGCGTTTCCGGCGCGGGCCAAAAGCGCACCCAACAGCCCGCCGACACCTCCTGGGCCCAGCACCGCAACCCGGAGATCTCCCATTAAGCCAGCGATTCTACCCACTGACGATGCAGCAACCCGTAAGCGCCGCTGCGTTGGCGCAGGTCTAACGGCGCGCCATCTTCCACGACCCGCCCGCCGTCGATGACCAACACCCGGTCCGCGATGTCGACTGTCGATAGGCGGTGGGCGATGATGATCGCCGTGCGGCCGCGCAGCAGCGTGCGAAGCGCCCTTTGCACGAGGCGCTCCGAAGGAAGGTCCAGCGAGGACGTCGCCTCGTCGAGGATGAGAACCCTCGGGTCGGCCAGGAAAGCACGAGCGAATGCGACGAGCTGCCGCTGACCCGAAGAGAGGCGTACTCCACGCCGCCTCACGTCGGTGTCGTATCCGTTGGGCATCGCGCTGATGAACTCGTGTGCACCGATCGCACGAGCCGCGGCGACCATCTCCTCGTGCGACGCCTCCGGCCTTCCGAACAGCAGGTTTTCCCCTACGGTTCCGGAGAACAGGAACGTCTCCTGCGTGACCATCGCGATGGCGCGGCGCAGGTCGCCCACCGCGATCGAGCGCAGGTCGACGCCGTCGAGTGTGAGCCGGCCCTCGCTGGGGTCATAGAAGCGAGCCATTAGGCGCGCCATCGTGGTCTTGCCCGCTCCGGTCTCGCCCACCACGGCGACGATCTGGCCAGCAGGAATGCCCAGGTCGACGTCGTGCAGCACCGGCTTGTCGCGATAGGCGAACGTGACCTTCTCGAACCCGATCGCGCCTTTGACATCGCCCATGCTCACGGGTGAGGCGGGCTCGGGCACGGTGGGCGTCTCCTCGATCACACCGGCGAGCTTCTCCAGGGCAGCCCCCGCAGCCTGGAACACGTTGTAGAACTGCGACAGGTCTTGCATCGGCTCGAAGAACTGCCGCAGATAAAGGACGAACGCGGTCAGCACGCCGAGCGTCAGCTGCCCCTGCACCACAAGATAGCCGCCGAAGAGCAGCACCGCAGTGGTGGTCAACCGGCCGAGCAGGTTGATCGCCGGGCCGAATGTTGACGCGAGGCGGTTGGACCAGATGTTGGCGTCCCGATAGCGGCCGTTGACGTCTTCGAAAATCTCCTGGTTGCGAGCCTCGCGCCGGAATGCCTGGACCGCACGGATCCCACCCAACGATTCGACGTAGTGGACGATCACGAGCACGATCGCGCGCCGGACGGCTCGGTAGGAACGAGCCGAGTTGCTGCGGAACCAGTAGGTCAACCCGATCACGATCGGCATGGCGACCAACGTGACCACGCCAAGGCGGGCGTCAAGGCGAATCAGGATCACCGTGATCGCGACCACCGAGATCAACGACGTGATGACCGAGGTCAGACCGGTCGCAAGCAGCTCGTTGAGCGCGTCGATGTCCGAGGTCAGGCGCGAGATGATGCGCCCCGAGGTATAGCGCTCGTAGAACGAGAGCGACAGCTCCTGCACGTGGGCGAACAGCGTCTTGCGCAGGTCGAACAAGATGTTGGCGCCAAGCCTGCCCGACAGGCGCATGAACAAGTAGTTCGCGCCGGCGTTGACGATCAGCGCGAGAAGCAGGGCGCCAACAATCAGCTCGAGGGTTCCGAGGTTCCCGGTTCGCCCCGGACGGATGCCTTTGTCGATGCCCAGACCGACCAGGTAAGGGAGCGCGAGGTACGCGGCGGAGCGCACGACGATGAGGAAAGCCGCCAGCGCGATCTGCCAGCGATACGGCCTGGCGAGCTCGGCGAGCAGGCGGCGGCTGCGCCGCCGCAGCAGGCCGGCGACGCTGGCCGAGAACTCGTCGATCTCTTCGGAGGCGACCCCACGCCACCGGTCAGTTGAAGGTGAGACGACGCTCACGCCGAAACCTCCTCAACACTTCGCTCGTAAGCCTGCGAAAGGAGCGCGCGATACAGCTCGTTCGACTTCATGAGCTCGGTATGAGTGCCGGTGGCCACAATGGTCCCGCCATCGAGCAGCGCGACCCGATCAGCCAGCGCCAGGGTCGAAGGCCGGTGCACGACAAGCAGGCCGGTGACTCCCTCGAGCACCCGCGCAAGCGACTCTTCGATCACGGCCTCGGTGTGCACGTCGACCGAGGACAGGGGATCGTCGAGCACCAGCACAGCCGGGCCCCCAAGCACGGCTCGGGCAAGGGCCAGCCTTTGTCGCTGGCCACCTGAGAGCGTGTAACCCTGCTCGCCAACGCGAGTTTCCAGGCCCCACGGCAGGTCCCAGACAAAGCCTGCTCGCGCGACGTCGATCGCCCTCTTCAGCACCTCATCCGAAACGACCGGCCGGCCCATGACGAGGTTTTCGTGCACGGAAGCCGAGAAAAGGATTGGGTCTTCGAACGCGACGCCGATGTGCGAGCGAAGCGAGCGAAGCTGCAGGTCACGCACGTCGATGCCGTCGAGCAGGACGCTGCCCTCGTCGACGTCATACAGCCGTGGCAGGAGGTAAGCCAGCGAGGTCTTGCCGCTGCCGGTGCGACCGACGATGCCCAGAGTCTCCCCGGGCTCGATGACCAGGTTGAGATCGCGCAGGATCCACTGGTCTGACTTCGGGTACTTGAAGCCGACGCCGCGCATCTCGATGTGACCGCGGCACCGCTCCAGAGTGCGCGCGCCGGGGCGATCAGCAATCTCGGGCCGCGAGTCCAGCACCTCGTTCAGCCGCTCCGATGCCGTCTGGCATTCCTCGCTCATCGAGAGCACCCACCCGATGGCGTCCATCGGCCAGGTGAGCATGAAGACGTAGTTCATGAACGCGACCAATCCGCCGATGGTCAGTGTTCCCTGCACCACGTTGATGCCGCCCAGCAGCAGTACCCCGACGAGCGACAGGTTGGGGAGGAAGTTGAGCTGTGTCCAGAGCAGCGCTCGCGATCTGATGCCCTCGAGGCTGGTGGTGCGCAGCAGCCCGGCCTGGTCCTCGAATCGCTTTTGCATCAGCGGCATGCGGCCGAAAGCCTTGATGATGCGCACGCCTGTGGCCATTTCCTCGATGACCGTTGTCAGGTCGCCTTGCTGATCCTGCAGTCGCCGCGCGATCAGCTTGTACTTGTCGTGGAACTTGTTGCTGAAGTACGCGATCGGCAGCATGCATGCGATCACAACCAACGCCAGCTTCCAGTCCAGCTGCAGCATTAGGACTACGACGACCACGAAGGTGACGATCGTCTGGAGGAACCAGATCAGGCCGAAGCTCACGAATCGGCGCACGGTCGCTATGTCGGAGATGGCGCGCGACAGCAGCTGTCCCGACTGCCAGTTGTCGTGGAATGCCACCTGCAGGTTCTGGAGGTGGGCGTAGAAGTCGTTGCGCAGCTCGGTCTCCATGCGCAGCGAGGCAACGCCCGAATAGTTCCGGCGCAAGTAGATGAAGACGAACTCCAGGAGCCCGATCATGACCAGGACGCCGGCCAGCTCCTCCAGCAGGTTCAGCTGGTGATGTGTGACCGGCCCGTCGATGATGTACTGGATGATCTTTGGGATGGACGCGGCCGTGGCGAGGCTTCCGAGCTGCGCCAGCCCGAAGACGATCACGAGCCCTACATGGGGCCTCAAGTACGGCAGGTAGCGCCTCAGCGCAAGCAAACCCAAAGCGGTGAACGATCCTTCGCGCCTCGTTTTTGGGCGCACGAAACTACAGATGGCGGGGGGCCAATTAGTTTACCGCGCGGTTAGCTCGTTGTTAACTCCGCCAAGTCCCGCATCGAGACCATGCCGATGACCTCTCCCCCCTCCACCACCGGGAGGTGCCGGAACCCGTTGTCGAGCATCGTCCTCAGGGCGGTGTCAGCCTCGACATCGGGACTCACGGTCTTGGGGTCGCGCGTCATCCATGACGAGATCTCGTGATCGGGCGCGTCGTGCGACTGGGAGATCGCACGCACCGTGTCGCGCTCGGTGAAGATGCCGATGAGCTTGCCGCCTTCCATGACGAGCGCCGAGCCGATCCTGTTCTGCGCCATCAGCGAGATCGCCTCTCCAACGGTCGTCGAGGGGCTCACCGAGTACAGTCCGGACTTCATGACCTCACGTACCGTGGCCATCCCCGGATTCTATGCCGGGTTCGGGAAGCTGGCCAGGATGGCGCTCACGACGCTGAAGCGATGATCCCTCCGCCGAGGACCCGGCTCCCCGAATAAAGCACGGCGGCCTGGCCCGGCGCGGCGCCCAGAAAGGGCTCGTCCAGAGACAACCGCCCTGCCTCGTACACACCGGGAATCGGCGCCGCGTGATAGCGAAGCCTTGCCTCGCACTGCACGGGTTCTTGCGCCGACCCATCGATGAAGGTCACGTCCCGCAGCTCAACAGCGCTCACCGCGAGCTCTTCTTTTCGGCCGACCACCAGCCGGTTGGCGGGCCCTTCTACGCGCAGCACATACCAGGGCCCGGCCTCCACCAGGTCGCCGAAGCCGCTTCGCTGACCGACCGTGTAGAGGGCAGTGCCCCGGTGGGTGCCGAGCTCGCGGCCGCCCGAGTCGACGACCGAGCCGGCCTGCACTGGCAGCCGTTCGGCAAGGTAGCGAGAGGTTTCCCCGCGGGGGATGAAACAGATCTCCTGGCTCTCCGCTTTGTTCGCGACGGGCAGCCCGAACTCTCTGGCGTGCTCGCGCACCTCTGCCTTCGTCATTCCGCCGAGCGGAAACAAGATATGCCCGAGGCGCTCGCGATCGAGGTGATAGAGCATGTAGGACTGGTCCTTGGCGATATCGACCGCAGTGTGCAGCTCGGTCCCGTTGACGATCCGCGCGTAATGACCGGTTGCCAAATGATCGAACCCGAGCTCGAGCACCCGATTGAGCATCAGGTCGAAGCGCACGAAGGCATTGCACCTCAAGCACGGGTTCGGCGTTCGGCCCTCGAGATAGTCGCGGTGAAAGGGTTCGATGACCCGCTCCCCAAATTCCTTCTCGAGGTTCCAGCAGTAATAAGGAATATGAAGCAGCGATGCGACGCGACGGGCGTCCTCGACGGCGTTCAGCGAACAGCACCCACCATGCTTCGCCGACTCCTCCATGTCATCCCGTGGCCACTGCTGCAAGGTCACGCCCACGACGTCGTTACCCTGCGCCTGCAGCAGCGCAGCCGCGACGGACGAGTCGACGCCGCCGGACATCGCTATGGCGACTCTCACGAGCGCGCCTCGACAATCTGCCGCGCGACGATCTCTGCGTCCTCGCCAACGCCGTACAGGATCGTCGAGCTGTTATTCCGCATGAAGTGCACGCCCATGAAATACAAGCCTGGCACGGTCGTGCGGCCATCTGTTTGGACGGGAAAGCCGAAATCGTCGAAGACCGGGAATTTGACCCACCCATAGTCCGGCCGGTAGCCGCTGGTCCAGATCACCGTCCCCAGACCTATTTCGTCGACATCGAGCTCGGTCGGTGTCGTGATCCTGAACGGCTCCGGCCAATCGAAGTCGGGCAGGGGACGATCCATCGCGGTGCAGCAGGCGTCAATGGACTTCCAGAAGTCGCGCATCCTTGCGTCACCAAAATCCACGCTCGCCGCAACGTCGTCGGCGAAATAGATCTTCGATCCGTCCGCGCCGGCATAGTGACCAACGAGGTTGACGCCAGTGGCGTGCAGCGTGCGGTAGTGCAGATCATGCCCGCCGCGACTGCCGCTCGCTTGCAAGTTGCCGATCAATCGCGCTGCAGGTGAGGGCAGCGTTTCGAAGGAGCGGGTGAGGAACCCGGAATCGGCGGCCCACCGCACGAAGTCATGGTCTCCGATGCGGCGCCGGGTCCAGGCACATCGCCCGCAAGACAGGTAGACGGTCCGGCCCGAATCGAGCAGCTCTTCGGCGAGCTGGCAGCCGGTCTGCGCGCTGCCGACGATGAGCACTGCCCCGGGCGGCAGGGCTGCCGGGTTGCGATATTCCTCGGCAAGGATCTGATGCACGTCTTTGGGAATCTGGTCCGAGCCGGCAGGCCGGTGTGCTCGCTGGTAGGCACCGGACGCCACCACGACCGAGCGCGCCCTGATCTTTCCTGACGGCAGTGTAAGAAGAAACTCGCCGCCGTCTCCTTCTACCGAGCTGACCCGGCTGTTCTCCTCCACGGGCCCATCGAACGAATCCGCCCAGGACTGGAAATAGTCGATGAGCTCCGCCAGCGGCATGAACCCGTCAGGGTCTGGCCCGTCGTACGTCGCACCCGGGAGCTTGACACTCCAGTTGGGCGTGACGAGGCAGAACGAGTCCCAGCGCCGTGTGCGCCAGGCCTCCGCGACACGTGCGGCCTCGAGGACGACGTGGTCGACGTTCGCTTGCTTGAGATACCAGCTGGTCGCGAGCCCGGCCTGCCCTCCGCCGATGATCGCAACGTCCACGCTCTGTTTCAACTGCGCGACGTTAGCAGCCCAACCTTACTCGACGAGGTCTCCCTCCGCAGGCTCGACCTTAACCCCACGCGATTCGAGGTAAGCGACCCCGCGATCCAGCTCTTCGGCCTCGCCGCTGACCTCGAGCAGCACCCAGCCCTGGTCGCGCGTCACGTCAGCACGCCGGATGTTCGTGACCAGCTCGAACTGTTTGCCGAGCTGGTAGATCACCGGCTCCTTCACCATGGCCGGCCCGAAGATCAGCTTGAGCCGCCTCCGCCCCATAGTGCGGAGTCTAAGCTCGAAAGGAGCCTCCGGCCACCGCCGGCACGATCGAGATCTCGTCCTTGGCGCCGACTTTCGCGCTGAGCCCGGAGCCCAGGCGCACGTCCTCGTCGTTCAGATATACGTTGACGAACTGGCGCAGCTCGCCGCTCTCGTCGAGCAGGCGGTCCTTGAAGCCCGGATACCGCGCGTCAAGGGCTGAGATTGCCGTAGCGAGGTCTGTCGCCTCGACGTCGACCGTGGTCTGGCCGTCCGAAAGACGGCGAAGCGGACCGGGGATTCGGAACTGCGGCATCTTAAATACTCACCTTCTCGCGAAACGACTTTAGCGTCGGTTCTATTTCGACACGCCGCGAATGGCCGTTCGCCGACGCTAGCACGTCGGCGGTCTTGAGGCCGTGCCCGGTGACGTAGGCAACGACGACCTCGTCGCCATTCCAGCGCCCAGCCTTGGCAAGCTTTGCCAGCACGCCGATGGTGACGCCACCCGCGGTCTCGGTGAAGATTCCCTCAGTCCGGGCGAGGAGGCGAATCCCGTCGACGATCTCTTCCTCGGTGACGGCTTCGACCACGCCGCCCGTCTCGAGAGCGATCCGGTTGACGTACATGCCGTCGGACGGGTTGCCGATGGCGATCGAGCGCGCGATCGTGTTCGGTTTGACGGGCAGCACCCGCTCCGGTGTGTCTGATTTGAATGCGTTGTAGACCGGAGCGCAGCCGAGCGCCTGGGCGCCGGTGAACTTCGGGACCCGATCTTCGCGGACGAGCCCGTACTCGACGAGCTCCTTGGCGGCCTGGCGGTGGCGGACGAACTGGCAGCCGCTCGCGATCGGGATGATGATCTCGTCCGGCAGCTTCCAGCCCAGCTGCTCAGCCGTCTCGAAGGTGAGCGTCTTGGATCCTTCTGCGTAGAACGGCCGGATATTGATGTTGCAGAAGGCCCACGGCGTCGACTCGACAAGCTGGCTGCAGAGCCGGTTGACGTCGTCGTAGTTGCCGCGAACGGCGATCACGTTGGGGTCGAAGACGCCGATGCTGACGAGCTTTGCGGGCTCGAGATCGACAGGGATGAAAACAAAGCATTCCAGGCCGGCCCGGGCGGCGTACGCGGCGACCGCGTTGGCCAGGTTGCCCGTGGACGCGCACGCGATGGTCTCGAAGCCGTTTGATCGCGCCCAGCTGATGGCGACAGACACCACCCGGTCCTTGAAGGAGTTGGTCGGGTTCATGCTGTCGTTCTTCAGGTACAGGTTGCGCAGCCCGAGCTCGGCGCCCAACCTGTCAGCTTTGACAAGAGGAGTGAACCCCTCGCCAAGTGTGACCACCGGGGCCGAATCCTCGACCGGAAGCAGGTCGCGGTAGCGCCACATCGACTTGGGACCTTGCTCGATGCGCTCCCGGCTCACCACCTTCTTCAGGGCTACCTGGTCGTAGACCACGTCCAGGGGTCCGAAACACATCTCGCAGACGTGAGTCGCCTGGAGCTCGTATTCGGCCCCACATTCGCGACAGCGCAACCCAAGGAGCTTGGCCATCTATCTCAGTTTAGAGTGGGTGTTGTGCGGGGAAGTCCGGACAAGAGTGATCTGCTGGAGCGATACGAGGCGACCGGCGACGAAGCGGCCTATCTCGAAGCGCTCCCGCTGTACGAGCAAGCGGCTGCGTCCGGCGGTGATGTCGGCGACCTCCTCGGCTACGGCTATCTGCTTCAGTGCAGAGGCCGCGACCTGCTCAAACTGGCCATCACGCAGTACGAGCGCGCCATCGCGCTCGACCCAGCGGACGACAAGCCGAGGTACCAATTGATCTCGGCTCGCGCGGCGCTCGGGGATGTAGATCGTGAGATCAGCGTCTACCTGGACAGGCTGGCCGCCGAACCAAAGAGTGTCCGCGAGCACCGTCTCCTCGCCACCGCCTACCTCGCGTCGCGCGAGTACGACCGGGCCCTCGAGGTGATCGATCGGGGACTGGCGCTGGCGCCAAACGACAGGAGGCTGATCGACTGTCGGGCCGAGGCACGCAGCCGGCGGGATCCAGAAGGAGCGCTGGCAGACTGGCGTCGGGCGCTCGAGCTGGACAGCGACGACATCGGTCCGCTGTACATGAGCGCGTTCTTGCTCGAGCGCTTGGGGCGTCTCGAGGAGTCGATCGACACGTGGCAAGCGATCATCGATTGGAACGAGGCGCGCGGCTACAAGCTACAGACGAAGTGGCCGATGAAAGAGGTCAAGAGGCTGGAGCTGAAGCGCGACGAGCGCTGACAAACTCGACTAGTCAGGCCCTGCAATCGCGCACTTCCAACCACCAGGCGAGCTGCTCACCCGGCTCGAGTAACGGCGGCGGTGCCGCCGGATCAGGCCCGTCATTTCCCCCCGTCGCCGGCTCGACCGCTATCTGCTGATAGCCGCCCAGATCCCCGTTGCACACCCACACCGCGACGTATGGAGTCAGGCCCGCATCCCACGCCAGCTCGATCGCTGAGCCCGATCTCCAGCCGAGCCTGACCCGATCGACCGACCCCCTGGGCAGAAAGACTTTCGTGCTGGTCCCGGGTGCAACCTGTGCCAACCCTTCCCCGGCCGGCAGCCCTATCTCCATCCCCTGCTCGAACCGAAACAGCGGATGCGCACACCAGTACGCGTACTGCGCCTCGGCCCCGCGATTGGAGTAGATGTAACACACGCGCACGCCGGTCGCGCCCAGTTCGATCCTCCGTTCTAACTCCCAGGGCACCACACGCCCGACGCAGCGCATCGATACCGAATCGTCAGCCCTCGCACCAACCGTCCACGGCAGTCGCCACGCCTCGCCGTGATCCGGGAGCGATTCGGTCGCGTCCACGTTCGGGACCATCTCGTCCCATCCCTGAGCGCCGCCTTCGACAAAACCATGGGCGCTCAGGTCGTCGACGCCGATGCCTTGCTCGAGCAGCTCCTCACTGCGCAGCCGAAGCGACGTGATCCGCCCGCCCCGTTCGGGCTTGATCTCCATCTCCCACGGGCCACCCCTCAGCATCCTTTTAGGTTCGGATCGTAGTCTCGTGGGGGATGCGTCTGGTCGCCCTCGTTCTATCCACGTGCGTTGTCGCCGCTGCCTGCGCACCCAGGGCGACATCCCAGGCGCCGGCGACGCCCAGCCCATCCCAGAGCCCGATCAAGACAAGCCCGATCGCACCGACGTCGCCGGTCGCGGCGCCACCACATGTCTTCGTGATCGTCATGGAGAACCGCAGCTACAGCCAGGCGATCGCCAGTGGCTACGTGTCACAGCTGGCCGCGCAGTATGGGGTCGCGACCGACTATCACGGAGTCTCGCACCCCAGCCTGCCCAACTATCTCGCGCTCACTTCCGGCAGCACGTGGGGCATCACCGACGACGGGTTCCACGCCCTGCCCGCCGGCGGCCTCGGCGCGCAGCTTACCGATTCCGGAATCGATTGGCGAGCCTACATGGAGGGCATGAGCAACGGGTGCTTCCACAGCCCATACCCGTACGCCTTGAAGCACAACCCGTTCGCGTACTACGGCAGCACGTGCCCGTCGCAGGTCGTTCCCTTCACCCAGTTCGCCGCCGACATGTCAGGCACCGTCCCGCGTTTTGCCTGGATCACCCCCGACCTGTGCCACGACGGACACGACTGCACCAGCGCGGTCGCGGACCAATGGCTTTCCCAAACGGTCCCTACGATCCTTGCCTCCAACGCCTGGAAGGACAACGGCGTGCTGATCATCACGTGGGACGAGGGAGAGGACAGCGCCAACTCAGTGCTCACAATCGTCATCCACCCGAACCCTCTCGTACACCAGAGCGCGCGTCCGTACGACCACTACTCGCTGCTCGCCACCATCGAGGACGAGCTCGGTTTGGCCCGCCTTGGCCAGGCAGCGCAGGCCACTCCGATGACCGATCTACTGACGGCTCAGTAGACCCGGGCTCCGAAGCCGCGACGCCTGGCGGGCTGAAACCAAAACCACTCCGCACGCGTACTCCTTAACGATGGGAGTCCAGTGACCTGCATACCTGGGCAAGGGCGACGCCCGCGACGTTTTTGTCGGGCCGTACGCGGCCCCGTGGCCCGTATCCCCCTACTACGTGGACGGCGAGAGGGTCTGGTTCTCAGGCTTCAGCATCACCGATCCGACGCACGAGGCGCCCGCGCTCTTGCATGAGCCCGCTGTCGGACTGCGTCCCTCGATTGGCGTGCCCGGCGCTCAGGTGACCGTCGCCGGCCCGTGCGGGAAGGGCTAACGACCGTCGTTCACCCCCCGACCGTCTGCGTCCAGTGAGTGATCGATTCGAGAAACTCGACGTCGACATCGACACCAAGTCCGGGCCCGCTCGGCACGTTCAGCCGGCCCTCGTGCAGGACGAAAGGTTGAGTGATGTCCCGGTGGTAGTACCGGTCCGACGCGGAGGTGTCGCCAGGTAGCGTGAAGTTCGGCATCGCCGCCATTGCGACGTTGCCGGCGCGACCGATCCCCGTCTCGAGCATCCCGCCCATCCAGACAGGCACTCCGCGCGCGGCGCACACGTCGTGGATCCTGCGGGCCTCCAGGTAGCCGCCCACGCGGCCGGGTTTGATGTTGATGATCCGACATGCGCCCAACTGGATCGCGTCCGCCGCCAGCTGCGCCGAGGTGATCGACTCGTCGAGGCAGATCGGTGTGCGGACGGACCTGGCCAGCTCGGCGTGCTCTAGCACCTGCTCCTCCGGCAGTGGCTGCTCGATCAGCAGCAGGTCGAATGCGTCGAGCTGGGCAAGAAGCGAAGCGTCAGAAAGTGAGTACGCGGTGTTGGCGTCCACCTGCAGCGGGACGTCACCGAAACGCTCGCGCACCGCCCGCACCGGCTCGACGTCCCAATCTGGCTTGATCTTCAGCTTGATCCTCCGGTAGCCCTGGTCGAGATAGCCGCCAACGGTTTCGAGCAGTCCCGGGATGGAAGGATGGATGCCGACAGAGACGCCGCAGTCCACTGCGGAGCGCACCGCCCCGAAGTATTTGCCAAACGAATCGCCCCGCGCACGGAGCTGCGCATCGAGGATCGCCATCTCGATCGCCGCCTTCGCCATTTGATGTCCATGCACCGGTCGCAGCAGCCGATCAACGTCCTCTGCCTCGATCCGCGACTGATCCAGCAGCCGCGGCAGCAGGTGTTTGATTAGGACGTGCTGCGCACCATCGACGTACTCAGATGAATAGGTCGGCTCCTCGCCGGCCACGCACTCCCCCCAGCCCTCTCCGTCCGTAGTTATGGCCTTCACGAGCAGCACGTCGCGCTCGGTCTGCACGCCGAAGGACGTTTCGAACGGCGCCACCAGCGACAGGTGTATGCGGCGCAGCTCGACGCTGTTGAGCTTCACGCGCTAAGGCTATCGAGCCGCGACGCTTCCTCGTCGGACAGCTCAATATCGGCGGCCGCGGCGTTCTCCTCCAGCTGGTGCACGCTTGAAGCGCCAGGGATCGCTACGACATTGGGCTTGCGGATCAGCCACGCGAGGGCGACCTGCGCTGGTGTGGCGTCGTGCCGGCCGCCGATCTCGCGCAGGGCGGCGATGACCGGCGCGAGACGTGCCCGGCCTTCAGTGGTGAAGTTCCGTCTCACTCGTCTGAAGTTCTTCGGCGCGGAGTCCTGGTACTTGCCCGACAGCGCCCCCTGCCCAAGCGGACTGTAGGCGATGACGATCCGCCCCTTCTCCTGGGCCCACGACACCAGGTCGCGTTCGGGATCGCGATGCGCCAGGCTGAAGAGGACCTGGTTCGAAAGCACCGGCATGCCGAGCGCTTCTTCGCACGCCTGCCACGCACGCAGCGTGTGATTGCTGACCCCGACGTGTCCAACGAGGCCTTCTTCGACCAGGCGTCTCATGCGCGGCATAGTGGCGCGGGGAGGAAACAGCGGGCTGGGCCAGTGCTGCTGATAAAGGTCGATGCGGTCGACCCCGAGCCGCCGCGCGGTCGCCCGAGCGCGCCAGCCCACCATGAACGGCAGACCAATCGGCCAGATCTTGGTAGCAAGAAAGACGCTCTCGCGACGCCCTTGGATGGCCTGGCCGACGATGTGTTCGGAGCGCCCGAAGCCATACACCTCGGCGGTGTCGATGAGGTTCACGCCCAGCTCCAGGGCACGCTGCACGATGGTGGCGGCCTGATTCCGATCGTACTCAGCGCCATAGCCCCACTCGCGAGAGCCGAACTGCCATGTGCCCAAACCGATGGCTGACACGCGCACGCCTCCGACCTCAACGAACTTCAGGATGCGCCTCCGGCCAGGCGGTCGTACACAATCTGCGACCACGACTCCATGCCGAGGTAGTAGATGCGCATCTCGTCGAGCGTCAGCAGCTCACCCGCAAGCTTGTCGGTCTCGCGAATTGAGATGTTGGGCGAGTCCCCGTCGACGAGGAAGACAACCCCAAGGTGCACCTTTGAAACCGGTGAGGAATCGTCGTTCAAGAGTCCGAGCAGCTGTGCCTCGAAGCGGCCGTCGTACACGACCTCCTCGCTCCACTCACGCTTCAGCCCGTCCAGGATCGGGTCCCCCGCCTCGAGGTCTCCAGGGTTGATGTGACCACCGATGCCGAGCGAGTACTGCTTGCGCAGCCGCCTCTCAGAAGAGGCCCGCAGCCGGTGTGTCAGAAAGTAGCGTGACTCGTGCCGGAACACGACGTACGGAATGATCTGCTGGTAGGCGGGATCGTTCTCCACCTCGGCGCGCGGCCTGAAGAAGTGGCGCTCGCGAATCACGACCTGATGACGGTCGAGGTCCTTGCTCACGAAGCCATGCCACGCGCCGTCGGGAAACATGTCTTCCCGCTTCACGCAAAGGACCTGCTCTGACGGCACGGTCAACCTCACACCATCCGGGTGAGGCCGCGGCCGAACACGGCGACCAACTCCGCGGTGCGATCTATGTCGTCGTCTTCAACGGGCAGAAAGTAGAGCCAGGCTGCCCGCTCCGTCTCGGTGGTGATCATGGTCCGCGCCGAATCCGAACTCGGGTTGCCGCATGGTCCTTCTGAATCCGCGACGCAGATCCGACCGGCCACGTTGACGCGCTCTTTGCCGATCCCTGTGTACCCCTCGCCGTCGGCGCCGAGGCGGATGACGAGCTCGTCGCCTTTCACCTTGTCCAGGTCGTACAGGCCGACAGGCACCTGGAGCTGAACCGATAACGCGTTGGCGACATCGACGAGAGAGTTGACGCGGGGGAGCGGCTCGCCTTTCTTCAGGCGCCGCAGCAGCGCTTCGGAGGATGGCCGCACTCGGGTCGGGTCGAGGCCGAAGCGGCGGTAGAGCTCGCGAGCTCGATCGACCGCGCCGGTATCGCCTGACTTGGCAACCTGCATCGTTCGCGCGACCTCGAGCTCGAAGTCCTCCCGCGGTGGGGTGACCTCCAGCTCGTACAGCTCGAGTGACACCACTTCGATGTCGATCTCGCTGCGGACTTTCAGCACAGGTACTCGAGGTGGTCGAAGAAATCCGGGTACGAGATCTCTACGCATTCAGCACCGTCGATCTCAGTCCGACCATCCGCAATCAGCCCCGCCACCGCGAGCGCCATCGCAACGCGGTGGTCGCCATATGCGCTCACCCTCGCGGCTTCGAGCACGCGCGGGCCGTTGATCACCCATCCATCTTCGAGGGCCGTGATGTCTGCGCCCATCGCGGTCAGGCCTTCCTCCATCGCCTGGATGCGATTCGATTCCTTGACACGCAGCTCGGCGGCGCCGGCGATGACGCTCCGGCCCGGCATCTGGGTCGCAGCGACAGCCAGCACGGGCAGCTCGTCAATCATCTCGGCTGCAGTGTCTCCACTGATTTGAATGGGACGTGAGCCCTGAGCCGATGTCACCTCGAGGTCGGCGACTGGCTCACCGCCCACGTAACGCCGGTTGGATTCACGGATCTTGAAGCCGTAGCCTCGCAGAAGCTCGACGAAAGCGGCCCGAGTCGGATTGACGCCTATGCCAGGCATGCGCACCCGGGAACCAGGGACCAGGCCGCCCGCCACGAACCAGAAAGCGGCAGCACTCATGTCACCGGGAACCTCAACGTCGAGGGGCTCGAGCCGGGTCACGGGGTCGACCTGGACGCGCAGGCCGTCGACCTCGAGCTTTGCGCCCATCGCTCGCAGCATGAGCTCCGTGTGGTCTCGAGTCTTGACCGGTTCGGAGACGCTCGTCGGTCCGTCGGCGAAGAGACCGGCGATGAGGATGGCCGACTTCACCTGCGCACTGGGTACAGGCATCGTGTAGCTGACGCCGTGCAGCGGCGCCTTGCCACCCACGCGCAGCGGAGGCCAGCTCGCCTGCGCGCCCATCTCGCGGAGCGGCGTGACCACTCGATCCATCGGCCTGCGCGACAGGGACTCGTCGCCAGTCAGCTCGCTCTCGAAATCCTGCGCAGCGAGCAGACCGGCCAGCAGGCGCATGGTGGTGCCGGAGTTGCCGCAATCGAGCGGTCCCGCCGCGGGGTGCAGGCCGTGGAGGTCGCGGCCCTCCAGTAGCGAGCCGTCGAACCCCGCACCCAGCTCCTGCAGACATCGGATCGTCGACTGCACGTCCGCGCCAGGCGAGACCCCGCGCAGGCGGCTCCGGCCTGAGGCGATGGAGCCAAGGATGAGCGCGCGGTGCGAGATCGACTTGTCGCCTGGAAGCGTGATGACACCTTCGAGGCGACGGGCACTCCTAACGGTGGCGATCACGCATCGAATGATGCGGAATCAACCTCCCCGCTTGCCGGGAAGGTCGGCCCCCGCCCGCAATGCGTGCGCGGCCGGGTGGTGAGACTCCCTTTGGATTACCGCCCCTTCGCCCATCGCTCGCGGACGGCTTGCGCTTCCTCGAACAGCTCCACGAGGCGCGCGTCGTCAGCCTCGAGGTGGCGGCGCAGCCGCGCCAGCTCCGCGGCGACG
This sequence comes from Candidatus Dormiibacterota bacterium, assembly GCA_035937155.1. Lineage (GTDB taxonomy): Bacteria > Chloroflexota > Dormibacteria > Dormibacterales > Dormibacteraceae > Palsa-870. Next base: position 59,471 of record DASYVJ010000017.1, on the reverse strand, counting down.
GCGTCAAGTTGCTCGATGAGGTTGGCGCGGTTCGTGCGCGTCACACCGGCGTAGAGCTCCGGGTCCCCAGCGGCGAGCCGGCTCATGTCACGAAACCCGCCGGCTGCAAGGCGCGAGGCCTCAGGCCAGTCCGACCGCCGAGAGAGGGCGAGGACGTAGCCCACCGAAAGAAGGAATGCCGCATGGCTCACGCCCGCGACCAGGCGGTCGTGCGTCTCCGCATCCATCACGATCGGATGAGCGCCGACTGCGTCGATGAGATCTTCAAGCACGGGGTTTGCTTGCGTCAGAACCCACGGCGCATCTTTGAAGACGGACGCATCCGCCGCGTCGATGCCGGACTGTTCTTTCCCGCACATCGGATGACCCCCGACGAGGTCGATGCCAGCCGCCGACGCCCACTCCATGACGCCGGCTTTCGTGCTCGCCATGTCGGTCACGACTTTTCCTGTTGTCCTGCCCCCCAGCTGCGCGAAGACGTCGCGCAGGGCGCGGATCGGTGCTCCGATGACGATGATCTCGGCGATGTCAACGACGCTCGTGTCAGCGCTCGCGCTTTCCACGATCCCGCGGTCCAGCGCCTTGCGGAGCGTCCGTGAATCCGTGTCGCTGCCGACGATCACTGTCTCGGGGCGCGCCTGCTTGAGGGCCAACGCGAAGGATGAGCCCATCAAGCCAAGCCCGACGACCGCGACGGTGGTCACGACACTCAGGCCAGCTGTTTGGCCATCGCACCCAACATGCGCCGCAGGTCGGCCATCAACATGTCGAAGGCCGCGAAGTCGAGCGACTGTGCGCCGTCCGACAGCGCCTGGTTGGGCGTCGGGTGAACCTCCACGATCAGGCCGTGAGCGCCAGCGGCCACGGCGGCCAGCGACATCGGGCGCACAAGTGACCAGCGGCCAGTCGCCTGCGACGGGTCGACGACCACCGGTAGGTGCGAGAGCTCGCGGGCGAGTGGTATCGCGTTCAGGTCGAGCGTGAAGCGCGTCGCCGTTTCGAACGTGCGGATGCCGCGCTCGCAGAGAATCACGTCACGGTTGCCCTGCGACAGGATGTATTCGGCGGCGAGCAGCCACTCCTCGATGGTTGAGGACATGCCTCGCTTGAGGAGCACGGGCTTGCCGGACCGCCCCGCCTCCTGCAGCAGGGCGTAGTTCTGCATGTTGCGCGTGCCGAGTTGAAGGATGTCGGCATAACGCGCGACGAGCTCGACGTCGCCCGGAGCCACGACTTCGGTCACGACCTTCAGCCCGGTCTCGTCGCGCGCCGTCGCCATCATCTTCAGAGCCGCCTCGCCAAGACCCTGGAACGAGTAGGGGGACGTGCGCGGCTTGAAAGCTCCGCCACGCAGCACGCGTGCACCCTGCCGGGCGACATGACGGGCCGTATCGAGGAGCATCTCCTCCCCTTCCACGGAGCATGGTCCGGCCATCATCACAACCTCGTCGCCGCCGATCTTCACGCCGCCCACGTCGACCACCGTGTTGACCGGGCGGAACTCGCGGCTGGCCAGCTTGAAAGGCTTGGTGATCGGGATGATCTCGTGGATTCCACCGAGATGGGAGAAGGCTTCCTTGTAGGCATATGCGTTCCCGCCAATCACGCCTACGAGCGTCCGCTCCTCTCCGCGTGAGAGCTCCGTCTTGAGCCCGATCTCGTGGACGCGTTCCACCACGGCCTCGACCTCGGCCTGGGTCGCGCCATGCGCCATGACGATGATCACGGAATCAATGTCCCCCTCAGGTAGTCAAGGTCGGTCTTGATCGCCTGCGCGCCTCGCATGTAGGCGAAGCGCATAGACGACTGCGGGCGAGGAGTGTTGTACAGGAGCAGAACGCGCACGCACATTGGCACGCCGCGGGGGTTTGGCAGCTCCACATTCATGTCATGGCCGCACAGGAGCGGAACGTCCAGCCAGCCGAGCTTGCGAGCTGCGAACGCTGGGAATTCAGCCGTCAGGTCATGCGTGGTCGTGAAGTAGGCGAAGCAGATCTCGGCAGGGTCGAGGTCGTTGAGGTGCACCAGCTCGCGCAGCAGCTCCTCGGTCGCCTGCGTGATCGCGTCAGCCGTGTTTGACTCCGCGGTCGTCGCCCCCCTGATACCTCTCACCGGCACGCCTTCAAAAGCTCCTTCACCAGCTTGACGGGGTCGCCGCCCCGATCGATCTCATGGACGATTGCGCTGCCCACTACCGCAGCGTCGGCGATTCCACGCAAGGCCCTCATGTGCTCCGGCCGGGAGATCCCGAACCCAGCCCCAACCGGCAGCTGCGTATGTCGTCGAACCTGTTTGAACAGCTCTTTCATTCCCGCCGGCAAGTCTTTTCTTGCACCGGTGATACCGGTCACGGTCACGCAATAGACAAATCCGCTGGAGCGCTCGCAGATCGATCCGATCCGATCCTCTGCCGTGGTCGGAGCCACCATGAAGATGGTGTCCAGCGACGCGGCACGCAGCCAGCCGGCCACAGGCTCAGACTCTTCGACCGGCAGATCCGGGACGATCACGCCGGCCACTCCGGCCTGCGCAGCCTCGGCTGCGAAACGCCTGGGATCGTGGGCCAGGATCGGGTTGATGTAGGTCATCAAGACGACGGGGATACCCTCAGCGGCTATCGCTCCCGCGACCTCGAGCGCTGCGGTGACGTTCATACCGTGCTCAAGCGCGACCTGTCCAGCGTGCTGTATGACCGGACCATCGGCTAGCGGGTCGGAGAACGGGATTCCAATCTCCAGGGCGGCGATGCCTGAGGCCGCAAGCCTCTTTCCCACCTCGACCGACTTCTTCTTGTGGGGATGCCCGGCCATCATGTAGGCGACGAGCTTGAGGTCCCCGTTCGCCCGCAGTGCCTCCTCGAGGCGCGCGGAATCAGCCACCATCGACCGAGTCCATATCCTTGTCGCCGCGGCCCGAAAGGCACACCAGGATCCGTCCGCCTGGACCCATCTCGCGAGCCAGGACCCCGGCGTGGTGAAGCGCGTGCGCGGGCTCGAGCGCCGGCATGATGCCCTCCAGCCGCGTGCAGAGCTTGAACGCCCCGAGCGCGTCCTTGTCGGTCACTGCGACGTACTCGACGCGCTTTGTGTCGTGGAGGAATGAGTGCTCGGGTCCCACCCCTGGATAGTCAAGCCCGGCCGAGATCGAGTGCGTCGCCAGCACCTGCCCGTCGCCGTCTTGCAGCAGGTACGAATAGCTCCCGTGCAGCACGCCGGGGCGCCCGCCCACCAGCGATGCCGCATGCTGGCCGCTCTTCACGCCCTTGCCAGCCGCTTCGACGCCGATCAGCCGCACCTCGTTGTCGTCCAGGAAAGCGGTGAAGATGCCGATCGCGTTGGACCCGCCGCCCACACACGCGACCACTGCATCCGGCAGCTTTCCGTCCACCGACAGGTACTGGTCCCGGGCTTCGTCGCCGATCACGCGCTGGAGGTCGCGCACCATCTCCGGGTAGGGATGAGGTCCGACCACGGACCCGATGATGTAGTGGGTGGTCACGACGTTCGTGACCCAGTCGCGGATGGCCTCCGAGGTCGCGTCCTTCAAAGTCTTAGTTCCGCTCGTCACCTCGACGACCTCGGCGCCGAGCAGCTTCATCCGGCGCACATTCATCGATTGGCGGCGCATGTCCTCGGTGCCCATGTACACAGTGCACTCGAGTCCAAACCTCGCGGCAACGGTGGCCGCCGCGACGCCGTGCTGGCCGGCTCCGGTCTCGGCGATGACGCGTTTCTTGCCCATTCGCATGGCCAGCAGCGCCTGGCCCACCGCGTTGTTAAGCTTGTGCGCGCCGGTGTGGCACAGGTCCTCCCGCTTGAGGTGGATGTGCGCACCGCCAAAATGCGTGCTCAGACGCGTCGCGGCATACAGCGGGGTCGGACGGCCGACGAAGGCGTGGCGGTGACCCGCGAGCTCCAGCTGGAACTGAGTGTCGGCCTTGGCCTCGTGCCACATGTCGTCGAGCTCTTTCAGCGCGCCCATCAGCGTCTCAGGCACGTACTGGCCGCCATACGCGCCGAAGCGCCCGTCGACCGGGTGGGTCAGGGCGGCGCGCGCCATTACGTCAAAGCCTCGGCGAGCCGCACCGCCTGCACAAACGCCCAGACCTTGTCCGGATCCTTGACGCGGACCGCGGCCTCGACACCACTTGAGACATCGACCCCGTAGGGCATGAATTCGCTCACGACCTTGCCCACGTTACCCGGTTCAAGTCCACCGGCGATGAACACCTGCCGTGTCGACAAGAGCGGACGCGCCAGCTCCCAATCCCACGTGCGCCCTGTGCCACCCCGCTGATCCGCCGACCAGGAGTCGAGCATGATCGGATCCGGCCAGTCGTCCGCGCCGGGGATCTGGCCGTCCTTCACCTTGAGGACTTTCATGACCGGCCGGCCGGCGTCGAACCCCGGTGCTTCAGAGCCGTGGAGCTGCAGGAGATCAAGGCCGACGAAATCCGCGATCTCCCGCACTTCGGCGGCGTCCTGGTCGATGAAAACTCCAACGATGATGGGACGAAGCGCAAGGCCGTCGATGATCGTCTTCGCCTCCTCGGGCGTGACGCGGCGCTGGGATGAGCAGAAATGAAAGCCGAGCAGTTCGGCGCCGGCTTCGACCGCCGCCGCGGCGCCCGCCAGGTCACAGATCCCACAGATCTTCACGCGGACCATTGGGTCAGCTCCCGAATCTGCTTTGCGGGGTCGTCAGACCGCATCAGCACCTCGCCGACGAGGATCGCGTCTGCCCCCGCCTCGTACATCCGGCGCGCGTCGGCAGGTGTGCGGATGCCGCTCTCGGCCACAACGACCGCACCCTGCGGAATCAGCTTGCGCAGTCGCTCGGTCAAGGCGAGGTCGACAGTGAATGTGCGTAGATCGCGGTGATTGACGCCGATGATTTCGGCGCCGGCCTCCAGGGCAAGCTGGGTCTCAGGCTCATCGTGGACTTCGACCAGCGCGGCTATCCCGCGACTTCGAGCGACGGCGAGCATCTCCGCCAGGTGGACCCTGTCGAGTGCAGCCACGATCAGGAGAACCGCGTCGGCGCCCGCCGCCCTGGCCTCGGCGATTTCATACGGGTCCGTGACGAAGTCCTTGCGCAGGATAGGCAGGCCGGTCGCCGCCCGCGCGGCCTGGATGTGCTCCGGCCGCCCACCAAAGCCGGCCATGTGCGTGAGCACGGAGATCGCCGCTGCGCCGCCGTCGGCATATGCGTGCGCCAGGTCGGCCGGGCGGTAGTCCTCGGCCAGGACGCCCATGCTGGGCGTGCGCTGCTTCATCTCGGCGATAACCGCCAGGCCGCGGGCGCGCAGGGCGCCCGCGAAGTCCTTCGGTGTGTAGGCGGCTACCGAGCGCTCGAAGACGTCCTGTGCGATCAAGTCGCGACGGCGCTGGAGGTCCTGCCTGGCCTCCACGACCAGGCGATTGAGGAGGTCTTCGTCTCTTAGAGGCGCCTCTCCAGTCACTCCTGGGAGATTTTCGCCCAGCGCTGGAGCACGTCGCCCGCGCGACCGGAGTCGATCGCCTCGGCGGCCATGCCCAGCCCGTCCTTCCACGTGACGGCCAGGCCCGCCGCGCGAAGTGCGGCCGCCGCGTTCAGCAGCACCACGTCGCGCCGCGGTCCTTTGGCTCCCTGCAGCACCTCGCGCGCGATACGCGCGTTGTCTTCCGGTCCGCCTCCACGCATGGAATCGATGGGAGCCGCCGCCAGGCCGAGCTCGGCAGGATCCAGCTCGTATTCCTTGCGCTGCCCGTCGATCTCGATCACGAAGGAAGGAGAGCTCACAGACAGCTCGTCCATCCCGTCGCCGGCATGAAAGACGATCGCCCGCTCGACACCGAGGCGCATCAGCACGTCGGCCATTTTGCCCGCCATCGAGCCGTCGGCCACCCCAAGCGCCTGGTACTTGGCGCCCGCGGGATTGCACAAGGGTCCGAGCACGTTGAAAACGGTTCGCAGGCCGAGCTCGCGTCGCGGGACGCCCGCAAAACGGAACGACGGGTGGAAGATGGGCGCGAACAGGAACCCGATGCCGGCTTCGTCGATGCACCGCGCGACGCCTTCGGGGCCCAGGTCGATCTTCACGCCCAGCTGCTCGAGCACGTCAGCCGAGCCACACATCGAGGAGGCAGCGCGGTTGCCGTGTTTGGCGACCCTAGCCCCGCATGCCGCCGCGACGATCGCGGAGAGAGTCGAGATGTTGAAGGTCGCCAGGCCATCGCCGCCGGTGCCGCACGTGTCCAGCAGCGCGCCATCGACCTCGATCGGCGTCGCCACGGCCCGGGCTGTACGCGCGAATCCTGTCAGCTCGTCGACAGTCTCGCCTTTCATCCGCAGCGCGACGATGAAGCCTGCGATCTGGACCGGCGTCGCGTCGCCGCGCATGATTACGTCGAAGGCTGCCGCCGCTTCATCCTCACTTAAAGATTCACAGCGGACCACCTTGGCGATGGCCTCGATCACGCCGTGACCCTCGCCGCCCGCCGGACGAAGTTGCCGAGGATCTTCTTGCCTTCCGTGGTCAGGACCGACTCGGGGTGAAACTGGACGCCATACGTCGGGTGCTTGATGTGGCGCAGCCCCATCACCGTTCCGTCCGGCGTCCAGGCCGTGATGACGAGCTCATCAGGCACGGAGGCGCGCTCGACGACGAGCGAGTGGTAGCGCGTCGCCTCGAAAGGATCGGTGACACCGGCGAGCACGCCGGAGTTGTCGTGCCTGATCCACGAGGTCTTGCCATGCGCCGGCTCGTTGCGTACCACCCGGCCGCCGAACGCTTGGCCGAGGCACTGGTGCCCCAGACACACGCCGAGGATAGCGAGCTTCCCGGTCAGCTCGCGGATCGCTTGCGTCGAAACGCCCGCGTCGTCAGGCGTTCCCGGGCCAGGCGAGATGACGATGCCGTCGAACGCGCCGAGCTCCTCCACCGTCACCTCGTCGTTGCGGAACACGCGCGGCTCGACGCCGAGCTCGCCCAGGTACTGCACCAGGTTGTAAGTGAACGAGTCGTAGTTGTCGACGACCGCGATCACGACATCTCCTCCGCCATCTCGATCGCCTTGAACATCGGGGCCGCCTTCTCCCCCGTCTCCTCGAACTCGCGCTCAGGGCGCGAATCGGCCACGATGCCCGCGCCCACCTGCACGTAAGCGGTTCCTTCCGCGACCACCACGGTACGTAGCGTGATCGCCATGTCGAGGTTGCCGCCGAAGCCCACGTAGCCCAGCGAGCCGGCATACACGCCGCGCTGATCCGGCTCCAGCTCGGCGATCACCTCCATCGCGCGAATCTTCGGCGCGCCGGACACAGTGCCGGCGGGGAAGGCCGCGCGCAGCGCGTCGATCGACGTGTACCCGTCGCGCAGCTGCCCGCTGACTGTCGAGGAGATATGCATAACGTGCGAGTAGCGCTCGACCTCCATCAGCCGATCCACCTTCACCGTGCCCGGCCGCGCGACCCGGCCCACGTCGTTGCGGCCGAGGTCGACCAGCATCACGTGCTCGGCTCGCTCCTTGAGATCGCTGAGCAGCTCCTTCTCGAGCCTCACGTCCTCGGCGGGATCGGCGCCCCTTCTGCGCGTGCCCGCGAGCGGCCGCGTCTCGACACGCTTGCCTTCGACCTGGATGAGCTTCTCGGGTGATGTGCCGACGACGTGGCGATCGCCCCCTAACGAAAGGAAGTACATATACGGTGAAGGGTTGATCGCGCGCAGGCAGCGATAGACGTCGAACGGGCTGGCATCGAGCGGCTTGCGGTAGCGCTGCGACACGACGATCTGAAAAGCGTCGCCGGCGAGGATGTGCTCCCGCGCCGCGTCGACCATCGCCTCGTACTGGCCCTTGGAGACGTTGGACTCCCAGCGCGTCCCGTCCGCGCCGCGCGTGAAGGAAGCCACCTGGTCAGACGCAAGGTGCTTCTCCATCTCGTCGATCCGGCCCACCGCGGCGTCGTAGTGCTCGCGGTCAGGCCGGTGGATGGTCAGGAGCTTGAGCCTGCGCGTGACGTGGTCGAAGACCGCCAGATCGTCCGCCCGCAGGAACGCGCTTTCCGGCATCGGGGGCGGCGGACCCGCTGCGACGGGCAGCCGCTCGAAGTGCCGGGCGGTCTCGTAGCCGAGATAGCCGACTGCGCCACCGTGGAACCGCGGTATGCCTTTCACCGGCGCAGTGACCTCGGCGGCGACAGATCTCAGCGCGGCGAGAGGGTCGCTGGCGGCGAGCTCGAGCGGGTTGGGTTGGAACCCGATGAAGGAGTAGCGCGCCAGTCGCTCGCCACCCTCAACGCTCTCGAGCAGGAAGCCGGGAGTCCCCGGCGGGCACAAAAGCGAGTAAGCGCGGACCGGGGTGAGCATGTCGGCCAGGACCTCCCGGTACACCGGGATGAGGGCATGGTCTGCGGCCAGCGCCCGGGCTTCTTCCCGGGTGGGTATGCAATCTCTCATCTGCAAGCTCGTCTCCTCTAGATCCATCCGCGCAGCTCACTGCGGCCGCGCCGGATGCCAAACCCTAGCAGAAAAGGGGTGTTACTTCCCCCCGCAGGGGGAAGTCGGCGCGAAGCGCCGGATGGGGGGACTCCCCCTATCGGACTACTTCTCCGCCTTCTCCGCTTTCATCGCCCGCTTCACCTCACGCGCCTGCGCCATCGTCTCGACCGAATCCACGTCCGCAACCGTGTGCCACGAGGCCGCGTGCTTCTCCCAGCCGCGTGGCTTGACGCCGAACTTTTTGGCCAGGATCGCGACCAGGATCTTGACTTTCATATCTCCAAAGCCCGGCAGCTTCTTGATCCGTGCCGCCAGGTCGTCCCCGTCGCGCGCGTCCTTCCACACGGAGCCCGCGTCGCCTGCATAGTCCTTGACGATCGCCTGGCACAAGGCCTGGACGCGGGTGGCCATGCTGCCGGGGAACCGGTGCAGGGCAGGGCGCTCGCGGAACGCAGCGCCCAATTTGTCGGGGTCCATCGATGCGATCTTCCTCACGTCGAGATGCCCGAGCCGGCGCTTCAGCTCGTACGGGCCCGCGAACGCCTTTTCCATCTTGACCTGCTGGTCCAGCACGAGCCCGATGAGGAGGGCGAGCGGATCGGTTTCAAGGAGTTCATTGGCGGCAGGGTTGTCCGTCCAGACGATGGGCACCCTCAAACTCTAGTCCGGCGCCTTCCACGGCGCTGAACGACCGGGATGGGTACCCTTTGCCGTTATACGAAACGTGCTTGGGGTGCCCGATCGCGGGCAAGACACGTACAGGCCGGGCTCACGAGAGGACTTCGATCGCCTCTACCGGAGCGCTTATCCACGCGTCTACCGGACGCTGGTGGCGATCCTGGACGATCCCGCCGATGCCGAGGACTGCGCTCAGGAAGCCTTCGTCAAGGCCTTCCAGGCCTGGAAGCGCTGGCGCCCCGACGCACCCGCGGAGGCCTGGATCCACCGCATAGCTGTCAACCGGGCGATCTCGTACCGGCGGAGCGCGCGGCTGCGTTCAGTCGGTGAGCTGCTGCGGCGCCTGGGCCGGCCTGCGGCATCGGTCGACCCCGCACATCTGGTGACCAAGCCTGACCTGCTGAACGCCCTGCGCTCGATACCACCCAAGCTCGCCGCGGCGATCGTGCTGCGTCACTACCACGGCTACAACAACCGGGAGATCGCCGCAGCGCTTGGCGTGTCGGAACGCACAATCGGGACCCGCTTGAGCCAGGCTGCCGCGCGTTTGCGACCGCTGCTCGAGGAATCTTCGCAGCGTGCCTTCTCACTTGACGCCAGAGCAGCGTTGTCTTCTGAAGAGGACACGAGTTCGTATGAGTAATGAGCACGATCCGTTGAACCCGGTTTTCGCATGGCGCTTGAAAGCCGCCCTCGACCGGGTTACCCCCCCAGCCTCCCTGCCGCGCTACGCGTCCGCGTCGATGGGCCGGGCCAGGCCATGGCGCGTTGCGCCTTTCCTGCTCGCGGCAACGATGGTGGTCCTGCTGGCGCTTACCGCGACCGCCACCACAGGAAGCCCCAACCCGGTCGTTTGGACTCAACACGCGGCATCGACCATCCAGTCGGTACGGCACGCGCCAGAAGCAATTCCCAGCCCCCAACCGGCACCTGAACAGGCCCCGGCCAATCCAGCGCGAAGCGCCCCCGCTGCTCCGGCTGCGGTGCCCACGCATCAGCCCCAGCACGGCGCCTCGCCCACTCCCGATCGTTCGGAGCAGCCGGAGGACTCACCCCGACCCGAACCCACGGACTCATCGAGCCAGTGGAACGGTCATTGGGGAACGGGAACCACGAACTCGACGCGGAGCTCCGACAGGCACTCGCACAGCCGAGACGGCAACTAGAGACGCTTCCGACTCTCGGTCGACCGGGCGTTACTAAGTATTCCCAGCCGCCATCAAGGAGGCATAACTTGCCAAGAAACAACCTGTTCAAGATCGGGGTGGCCACGGCGGCCGCCGCTGTGGGCGCCGTCCTGGCGATCACGTCTGTGTTCGCCCACTCGGCCCCAACCGCGAGCGGTCACTCGATAGTCGGAAGCATCGTCAAGGCTGAAGTTGCCGCCAGCTTCCCGGTGTTCACCGCCGACACGGCGCCGAACACGATCACGGACGAGCAGGCGATGGACACTGAGGAGGCTGCCGAGCTTGCTGCCGCACTTGCGGCCCAGCAGGCAGAGCTTGCCGCCAAGCAGGCCGCCGAGGCTGCGGAACTGGCCGCCGAGCAGCAGGACGAGAACACGGACGACCAGCAGGAAGGTGACGTCGACAACCAGGCCGGCAACAGCGACCAGGGACACGACCAGGGCGGCGACTAGCGGACTTCCGACTTCCTTCCGGCCAGACGTTAATAGGCATTCAGTCCGTAACCAAGGAGGGCAAGAGTTGCCGAAAAACAACCTGTTCAAGATCGGGGTGGCCGTCGCGGCAGCCGGCGTGGGCGCCATCCTGGCGATCACATCCGTATTCGCACATGCGACGCCGACCGCCAGCGGTCACTCGATCGTCGGAAGCATCGTGAAGGCGGAAGTTGCGGCCAGCTTCCCAGTCTTTACGGCCGACGCCGCGCCAAACGCGCTTAGCACTGAGCAGGCGACCGACGCCGAGGAGGCTGCTGAGCTCGCCGCCAAGATCGCGGCGGAGCAGGCGGAACTTGCCGCCAAGCAGGCTGCGGCCGCCGCTGCCGCTGCCGCAGCAGCAGCCGACCCGTGCGTCGCCGCAGACCAGACCGAAGACGCGGCCGAGAAGGCTGCCGACAAGGCTGAGGACGCTGCTGAGAAGGCCAACGGAACGGAAAGCCCCGCGGAAGACGCGGCGGAGAAGACTGCCCGGAAGGCCACCGACGGACCAGAAGACGCGTCTGAGATCAAATGCGCCGGCGCATCGCCTAAGACGTTCGCTGCCGAATTTGGCGGACACCACTCCGAAGGTGGCTCGCACCACGGCGGGCACGACTAACCAACCGAACTTCCTCCAAACGAAAGAGGCCGGGCATCGCGCCCGGCCTCTTTTTCATTTCCCCGCTCGTCGGGGAAGTCGGTGCGAAGCGCCGGATAGGGGGATCCGAGCTTGTCAGGCCTTGCGGCGCTGCACGAACTCGAAACCAAAGCGCCCTTTCACGCACAGGTGCCCGGCGGTCACGCTGTGGTCAAGCGGCGACGTGACCTTCACGATGGAGTTGTCCTGCACGTGAAGCTCGAGCATGCAGCCAACGCCACAGTAAGGGCACACCGTCTCGGTCACGGTCTGCTGCGATTCGTCCCATGTGCCCGCCTGGCGCATGTCGTGCTCGCTCTTGAACATCAGCGCGCCGGTCGGACATACGCCGATGCAGTTGCCGCAGTAGACGCACGCCGACTCCGGCAGCGGCACGGTGAACTCCGTCGAGATGTGCGCGTCGAAACCACGGCCGGCGACGCCGATGGCGAACGTGTTCTGCGCGTCCACGCCGCAGGCCTCGACGCACTTGTAGCAGAGGATGCAGCGCGAGTAGTCGCGAACGTAGAGGTCGTTGTCGACCTTCACGGGCTGCGCCACGGTGGCGACGTTGGCGCCAAAGCGCTGCGGAGTCGCACCGTAGCGTGTCATCCAGCCATGCACCTGCGGCGAGCACAGCGACATGTCAACCGACGACGCCAGGAGCTCGAGCACCAGCCGCCGGCTGTGCCGGACCCGCTTTGAGTCCGTCTGGATCTTCATCCCGGGCTCGACCTTGCGCGAGCACGCGGGGACGAGCACGCGCGAACCCTCCACCTCGACGACGCAAACTCTGCAAACGTTGACCGGCGTCAGCGTCTCGAGCTGGCACAGCGTCGGGGTGTCAATGCGAAGCTGCCGGCACCCGTCGAGGATCGTAGTGCCTTCGAGCACCTCCATCTCCCGACCATCGATGCTCACCATCACCAGCCGCTTTGGCAGGCCGACAAAGACTCGTTCAGCCAACTAGATCACCTTGAGCTGGACCAACCCGGATGCGATCGCGTTGGCGGCCGTCTGGCCAAGCCCGCAGATCGACGCATCGCGCATGGCCTGGGCGATATCACTGAGCAGGGTGATGTCGGACTCTTCGCGGCGGTCGCTGAGCAGTCGGTGAAGGACCTCTTCCTGCCGCACGGTGCCCACACGGCACGGCACGCACTGGCCGCACGACTCGTCGCGGAAGAAGCGCGCGATGCGCAGCAGGATCTGCTTCAGGTCGGCCGTGTCGTCGAGCACGATCACCGCGCCGGAGCCGAGCGTAGCGCCGATGGCGCGAGTCCCCTCGAAGCTCAGCGGCACGTCGAGCTGCTTCTCGGTCACGAACGATCCCGCCGCGCCACCCAGGAGCACCGCCTGCAGGGTGCGCCTCTCGCGCACGCCACCGGCGAGGTCGATCAGCGCACGAAGCGTGGTGCCCATCGGCAGTTCATACAGCCCGGGCTCGCGGACGTGCCCCGAGACGCAGAAAAGACGAGTGCCGGTGGATTCGGGCGTGCCGGTCGCCGCAAAGGCGGCGCCGCCGCCGGCGACGATGTCGAGCAAGTTGACAAGCGTCTCGACGTTGTTCACGAGGGTCGGCTTGCCGAAGAGACCCACCTGAACGGGGAATGGCGGCTTGTTGCGTGGCTCGCCTCTTTTGCCTTCGATCGAGTTGAAGAGCGCGGTCTCCTCACCGCAGATGTACGCCCCTGCGCCGCGCCGGACCTCGATGTCGAGATCGAGCAATCCTTGTGCGCGAGACTGCTCGATAGCGTTCAAGATCCGGCGCCTCGCCAGCGGGTACTCGCCTCGGACGTAGAGGTATGCGCGATCGCATCCGGTGGCAAACGCCGCGATGGTCATCGCTTCTACTACGGCGAACGGATCACGTTCCATCAACTCGCGGTCCTTGAAGGTTCCTGGCTCTGACTCGTCGGCGTTGCACACGAGGTAGTGAGGGCGGCCGGGCGCCTTGGCGACCGAGTCCCACTTGCGCCCCGTCGGAAACGCCGCGCCGCCTCGGCCGAGGAGCTTCGCTACGGTCACCTCGCGAATCACGCCTTCAGGACCCAGCTCGATCGCCCGCCGCAGCGCGGAAAAACCCCCGTGCTGGCGGTAGCTTTCGATGCTTTCCGGGTCCACCGCGCCGACCCGTCGCAGCAATCCCCCTTGCCCTTTCGGGGAGAGGGGCATTGATTCCGGCCACGCGCCACCGCGCAGGATCTCGTTCGCTGCCTCGATGGTGACCGGCGCGACCTGCAGTTCCTCATGGTCTGCGCCGGCGCGTTCGACGAGCGCCGCCGGCGCACGGTCACAGAGCCCGAGGCACGGGCTGCGAGACCACGCCTTCCCTGCAGGGCCTACCGACTGCTCGAGCGCCGCGCACAGCTCATCGGCCCCGGCGCATTTGCATGCGATGTCGTCGCAGACGTGGAGCGCCAGCGCAGGCCGCTCTTCCAGGGCAAAGCGTCCGTAGAAGCTGACCACGCCGTACGCCTCGGCAGGCGGGATTGACAGCCTCCGGCACGCGTATTCGAGGGCGCCGCGGCTCACCCAGCCTGCACGGTCCTGGATCGCGTGCAGTACCGGCAACAGCAGGGGTCGCTGGGCCCGGGCGGCGTGCCCGCCGAAAGCGACGTGGTCATCAGCCGGCTGGCGCGCGCCTCCCTCCCACAGCGATGCCGGGTCGCCCAGCACGCTGTCGACCGCCGCGATCTCCTCGGCGGTCGCTGGGCCCCCCGTGGTCCGGATGTCCACTAGGCCTTGGCGCCTGCCTTAAGCTTTTCGATCCTGATCGCGCTCGCCTTGAACTCGGCGGTGCCCGATTTCGGATCGGTTGCGTCGATGGTGAGCACGTTGGTCGCGACCTGGTCCGGGAAGTGAAGTGTGAGGAACGCGAGCCCCGGTCGCAGCGTTGCGTCGAATCGGACCGGGACCTCGACGGACCCGCGGCGCGAGCTAGCCAGCACCCTCTCTCCGTCGTCGATGCCGAGCCTCTCCCCGTCAGCCGGCGAGATAAGCAGGGCCTCGCGCTTGCGCAAGGGTGAGGTGTACTCGTTGCTCTGCACGCCGGTGTTGAAGGAGTCGAGGCGGCGGCCGGTGGTGAGCCGGATGGGAAACTCGGCAGTCAGGCGGTCCACCGGCGGGTCGTGCTCGACGGCAAATAGCGGCGCGCGCGGACCCACCACCGGGTCCTCCCACAGCCGTGCATGCAGAAACGGCGTGCCCGGGTGCGACTCGTCTGGGCACGGCCACTGAATCCCGTCGAGCTCGTCGAGACGTCCGTATGACATCCCGGTATGCATCGGCGAAAGACTCCGGCATTCGTCCCACACCTGCTCCGCGGTCGGGCATCCCCAGTCGAATCCGAGTCGCCCTGCCAGGTCGCTGATGATGTCGACGTCGTCACGCGCGCCGACCGGCGGTTCCAGCGCGCGACGCACGCGCTGGACGCGCCGCTCGCTGTTGGTGACCGTCCCTTCGGACTCCGCCCAACCCGCGGCCGCCGGGAGGACGACCTGGGCGAGCTCGGCGGTCTGCGTCAAGAAGATGTCTTGCACGACCAGGTGCTCGAGACCGCTGAGCAAGCGGACCGCTCGCGTCTGGTCCGCCTCGCTGCGCGCCGGGTTCTCACCCACGATGTAAAGCGCCTTCAGCTCGCCGTGCTCCATCGCCTCGAACATCTCGGTGAGGTGGTAGCCCTTCTTGTCAGGAAACTGCGCGCCGCTCCACGCGCGCGAGAACTTGTCGTGAATCGCTGGATCCTGGAGATCCTGGAAACCGGGCAACCGGGCCGGGATCGCGCCCATGTCGCCGCCGCCCTGGACGTTGTTCTGGCCGCGCAGCGGGTTGAGGCCGCAGCCGTAGCGACCGACCTTTCCGGTGAGCAAGGCGAGGTTGATGAGCGCCAGCACGTTGTCGGTCGCGTTGTGATGCTCGGTGATGCCTAGTGTC
Organism: Candidatus Dormiibacterota bacterium; assembly: GCA_035937155.1. Taxonomy (GTDB): domain Bacteria; phylum Chloroflexota; class Dormibacteria; order Dormibacterales; family Dormibacteraceae; genus Palsa-870. The sequence continues at coordinate 44,081 of DASYVJ010000017.1, read as the reverse complement.
CAGCAGATCATCGCGCGGTCCGCCGTGGCGTACTCGAGCGCGACATCGCGAATCGCGAAGGCAGGCACCCCGGTCTCCTTCTCCGCGACCTCCAGTGTGTACGCCTCGACGCAGCGCGCGAACTCGTCATAGCCCGTCGTCGCGCGATCGATGAACTCCTGGTTTGCGAGATCCGCGTGGATGATGACGCGCGCCATCGCGTTGGCCAGCGCGATGTCGCTGCCGACGTCGATGCCCAGCCAAACATCGGCCCATTCCGCTGAGCTGGTGCGGCGCGGATCCACCGCCACCAGGCGCGCGCCATTACGAACGCCACGCAGGAGGTGATGAAAGAAGATCGGGTGGGTCTCTCGCGCGTTCGAACCCCAGAGGATCACCAGCTCAGTTTCCTCAGCCTCGCGGTACGAAGAGGTCCCTCCTCCGGCTCCGAAAACTGTCGCCAGACCGGCGACGCTGGGAGCGTGTCAAGTCCGGTTGCAGCTGTCGATGTTGTTGCTGTGCATGACCATGCGCGTGAACTTCTGGGCCATGAAATTCATCTCATTGGTCGTCTTGGAGCAGCTGAACATGCCAAACGCGTTCGGTCCGCGATCCCTGGCGGTGGAGAACCCGGAGGCGGCCCGCTCGAGCGCCTCCTCCCAGGAGGCCGGACGCAGCCGCCCCCCATCCCTCACGAGCGGCTCGGTCAGACGGATGAGGCCATCACCCATGAGAACGACAATATAGGAGCCTGTGTGCTTTGAGCTGTGAACGAAGAAAGTGATCGTCCATCAGTGGAAAGTGTCGTGCTTATTCCGGCGCCTGGCGTGGGTCAGCTGGTGCACGACCTTCGGATGCAGTACGACCCAAGCGCTGCCGCCGGAATACCTCCGCACGTCACGCTGATGTTTCCATTCCTCCCGCCTTCCGATCTGACCGAAGCCACCATTGACAGTCTTGAGAGACTGATTGGCGCCACGAGAGCTTTCCAGTTTTCCCTAACGGGGGTGAAGCAATTTGAACAGGGTGTCGTCTATTTGGAGCCAGAACCGGCCGAACCTTTCGCCCGGCTCACCCGCGAAATCAGTCGGCGGTTCGGAATCCTGCCTTTCGGCGGTGAGTTCGCTGACACGCCGGTGACTCACTTGACCGTCGCAACACGTGGGTCAGCCTCAGCTCGTAAACAGCTCGTAAATCAGCTGGGCGACGTGGTACCGATTGTCGTCAGAGCTAAAGAAGGGTGGCTTGTGGTTGGCACAAACGCCGGCGCTTGGAACATCGTCCGCAGCATGCGACTTCGCGACTAACAAGATTCAACATCGGTGCCGGTAGCCGGCGGTTTGCGACCGGCGGAAAACCCGCGCGAGCCGGCACGGGCGCAAATACCAACTCGCCTAAGGGGGGTTGGCGGCGATGAACTCCCCGATGCGATCCAGGCCCAGCTTCAGCTCGTCTTCGGATTGCGTGTAAGCGAGCCGGATGAACCCCTTCCCCGCATCACCGAATGCCGTCCCCGGCAGGACCGCCACACCTGCCTCCGCGAGCAGCCTGTCGGCAAGCTCATGTTCGTTGTATCCCGTGCCTTCGATGTTCGGGAACACGTAGAAGGAGCCCTGCGGGCGCGCGCACCGCATGCCCGGAATTGCGTTGAGGCCATCCACCACCAGGTTGCGCCGGTGCTCGAACACCTTCACCATGCGGGTCACCGCCTGCGCGGACTCGGGCGCGCTCAGCGCTTCGATCGCCGCCATCTGGGTGAATGCAGCAGCGCACGATGACGAGTTGATCATCAGCGTGTCCAGCTTGGCAGCCAGCGCTTTGGGCGCGACCGCGTACCCGAGCCGCCACCCGGTCATCGCGTACGACTTGGACAGGCCGTCCATCAGCACCGTGCGCTCGCGCATGCCCGGATGCGATAGCGGCGACACGTGATGAAAGCCATACACGAGCTGGCTGTAGATCTCGTCCGAAACCACCAGCAGGTCGTGTTTGTTGGCAAGGTCGCAGACGAACTGCACGTCCTCAGCCGTCAGCACCCCGCCGGTTGGGTTCTGCGGCGTGTTGACGATCAGCATCCTGGTCTTCGGGGTGACCAGCGAGGCAAGCTCGTCGAGGTCCATCCGGAAGCCACTCTCCTCGCGCAGCGTCACCGTCTTCGGCACACCGCCGATGAAGTTGACCTGCGATGCGTACGCGGGGTAGCCGGGGTCGGGAAGGATGACCTCGTCTCCCGGCTCGATGCACGCGAGCAATGTGAAGAGCAAGACGTTCTTCGAGCCGGGAACGAGGACGACCTCAATCGGGTCGATCTCGGTTTTCAGCGTGCGGCTGACGAAACCCGCGACTGCCTGGCGCGCCTCGAGGATGCCGCTGGCCGGCGTGTAGTGCGTGTACCCGTGCTGCATCGCCGAGATGCCGGCCTCGACGATGTTGTCGGGTGTCGCGAAGTCGGGCTCGCCGATCTCGAGGTGAACGATCTTCTTGCCCTGCGCCTCAAGCCGTCGCGCCTTGGCGAGCACCTCGAAGGCGCCTTCCGTGCCGAGACGGGACATCCGTTCCGCGAACCGAATGGCGGTCATGCCCGAATCCTAGTGGCCCGATCAGCTCGTGAGCGAGCCACTTAGTGAACGCCCAGCAGCGATCCGCCGTCGACGCCGAGCGTCTGCCCGGTGATGTAGCCCGCTTGCCGAGAGCACAGGAACGCGCACGTGGCACCGAACTCCGCGGGATCGCCGAACCGTCTCATCAGCGCCTCAGCCGCCCTCCGCTTGAGCTGTTCCTCCGGTCCGCCGCCGCCGGCGGCGACAAGGCTTCGGATCCGGTCCGTCAGGATGGCGTCAGGGGCAAGGCAGTTCACCGTGATCCGGTCCGGAGCCACTTCGCGAGACAGCGTCTTCGCCAGGCCGGTGACGCCGGCGCGAAGAGAGTTCGACAGGATCAGGTTGGCCATGGGCTGGCGCACCGAGATCGAAGTGATGAAGACGATGCGGCCCTGCCCAGACTCCTTGAGGTCGGGTAGCGCAGCCTTCACCAGACGCACCGCGCTCATCAGTGTGAGTTGAAACGCGGGTTCCCAGCTTTCGAGTGGCGTGCTCTGGAACGTCCCCGGCGGGGGCCCGCCGGCGTTGACGACCAGGACATCGAGGCCGCCCAGCGTGGCTCGTGCCTGCTTGACCAGCTCTTCCGGCTCGCCGTCCCTTGAGACGTCGGCCGCCGCCCAACCCGCGGCCTTGATTGCCTTGCCCGTCGCCTCGATCGCAGCACGGTCTCGCGATGAGATGAAGACGCGGGCGCCTTCCACTACGAGCGCTTCGGCGCAGGCGCGGCCCAGTCCCTTGCTCGCCGCGGTGACGAGCGCGCGCCGGTCCTTCAGACCGAGATCCATTACACAGGAGAATTTACCTCCCCACTCGCTGGGGAGGTCGGCGCGCAGCGACGGGTGCGGGGATCGTCGTAGTAACTACCCACTGGTATTGACGTACCACTGCGTCACGTACTGGAATCGATCCGCGGGCTCGATGACCTTGTTCATACGCACGCCATGCACCCGCTGCGACACCGCGTAGTCATAGCGCGAGGAGTAGATGAAGACCGCGGGTGCCGCGTCCGCCATCAGCACCTGGAAGTCGATGTAGGCGGCAAGCCGTGCCTGCGGGTCGACCGACTCACGGCCGGCCTCGAGGTCGCTGTCGATCAAGCCCCAGCCGCGCGAGTAGGCGAAGTTCAAGGCGTTTGCCTCGGCGCCTGAATGCCACAGCGAATACTGGTCTGGGTCCTGGCCGACATCGAACGAAGCGAGCGCCATCTGGTAGTTGCGGCCGAGCAGGTAGTTCTGGACCAGCTGCGATGCGGGCACGGCATGAACGGTCACCTGGATGCCGATGTCCGCGAGCTGCCGGGCCAGCGCGTCGGCGACCTGATGACTGGGGTAAGAGTCCGCGGCGACGAGCTGGACCGCGAATGCCACGCCGTTCTTGGTTCGAACTTTCTGACCACTCGGCACCACCCAGCCTGCCTTGTCCAGCGCCTGAGCAGCCGCGAGCTGATCGGTCGGATGCAGAGCGGCGGCTGACGCCGAGTAAGCCCAGGATCCCACCGGAATCGGATTTGGATCGGGGTCGGCCCTCCCTGACAGCACCTCGGTCACGATCCGCTGCCGGTCGATCGCCTGCACGATGGCCCATCGCACCTTGGCGTCGCCGAAGAACTGTTTGCCGTCACCGTCCGGGTTCAAGCTCACGAACGAGTTGGTGAACATCCGCGAGTCCAGCACCGACACGTCGGTACGTCCCTGGAGCGCGTCGACCTCCTGCGGCTGCAGCCCTCCCACCAGGTCTGCGACGCCCTGGCCGACCGCTCGGATCGCCGACTGGGGATCGCTCGCCGGATACGTCCGCAGGACCAGGTGGTCCAGGTAGGGCTGGGGGTCTGCGTACGGATTGCGGTCAAGGGTGATCGCTAGCGGGCTGAGGGCTGCGACCTTGAACGGCCCGGTGCCGATCGCGCGGACACCGCTGAACGGGCTGGCGGCGATCTGCGCCGGCGCCATGCCGGCGAATATGTGCTTGGCGATGATGCCGATCCGAAGCGCCAGCGGAAACGAGGCGCTCGGCGCCCGCAGCGTGAACACGACCTGCCCCGCGCCGCCGGGGCCCACTCCAACCTGCCGCCAGAAGTCGGCCCCTGGCTGCTGGTACTCGAGATCCTGGAGCACGTGATAGGTGAACAGCACGTCGTCGGCGCTGAAGGGTTGGCCGTCGGCCCACTTGACACCGCCGCGGATGTTGAACGTGTACGAGAGGTGGTCCGGCGACACGGCCCAGTCGCTGGCCAGGGCTCCGACGACGTTCTGCTGGCTGTTCACGGTGGTCAGGCCCTGGTAGATGACGCTGTCCACGTCGCGGGTGCTGTCGATGTTCTCGAATAGGGGGTTCAAGACCCCGGCGGGTCCCACGAGGGCTTCGACGGCCGTGCCGCCGCGTGCCGGCTTCGGCACTGTCGCGACCGGCTGGCAAGCGACGAGTGCCACCACCGCCGCAAGTGCGGCGGTGAGCAGCCGCCTATCTCGGATGTGTGGTCACCCAGATGTTGGCAAGTGAGCAGATCAGGAAGGCGACGACCAGCACCCAGGTCGTCCAGTAGATCTGGCGTTCCAGGCCGCGGCGGGTGCGATACCCGCCGCCCGAACCGTCGCCGCCTCCACCGATCGTTCCGCCTAGGCCCGAGGCCTTTGGCGTCTGGATGAGCACGCCCGCCATCAAGAAGAGCGCGAGGACGGCCTCTGTGATGACGAGAAGGTTCTTGAGGTTAGCCATGGGACCGGGAGATTCTACCTAGGACCAAACAGACGAGAAACGAGCGTTGATCGCGTCCCAGTTGAGCGTGTTGAACCACGCGGCGACGTAGTCCGCCCGCTTGTTCTGGTACTTGAGGTAGTACGCGTGCTCCCAGACGTCGACGCCCAGGATGGGGGTCAGGCCCTCCATGTAGGGGCTGTCCTGGTTGGGGTAGCCCTTGATGGACATCTTGCCGTTCTTGTCGACGACCAGCCAGGCCCATCCGCTGCCGAACTGACCCAGCGCCGTCTTCTGGAGCTGCTCCTTGAACGCGTCGTAGCTGGTGAACGTCGTCTTGATGCCATCCGCGATACGGCCCGTCGGGTTGCCGCCGCCGCCGGGACCCATGATGGTCCAGAAGATCGAATGGTTGGAGTGACCGCCGGCATTGTTGCGAATGGCGGTCCGGATGTCCTCGGGGACCTCATTGATACCCCACAGCAAGTCTTCGACCGACTTGGCCCCCAGCTCGGGATGCTTTTCGATCGCCGCGTTGGCGTTGGTCACGTAGGTCGCGTGATGCTTGTCGTGGTGGATCTCCATCGTCTTGGCGTCGATGTGCGGCTCGAGCGCATCGAACCCATAAGGAAGCGGCGGAAGTACGAATGCCATGGCGGAACCCTCCGTTATGTGAATTTGAACCCCTTTTAGCTACGAATCAGTCTAAGAGCTTCCGTGTTCCGAGCTTCCGGCCTGCGCCCGCACCGCTGCCGCGCGCTGCTCAATCTCCTTCGAATCGCCGAGGTAGCGCCATGACACCGGCTTGAAGGCCGCATCCAGCTCGTATACGCGAGGCACGCCCGTCGGAATGTCCAGGTCGATCACCTGCTGGTCGGTTAGTCCGTCGAGGTGCTTCACCAGCGCGCGCAGGCTGTTGCCGTGTGCGGATACCAGCACGCACGAGTACCGCAGAAGATCGGGGACTATGGCGTCGTACCAGTAGGGCAGCATGCGGTCGAGGACGTCTTTCAGGCATTCGGCGCTTGGTATCAGCTCGGGAGGCAGGTCCCGGTAGCGTCGATCGTGAGCCGGGTGGCGCTCGTCAGAAGGATCCAGGGGGGGCGGTCTGACGTCGTAGCTCCGCCGCCACAGCTTGACCTTGTCCGGCCCGTACTTGGCCGCCGTCTCCGCCTTGTTCAGGCCCTGGAGGGCGCCATAGTGCCGCTCATTGAGGCGCCAACTTCGACGCACGGGTATCCAGCTGAGGTCGAGCTCGCCGAGCGCCAGGTTCGCAGTTGCGATTGCCCGCACCAGCACCGAGGTGTGCAGCACATCCGGGAACAGTCCCTCTTTTTTGATCAAGCGCCCGGCTTCAATCGCTTCGGCGACGCCACGCTCGCTGAGGGGAACATCATGCCAGCCGGTGAAAAGGTTCTCGAGGTTCCAGGTGCTCTGGCCATGCCTGAGGAGAATTAAGACGCCGGGTTTAGTCAACTAGTCCCGTCGCCCGCGCCAGCGGGAGCAATCAGTAGGTCCCAACCTCATCGCCGCTTTGCGCGCAGGGTTAGGGTGAGGGCCGAGGGGATGGCACGCTCCCAGCCCAGCCTAACGGTGCCCATACACCTCAGCTGTGACCTTGACGATGTGCGCAAACTCCGCGGCGTCCAGGCTCGCGCCTCCGACCAGCACGCCGTCGCACAACGGCAGCTCGACGAACGACTCGACGTTCTTCGAGTTGACGCTGCCGCCGTACAGCACGCGCACCTTCTTCGCCGCGCCTGCGCCGATCAGATCCCCAACCACGCGCCGGATCAGGCGCATCGTGCGATACGCATGCTCGGGGTCTGCGCTCTTGCCAGAGCCGATGGCCCACACCGGCTCGTAAGCGATGACCAGCCGGGCGGAGTCGTCGGCGGAGCAGTTGGCCAGCCCAGCCTTGACCTGCGCTTCGACGACCTGGTCGGACGTGCCGGCGTCGTAGTGCTCTGTCAGCTCCCCGACGCACATGATCACGTTGAGCTCGCAGCCCAGCGCGGCCGCGGCCTTCTTGGCCACCATCTCGTCTGTCTCGCCGAGGTAAATGCGGCGCTCCGAGTGGCCGATGATGACCCACTCGCACCAGCCCTTCAACATCGCCGGCGAGACCTCACCGGTGTACGCGCCCGAAAGCTCCCAGAAGCAGTCCTGGGCGCCCAGCTTCACACCGGACTCGGCCAGCACCTCAGCGACACCGGTCAGCCAGACAAACGGCGGAAAGAGCGCGACCTCCACTCGCTCGGCATGCCCGCGGGCGACCGAGAGCACACCGCGCACAAGATCGAGCGCGTCGCCGGCGTCGTTCGGATTCATCTTCCAGTTGGCCGCGACCAGCGGAATCGGCGCGACTCTGGTCGACACTAGTGTCTCGCCACCGAGGTCTGCCGCATATTCGCGGCACTGGCGGCCGGAGCCAAGGAGACGACGAGCACGAGAGGGAGCGCATCCCGTGGATGCGTGACCGAGCGCGCGCAGGAGTCGACGCTGGCTTCAGCGCCCTTCTCGGGGTCCCCGCGGAATCGCCAGATTCCATGGGGTGAGGCGGCGCCCGGCCGCCAGGGCCGATGAAGATGCAAGGATCCTCGGGGGCGGGACACTACGCTCAAGCCTCCTTGAGGATGGCGATGCCCGGGAGCTCCTTGCCCTCGAGGTATTCCAGCGTCGCGCCACCACCGGTCGAGACGTGCGAGAAACGGCCCGCGAGTCCGAGCAGCTCAATGGCCGCCACCGTGTCTCCGCCGCCGACCAGCGAGTAGCCGCCAGAGTTCGCGATCGCCTCACCGATGGCTTTCGTCCCGTCGCTGAAGTCGCGGATCTCGGCGACACCCATCGGCCCGTTCCAAACGATGGCGCCGGCGCCGCGCAACCTCTCCGTGAACAAGGCCACCGACTTAGGACCGATATCGAGCGCCATCCAGCCTGGTTCTACCGCGTCAGCCTCCATGATGCGCAACGGCTGGCCGGGCTCCATCCGGCGCGCGCAGACAAGATCGACAGGAAGTAGCAGCTTGCGACCTCCCTGCTCAGAGACCTCCCGCGCCGCATCCAGCCCAGATTCTTCGACCAGGCCGCTTCCGGTCGGATAGCGCCGCGCCTTGAAGAAGGTGTTGGCCATTGCCCCACCGATCAACAGCGCGTCCACCTTCTCGAGTAGGTTGCGGAGGACGCCGACCTTGGTCGAGACCTTGGCGCCCCCGACCACCGCAAACATCGGCCGCCGTGGATTGTCGAGTGCTTGATGCAGCGCCGTCAGCTCGGCCTCCATCAGCTCACCGGCAAAGGCCGGCAGGTAAGCGGCAACGCCGACGACGGACGCATGCGCGCGGTGAGAGGCGGCAAATGCGTCGTTGACGTACAGCTCGCCTAGCGATGCCAGCCGGTGCGCGAAATCCGCGTCGTTGGCCTCTTCCTCGGGATGGAAGCGCACGTTTTCAAGCAGCACCAACTCGCCGTTCTGCAGCTTGCCCACGGCTGTTCGCGCCGACTCGCCGACACAGTCTTCCGCGAAATGCACCTCTCGGTCGAGTGCCCGCGAGAGCCGCATCGCCACCGGGCGGAGGGAGAGTTCGGGCTCTACGCCCTTCGGCCTGCCGAGGTGCGACATCACGATGACCTTCGCGCCGCGTTGTGCCAGGTGCAGGAGGGTTGGCACCGCGGCGCGGATCCGGGATTCGTCGGTGATGGTGCCTTTCGAAATCGGAACGTTGAGGTCCTCGCGCACGAGCACTCGTTTGCCGGCGACGTCGACAGAGGTAATCGAAGCTTTCAGAGTGTCGCGACCCCGAAGGCTCCGCAGATTCGCGGCATCGGCGGCCGGAGCCAAGGAAAGGGTGGCGCGACGAGGAGCGCATCAGTGATGCGTGACGAGGAAGCGCCAGGCCCCTTGACGCAGGCTTCAGCGCCCTTCTCGGGATCCCCGCGGAATCGCCAGATTCCGTGAGGTGAGACGGCGCCCGGCCGCCTAGGCCGCGAAGATGCGAGGGCCTTCGGGGGCGCGACACTCATAGCTGCTCTGCCATGTAGGCGGTGAGGTCGACCATGCGGCAGCTGAAGCCCCACTCGTTGTCGTACCAGCTCACGACCTTCGCCCACTCGCCGCCCAGGATCAGCGTCAGCGGAGCATCGACGATGGAGGAATGGGGGTTATGCATGAAGTCAGACGACACGAGCTCCTCGTGACTTACCGCGAGGATGCCGCGGAGCTCCCCGCCGGCCGCCTCATCGAACGCGGCGTTGATCGCCTCAGCGGTTGTCGTCTTACCGAGCTGCACCGTTAGGTCGACGACCGACACGTCGAGTATCGGCACGCGAAACGCCATGCCGGCGAACTTGCCGGCCAGCTCAGGCAGCACTTCCGCGACGGCGCGGTTGGCCCCGGTGGAAGTGGGGATGATGTTGTCTGCCGCGGCGCGCGCCCGCCGCAAATCCTTGTGTGGCAGGTCCTGCAGCTTCTGGTCCGCCGTGTAAGCGTGGATCGTCGTCATCATCCCGCGCTCGATCCCGAACGAGTCGTGCAGCACTTTGGCAAGCGGCACAAAGCAGTTCGTGGTGCAGCTTGCGTTGGAGATCACGTTGTGCTTCTTGGAGTCGTACCCCTTGTGGTTCACGCCCATCACGACCGTGTAGTCCTGGTTGGTCGCCGGCGCCGAGATGATCACCTTCTTGGCACCGCCCTTGTCGATGTGAATTCGGGCTTTGTTGGCGTCCGTGAACAGACCTGTCGACTCGATGACGACATCGACGCCAAGGTCCTTCCACGGCAGCTCGGCCGGGTCCTTGTGGCTAAGGAACTTGACCTGATGGCCGTCGACGTTGATGGCATCGGCAGTGGCTGAAACTGAAGGGCCGAAGGTCCCCAAAGCCGTGTCGTGCTTCAGCAGGTGCGCGAACGTCTGGGCATCGCCGATGTCGTTGACTGCGACGATCTCGAAGTTCGGCTTCAGTGCATGAGCCGCTCGGTAGATATTCCGGCCGATTCGTCCAAATCCGTTGATACCGACCTTTAAGGTCATTTAGGAAGGCTCCTGTTTTGGGGGGGCAAAGACCCGAGGGGCATTACCCGATGGATGCGCCGACGTAATGTTAGGCGGAGCGGCGCGCTCCATTGGGCGATCCCGCGTCGCCCTTCGTGTCGGCCATCTCCTGGAGCCTGCGCAGCCGATGGTTGACCGCGGATTTCGAGAGCTTCATGCGCTCGGCAAGCTCGCCCAGGTTGAGCTCCGGGTTCGCGCTGCGCCACCGGGCCATCTCGCGCAGGGCGGGCGGCAAGCGCTCGAGCCGGCCGGACGCTTCGAGCCGCTCGATTGCCTTCGCCTGGCGCAGGCCAGAACCGATCGTCTTGCCAATGTTGGCCGTTTCGAAGTTGAGCCGGCGGTTCACCTCACCGCTGACCTCGCGTACGACCCTCACGTTCTCGAACTCGATGACTGCGCGGCTGGCGCCCATCAGTGAGAGCAGGCGGACAATCGCATCGCCCTCCTTGACGTATACGACGTGCTGGCCGCCGCGCTCCATGACACCGACCTTTGCATTGTCGGAGCCGGCTAGCTCGGCGATCGCGGCGGCCCACGAGCTTGTCGGCGCGACGAACTCGAGGTGGTAGCGCGAGCTCGGAGAGTTCACCGACCCGCAGCCGAGGAACAGACCGCGCAGCATCGCCTTGCGATCGCACGCAGCATCTGGGACCGCACGCACCGCGGATTGAGTGAAAGCCGGTGCGAGACCTGGCGGCAGCGCGAGCTCGATGAAGAACGACATGCGCTTGCGTGTCTTCACGGCCTGGTACTTGGCCTCCATTGGACCGACGGCGCGGCCCAGCCTCACGACCTTTCGCGCCACCGCGTTGCGAAGCAGCGAGAAGTAGGCCGCCTGTCCTGGTTCACCCGCTCGTTTGATCAGGCGCGCACGCGAACCGAAATAGATCCCGCGCAGCTCACTCAGCTGGCAACAGGGTCGTGCCGGCAGAAGGCCGGCCATCTCGTTCTTGACGTCTGCCGAGAACGAAATCCCGTCTACCTCCAGAGGTTGATAACTCCCCCCCCGTCCCTGAGGCCAGTCTAATCCTGGAACGACCCCTGATGGCACCCCCCCGCAGACGGCTTCGCCGGAAACGGTCTCGGCACTGGACAATGTATTTCTGTGCCTGAGATGAGGATGATCGAGGCGGTGAGAGCGGCCATGGCCGAAGAGATGGAACGCGACGAACGCGTGCTGGTCATTGGCGAGGACGTCGGCCGGAAGGGCGGCGTGTTCGGGGCGACCGACGGCCTGTATGACCGCTTTGGCGAGGCGCGCGTGCTCGACACACCTTTGGCCGAGTCGGCCATCGTCGGCGTCGCGATCGGCGCGGCGCTGAACGGCCTCATCCCCGTCGCCGAGATCCAGTTCGCGGATTTCATACATCCCGCCTTCGACCAGATCGTCAGCGAGGCGGCGCGCACTCGCTATCGCTCCAACGGTGACTGGTCGGTGCCGATCGTGATCCGCACACCGTTTGGTGGTGGAGTTCATGGCGGGCTGTACCACTCGCAGTCGATCGAGGCTTTCTACGCCCACGTTCCTGGGCTCAAGGTCGTGGTGCCGAGCATGCCCGCTGACGCGCATGGACTGCTGAAGTCGGCCATCCGCGACCCGGATCCCGTGCTCTTCCTGGAGCACAAGAAGGTCTACAGGCTCGTCACCGAAGAGGTGCCGGACGGCGACCATATCGTGCCGATCGGTCCGGCCGTGGTTCGCCGGCCAGGGAAGAACGTGAGCTGCTTTGCGTGGGGTCTCATGAGCCACTACTGCCTCGAGGCCGCGGCGCTCCTCGAAACCGAAGGCGTGAGCCTGGAGGTGGTCGACCTCCGCACGCTTGCACCACTCGATCGGGAGACGATCCTCGAGTCCGTGCGCCGCACGGGCAAGGCGATGGTCGTGCACGAGGACAACCTCACCGGCGGATTCGGTGCAGAGATAGCGGCCATCATCTCCGAGCACGCATTCGGTGACCTGGACGGCCCGGTCGTACGCGTCGCAGCGCCAGATGTTCCGGCGATGCCGTTCAACACGCCGCAAGAAGAGTTCTTCATGCCGAACCCGCGGAAGATCGCCGAGGCGGCGAGAAAACTTGCCGCGTACTAAGGCGACTACCAAGAGGGATTCGTCCCCCCGCCCCAGCCCTCCCCCCGTTGGGGGGAGGGAGCTACTTCAGATCTCCACGGCGGAGTATCGGTTGCGGAGGGAGGCGGTCTCTGCCGGGATGGAGGCGGCGGGGCTGGATGCCATCTGCGTCTTCTACCCTGCGCGAGTCGCCTACCTCACCGGCTTCCACCACATCCCGACCGAGCGACCCATCGTGCTCGTGCTTGGGCCGCACGGCCGCTCGACGCTCGTGGTTCCGGCGGTGGAGAAAGAGCACGCTGAATCGTCGACTGCGCTCGACCACGTCAACGTGTACTTCGAGTACCCGGGCGCCGAGCATCCGATGGAGCGCGTGTCCGCGATCCTTGCCGAGGCGAACGCCAGGCCACCTCGCACAGGTGCCGATCACGACGGCTACGTTCCTTACTGGGGATACCGGGGACCCCTTTTGAGCGACCTGATCGGGCAACGTCCCTTCGACGCCGAGCCGATCATCGAATCGCTGCGCCAGGTGAAGTCCTCCACCGAGATCGCGTGCATCCAGCTGTCCTGCGATTGGGCGGCACGGGCGCATCGCCGGATGCAGTCCGCGATCACGACTGGCAAAACGGAGATGGAGTGTTCCGCGCCCGGCGTTATCGAAACCCTTGGGGACATGCTTCGCGAGATGCCCGGCTGGCGACCGCGCGGGTTTGGCGGCAACGGCCTCACCGCGATGTTCGTCGCAGGCCGTTCCACTGCGATGCCGCACGGTTTCGTGCGCGGACACGGCATCCAGAAAGGCGACGTGCTCGTCAGCGGAGCCAGCGCCGACATCGATGGCTATCGCAGCGAGCTGGAGCGGACGATGGTCGTCGGCGAGCCCACGCCCGAGCAGGTGCGTGCTTTCGACGCGATGCTGGCGCTGCAAACGCGGGCGATCGAGGTGCTGGCACCCGGCGTGCCGGCCGGTGAGGTTGAGCTCGCCACCGTGGGCCTCGCCAGGGAGCTCGGCGTTGCGGACAACTTGCGCCACCACGTCGGACACTCCATCGGGCTCGAAGGCCACGAGGCTCCATTCCTCGACCGCGGCGAGGAGACTGTGCTGGAAGCCGGGATGGTGTTCACGGTCGAGCCGGGCGTGTACTTCAAGGACCTGGGTGGTTTCCGGCACTCCGACACCGTGGTCATCACTGAAGATGGCTGCCGGATCATGACCGATTACCCGCGCGAGCTCAAAGACCTCATCGTCAGGCAATGACCTTTTCCGGTTCCGGCATCGTCCGGACCTTGCTGGTGTACATGTGCAGCACGGTCGTGCCGTCGGTCGTGTGGCGGCGGACACGGTCGACTGCCATCGGAGGCAGCATGCCCTCATCCTCCAGTGTCACCACTGTCTCCTTGGGCGACACCGTCCTCCACACCTCGCCCACCATCTCGCGCGGGAGATTGCCCGGCACGTAGACGTACCGGCGGTTCTTGATCTGGTTGCGTGCGAGCATCTCCGCTCTGGCGAACGCGTCGTGTGCGGCGTAGTCCTTCAGGTACGGGTCGTTCACCTCGAGCAGCTCGTGATGCTGGTTCGGGTAACGGTTGCCCCGATAGAGGAACACGGCGCCGCGACCGGCCGCCGTTCGCGCGGCCTCCGCCAGCACAGCCTCCGCGGCGAGCTGATCGTGCGGCAGGATGACCAGCACATCGCCCGCCGACACCCGTTTGCCCAGGGCGCTTGCAATCGAGGCGGCCGCCCGCTGCGGCCGGAACGGCACCGGGAAGACGCTGGGCCTGCGTCCGCGGTAGTACCGGTACGTCGCTAGGCCGGCGATCAACCCGATCACGGTGAGGCCGCCGCCGAACTCGGTTGCCAGCGGCTTCGCAAACAGGTTCACCAGCCACGCGAGGGCCACGAGGATCGTGGTGATAACCCCGACCGCAAAGAACGGGACTCCACCTCGCCGCCATTGCGAGCGTTCACGCCAGCGCACGAGGTCGAGGCTGACGCACGTGAGCACGAACGTGCCCAGCAGTCCGAAGGCGTACAGGTCGCCAAGTAGCGTGACGCTCCCCCGCGAGGCGATGATGATCACGACAGGCAGGGCAGTGGCGGCAAGGACCGCCCAGTGCGGCGTCCGGCGAGTTCGATTGCGGTGCTCTAGAACACGGGGCAGGAACCCCATTCGCGCCAGCGCGATGAAGACGTGGTAGGCGCCAATGATCGCCGTGTTGCTCGCGAAAACGAGCAGCAGCGCACCTGAGACGGCGACGTAATCGCCAAGGAAGCGGCCGGCGACGTTAGCTCCAAGCAGTGAGATGAACTGGTTGGGGTCTGCGTTCGCGTTGAGCAGCGTCGTCGACCAGAGCGTGAGAAGGGGGCTGGTGATCGCCATTGTCAGCACCACAGCACCCATCGCGCGATATGCCACGGACCGGCGCGGCTCACGCATGGCCGGCGCCAGCTGCGCGATGCTCTCGAGACCGGAGAAGGCCAGGAAGGCGGCGCCATATCCTGTGATGAGTAGAAGCGGCGACAGATGAGGCCCCTGCGTGACCGCGCTGAAGCTGTGGAGTATGCCGGCCGGTCCGAGGTAGAGCGCTGTCGCCACGACTACGGCGAGCTGGCCGGCTCCCGCGAGACAGACAAAGATCGCGGTTGTTCGTGCGCTCTCCTTGATGCCCAGCAAGTTGAGGATGCCGAGGGCGATCAGCGCACCGACGGTGGCATGCATCGCCCACGGGGTCAGCGATGGCATCACGACGGCGAGGTACAGCGCGCCCGACAACGCGCTCAGCGCCGCGGTCAGGTAGTAATCGACGAGGATGAACAGCCCCCCGAGCAGTCCCGCAAAAGGGTGCAGCGCCTGGGAGGAAACGTTGACCACACCGCCTCCTTCCGGATAGCGCCACGTTACCTCGGCGTACTTGACACACAGAAGGATGAAGACGAAGAGCGTCATCAGGACGAAGAGGGCGGAGCGCGAGCCGAACGAGCCGTACAGGATGCCCGGCACGTAATAGATGGACGTGCCGATGTCGGCGAAGACGACCGCCCAGCAGAGGAACGCGCCAAGGTTCCCGCCTCGAATCTTGATCCGGCGCTGCACCCGAGGTATGGCACGACTCATTCGGTGACCCTGTCGTGGCGGGCAACCAGGTACCGCCGAAGGCTCTCGACATCGGCTCGCAGCTGGTTGAGCGCGCGCTCGGCTTCTCGGTCGTCGATCTCCATGTAGGCGACCGCGGCTAGGTAGGTCTCGGCGCGATCGAGCTGCCGGCCGGCGGCGCGGAGGACTTGCCGCCGCTCCTTGGAGTTCCTCGTTTCCGGCAGTTGAAGGATGGCATTGCGCATGCCTCCAAGCTAGGAGCGGCGCCGTAGGGGCCCCGTTTGAGGCAGGCCCGGATCTGTATGGACCCTGTATGGATTCCGACGCGATCCATTACCCTCGCCTGCAATGGGATCCGACCAGGTCGCTCGCCGTGGCCGCCGGCCCGGCGATCTTCGGGTCGTCGTCCGCCGCCCCACCAAGCTGCCGCGCAGCCTCGGAGCGCCCGCGCTTTTCGCCGCGAGCTACGGGAACGTGGGGTCGAGCATCTACTACGCGCTCGGGGTCACCGCCGCTTTTGCCCTGGGGCTCACGCCGCTCGCGCTGATCCTTGCCGGTTTGATTTTCGTCAGCACCGCTCTCAACTATGCGGAGGGCTCGGCAGCCCTGCCGCACGCGGGTGGCAGCTCGAGCTTTGCCCGTCGCGCGTTCAACGACCAGATCGGTTTTCTGGTCGGCTGGGTTCAGCTACTCAACTACACCGCGACGGTCTCCATCTCCTCCTACTTCGCCATCAGCTACCTCGGTGTGTTCAGCAAGTACTTCTGGCTGTTCGACCTCGTCAAGAACAGCGAGGTCTGGCATGTTGGCGCGACTGTTGTACTGATCGGGCTCCTGGTCGCTGTGAATGTCATCGGCATACAGGAATCGAGCGCGCTCAACCTGGTCCTCGCCATGGTCGACCTGGTCACGCAGTTCGCGTTGGTGATCCTCGGTTTGATCTTTCTGCTCAACATCCGCACCGTCATCAACAACGTGCACCTCGGCGTGGCGCCGACCTGGGGCAACTTCCTCGCCAGCATCTCCATCGCGATGGTCACCTACACAGGCATCGAGACGATCTCGAACATGTCTGAGGAGGTCAAGAACCCGGGCCGCAGCGTGCCCCGGGCGACTTTTGCAGTGATCGCGGCAGTGCTGTTCGTCTCGGCCTTTCTCCCGACCATCGGGATGAGCGTCTTCCCGGTCCATCTCGACGCTGCCGGCAACTACACGACCGACCTCGCGACCGTCTGGAAGAACGACCCGGTGGCCGGCATCGTGACCGGCTTCAACGTCGTCTCGAAGACGCTCGCGTTCTGGTCAGGCATCTGGGTTGGCTTCCTCGCCTTCACCATCCTGGTGATCGCTACGAACGCCGGCTTGATCGGGATCTCCCGGCTTAGCTATTCACTCGCTGGCGCGGACCTGATCCCTCACCGGTTCGCACGCTTGCACCCCAAATTCAAGACGCCGTACGTTTCGATCATCGTCTTCGGGATCGCGGCGGCGGTGCTCGTTCTCCCGGGCATCTACGTCAAAGGCCAGGAGATCGACC
This sequence comes from Candidatus Dormiibacterota bacterium, assembly GCA_035937155.1. GTDB lineage: Bacteria > Chloroflexota > Dormibacteria > Dormibacterales > Dormibacteraceae > Palsa-870. The sequence goes on along the minus strand of DASYVJ010000017.1, from coordinate 27,051 downwards.
TGCTCGGTGCGGTCTACTCGCTCGCGGCAACATTCGCGTTCTGCTCGGCGCACCTGTCGGTCATGCGGCTGCGGTTCATCGAGCCTGATCTCTACCGCCCCTACCGCATGCCGTGGAACGTCAAGTTCGGCCGCGACAGCATCCCTGTGATCTCACTGGTCGGCGCGCTAGCTATCGGCACGGTGTTCACGCAGCTGGCGTCGCAAAACATCTCCAACTCCACGTACATCTGGCTCGGCTGGCTCGCGCTCGGCGGGCTCACCTTCTACCTGTACCGCCGCTACCGAAAGCAACCGCTGTGGGAGCCGTTGGCGGTGCCACCACCTCCGGACAGGGAGATCGAACGCCTGCCGGCGGCGCCGCTTCCAAGCTCGGCCCGGTACCGACTCGGTCGGCGCGAGCGCATCGCCGCGCATGCCGCGGCCCTACCCGTTGAGCATCGCCGGCACCGACCCGGCTGGCAGCTCGAGTTCGAGCTTTTCTTCGCCCGGCACGGGGCCGCTCGCGGCGTTCTGATCGTCCTGGTATTCGCTGCGGTCAGCGGCCTGGCCGTCGGCGTCGACCTTTCGAACTACGACCCGTTCGGGCCTGGCCTGGGCTGGTCGCCGGGCATCGTGCTCGTGGCGCTGATCGCCGCGTACCTGCTCAATAGGAGCCACGCCGAGCAGTGATGCCGGCCAACCCCTAGGCCCTCACCCCAACCCTGCGCGCAGAGCGGCGATAAGGTTGGGACTTACTGATCGCTCCCACTAGCGTGGGAGAGGGGGCTATGCCTCCAGCCTGTACCCAACCCCTGGTTCGTTGACTATGTACTTCGGGTTTGCTGGATCGTCGCCGAGCTTTTTGCGGATCTGGGCGACGACGTAGCGGGTGTTGTACTTGTCGCCGATCGCGTAGTCACCCCAGACCTGGCGCAGCAGCGTGGTGTGCGTGACCGGTTTGCCCGCGTGAAGCGCGAGATAGCGAAGCAGCTCGTACTCGGTTGGTGTCAGGCGCACGGCCCTGCCTTTCACGGTGACGGACCGGCGGCCGAGGTCGACCTCCAGGTCACCGGCGCGGATGACAGGCTCGCCCGCGGGTACATCGGCTTGCCGCCGCAGCACCGCACGAATCCGCGCCACCAGCTCCTCAGTACCGAATGGCTTCACGAGGTAGTCATCAGCGCCTGCATCCAGCGCGCGCACCTTGTCCTTTTCTCCCGGCATGACGCTGACGACGATCACCGCGGCCCGTGTCACCGGCCTCAGCGCATTCAACGCCGCAAAGCCGTCCATCCCGGGCAGCCCGAGGTCGAGGAGGATGACATCGGGCCGCCACGCCGTCGCCTCGCGGATCGCCTCCTCCCCGCTACCCACGGCATGGACGTCGAAGTCGTGGTAGCCCAGCCCAGCACGCAGCGCACGCTGCATCTCGACCTCGTCGTCTACAACAAGGACTCGGCCGCTCATGTTTGCGCAGGCACCCGAGCCAGGGGCAGCGTGAACGTGAACCGTGGACCTCGGCGGCGGTTCTCGACCTTGATCGTGCCTCCGTGCGCCTCGACGACTCGCTTGCAGATGGCGAGCCCGAGCCCGCTCCCGCGGGCTCGACGAGTCCAGAAGGTATCGAAAACGCGGTCCAGGTCGACGGGAGCTATCGCCGGCCCCTCGTTCTCCACCCACGCCTCGAGCAGGCCGCCTCGAGGTGCCGCGCCGACCTCGATCACTCCCTTGGGAGAGGCCCACTCGAGGGCGTTCTCGAGCAAGTTGGTGAGCACCCGCCCGACCTGCATCTCGTCGACGTCCACCGGCGGCAGGTCGTCAGGCAGCTTGACCGTGAGGTCATGGATCGCGAGCTCTGTGCGGAGCTGACGGGTCGCCGCGCCGACAAGCTCTGCAAACCCGTGCGCCTCCTTCTCGAGCTGCACCCCCGCCTCCAGGCGCGAAAGGGCGAGCATGTCGCCCACCATGCGGTCGAGCCGTGTCGCCTGATGATCCAGGTCGATCAAAAGCTGTCTCTGATCTGGCTGCAGACCAGCCCCAGGCGCGGCCAGGGCGGTCAGACCCGCCCGCAGCGAGGCGATCGGGCTCTTTAGCTCGTGAGACAAGGAGGACAGGATCGCCGCTTTCAGCCGATCAGAAGCTTCCAGCCCGCTGGCCCGTTCGGTCTCGAGTGCTGCTCGGCGGCGATCGAGCAGCAGATCGGCCAGACCGATCAATGCCGCGAGCATCCGGAGCTCATCCGGCTCGGTACGTTCAGCCTCGATACCGACCACAGCGACACCATTGCCCAGCGGCAGGTAGGCGGGCGTGGTCGCGCCTGGGTGAGTGCGCATCAGCTTGACCGCGCCATCGCGGACGGCCATACCCACGGCCCGCCCATTCTCATGAGACCACGACGCCTGCTGGAGCTCGTCCGAGCTCAGCTCGCTGCCGGCCAGCGCACTGGCCAGCCCCTTATCCACGGCGACCAGCGCGAACCTCTCAACACCCTGGAGCTCGGTGGCACGCCGGGACAGCAGCGAGAGAGCAGCAGTCACGTCCGGCGAGCGAAGCGCGACAGTTGCCAGCTCGTACAAAGCGCGCGACTCCGTGGCAAGCGCCTCGGCGCTCGCGTGCGTACGGCGGAGCGACGCCGCGAGCTGGCTCGTCACAAGCGCGACAGCGAACAAAACCACGAGCTCGACGAGCTGGGCCGGCCCGCTGACCGCGAAGGTGCCGACCGGCGGCACAAAGAAATAGTCGTAGAGCAAGAAGGCGGCGATGCTGCCGGCAATCGCCGGTCCTCTTCCCCATCGGGCGCCAAGCCATAAGACCAGCAGCAGGTAGACGGCAGACAGGCCCTGCACCGATGCCAGCGACATGACCAGCCCGATGGCTGCCGTAATCGCAAGCGCACCCCCAAGCGCGAATGCGTAAGGCGCCAGGCGGCGAATCACGGAGCGAGCCACTTAACGCCTGTTCCGTGGGCCTGGCTGGTGCCGAGCAGCTCATGGTCCAGTCGAATTTCAAACCTTCCCGCGTCGGGCTCCATGCGCAAGTGATAGATGGGGGCGTCGGTGGATGCGTGGGGCTTTACGTTGTCGATGGCGTCCGCAATCCGCCTTTGGCCTTCCTCGCTGAGGTACTGGATGAAAACCGAGTGATACACGACTGTCGCCACTCCGCGCCGCGGTGTCGCCAGCTCCCGCTCGAGAAAAGTCGCAGCTTCGAGGCGCTCGACCTCGACAGGCATCTCTTGTGCGATCGCGATCGCACCATCCAGTCGTGTGAGCCGGCCGAGCTGGTCCGCCCAGATGAAGGACCGAAGCGCCAGCGACCCTTCGTCGGTGGTGGGGTCGATCGGTTCGAGATCGCATCCTCTCCTCTCGACGACCTCGGCGGCGCGGTCCAACGGTGGTGGGACGTCGAAGAAGTGGACGAACCGAGCGGCGGAATTCTCATCGCCCCAACCTGCCTCGCCCGGCTCCCCGGATTTGCCGGACTCGTATCGGTAGCGATCCCAACGGAGATTGAGACCCGCGCTGGCTCCAATCTCCAAGAGGCGGAGCGGCAGCCCTGTGCGATGGGCCACCTCGAGGAACCCGCCCAGAAGGGCGGCGCTGCGACCCACCTCATTTGTCTGGCATCCGCGCCCGATCAAGCGACGGATCTCAGGGCGATGCTCGCGCAGCGCATCGCGAAAGGTAGGCCACGCCGCCGCTGCATCGCCGTCGCCGCCGACCGATGGATAGTGAGGCTCCAGCTGTGCCAGCCGGCCCTGGAGGACCAGCCGGTGCACCGCGCCCATCAGCCGCAGCGCAAGCGCTGACCACTCGGGCTCGCTTTCGAATCCCGCCAGCACATCCAGGACCGCACCGCCGGCCTCCAGGTCCGCGGCTGCGGACTCCAGCAGCGATCCATAGAAAGGTGAACCCAGCTCAGCACACCCTTGTGCTTGAAACCTCAGCCGGACGGCAAGGACCTCATCTCGCCCGGGCAATCTCAATCTCCTTCGAGCGGTTCGCATAGCCGGGATGCGAAGGGCGCGCCACGCGATACCACGCCAGCGTCTCGGCGAGCGCGTCTTCGAGTGATGAGGGCTCGAAGCCGAGGTCGCGGCGAGCACGATCTAACACGTATCCGGCGGGACGTCGCGGGTCGGGGCCATACGGGCTGGCTCCGTGTGGAAGCTGAGCGAAGGGCAGCGGGTGCATGCGCGCCGGCTTGCCCAGCGCTTGTGCGATTCCTTCGATGAGGTCGCGCAGGCTCACGCCTTCGAATGCGGCGCTGTAGGCCTTGTGCGTCAGGTCCTTGCGCAGGTCGCATGCCAGGGCACACGCGTAGCCGGTGTCCTTCACCCACGACAGGCCCGCTTGCCGCTCGTACGACTCGACCGGCACGAGCAGCGGGGCGCCGTCTTCCACACGCTGGATGTATGCGGCGATCCGCAGCGTGTGATCGGCGGGTCCGAAGACGGCCGGCGGGCGGATCACGGTCCAGGGCAAGTCTGGCTCACGATCCAAGACGGTTTCGCACCAGCGTTTGCCGTCTGCGTAGTCGAGAGACGGCGGTGGTTCTCCCGCCGGTGGGATGAAGTCTTCCTCGCGCGCCGGTCTGCCGTCGAGGTTCGGGTAGACGGCACCCGTCGAAACAAAGACGTACCGCGCACCGTGGAAATGACGCGCAACAGGCGCCACGTCATCAGGCTGATAGCAGGCAAGGTCGAGCAAGACATCCGGCTCGACCTGTTCGAGGGCGCGCTTCAGCTGCTGCTCATCGGACCTGTCGAAGGCGACATAGCTGGTGAAGGTCCCGTACGGGCGCTCTGTGCGCCCCGCGGCGATGGTCTCCACCCCACGGCGCATCAGCTCCTTGCAGGCGGCGACTCCGATGAATCCGGCTCCGCCCAGCACGAGCGCCCGGGTCATGGATCGATCAAGTGTCTCGCGAAGTGAATTCGACATCGGTGCCTTCGAGACTCTCTAGTCGGGCCGCCATCTCTTGCGCCATGGCAACCGAGCGGTGCCTCCCGCCTGTGCATCCAAAGGCAACGACCAGGTGCGAACGCCCGCGTTCGCGGTAGTGCGGGATCGCGGCCCTCAGCGTCGTCTCCAGGTTGTCGAGCAGCTCATGCGCCGCCGGTTGCTTGACCACGTAGTCACGCACGCGCGGGTCGCGGCCGTCGAGGGGACGAAGCTCTTCGACCCAGTAGGGGTTCTCGAGCAACCTCACGTCGACCACCCATGACGCACCGTCCGGGATGCCGTTCTTGTAGCCGAAGGCCAGGCACGTGATGAGCAGGCGCTCACGCGAGCGAAGCTGCTGTGCGAGCTCACGAAGCTGGGCGACGTCGACGCGGTGGTGTGCGCGGTCATGACTGCCGCCAGCCCTTCCGTCGCCTGCGCCAACGTGGACCAGCACGTACCGAATGTTCTGAGCGTCCGCGTCCTTGAGTACAGACACGGCGTCGCCCCGCAGCGGCAGCACGGCGTCGGCCTGGTCCCACTCCGACAGCCATCGGGCGAGCTGAAACCCCGAGTCGATGAAAACGCCAACCGCTTCATCGAGCTGGGGTTCACTGCCCCCGACGATGACAAGAGTCACGGACGGAGTTCCGGCCGCGACTCTGTGGTCACAGCGATTCTTTCAATCGTTTGGCGAGGCGCTCCGGCACGCCGAGCTTCACGATGTCTTCCACCGGAGCCTCACGGATCGCCTGCACCGAGCCGAAGTGTCGCAGGAGGATGCGTTTGCGCGCGGGCCCGATGCCTTCGACCGAATCTAGCGGCGATGTCAATGCCTTACGAGAGCGGACCTTGCGGTGGTGGGTGATCGCAAAGCGATGGGCCTCGTCGCGGATGCGCTGGACCAGGAACATGCCCGGCGAGTTCCGCTCCTGGACGATCGGTTCCGCGCGACCCGGCGCAAAGATCTCCTCGCGCTCCTTGGCCAGGGCGAATGTTGGGATATCCGCATAGCCCGCCGCCTCGAGCACCTCGAGCGCCGCGCTCAGCTGCCCACGGCCTCCGTCGATGAGGATCAGGTCGGGCCGGCTGGTGAACGAGCGGTCCCCCACGACGTCGGCGTCTTCCCGGCGCTGCGCGGATTCCAGGCGTTCGAGCCTTCGCCGCAGGACCTCCTGCAGCATCGCGAAGTCGTTTGGCCCCGGGGTGAATTTGATCTTGAAGTGGCGGTAGTGGTCATTGCGCGGCCGGCCGTCCTCGAACACGACCATCGCGCCGACTGCTGAATCGCCCTGGATGTTGGAGATGTCGTAGCACTCGATGCGCTTAGGCGGCGACTCCAGGTCGAGCGCCTCGGCGAGCGCGGCCAGCATCGGCTCCGTGCGGCTTCGGTCGTAGTCGGCCTGAATGCGCAGCTGCTCGAGCTCCTGCGCGGCGGTCTCGGCCAGCTGTGCCAGGAGCGCGCGCTTGCGCCCGCGCTGCGGCACCTCGATGGTCACCGGACCGCCTCGTCTCTGGGTCAGCCAACCCTCGAGCAGCGCCGGCTCGTCAACCAGTCCCGGCAATATCACCGTCCTGGGCACGTGCGTCGCGCTCGCGTAGTACTGCAGGACGAAGCCACGCAGCAGCTCGGCCTCGGCCGCTTCGCCGGCGCCGTCCAGGGGATGCCCATCGTGGCCGACCATCTTGCCCTGCCTGACATACGCCACCTCAACGAAAACCTCTGCGCCATGGCGGGCGTAAGCGATGAGGTCCTGGTCGTCGCGACCACGCGTGAGAACTTTCTGCCGGTCGGCGATGCGTTCGATCGACTGGAGCTGGTCCCTGTAGCGAGCGGCGTTCTCGAAGTCGAGCTGGTTCGCTGAGACCTCCATTCGATCCTTCAGCTCGCGGACGAGCAGGTCTGAACGGCCTTCCATGAACAGGCCGACTTCGTTGATTCGCGCCTTGTAGTCCTCCGAGCTGATCCTCCGCTCGCACGGACCCGGGCAGCGTTTGATGTGAAAGTCAAGACAGACCTTGCCCTGCTTGAAGATCTCGTCGGAGCAGGTCCTGAACGGAAGAAGTTGGCGAATCGATTTCACCGTACCCCGCAACGACTGCGCCGATGTGTATGGGCCGAAGTACTGCGCGCCATCGTTTTGCACCCGACGTGAATAGTGGACGCGTGGAAACTCCTCATTGACCGGCAGCTTCAGGTAGAGGTAGTTCTTGTCGTCCTTGAGCCGGATGTTGAATCGTGGCCGGTAATTCTTGATGAGGTTGCACTCGAGGACGAGCGCTTCCACCTCGTTGGCGGTCGTGACGAACTCGAAATCAGTGGCCTTGCGGATGAGCTCGGCGACACGTGCGGTCTGCGCGTAGCCCGGTGTGAAGTAAGAGCGCAGCCGATCACGAAGGCGCAGTGCCTTGCCGACGTAAATGACCTGGCCCTTGTTGTCACGAAACAGGTAGACACCAGGTCCGTCGGGAACGGCCTGCAAGCGTCGCTTGATCGTCTCCTCGAGTGAAACCGCCATCTAGATCGATTGTAGGAAGAGTCCCGGACCGGAATCCCTCGACGGATCTGAGCCACCTGGATCACCGGATCTCTCGCCGAGGGTTCCGTTCCGGGACTCAGTAACATTTGGCCCCGTGAGCACCCCGCCCAGCGACCTGCCAGGTCCGCCTCCGGCCCAGCCCTCAGGCACGCCAACCCAGATCGCCGGACAGCAGGTGGAGCCCTCCAGCACGGTCCCGGTCGGCCCGGCCGGACTGATCGGGCCTGCGTTCGCCACCGGACGTGCCACCAACACGCTCGCAGTCGTCAGCATCGCGACGGCGATCGGGTCGTTCTTCGCCCACATAATTCCCGGAATCGGCGGCTTCACAGTGGCCCTGATCGCCGTCATCACTGGCTACATGGCGCGCAGGCAGATCAGGCAGACGGGCGAGCAGGGCATGGGACTGGCGACCGCCGGCATGGTCATCGGGATCATCCACCTGGCGCTGATCGTCCTCGCCGTCATCGGGATCGTGTTCATGATCTTCGTCCTCGGTATCGCCCTGTTCGGCAACGTAAAGGGCTAGAGAACCAAGGCCGCCGCGGGTTGGTGGTTCAGACGGCGACTTTGACGCGGGTCGTGCGCGGGCGCTTGGTCCCGCGCTGGCTCGCGGCGCCGTTCGACTTCGCCGGCCGCCGCCCTGCGCGCTCGAGCGGAGCGCGCAGGAACTGCCCCGTAGACGAGGCCGGGTTGCCGGCCAGCTGCTCGGGTGTGCCCGTAGCGATCACGTAGCCACCGCGTTCGCCCCCTTCAGGTCCGAGGTCGATCAGCCAGTCCGCGGTTTTGAGCACGTCGAGGTTGTGCTCGATTACAACCACGGTATTGCCGTGGTCGACGAGCCGGTGCAGCACAACGAGCAAACGCTCGACGTCTGCGTAGTGAAGGCCCGTGGTCGGCTCGTCCAACAGGTAAAGAGTTCGACCGGTGTCACGACGTGACAGCTCGGACGAGAGCTTGACCCTCTGCGCCTCGCCGCCTGACAGCTGCGTCGCAGGCTGGCCCAGACGGATATACCCGAGACCCACATCGTGCAGCGTCTTCAGCTTCGTCTTGATCCGCGGCACGTTCTCGAACACTTCGAGCGCCTCATCGACCGTGAGCTCGAGCACGTCGGAGATCGAGTGGCCGCGAAACTTCACCTCCTGGACCTCGCGCGAGTAGCGCGTCCCGTGACAGACCTCGCACGGAACGTAGACGTCCGGGAGGAAGTGCATCTCGATCTGGATGATCCCGTCGCCCTGGCATGCTTCGCACCTTCCGCCGCGAACGTTGAAGCTGAAGCGCCCCGGCTTGTAACCGCGCATCTTCGCCTCGGGCAACGCCGCAAACAATTCGCGCATGTACGTGAACATGCCGGTGTACGTCGCCGGGTTCGACCGCGGCGTGCGGCCGATCGGCGACTGGTCGATGTCGATCGCCTTGTCGAGATGTTCCAGGCCCTCGACCGCCTCGTGCGGCCCCGGCCTGTCCTTAGCCCTGTAGAAGAACTGCGCCACCTTGCGGCTGAGGATGTCAGTCACCAGCGAGGACTTGCCCGATCCGCTGACGCCTGACACCGCGACGAAGCTGCCCAGCGGGATCGTGACGTCGAGATTCTTCAAATTGTTGGCGCGGGCTCCCCGAATGACGAGGCGTTTGCCGTTGCCGGAACGCCTGCGTGGAGGAATGGGGATCTGGCGATCGCCCCGGAGGAATGCCGCTGTCAAAGAGTTCGGGTCGCGCAAAACCTCCTCGACCGTGCCGGCCGCGATGATCACGCCTCCGTGCTCGCCCGCGGCGGGTCCGATGTCGACCATGTAGTCGGCCGACCGGATCGTCTCCTCGTCGTGCTCGACGACGATCAGCGTGTTGCCCAGGTCGCGCAGCCGCAGCAAAGTGTTGATCAATCGCCTGTTGTCGCGCTGGTGCAGACCGATCGACGGCTCATCGAGGATGTACAGCACGCCCATCAGCTTCGAGCCGATCTGGGTCGCCAGCCGGATGCGCTGGGACTCCCCGCCCGACAGCGTGTTGGCCGCGCGATCGACGTTCAGATACTCGAGCCCTACGTCGATCATGAACTGCAGCCGTTCGCGGATCTCCTTGAGGACACCGCGCGCGATGAGCTGCTCCCGTTCGGTCAGATCGAGGCTGTCGAAGAAGGCGATCGCCTTGCTGATCGACAGCGCGCACACCTCAGCAATGTTCTGGTCCGCGACGGTCACCGCCAGCGACTCAGGCTTGAGGCGGCGACCCTTGCACGCGGCACACGGCTTGTCCGACATGTACCGCTCGAGCTCCGCTTTCAAGTGGTCGGACTGCGTCTCCTGGTACCGACGCTGGAGATTCGCGATAACGCCCTCGAACGGCGCCTCGTACCAGCGGGCGTGCCCGTACTGGTTCTTGTAGCCGAAGCGGATCTGCCGGTCGCCTGTACCGTTGAGCAGCACATCGCGCTGCTGCTTGGTCAGCTTCGACCATGCCTTGTCCATGTCGATGCCAAAGAACTTGCTGACCGAGGCCAGCAGTTCGGGATAGAAGAACTGTGAGCGGCTCCACGCCGCGATCGCGCCGTCTCGCAACGAAAGTGATGGATCGGGCACGACCAGGTCTCCGTCGACCACGAGCTGGAAGCCGATGCCTGTGCATGTCGTGCAAGCGCCGTGTGGGCTGTTGAATGAAAAGTTCCGCGGCTCGGGCTCGGGCACGCTCGTCCCGTCGTACGGGCACGCGAAGTCCTGCGACATCTGGATCTCGTCGCCCTTGTCCGGGACGATGATCACCGACCCGCCGCCGAGCCGGGCCGCGGTCTCGATCGATTCGACAAGCCTGGTGCGCTGGTCGGGGCCGACCACGATGCGGTCAACCACCACCTCGATGCTGTGCTTCTTGTTCCTGTCAAGTGGGATCTGCTCGCCCAGCTCGTACAGGTTTCCGTCCACCCGCACGCGAACAAACCCGGACTTCCGCACGTCCTCGATCAGCGACCGGTACTCGCCTTTCCGACCCTTGACCACCGGGCCGAGGACCATCACGCGAGTGCCGTTGGGCAGCTTCTCGACGTGGTCTGCCATCTGGTCGACGGTCTGGCGGCGGACTTCGCGCCCGCACACCGGACAGTGCGGGAGGCCGATTCGCGCGAAAAGCAGCCGCAGGTAGTCGTAGACCTCGGTGACTGTTCCGACCGTAGACCGTGGGTTCTTCGACGTTCCCTTCTGGTCGATCGAGATCGCCGGCGAAAGCCCTTCGATCGTATCGACGTCGGGCTTTTCCATCTGACCCAGGAACTGCCTCGCGTATGAGCTCAGCGACTCGACGTACCGGCGCTGACCTTCCGCATAGATCGTGTCGAAGGCAAGCGAGGACTTACCGGAGCCCGAAAGCCCGGTGAACACGACGAGCTTGTCCCGCGGAATCGAAAGCGTGACGTTCTTGAGGTTGTGCTCGCGCGCGCCTCGAATCGTGATCTGGTCAGTCGGCATCCACTATTCCTTCTCTCTTGTTACCGCAAATGTGGCGCTCGCAGTCGCGATCAGCGCCTCGCCCTTGCCCTCGATCCGGCACTCCGCCACCACCGTTCGTCGTCCCGCATGCACCACCCGCGCCGTCGCGCGAAGCGTCTCGCCGATCTTGGCCGCGGCGATGAAGTTGAGCTTCAGGTCGAAGCTCGCGGCACGGCTCACGCCGGGCCTGATGGTGCGGATTGCCCGTCCCATGGCCGAGTCGGCCAGCGTGCTAATCATCCCACCGTGCACGAAACCGGCGTGGTTGGCCATGTCTTCCGTTGCGGTCATATCGACCACGGCGGTGCCGGCGCCCGTCTCCACGAGCCTGAGGCCAAGCCACGCCCAAGCCCTTGAAGGCGCCTGGGTCACCTCACTCACGGCCTTGCCCTTCCGGGACCGGCATGCATGTCGAGGACGCGCGCGCGACCAACCTGCCCTGCTCGTCCAGCACATCGGCCTCGCCAAAAAGCAGCGTCTGCCGCATCTCCACGACCCGACCGACCGCGCGAACCCGCCCCGAGACGACCGGGCGGAGGAAATTGATCTTGAGCTCGATGGTCGTGTTCCAGATGCGGTCCGCTTGCATGGTCGCCAGCGACATACCCATGGCGGCATCGGCGATCTGGGTGATGACGCCTCCCTGCACTACGCCACCCCCGTGGCGATGCTGTGGGCCAGCATCCAACTCCAGCACGACGCGCCCCGGCTCCGCCTCGGTGATGCGGGCGCCGAGCGTCTCCATCCACCCGTCGGGCCTAGCCGCCAGGAGCTCCTCAGCCCGCTTCACGTTTCTCACCGCAATGCCCTGGAGTTGAACGTGTTCTGTTTAGATTGACATTGGCGCAAGATGCCTCTAGCCTCAGAGTTGAACATGTTCAAGTGCTGTCCACCGAATTCCACTGGGGGCGAAACATGGATCTCCGGCTGACCGACTACGTGGTGTACCTCGTCGCGAGCGCGCTGCTGACAGTCTGGGTCGGAAGAACGCTGTTTCGAAACGGCCGTCCATTCCTGGTCTCGGTGTTCCAGGAGCCAGGCGTGGCCGACTCTGTGAACCGGCTTCTCGTCGTCGGCTTCTACCTCGTCAACCTGGGCGCCGCGGCGCTCCTGATCAACGCCGGAGGAGCGCCGGGATCCTTCCCCGACATGGTCCAGGAGACAGTGACCCGGCTGGGAGTGGTGCTCCTGGTCTTGGGGGCCATGCACTTCTTCAACATGCTCGTGTTCCACATGCTCCGCCGTCCACTCAGGATGCGCGCCCTCCCGCTTGGACCGCCTCCCCCGCCGTACCAGCCCGGAGCTCAGGTCAACACCGTCGAGGGAGCCTGAGACGCGATCTTGAACGCAGCCACCGCGATCGAGCCGCAGCGAACCAAGCGCGGCGAAACCTCGAGGGCGGCCATCTTCAATGCCGCCCTCGAGCTGTTCCAGGAACGCGGCTACGAGGCCACCACCATGCGTGCGATTGGCGACCGAGCCGGCGTCTCGCTGGGGAGCTCGTACCACTACTTCCCGTCCAAGGAGCACCTCGTGCTCGAGTTCTACCGCCACACTCATGAGCTGCACCTGGGTGTTATCGCGCAGCTCCTCAGCCGCGAGCGGGATCTTGGGGCGCGGCTGCGCGGCGCGATTCGAGCGATCGTCGTGACCCTCGAGCCTTTCCACGCGGTGGCAGGCTCGATCTTCAGCACAGTCGCCAACCCCGCCAGTCCGGTCAATCCATTTGGTTCCACCGCGAAATCGCTGCGCGACGAGGTGATCGCCATGTACGCGGAGGTCGTGCGCGGCTCCGACGCCAAGATCCCGGCGGACGTGGCGGCTGAGCTGCCCCTCCTGTTGTGGCTGTACCAGATGGGGATCCTCTACTTCTGGATCTTCGATCGCTCGCCCGGCCGGCTGCGCACGCTTGAGGTGATCGACCAGACCACGGACCTCATCGTGCGCTTGCTCAGCCTCGCCAACCTGCCGGTGCTCCGCGGATCGCGCCGCCGCGTGCTGTCGCTCATCAGAGGCATCGCCGAAAGCTCGCCTGGTCCCGCTGCTTAATGTCACCGGCCTTTTCGGCCGGTTCGCCACGGGCGCGTCATCGTCCTCTGCTTCGGCGCGGCCGCGATTGCTAGCGCGACGTCGGCGTCATCCTCGTTCCCGGTCACCTCGCCCGAGAGACGCTTTCGAAGCGCGATGATCCGGTCGCGCACTCGCGCGGCATCCTCGAACTGCAGCTCCTTCGACAGGCGCCGCATCTCTTTCTCCAGGTCCCGCACGATCGCGAGCAGATCTTCACGCGGAACGCCCGCGCCCGCCATGAGCTCGATCGCGTCGACCTGCACGTCGTTGGCATTGATCTCCATCGCGTAGATCGCCTTCTTTACCGTCTCGGGTGTGATGCCTCGCTCGGCGTTGTAGGCGATTTGCCTGTTGCGGCGCCGCTCGGTTTCATCGAGCGCCTGGCGCATCGAGTCGGTGATCTTGTCCGCGTACATGACGACATGCCCCTCGACGTTGCGCGCCGCTCGACCGATGATCTGGATAAACGACCGGAAGGCGCGCAGGTAGCCCTCCTTGTCGGCGTCGAGGATGCCGATGAACGCGACCTCGGGTAGGTCAAGTCCTTCACGCAGCAAGTTGATGCCGACCACTACGTCGACCTCTCCAGTGCGCAGAGACCGCAGCACGTCTATTCGTTCCATGGCGTCGAGCTCCGAGTGCAGGTACTTGACCTTGACCCCGTACTCGCGCAGGTAATCCGCCAGGTCCTCGGCGAAGCGCTTGGTCAAGGTGGTGACCAGCGAACGGTGACCCAGCTCCGCACGCTTCTTTACCTCGGCCAGCAGATCGTCGATCTGACCCGTGGTCGGCCGCACCTCTACTGTCGGATCGACCAACCCGGTAGGACGCACGACCATCTCGACCGTGCGCTGTGAATGGCGCATCTCGTAGTCACCCGGCGTGGCCGAAACGTAGATCACGTTTCGTGCTCGTTCCTCCCATTCATCAAAGCTCAGAGGTCGGTTGTCGAATGCGCTCGGCAGGCGGAACCCGTACTCGACCAGCGCAGCCTTGCGTGACCGGTCACCACCGAGCATGCCCCCGATTTGAGGCACGGCCACATGCGACTCGTCGACGAATATCAGCGTGTCGTCCGGCAAGAAGTCCATCAACGTGTAAGGGGCCTCACCCGGCTGGCGACGCGTGAGGTGCCGGGAGTAGTTCTCAATCCCCGCGCAAGTCCCGGTCTCGCGCATCATCTCGAGGTCGAAGTTCGTGCGCTGCCTCAAGCGCTGTGCCTCGAGAAGGCGGCCATGCTCCTCGAACCATTGGCATCGCTCTTCGAGCTCAGCCTCGATGTCAACCATCGCCAGACGGAGCTTGTCCGCAGGCGTCACGTAGTGGGAGGCCGGAAAGACCGTGAGGTCGTTGCGCGGTCCGAGGATCTCGCCTGTCGTTGCATCGAGCTCCTGGATGCGCTCGATCTCGTCCCCGAAGAATTCGACGCGCAGCACCTTTTCTTCGTTCGCCGGCACGAGATCGACAATATCTCCGCGCACTCTGAAGCGAAGGCGAGCCAGGTCGTAATCGTTGCGCTCGTAAAGCATCTCGGTGAGCTTGCGCAGGAAGACCTCGCGGCGGATCGACTGCCCCTTCTCGATGTGAAGCGACTCGCCCATGTAGTCCTCGACTGAGCCGATGCCGTAGATACAGCTGATGCTGGCCACCACCAGGATGTCGCGCCTCGTCATAAGGTCTTGAGTCGTCGAATGCCTCATGCGGTCGATCTCGTCGTTGCGGCTCGAATCCTTCTCGATGTACGTGTCGGAACGCGCGATGTAGGCCTCGGGCTGGTAGTAGTCGTAGTAGCTCACGAAGTACTCGACCGCGTTATCGGGCAAGAGGCGCCGGAACTCCGCGCAGAGCTGGGCCGCCAGCGTCTTGTTGGGGCTGAGCACGAGCACGGGTCGCTGGAGCTCCTCGACCGCCCACGCCATCACGTTCGTCTTTCCGCTGCCCGTCACCCCGGCCAGGACCTGCTGGGTCAGCCCGGTACGCACGCCTTCGACCAGCTGCTCAATGGCTTGAGGCTGGTCGCCGGCCGGCTTGAAGGGTGCGTCGACACGAAAGCGGGAGGGCATTGGAGAGGTTAATTCTAAGGCGAACTAACGTTCGACGGCGAGATCGATTCAGCTCAGCGTTACCCAAATATGAAAGACCAGATTCGCGGCAAAGCGGAAGAGATCAAAGGCAAGGCAACAGGCGATCGCAAAGGGGAGCTCAAAGGGCAGGCGAGGCAGAAGGTTGGAGACGTCAGCGGACTGTTCGCGATATCAAAGGTGATGTCCGAGAGGCAGCCGGCCAGTCTAGGAAGTCACGGTAGGGCGAGGATCATCGCCTCCATCATGGTCCCGGCCTTGATCCCATGATCTCCGGGCGGGATGCGCACCAGAGCATGCGCTCCCGCCAGTGACATGAGCCGAGATGAGGACTGGGAGCCGGTCGAAAGAGCGGCCAGCTCGCCACCTTCGCGCCGCAGCGTGACGCGCTGATACTCGGTGCGGTCGGCGGTGGCGCGCGCGTCGTAGGCGAGCCGGACGGAAAGCGTAGGGCGATGCAGCTGCGCAAAGCCCTGCATCTTGCGCAGCGCGGGCCGCACGAACACCTCGAACGTCACGAGCGAAGACACCGGAAAGCCTGGAAGGCCAAACGCCAGCCGGCCTTCCGGCAGGGTGGCGAACGTAAACGGTTTGCCTGGCTTGAGCTTGACCCGACCGACGTGCACCGTGCCCAGGGATTCGAGGAGCGGTTTGATCAGGTCATGCGTGCCCACCGACACACCGCCCGACGTGACCAGTACGTCTACCTCAGGCAGGACGCCCACCACCAGCCGTTGGAGTGTGTCTGGCTGATCGGGACCGATCCCCAGGCCTCGCACCTCGGCACCCGCCTCCCGAAGGGCAGCCAGCAGTGCCCACCGGTTCGAGTCGACGATCTGTCCACGGCCCGGCTTCCCCCCCACCTCGACGAGCTCATCGCCGGTCGACATCAAAGCCACTCGGGGGCGCCGAAACACCGGCAGCCTGGGGAAGCCCAGTGCAGCCGCCAGCCCTAGCTCGGCTGCACCTAGCTGAATGCCGGCCGCCAGAACCCGCTCGCCGGCGCGGACGTCCGCTCCCGGGCGATGGAAGTTGCTGCCTGCCTGCAGAGAGCCCCGAGCCGTCACGACCTCGCCGTCCAGCTGAACGTCCTCGAACATGACCACGCAGTCAGCGCCGTCAGGCAGCACGCCGCCGGTCAGGATGCGCGCCGCGGTCCCTGGTCCGATGGAGCCGGCAAACGGCCGGCCCGCCGCGGACTCGCCCAGCACACGCAGCGGTTGCCCTCCATCCGAGGAACGGACGGCGTAACCGTCTACAGCGCTCGAGGGAAATGCCGGCAGCGACGCGGTCGCGACCAGATCCTCAGCCAGGACGCGCCCGACGCTGTGGGCAAGCGCCACTCGCTCGATGCCCAAAACTGGTATGTGCTCGAGGACCAGGGCGGCGGCCTCATCGGCGTCGATGAGCGGGTAAGCGGAGGCCCTCACCTACTCGTAACGGAGGGCTCTGACGGGATCCTGGCGCGCCGCCCGCAGCGCAGGCAGGAGACCGCTCACGGTGCTGAGCACGACCGCCAGCACGAGAGCGATGGCAACAACCGCAAAGTCGGTACGGAACACATCGAAATGGCTGCTTGTCACGGATTGGGTGAGCCTGTCGACAGCGGCATTGCCCAGCCGGCCCAGGGCGACGGCGGTGAGGATCCCGATCAGACCCCCGGCGAGCCCGATCACCGCGGCCTCGGCGACGAAGACAAGTAGCACGTCACGCCTTCGCGAGCCCAGCGCCTTCAGGACTCCTATCTCCTTCGTGCGCTCGAGGACTGCGGAGTACATCGTGTTGGCGATGCCGAGACAGGCCAGCAGCAAGGCGACCAGGGCCAGCCCGAGCAGTGCGAGGCGCATCTTTCCGAGCACGTCCTCGAAATTGCGGAACTGGTCGCCGAACGTCTGGGCCTGAAAACCAAGCGCCTCGACACGCGTGCGCAAGCCTTCGACTGCAAGACCCGAGTCGGCCAGCAGCGTGATCGTCGAATACTCGCCACCCTTCCAGCGATTGGCCCGCGCCAGCTGCGCCCAATAGCCGCGGACGGTCGCATATGGTGCCATGCCACCTGGAGCACCTGCCGGCATCGCATTGCCTGAGACGATGCCGACGACGACCAGCTTCAGGTCCAGGGGACTCGTGGCCGCATTCCGCGTCGAGCCGAAGACCGCCAGCGCACCATAGGTCGCGCTGTAGGTGACCTGTGTGCCGATCGCGCCGCGCGCCGAGGGAAAGCCGAGGGCCGCGGCTTCGGTGTCGGTGAGCAGCACTTCCTTGGCGGCGTCCGAGCGCGGCAGCCGGCCCGCGCTGAGCACCGGCGTGGCACTCGACGAGAGAAGAGGCGGCAGCGAGACCAGCGCGCCGGAGGGCGGAGCCACCGCAGCCGTGCCTGCCGCTTTCGTGGAGGTGCCGGTGGCGAAGGTACCGGTCATCGCGACGTCGCCCCAGGCGGCGCGAACGTGCGGTTGTCCGGCCAGCGTCGCCAGCGTCCCGTCATCAAAGGTGGCTGTCCTGGCGTCGGCTGCGGGATATACCGCTACCTGGTGCACCTGGCTCGTGGCGAGGGCCGGTGCGCTGAGCGCGCCCTGCAGGCCACCTGCAAGCGCGACGATCAGACTCATCGCCGCGATACCGATCGCGACGCCCGTCGTCGTCAGCGTGGTCCGCAGGGGTCGACGGCCAGCGCTGCCCAGCCCGACCTTGAGGGTGTCGCGCCAATGTAGGCGAGGCGCAGGGTCGACCGGCTCCTGCTTGCGCACAGTTGGATTGCCCGGTTCGAGCTCGATCGCGCGCCCGTCGATCATCCTGACCACCCGTCGGGCACGGCGCGCGACCTCTGGGTCGTGCGTGACCAGGACCACGGTCGCCCCCCGGCGGTTGAGGTCCTCGAGCAGCTTCAGCACGCCCTCGCCCGCCGCGGAGTCGAGGCTTCCGGTCGGCTCGTCGGCGAGGATGAGCCCCGGGCGATTGGCGAGCGCACGCGCCACCGCCACCTTCTGCTGCTCGCCGCCAGACAGCAGGCGGGCGCGCGTGCGTGCTCGATGATCCAACCCCACCAGCGCCAGCAGGTGACGCGCACGCCGGCGGCGATCCTCGAGCTCCACCCCGCCCAGCGTCATCGGCAGGGCGACGTTGTCCTCCACGGTCATCGACGGGATGAGGTTGAACGTCTGAAAGATCGTGCTCACGCGCTGGAGCCGGTAGTCGGCGAGGTCGTGGTCGGACAGCTCGTCGAGCGGCAGCCCGGCGCCGTAAACGTGCCCGCTGGTCGGCCGGTCGAGGCCGCCCATCAGCGACAGCAAGGTGGTCTTGCCGCAGCCTGACGGACCGACGACGGAGACGAACTCGCCCGGCCCGATCTCCATCGACACGTTCCTCAATGCACTCACATGCATCTCATGGTTGCCGCCGAACTCGCGCGAGACCGAGTCGAGCCGCAAGCCGACCGCCTGGCCGAGCAAGTCTTTGAAGTCGTCATGCTCAGCCACGGTCACCGGCAAGATCACCGCCGGGTTGGCAGCCGGCTCCGGATCGGGTACGAGGGCGACCGTGACCCCCTCGGACTCAGCGATCGAATGGGCCGCCTGGCCGCCTTCGCCGTTGGCTTCCACCATCACGTTTGCCTCGGCCGCCTCGCGGCGGGCGCGGCGCCGGCGGCGCTTCTTGGCGCTGCTGGAGTTCCCGGGGTCCTGGACCAGGGTCGCCATCGGCTGAGTCTAAGTGCTCAATTCGCTATCAGAGGCTTCTAGGCCCACTTGGTCGGCAAGCCACTTCAAGTAGGCAGGCGACCCGCCTTCGACGGTGACCTGGAGGATCTCCGGGAGCTCGTAGTCGTGGTGGCTTCGCACGTATTCCTGGCAGGCGGCGGCCCTGGATTCGATCGTCTTCACGAGGAGAAGCGCCTCGTGCTCTCGCTTCAGCTGGCCTTCCCAGTAATAGACGGAATGGACGGTGGGAATGACAGAGCAGCAGCCGGCGAGCCGCTCGACCACCAGCGCCTCGCCCAGCCGCTCGGCGTCATCGCGGCCACCAGTCGTGACCATGATCAAGACAGCGTTATCCCCCACGGTGCTAATTGTCGGGCTTTCTGGGGCGGTCGAGCCAGACCGTCGCCGACACGAGGGCGATGCCACCCAACAACAGGCCGCCGATCACGTCGGACTCCCAATGCACGTCCAGGTACAGACGGTCGAAGGCCATCAGAACGATGACCGCAATAGCGACTGGAATGGCGAGGAATCGGATCGTCGGCGACGGGGCGAGGCGCCGGATCACAAACGCCAGGAGCCCGTAAACGACGACTGATCGGACGATATGGCCGCTGGGGAAGCTGTTGCCCAGGTTGCCCGCCACCTGGGTCAGGCTCGGTCCGTCACTGTGAGAAAGCGATCGGGGCGGCCCGGGATGGTAAAGCAGCGATTTGTACAGCACCTCGAGCGCGTCGGCGCCGATGAAGGCGCCCACGACCAGTGCATCGGCGCCAAAGCCCCCGCGCCATAGATAAAAGACGAGGGCGAGCATCAGGATGGACGTCAGCTCGATCCCGCCCAGCTCGGCGATGAGCTGGAACAGCCTGTGCAGGGACTCTTGCCAGATGCTGTGCGTCGCAAGCGCGACCTGCAGGTCCAGCGTGGTGAACATCCCGGCGGCGATCGCCATCGTCATCGCGACGAACGCGACAGAAAGCACGACGATCGCTATCAGGCGTTGTGTTACCGCTGGCAACGGCGGCAGAAGACGGTGCTGCGTCCAGCGATTCGAATCAGCGCGAGCGGGCGGCCGCATGTGAAACAGGGTTCGCCCGCGCGACCGTAGACCATCAGCTTCTCCTGCTGTCCGCCGAGGTCACCCCATGCATCCCGATACGTGTCAACTGAGCTGCCGCGATTTGCGATGGCGACCAGAAGCGATTCACGCAGCGACTCGTGCAGGCGTTGGACGGACTTGCGGCTGAGACTTCGCGCGAGCCGGTCCGGCCGGAGCTTTGCGCGGTGCAGCGACTCGTCGGCATAGATGTTTCCGACCCCCGCGATCGCCGCCTGGTCGAGGAGCACCGCCTTCAGCGCGGCGCGGCGCTTGTGGAGTCTTTGATACAGATCTTCGGCGGCGAACTCGACATCGATGGGTTCGGGACCAAGCACAGGCATCTTCTTCGCGCCCAGGAGAGATTTTTCCGTCCCGAGGAGCAAACGTCCAAAGCGACGCGGGTCGCGATAACGGAGCTGCCTCCCACTTCCCCGCTTGCCGGGGAAGTCGCCGCCATGGGCGGCGGATGGGGGGGTGCCGCTGGCTTCATCCAACCTGAAGATCGCGTGGGTGTGCTTCTCGATCGGCGCATCCGCATCGACGAGGCGCAGCTGCCCGGTCATCCCCAGGTGAACCACGAGCATGAGGTCATGCTGCAGGTCGAGCAGGATGTACTTCCCACGCCTTCTGACAGCCGCGATTCGCATGCCCGCGACGGAGTCGATGAAGACCTCGGGCTCGGGATGACGGACGATGGTCGGGAAAATCAGCTCGCAGCGCACGATGGTGCGCCCTGTCAGGTGGGGTCGCAGGTCGGCGACGATAGTCTCGACCTCAGGGAGTTCAGGCACGAATATCCTCGCCCCCTCGGGGGGAGGTCTGGTGGGGGGACGCTGGGGTCGTCATGCCCTCACCACCGCGAGCTTTTTCATGTCGGCCCAGTTGGGACCAACCTTCGTCTCGACCTCGATCCCCGTCTCGAGCTCGTAAGCCCCGGTCATGATGCGCGGCACCTTTTCGGCGAACTGGTCCACCTCCGACTTCGGCACCTCGAACAGCAGCTCGTCGTGGACCTGAAGCAGCATGCGCCCCTCGATGTTGTCCGCTTCGATCTCGCGCTGCAGCCGAACCATCGCGATCTTGATGATGTCGGCGGCGAGCGACTGCATCGGGAAGTTGATCGCCATCCTCTCGGCTGCGCTGCGCAGCTGAAAGTTGGGCGACCGCAGGTCAGGGATGGCACGCCGCCGACCCGTCGCGCTGACCACGAATCCATCCTCGCGCGCCTTGCGCCGCACCTCATCGAGGTACTCCTTCAAGCGCGCGTACGTCGACCAGTACTGCGCGAGGAATTCCCGCGCCACGTCACCCGTGATCCCCAGCTGCTGCGAGAGCCCGTACTCGCCCTGACCATAGATCGAGCCGAAGTTCGCCACCTTGGCGAGCCGCCTCTGATTTGGATCGACCGTCTCGATCGGAATCCCGAAAACCGCAGCGGCGGTTGCGGTGTGGATGTCCTGTCCGGCGGCGAACGCGCCGAGCAGTTTGGGATCGCCGCTGAGGTGCGCGGCGATGCGCAGCTCGATCTGCGAGTAGTCGGCCGAGACCATGACGTGGTCCGGCCGCCCGGCCTTGAATGCCCGGCGGATGCGCTGCCCGAGCTCGGTCCTGATCGGGATATTCATCAGGTTGGGATTGGAAGACGAGAGCCTTCCCGTCGCCGTGCTGGCCTGGCCGAATGACGTGTGCACGCGGCCGCTCAGAGGATCGACCAGCTGCGGTAGCGCGTCGATATACGTTGACTTGAGCTTCGAAAGCTGCCGGTACTCGAGGATCAAGCCGATGATCGGGTGCTTGTCGCGAAGCGCCTCGAGAGTGTCGGCATCGGTGGAGTAGCCCGTCTTGGTCCGCTTGCCCACCTGCAGCCGAAGGTCTTCGAACAAAACCTTCGCGAGCTGCTGAGGCGCGTTCAGATTGAACTTCTGACCCGCGACCTGCTCCACCTCCGACTCGATCGCGGCCATCTGCGCGCCCAGCTCGTCCTGCATCTCCTTGAGGTAGGGCACGTCGATCGCGACGCCCTCGGACTCCATGTCGGCGAGCACGCCCGCCAGCGGCAGCTCGATCTCGTGGAAGAGGTAGTCCACGCCAAGGTTCCGCATCTCAGCCTCCAGCCGGGGCCTGAGGTTGAGGATGGCTTCGGCGCGACGCGCGGCGAACTCCGCGGCATCGCCGACCGAGACTTCAGCGGGCTTGCGAGCTGCGCGTCCGGTGCCCAAGAGCTGCTCCGTGCTGACAAGGTTGACCTCGAGAAACTCTCGGGCGAGATCTTCGAGCCTGGGATCGCGCGAGCCCGCCCCGAGCAGGTACGCCGCGAGAAATGTGCTGAACGCCCAATCGCGTTTTCCTCCGCCAAGCGAGCGCAGCGCAAGCTCTGTGTCCTTGGCGTCATGGCCGGAGATGGGCCGGCCGGAAAGTGTGGTCGCGACCGCGTCCATCGCATCTTGCCCGGTGACGTAGAAAGTGTCCCTGCCGGTCGACATGCCCAGGCCGCGGACACGCGCCGCCCGGCCGGCGCTTTCGTTGAACGCGAACACGCCGACGTCGGAGGCACCGTCCAACAGGCTCGCCGCCTCCGTCGGATCCTCGACCACCTTCAGGCCCGCGGCCTGTGGCGCAGGCTCGAACGCCAGGCTCGGCTGGACCGGTACCTGGTCGGGCGGGGGGAACCGGCTCAGGAGCTGCCTGAACTCGTACCGGTCGAAGACGAGCCGGACCTTCTCATAGTCGTATCGCGTCCAGCGAGCGCGCTCGAGCTCCAGCTCGACCGGGACGTCACGCACGATCGTGACCAATCGCTTGCCGAGCCGCACCTGGTCCGCGTTGGCCTTCAGCGAGGTCTTGAGGCGCCCCTCAGGCAGCTCGTCAACCCGCTCGAGCAAAGCTTCGATGGTGCCGAAGTCCTGCACGAGCTTGGCGGCGGTCTTATCGCCGACTCCGGGGACGCCGGGGATGTTGTCGGACGTATCGCCACGCAGTGCCTTGAAATCGATCAGCTGCACCGGCTCGAAGCCGTAGCGCTGGCGGACCTGGTCGGGCCCGTACATGAAGGTGTCGGTAATGCCCCGCCTTGGCACAAGCGCCTCAACTGATTCGGTGACCAGCTGCAGGCAGTCGAGGTCGCCGGAGACGATGGTGACCGTGTGTCCTCGTTCCTCCGCAATTCGCGACAGCGTGCCGATCACATCGTCCGCTTCGAAACCCTCGACGCCGTAGATCGG
This sequence comes from Candidatus Dormiibacterota bacterium, assembly GCA_035937155.1. Classification (GTDB taxonomy): domain Bacteria; phylum Chloroflexota; class Dormibacteria; order Dormibacterales; family Dormibacteraceae; genus Palsa-870. The sequence goes on along the minus strand of DASYVJ010000017.1, from coordinate 3,936 downwards.
AATCGAAAAGCTCTGCAGCACCTCGCGCACCTTTTCGATCTGCGGCCGCAGGTCGTCGGGCATCGCGCGCCGTCCCGCCTTGTACTCCTGGTACTCCTTCGAGCGAAAAGTCGGCCCGGCGACGTCGAAGGCTCCGATGGCGAACTCGGGCCGCGACGCCAGGACGATCGCCAGCATCGAGGTGAATCCGTAGACGGCATTTGTCACCTGGCCGTCGGACGTGCTCATCGGAGGTAGGGCAAAAAACGCTCGATAGATGAGGCTGTGGGCGTCGATCAGAACGACCCGCCCCCGCTTCCCCTTCGCCACCTTCGTATCCTACGGGGCCAACAATGTGCCCTTGTGAGGGGCTAGCGCGTTCAAACAGCAGGGGTCGAAAGGCCCTAAAGGTAGAATGGGCCCGAGGATGAAAAACCTCATAGAGGTATCGGTCGACAGCATCCGGATACACATGCCGACCGCACAGCACCTGGTCATCCTCAAAGAGAAGGAGGCCGATCGGTACCTTCCGATCTGGATCGGCTCCTTCGAGGCCCAGGCGATTGCGACCAAGATCTCGGGCAACCCGCTCGGGCGCCCCCTCACGCACGACCTGATGGCGACCGCGTTCGGAGACCTGGGCATCAGCGTCAAGCGCATCGTGGTCACGCGCCTCGCGGACCAGGTCTTCTACGCCCGGCTCTACGTCAAGCAAAACGGACGTGACCTTGACTTCGACGCCCGACCTTCCGACGCCATCGCCCTCGCGGTGCGTGTCGAATGCCCGATCTTCGTTGCCGAAGAGGTCATGGAGACGGCGGGCATCATCCCGGATCCGGATGAGGAAGGCGGAGACAAGGACAAGCTCGAGACCCCGGTCGACGAGGAACGCCTCGCCGTCTTCCGTGACTTCGTGAACAGCCTCGATCTGCCCGAGCTTCCCGACGAGCCGGGCGCGAAAGACGAGCCCGGGGCCAAGGACAAGCCCGGCGGCCGTCCCGGCCGAGGCTGAGCCGCTCACGCTCAATGCTGGAGAGGCCGAACTAGGTCTCCGCATCGTCATCGCTCTCGCCCTCGGTCTGGCTCTTGGGACCGAGCGAGAGGCTCGAGGTCATCCCGCCGGCATCAAGACGATGGCTCTGATCTCGGTCGGGGCATGCATGTTCACTGTGCTCGGACTTCTGCCGACATTTGGGAGCAGGGTCGATCCGACGCGCATCGCAGCCCAGATCGTCACTGGAGTCGGGTTCCTGGGAGCGGGAGCCATCATGCGCCAGGGCAGCGACGTCCATGGTCTCACCACCGCAGCGTCGATCTGGGTCGCGGCGTCGGTCGGCATGGCGGTGGGATTCGGGTACTACGCCCTCGCTGTGTTCACGTCCATTCTCGTCGTCGTGATGTTGATCGCCATCAGGCCGATCGAGTTGCGGTTCTTCCGAGCGCGTCACCTCCGGCGTCACGACGATCCGCCCGTGGTCGACAGACGCGAATCGTGACCAAGCAGTCGGTCGCGATCGTCACCGATTCGACATCAGACCTTCCGCCGCAGCTCACCAGCTCGCGGTCGATCACAGTGGTTCCCCTGACGCTCAACTTCGAAGGCAAGACCTTGCTCGACGGGGTCGACATACAGCCAGATGAGTTCTATCGGCGGCTGCCCTCCGCGACGACGCACCCCACGACTTCCCAACCCTCACCCGGACGCTTCGCGGAGGCTTACTCGTCGCTACTGGCGGACCACGACGCAGTGGTGTCCATCCACATCTCGGAGAAGCTGAGCGGGACGTACGCGTCCGCACGTCAGGCGGCGGACATGACCGATCCCAAGCGGGTGCGGGTCATCAACTCGGAGCTTGTCTCGATGTCGCTCGGTCTGATCACGCTGGCGGCGGCGGCGCTGGCGTCCGGCGGCGCAGACGCGCCGACCATCGAGGCCAAGGTGCTCGACATGAGATCGCAGATCCAGACCTACTTCTCCGTAGCCACCCTGGAGTTCTTGCGGCGCGGAGGGCGAATCGGACGAGCCAGCGCCCTGCTCGGCTCAGTGCTGCAGCTCAAGCCGGTGCTGTGCATCCGGGACGGGCTCGTTACGCCGCTGGAGCGAGTGCGCACGTTCGACCGCGCGCTGAATCGCGTCGTCGTGCTCACCCGCGAGGTCGATCGCGGCCAAGGCGTGTGCGTGATCGTCGGCCACGCGGATGCTGAAGCGGACGCCGAGCGTATCGGCCGCGAGCTCGAGCCGATCGCCGAGACCTTGATGATCCAGCCGCTCGGACCCGTCGTGGGAGCCCATGCGGGCCCGGGTGTCGTCGGTGTTGGCTGCTACCCGGCCGAGCTCTTACCGCTCGGCATCAAGCCGGCGTCCAGCGCACGGACTCGGGCGTGACCGACTTCCTCACCCGCTCGTCCACCGCGAGCGCCTGTAGGTGCGCCAGAGCCTCCTGGAGGGCAAGCCGCTTTTCGTAGAGGTTCTCGCGGGGGCCCCAGAGTTCGAGTGCGACCTCCCACCCCGTTTCCTTGCCGTGACCCACGATCTCCACGATCCGGTCGAGCCGCCGCTTGTGATGTGCCTCCAGGACGCTGACTCGAGCAGGAGCGCCAGTGAACGGGCGGCCGTGTGAGGGCAGGATCAGCTCAGGCTCGTAGGCGGCAAGGCGGCGTAAGCCATCGAGATATTCGTGCAGCGGATCCGGCGTGCTCTGCGGGTGCAAGCCGATATTCGGCGACAGCTCAGGCAGCATGTGATCGCCTGCGAAAAGCAGCTTGTCTTGCCGGTCGTAGAGGCAGATGTGGCCGGGTGAATGCCCGGGTGTCCACTCGACTCGCAGATTCCTGCGACCCATTTGAAGCGACTCGGCGCCGTCCAGCTGCACAGACGGCTCCGCCGTTTTCACGACCTGGCTCAACGCTCGCTGCGAGTTGCTCAGAACCTCGGCGTCGTCGGTTGAAACACCATTGACCAGCAGGTAGGTGCGCACCTCCTTGACCAGCTGCTCCAGCTCGACATACCGCGGGTGGACCAGGGGCACCTCCAGCCGGTGGATGTACAGATCGGCCAGGCCCTCGCCCGCGAAAGTTCCCGCCGCGCCGTAATGGTCGGGATGAATGTGAGTGACGACAAGGCGGCGCAGTCGCTTGGCTCCGAGGTGGGCAATCCCGTGCCTGATGACCTCGACCGATTCGTCCGAGTTCATGCCGCAGTCGAGAAGGTCGGCCTCGTCGCCGTCCGGGAACAGGAACACGTTGACCAGGCCGTCTTCGAAGGGGATCGGCAGCCGGAGCTCGAAAACTCCCTCGGCCACCTCTGTCAGACCATGCTCAGTCAACCCCGGCATTCTCGCCGACAGTACTAGGTAACATGGGATCAATCACCTCTGCCGATCTCTCAGGAGGACCGCATGTCTGAAGTCCAGCTTTCGCCAGACCAGATCGTCGAGGCGCTGCCGCAGTACCTCGTGCCCGAGAAGGCCGGCACCACCAAGGCGACCATCCAGTTCGACCTGTCCGGAGACGCAGCCGGTAAGTGGTGGGTGAAGATCCACGACGGCAAGGCTGAGTCCGGCAAGGGTGATGCGCCCGAACCGGCGAACCTCACGCTGCTCGCCGACTCGCACGACTTTGTGAAGATCATGCTTGGGCAGCTCGACGGTACGGCCGCGTTCATGCAGGGCAAGCTGAAGATCAAGGGCGACATGGGACTGGCGATCAAGCTGACGTCCCTGTTCAAGAGACCCGGCTAAGTATTTCGAGGGACCCGGCTAAACCAATCCCCTCCCCCGCAGGGGGCAATAAGTGAGTCCCATCCTTACCGCCGCTTTGCGCGCAGGGCTGATATAGATGCTTGTAGGGGTCAGGATGGATCCGACCTCTGCGGGGAGACCGGCGCTGGGCTATCCGGCTTGAGACCGTCGACCCTAGATTCCGGCCCTCGTCCTTTGACTGAGACGGCGATTGGGT
>DASYVJ010000016.1:0-10218 GCA_035937155.1 Candidatus Dormiibacterota bacterium | reverse complement strand
AATCAAGGCTGGCGAGTCGTACGGCTTCTTCACGGACACCAGCATCTGCATCGGATGCAAAGCGTGTGAGGTGGCGTGCAAGGAGTGGAACCAGCTCGAGGGCAACGATCCGAAGTTCCTCGCCGACAGCTTCGACAACACGGGCCAGCTCGACGACCAGAACTGGCGTCACGTGAAGTTCATCGACAACGTGCCCGACCAGACGGTCGATGCCGGCAACGGCAAGGCCTGGCTGATGATGTCCGACGTCTGCAAGCACTGCAAGCACGCGAGCTGCATGGACGTCTGTCCGACTGGCGCGATCATCCGCACCGAGTTCAACACCGTCTTCATACAGCAAGACGCTTGCAACGGATGCCGAAACTGCATCGCCGCCTGTCCGTACAGCGTCATCGCCATTAATCCAAAGACAGGCACGGCGCACAAGTGCACGCTCTGCTACGACCGTCTTCAGGGCGGTCTCGAGCCTGCCTGCGCGAAAGCGTGCCCCACCCAGTCGATTCAGTTCGGGCCCCTTGCCGAGCTCCAGCAGGCGGCCGACGTCCGGCTCGCCGCCCTGCAGTCGCAAGGGATCACGACGGCTCAGCTGTACGGGCGGGACGACACGGTTTACGGCGGCCTGAACGCTTTCTTCTTGCTCATGGACAAGCCGGAGACGTATGGGCTGCCGAACGCGAGCAACGCCGGGCTGCCGTCTCGCAATGATGTGGGCGGCTACCTGGTCGGGCTCGTGACCGCCGCGCTCGGTGTGATCGCCGGAATCGTTGCGTTCAGACGGCGGCGAGAATCGTGATCTATCTCGCCGCGGAGCACTTCGTGCGGGCGCCGCAGTGGACCTGGTACATCCTCTTCTACTTCTTCTTCGCCGGTCTTGCGGGAGGCTCCTATGCCCTGGCGACGCTCCTGCGCCTGGTGGGTGAGCCGCGCGACGAGGCGGCGGCGCGCCTTGGCTTCTACGCGAGCTTCGTCGCGGTCCTGTTCTGTCCGGTGCTCCTCACCACCGACCTCGCTGCGAGCTGGTGGAAGTTCTGGCACATGCTCATCAACGTCACACCAGGAGACCAGGGCCTGAACTTCAAATACGGGTCACCGATGTCGGTGGGCGTATGGACGCTGCTGGTGTTTAGCCTTTTCGCGGCTGTGTCTGCGCTCGAATCGTTCGTCCTCGACCGGCGAGATCGCAGCGCCGTGGGCGACCCCGGCCGGCCGATGGGCGGGGTTCTGGGGCGAGCGTTCAACATCGTCGGTGGGATCCTCGCGTTGTTGCTCGCGTCCTACACGGGCGTGCTCCTCAGCGTCAGCAACCAACCGATCTGGAGTGACACGTGGATGCTCGGTGGGTTGTTCCTCGCGTCCGGCCTGAGCGGCTCGGCGGCGCTGATCGCACTGATGACCCGGTACCGTCCCAAAGCTGCGTTCAGCCTCGGCCGCCTCCACGAGGCGGACGGGTATTTCTCGATCCTGGAGCTCGTCGTGCTTGTCGCCTTCTTCATCACGATCATCGCGGCGGGAACGGCCGGAATGACGGTGCAGTACCTTCCGCTATGGCTGCTCGCGCTGGTGGGCATCGGGTCGTCGCTGGTGGTGGCGAGGGGTCACATGCGCATCCGTCCCTCCGGAGGCGCGGCGGTAGTCGCCCGCGCAGGCACCGACACGCTGGTCGTTTCCCTCTTCGTGCTGCTCGGGGTGCTCGCACTGCGGGCGGCGGTGATCTTCAGTGCCCAGTAACGGAGCGCCTCCAAGCCCAGATCAGGTCCTCTCCGTGCTGTCCGCGATCCAGGATCCGGACCTCGGCCGCGACGTGGTCAGCCTGGGCATGATCAAAGACCTGGTCATCGGAGGCGACGGCCGGGTCAGCTTCACGTTCGAGCTGACGACGCCGGCGTGCCCCGTTCGAGACCGCTTCCAGACGATGGCGCACAAGCTGGTCGCCGACCTTCCGGGCGTGACAGCGGTCGACCTGAAGATGACGGCCAACGTGAGATCGGCCTTCAACCGGCCGCAGCCGAACCAGGTCATTCCAGGGGTCAAGCAGGCGATTGCGGTCGCATCGGGCAAGGGTGGCGTCGGCAAGTCGACCGTGGCCATCAACCTTGCCTGCGCCCTGGGCATCAGCGGCGCCAGCGTCGGATTGCTCGACGCGGACATCTACGGTCCGTCGATACCCGGAATGATGGGCATCCAGAACGAGCCTAAGGTGGTGGATCAGAAGCTCGTGCCGCTCGAGGCCTTCGGCGTCAAGCTGATGTCCATCGGCTTTTTGGCGGGCGCCGACAAGGCTATGGTCTGGCGCGGGCCCATGGTTTCGCGGGCGATCGAGCAGATGCTGACCGACGTCCGTTGGGGCGAGCTCGACTACCTTGTGATCGATCTCCCTCCGGGCACCGGAGACGCTTCCCTGACCCTGGCGCAGGCGGTCGCGCTGACCGGCGTCGCGATCGTCTGCACGCCGCAGACCGCGGCGCTGAACATCGCCGTCAAGGCGCTGCAGATGTTCCGGGGGCTCAACGTGCCCCCGCTGGGCCTGGTTGAGAACATGAGCTGGTTCGTCTGCGGCCGCTGCAGCGAGGAGCATTTCATCTTCGACCACGGCGGGGCGGAGCGGGCAGCCAAGCGCCTGGGCGTTCCTTACCTTGGCGGGATCCCGCTCGAGAAAGCGATCCGTGAAGAGGCCGACGCCGGCGCTCCGGTGGTGGTCTCGCGCCCCGACACGGTTGGTGCCAAGGCATTTCGCGACGTGGCGTCAGCGATCGCCGCGCGGGTCTCGGTTCAGAGCTTCCGCCAGCTCCCGGTGATCAACGTTCGTTAGGAGCGTCCGGAGTTTCCGCCTCCAACTGCTGGCGAATTTCGTTTATGTATTCGGCAACGGCTCGCTGATCTAGACCGGGCTTAGCCATCTGCAGGCGCTCCGCTGCGACCCCGGCCATGAAGCATGAGAGCGGGGCAAATCGTCGTTCGCGGGTGTGTGCCGCAACCCGGGCCAGCTCGAGCAACTCCAGCGCAACCCTGGGATCGAGCGTAGGCGCATCAACCACCGCCTCGCGACGGCGGGCCGCAGCCACCCAACGCTGGCCGAGCTCTTCAAAGAATTGATTCATGACACTCCTATCGTTTTCGGAGCCGCGGGTAGGCGGACCCGGACAGATCCATTCTCCTCGCGAACCAGCAAGGCTGGCTGGTCGGATGTGGCCGCACCGTTCTTACTGGCGCCTGCGGGGTGGCCCGTGCCGGAGACCAGCCATGCCGGTGGAACCGCCTTTCAGTTCTGGCCGGGGCCCAGATCAGCCAGTGCAGATCGCAACAACGCTCTGGCCGACTGGCGCATGACTTGAACTGCGTCCTCTCGCGATAGTCCAGCGATGTCCGTCAGCCAGACGAGCCCCTCGATGCCGGCGGCGCTCCTGATCGCGACAGCGAGCCGCCGCAGTTGGGCCTCCGACATCCGGTCGCGGAGGGGGGCCAGTGCTTCGGTGATCCACCCGATCGCTCGGCCCTGCCGCAGCGGCAGCTCGCCGCGAAGGCTCGGGTCAGGCTCAAGCGAGATGCGCAACATCGTGCGCTGTTGCGACTCGGTGTCAACGATGAGGCGCAGGAAGGTCTGAATAACCACGTCGAGGCGGGCTTCGGGGTCCTCGGGGGGATTTTCAGGAAGCAGAGATCGTGCCTCGATTTCTGGGTGGGCCGATAGAAGAAGAGTTCGCTGGTTAGGAAAGTAGCGGTAGGCGGTCGTCCGCGAGATGGCCGCCTTGGCCGCGGCGGCCTCGACGGTAGGCGTCACGCCCTGAGCCACCATTTCGCGGGCCGCGGCGACCAGCGCCTTGCGAGTGCGGTGCTTTTGATGGGTTCGCCCGGCCGACTCGTAAGGAATTGACATCGTGGAAATAGTACTGTAGTGTCGTTATGGTACCGATGTCCCATAAAGCGCAGGAGTAAGAGATGGCAGCTAGCAAGGTGGTCCCAATCGTGCGCGCCGCTGGTGAAGGCGAGAGACTGTGGTTCTACGGCGGCGGCCTGCATATCTGGAAGGCCACTGCTGCTGAGACTGGCGGCGCATTCCTCCTGTTCGAGGATGTCATGTCGGGTGGCAAGACCACTCCTCTGCACACCCATCCGCACGACGAGACCCTGTATGTGCTTGAGGGCGAAATCCTCCTCCACATAGACGGCGAAGAGCAACTAGTCGGGTCGGGCGGCGTCGCGATGGCCCCGCGCGGTATGCCCCACGCCTTCCTCGTTACGTCGGAAACGGCGCGGGTTCTTTTCCTGGAGACGCCCGGGAGCGGTGAGGCTTTCTATCGGGGCGCGAGCGAGCCGGCCACAACCGAACTCGAAACCTCGGCCCCGGTCGACTTCGCCCGCCTCCGAGCGTCGGCGGAGCGAAACGGCGGGATCGAGATCCTCGGACCGCCTCCATTCAGGAACGTTTAGGACGGGCTGGCCCGTAACGAGGCGATGGCGCCGACCGAGGCCGAGCGGGACTTCCTCAGTCTCGGTGGCCGGGCATCGTGGTGAGCCAACGGCCAGGCTGATCTGATCCACGATCGCGTCGCTCGAACTTCGAGGCAGCTGGGCCCCCAGCGCCGGCACTTGCCTATTTGCTGACGGCCTGACCCAGGCCTGAGGGAGGCTGTACGCGGGTCCGGCCACACCGCCAGGTGCGACGAGGCGCGTGAGTCCGGTTAATGGTAGGACCTACGAAACCCCGCTCGTTCAAGTACAGAATCGGTAATTCCACCGATTTCGCAGTGCACCTCACGCCCTAGGCTGGCGGAAATGACTCAGCGCCACGTTTTCCTTGAGGTGTTCAATGGAGCTGAACAAGGAGGGAGCGATGCGAGCTGTCGTCTGCACGAGGTACGGGCCTCCCGAGGTCCTTCAGCTCAAAGATCTGCCAAAACCGATACCCAGGAGCAGTGAGGTCTGCATCAAGATCTTCGCGACCGCGGTGACTGCGAGCGACTGCATCATCCGGGCCTTCAACGTCCCACTCCGACTCAAGCTGCCTTTGGGCGCAGTGCTCGGGTTCACAAAACCGAGAAATCCCATACTCGGGTTGGTGTTGGCCGGCGAGGTCGAATCAGTCGGGCACGACGTCACACAGTTCAAGCGAAGCAGTCAGGTTTACGGATTCACAGCCTTCCGATTTGGCGCCTACGCCGAGTACGAATGCTTGGGGGAAAAGGCACTCCTCGCTCTGAAACCGTCCAATCTCACTTACGAAGAAGCCGCTGCGGTTCCCTACGGTGGATTGCTGGCTTTGTATTTCCTGAAGAAGGCGAACATCCAGAGCAGGCAGCGTGTCCTGGTCTATGGGGCGTCGGGAGCCATCGGTACCTCTGCGGTACAGCTCGCGAAGTACTTTGGTGCGGAAGTCACCGGGGTGTGTAGTACCGCGAATCTGAATCTCGTTAAGTCCCTGGGAGCCGACGCGGTGATCGACTACACCCAGGAGGATTTCACGCAGAACGATGCCCGCTATGACCTGATCTTCAACGCCGTTGGGACGAGAAAGGCAAGGTTGCAGGCTCAGGGATCACTGACTCCTGACGGAAGACACATCACTGTCGATGACAGCCAGCCCAAGCTGCGCGCGGAAGATCTGGTGTTCCTCACAGAGTTGGTCGAAGCGGGAAGGCTGAGACCGGTCATCGACAGAAGCTATCCGCTGGAACAGATCGTGGACGCTCACAGGTATGTGGACGAGGGACACAAGAAGGGCAATGTGGTCATAGCTGTGACGGCATGAGGTCGGTCCGGGCAAAGGGTGGGTACTAGGGTGCCCTGGTCGCGGTCTCGAGGAAAGAAAGGAGCGCCGTCGCCTCAGCGCTCAACCGGCTCGCCTGCTCGGCGCGCCCCAGGCGGTGATATTCGGCGCCGGCATCGGTGCGGTCCCTAACCTCAGCACGAATAACCTCCAGAACGTCTTGTGTAGACAGCTCCCGTCGAGCGGCTTCTCCGGCGCCAACGCCAAGCCGGACATCCCCCATAATTCCGCCGGTTTGTGCTGGCGCGTGTGACTGGTCTACAGCTTCGGCGTTATCGATCGCACTCATCGCAGATCGAAATGCCGCAATAGCGATACTGTCGCGCGCATTCAGTGCGACTTTCAGAGATTCTCTGAGGCGTTGGCGCAATCGAACGGGATCTGGCATTGGTTCCATCGAGGCAGAAGGTAACTCTTGGCGCCTGAGGATCACTCCCCACGGTGTGCTTGTGGGCGCGGCGAGTTAATCAGCAAAGCCGCCGCCACGGCGCCCAGCACGAGGATCGCCGTGCCCCACTCGGTGGCTACCGAGTAGCCGTGCACCAACGCCTCAGCACGCTGACCGAGCGTGTTGGTCACGAGATAGCCGGCTGTCGCGCTCGCTGCGACGGTGTTCAGCAGGGCAGTTCCTAGCGAGGCGCCCACCTGTTGAGCCGTGTTGACGGTGGCCGAGGCGATGCCGGCCTCACGTGGGTCTACTCCCTGCGTCGCCGTGCTGAAGGCCGGCACCATCACGCAGGCGATGCCGAGACCGAGCAGGACTTCGGCCGGCAGTACATGCGTCACGTACCCGCTGTTCACCTGCAGCGAGATGAGGATTGCCATGCCTGCCGCAGCCACCAGCGAGCCCGGAGCCATCAGGGCTCGAGGCGGCACGAAAGGCATGAGCCGGCTCGCGATCGCCCACGACCCAACCTGCGACGCGATGGTCATCGGAAGAAATGCAAGGCCCGCTTGCAGTGGCGAGTAGCGCAGGACCACCTGCATGTAATAGGTCAGAAACAGAAAGGCGCCGAACATGCCGGCGATGGCGAGGGCCACGGTGATATACGCGCCGCCCCGACTGCGGTCGAGCACGATGCGTAGAGGAAGCAACGGGTGACGCGCGCGCGCTTCACGCAGGATGAACAACGCCAGGAGTACGGTGCTGCTTAAAAGGAGTACGGCCACGGTTGGCGATGTCCAACCTTCACCGACAGCCTGGTTGCACGCGAAGACAAGTGAAGCCAGCCCGCCTGTCGCCAGGATTACGCCGGGGACGTCGAAGTGAGGACGGGATTGACTTGGTGTGTCTGACAGCACCTTCCAGCCGACGACCGCGGCACCCAGCGCGATGGGCACGTTGACGAACAGGCACCATCGCCAGTCCAGGTACTGGGTCAGCGCCCCGCCAAGCAACAGACCTACGGCTGCCCCGCTGCCGGCAATCGATCCGTACACGGCGAAAGCGGTTGCGCGCTCACGAGGCTGGGTGAAGGACACGGCAAGGAGGGAGAGGGCGGTCGGTGCCAGCACGGCGGCGAAGGCACCTTGCATAGCGCGAGCCCCGACAAGCACCACAAAGTTGGGCGCTTCGCCGCCCATCACCGACGCAACAGCGAATCCGACCAGTCCGCCCAGGAACGCACGCTTACGGCCGATCTGGTCGGCAAGGCGGCCACCCAGCAGCAGCAGCCCGCCAAACGCAAGGGTGTACGCCGTGATGACCCACTGCCGATTGGCGTCCGAGGCGCCAAGGCCGTCTGCGCGGAAGGTAGGGCGATGCTCACGATCGTGGCGTCCAGCGCAATCATCAGCTGGGCAACAGCGATGAGCGCAAGCGCTGTCCACCGCCGTGGGTCCGGCTCGGCGGCCTGCCTGCGGTCGTGGTTTATGACTGCGGAGGTGCTCATGTGGACCGCACCGGCCTCATGCCGGCGAAGCCTGCCGCCCCACCGAGCACTGCGCCGGCCAGGACCGCGATTGTGGCCAGGAGCAGGTCCGGCTTGACGGTCATGATGAAGACCACACCGAGCGCCATCCCGATCCGCATCGACCATGACGCCGAGGCGGTTCGGGTGTTCACGCGGCCCGCCAGCAGACTGATACCTGTGAGAGCGCCCGATACAGCAATGAGGACCCACGACGTGATGCCGACAACGACCCAGCCTTTCCAGCCCCATTGCGAAGCGACCATGTAGACGCCCGGAACGAGGATGGCCAGCGCTGAAATCGGCCCAATACTCTGTTCAAGCGAGCGGCGATGAAGCCCCGCCGCAGCCCGATGCCCTCGATGGTAAGCAGAACGAAGAGCAGCAACGATCCGACGATATGAATGAAAAGCGCAACCGAATAGAGACTCATATGTTCCTCCTTGACCCAGCCTTTGTCGTTAGGCTACCATAAACTTATGGCGACTAAAAGTTCAGGGCGACCCAGGTTATTCCGATACAATGGCGCCGTGGCGGCCGAGCTCGGACTCCGAGAGCGCAAGAAAAGGGAGACGCGTCGGCAGATCTTCGACGCGGCCAATCGGTTGTTCGTGGAGCGGGGCTTCGATGCGGTCGCCGTCGCCGAGATCGCGCGAGCTGCCGATGTGTCCGAGGTGACAGTCTTTAACTACTTCCCTACCAAAGAAGACCTCTTCTACGGCGGTATGCAGTTTTTTGAGGAGGACTTGATCGATGCCGTGCGCAGCCGCCCGCGGGGGAAGTCGGCGTTGGACGCGTTTCGCCGTCGGGTGCTCGAAGGAGCCGACGGCCTCGCAACTAGAGCGAGAGTCGACGCGATCAGGAAGGCAGCGAAGACCATCTCGGCCAGCCCGGCGCTGGTGGCGCGCGAGCGTGACATCGTCGACCGTTACATGCGCCAGCTCGCAGCTGTCTTAGCCGGGGAGACCGGCGCTGCTCCAGATGATGTCGAGCCGCTCGGTGCGGCCGGCGCATTGATGGTCGTCCACAGGATGCTGGTCGACCACGTCCGCAACCAAGTGCTCGCAGGGCGACGCGGTTCCGAGCTTGTTGAGGACTTCAGATCCCAGACCCGCCGAGTGTTCCAGCGCCTAGAGCACGGCTTAGGAGACTTCGCGGTCAAGACCTAGCGCACCGACGACGCGAGCGCCGAGTGCGCTGCGATTAACCAGCCGTTTCAGCGGCAACCTTAGCGAGCAGCTCGGCCATTGCATCCAGAGTCGACCGGTGCTGTTTGACCTCATACCGAGTACTAAGTCCCTCGGGTCGCCATGGGCGAGGAAAACGCCGTCGCCCTGCTCCCACAACAGGATTCGCAGCGGCAGCTCCAAACCGATGCGCCGATCTTCCTGCATAAGCGCCGTGCCGGCCAGCGGATTGCCAAACACCACGACTTCTTCAGGTGCGAGTGAGAGGCCGACATCGCTGGCGGCGGCGGCGTGGTCAATGCGGGCAAATACAGTCAAACCGTGTCGTTTGATTGCTTCGAAAAGACGATTGGCGGTGTCGCCGTTACCGGCCGCACTTCGCTGAACAATCACTTGTCGCGTGCCTCGAATGACGGTGGTTCTTGTGCGAAAGAACTAGGCGACTATGGCTCGATCACTGTGCGGCGCGGAGTCGGCGGGTCGCTTAAGGCCCCCAGCCCCGGCCGCGGCGAACCAGCAGGTAGAGTCCCAGAAGGATAAGCAGCGAAGGCCACAGCACATCGGCCGGAATCCACTTCAGCAGGCCAAGGTTCTGGAGCAGGTAGTAGGCCCCAATGAGGAGGAGCGCCACTCCCCAGAACCAGCTACCTCCCCACCAGTTCCACGGCCCGGTGCCCGGGCCATACCAGCCACCCGCGTGTCGCTGCTCGCGCCAGTAATCGTGCTGGTGGTGGCGCCACGCCCGCCACTCGTCGCGAGAGGCGGCGGGTCCAGGCTGCGTAGGCGGCCCAGCGGGTTGGGTCGGCGGCGGCTCGCTTGCCATGGCTCGGATCGTACGCGTGGGGAGCGGCGGCGCGCACCCGGTCGAACGCAACTATGCTTCGGTGACGTTTGGAGATGGCCACCCACAGAACGTGAAGCACCCAAGTCAGCTGACAAACGACGAGCAGACAGCGATCCTGGCCGAGCGATACTCGCAAAGGGCCCACGCCTACGACGAGCTCTGGAGTCCCATCATCCGGCCGGTTGGCGAGCGTCTGGTCGGCCATCTATCCCTGGGCGCAACGAGAAGCATCCTCGACGTCGGCACGGGGGCGTACAGCACTCAGCCACCGTTGCCTCCTAAAGCGTGAAGCGTGTCTCCGCCGAATTGAATCCGCCTAGTCAGGCTGGACACCCGCGGTAATGGAGTCCGCCTTCTCTGATCCCAGTTCCCTGCGACGAACTGCGTAGGTCAAATGGGTGACCATAGGTGAATTAATCGCATCTACGATGTCCAGCGAGATTCGGCGCTGGTCAACTCCGTCGAACAGGCGAACTCCGGCGCCGAAAAGAACCGGTGAAACGGCGATGGAGA
>DASYVJ010000015.1:0-7059 GCA_035937155.1 Candidatus Dormiibacterota bacterium | reverse complement strand
CGCCAAAGGTGGCACCGGAGAGATCCTCGACCGCCTCTGCAAGCCCGTTCAAGGTGTGGGGGGCGCGCTTCCCGGCTCTACCCTCCCGAGGTGGGCTGACGACAACCTGCACAGGTGTGGCATGCAGTACGACCAGGGGGCGGGGACGTTGATCACCTTGTTGCCTGGTGAAGCGGTCAAGTCCGTCATCGTCATCCCGGCCGGTCCGGCCGGCGCTCAGAGCATCGTCGGCCTCGCGTCGTGCAGCTTTCGGAACGACCAGGCAATCCTGGTCCGCACCAACTCGATCGGGGGCGCGGGCGAGACCTGGGTAGTTCGAATCTCGACCGGCAAGGTCCTGTCCCAGTACACCTATCCAAATTCGGGCGACCTCGCCAACCTGGTCGCAAGCGCGGATGGAGCTCTCCTCGCAGAGAACTCGAGCAAGTCCATCGGCCAGATTGGATCAACCTCGCCATCAACGATCATCCGTCGCGTTTCCGACAGGTCTGTCGTCGCCACGCTCGACCCGTCGATGGGGGTCCTGGAGTTCAACAGCGATGACTCGCTCGTCCTGGTCACTACCACGCCATGGGTGGGAAACCAACCAACCGCGCTGGCGCTCATCGACCTACGCTCCGGCCAGGCGCTCTGGCACTACACCGGTCCGAACATGTTCGGCGGCGTGGTGGCTCTGCCCGGCGGTCGCGACTTTGCCATCTACGTCAGGAAACCTGGAGTCCAGGATCCGTTGACCGACCTGATGATCGTCCACGCCGACGGCACGGCCGTCGATTTCCCGAGGCGCTATCAGCCGACCTGGTGAAGTAGATTTGCTCCGACATGCCGGTCATCACGATTGGCCGTCAGTTCGGGGCGGGTGGGACCACGGTGGGTGCGATGCTCGCCCGCGAGCTGAAAGCCGACCTGCTCGAATCGCGGATCATCGACGAGGTCGCGCACCGGCTCCAGCTGCCCAAGGAGGAGGTGGAGGCCGAGGACGAGCAGCCAGGCTCCCTTCTCGCGCGGCTGCTCGTCGCGCTGGGTTCCGCGAGCTCCGAGCCTTTGATTCCGCCCGAGGCGACCGCCTGGAGTCCCCCGAACACCGATCCCACATTCGACACGCGCAAGGCGGTGCTGCTGATCACACAGCACGTGATCCAGGAGGCGGCGAATGTGGGCAACGTCGTCATCGTGGGACGGGGTGGCGGCTACATCCTTCGCGACTTCCCAGGAGCGCTGCACGTCTTCCTGCGCGCCGACACATCGGTTCGGGTGAAGGCGATCATGGACCGTTTCAAGATCGCCTCCGAAGATGAAGCGCGGCGCCGGCTGACGCGAACCGACGAGAACTGGACCGCGTACATCAAGCAGGTGTACGGCCACGACCGCAACCTGGCCGCCCACTACGACATGGTCCTAGACACAGGCCGCCTAGGCTACGAAACGACGGTGGCTGCAATCATCGCCGCGGTTCCCCTCTCCCGCGCTTAGCGGGAGAGGGTTAGGGTGAGGGCCGCCGGAGCAGGCAGTCCCCTCTCCCGCGTAGCGGGAGAGGGTTAGGGTGAGGGCCGCCCGGAGCAGGCAGTCCCCTCTCCCGCGTTAGCGGGAGAGGGTTAGGGTGAGGGAGGCGGGGAACGCAGAGCAGTTACCCTTACGTACGGTGACCCACGCACTCGGCTCACGCACGTCCGGCGTCGACGGCTCCAGCGAAGGCGGCCGGATCAACACGATCAACCTGCCCGGCGCCCTCGTCCTCTACGGCGTCGCCCTGGTCCAGACGCTGCAGCGCAAGAACCCCAAGGCCAAGCTGACCATCGCACCGATCCAGGTCGACGGAGTGTGGTGTCTCGAGCTCAGCTACCTGGGCGACGAGCTTGTCGGCGTGCCCGACCACTGGCATGGACACCGCGTGGTCGCCCGCAAGCTGGAGCCTCCGCCCAGTGCCTGACGCCGCCGTCCACTCGGCGTTCGGGCCCCAGACGAAAGTCCGGGAGGTGGTCGCCACGCTCGGCGAGAAGGGCAGCGAGCTGCTGCGCAAGCACGGCTACGACCTGGGCGAAGGATTCGTCGATGTCCTGTCGCAGTACCAGACGCTCGAGCACGCCGCCCGAACTGAACGGCTGAGAGACCTCGAGGGCCTCCTGAAGGAGCTCAATTCAGCCGGTTAGTGTGAATCCCCTGAAAACTTAGGGTGGTTATTTACACACTTTTGATGGTGTGAACCGTGGAAAAGTGGGGTAGCATGCCACCAAATTAGGTTCTGGTTCGTTATAGAGATCAAGGAACACGTCATTGCAAAAGTCTAAGTTGGAACCAGATAGGGGCAAATGCGCTTGCGGAAGGCGTAAGACAGAAGCCGCCGTCTACATCTACCGCTCGAACACGGATCGCTACCTGTTCCACCGCTGCGAGTGCGGCTCGGAATGGACTGAGCACCAGACGGACATCGACCCCAGAGACCCGGTCAGCTCAGACGAGGTGATCGAGGTTCACAAACAGCTGGCGAAGTTCGAAGGTTCGATTGCCGAGCTGCTCGAAAAACACTCCCCAGCTTAAGCGCGCAGCCGGCCTACCCCAACCGGCTGCGCCGCTCGATCAGCCTAACGCTTAGCGGTTTGAGACCTTCGGCTTGAGTGGCGGGCGGCGCTTCGGCGGCGGGTCCACCTTGCGGTACTTGTGAAAGACGATGCAGCCTAAGGGCCCGGCCGTGAAGCCATAAGGTATGCCGCTCGGAACGTACATCCAGTGACCTGCTGTCAGCACCTTGCCTTTGAAGTGGATGGACCCCGAGGTGACCATGCGAAACACTTCGCCTGGATGGGCGTGCTCCGGTACTACTGCATTGGGCTGGCCCACAGTGATGAAACCGATCTCGCTATCTGAGCCCAACGGGATCGGGATCTGCCACGACTGGAATCCCTTCGGCATTCGACCTCGCGGCAGACTCCTGATGGCTTCATCCATGCCCGGATCCTGCGATGTAATAATGCGGCGCCCACCTTTGACGCCGGCTTTCTTGAGGGCGTCCTTCCCTCGCGTGACACCTTTTAGCTTTCCGCCTTCCCGATCGAGAAAAGAGTCGTCGGGACGCCAAGTTGGACTCATTTGATCCCCTCCCTTAAACGTGCTTCCCGGTCAGACCTTACTCGGCGCCGGGGGGTTGTCAAGCTTGCCCGAGCCTAACCCGCGCTCGACGGCCCAGGTGGCGACCTCGGTTCGGGATCGGAAACCCAGCTTGTTGCGGATCCGTTCGACGTGGCCTTCGGCCGTTCGCTCGGCGATGAAGAGACGCTCAGCGATCTGGCGATTAGTCATGCCCGCGGCGACCATCGCGACGACTTCCTGCTCGCGGCGGCTGAGTGGACCCGCGTCGACGATCGGCGCGGACCTTGCATCTTGGTTCAGCGCGAAGTCGAGAGCCCGCGCGGTTTCCATGGTCTGGCCGTCGTTCCACGCGCTGTCGCTCTTGCGCCCACCGAGCTTCGCGCGGGCGTCGCGGCCAGCCTCGTCGAGCTGGTTGAGCCTGAAGGAGCCTGTGCTCAACGACCACTCGCGCGACATTCGATCGGTGAACGATGCGAGGCGAATCGCTCTTTCATAGTCCCCGCGCGCGGTCGCCGCGAGGACCAGGCCGCCCAGCGACCAGATCGTCCCGAAGGGGTCGTTGAGGTCGCGAAAAATGGAAAGCGATTCCGTCCAGCTGGCTGATGCCGCGACGATGTCACCAAGACCGAGCTGCGCGTTGGCGAGGCTCTCCAGTTGGCGGGCCATGATGGGCTCATCGCCTTCAGACCTGCTGTGCGCAACGCACTCGATCAGGATCTCGCGCGCGGCGGTGTGGTCGCCGCGCTCGACCGCAAGCAGCCCAAGCGAGTTCTTGATCTCCATCTCCAGTCGCCGGTTGCTGGAACCCTCCAGCAGCGAAAGCGCCTCGTCGAACATGAGCGCGGCAGTGTCGAGCTCGCCGCGTGCTCGATACACCGTGCCGGCACCGTCGACGATGTATGCGATGAGCTCTGGGTCTCGCAGCTCCCGGGCCAGCGTCACGCTTGTGTCTGCCAGCGACCGGCTGATTTCGAAGTCGCCCTCTCGCAACATGAGCCGTGCCGCGATGTTGTACGCCTTGGCGCGAACGGCTCCCGCGGCGCGGGAATCAGCTAAAAGATCGAGCAGGAGAGACCTGGCTTGCGCGTGGTCGGTGAACTCGAAATCCGCCACCTCGATGGCAAGACCCAGACCTTTGTCCTCAATATTCGCTCGCGCCCACTTGAGGGCGGCCCATAGGTTGGCGGACTCGCGCGCCTTCCATCGTTGAACCGCGATGCCCGGCGCCGGCGCCTCGGCTTTAGGCCCGGTCCAGGGGATAGTTTGAGAGGCGAGCCAGGCCATGAAGTATTCGTAGTGGCGCCTATGCAGGAGCCCGAGATCGTCCGCCTCGCGCAAGCGATCAAGTGCGTAGGCATGGTTTGACTCGAGCAGGCGAAAGCGTGTGGTGCCGTCGTCGAGGCGGTCGGCCACCACCATCGACTTCTGGACCAGGCTTCCGAGCAATCCCATCAAGTTCGTGTCAGGGGCATCAGCGCACACGGCCTGGACGCCGTCCAGCGAGAAGCCGCCCTGGAAAATGGCCAGGCGGCGGAACAGTCGCGATTCGTCGGGTGTCAGCAAGCGGTAGCTCCAGTCGATCGCTGCGGCCATGGTCTGCTGACGCTCGGGCGCAGTTCGCGCGCCAGAGGTGAGGAGCCGAAACCGGTCATTGAGATTGGCCAGCAGCTCGCGCTCAGACATGATGTCGAGCCGCGCTGCCGCCATCTCGATGGCCAGAGGGAGCCGGTCGAGCCTCTCGCAGATCTGCGTGACCGGCTCGAGATTCTGAGGCCCGACTTTGAAATGAGGCGCGACCAGGCGCGCACGCGCTTCGAACAGCTGCGCCGCGTCTGAGTCGCGAAGCGACGTGACGGGCCAGCGCACCTCGCCCGGTACGCCAAGAGGCTCGCGACTGGTCGCGACGATGGTGAGGTGGGGACACCGCTCGAGTACCGTCTGGCTGAAAGCCGCGCAATCGGCCACCAGGTGCTCGCAGTTGTCGAGAACCAGAATCGCCTGCCTTGCCGCCAGCCACGAGGAGATGACATCCTGGGCAGAACCCACGCCGGGCAGCTCGAGGGTGGCGACCACAGCACCGGAAACGTCCGTGGCCACGGCCAGCTCGACCCACCACACGCCGTCGGGCCACTGCTTGGCGCTCGCCCTGGCAACCTCTGTGGCCAGCCTGGTCTTGCCGGCGCCGCCGGTCCCGATGAGCGTGACCATGCGCGCTGTGTTGAGGAGGGTTTTGAGCGAGCGAAGGTCAGCTTCGCGCCCGACGAAGCTGGTGAGGTGGTGCGGCAGATTGTTCGGGGCGTCAGGCGCGTGGAGACCCCGGACAGTTCCCCCCCTGTCCATCGACGTATCTTCGCCCATAAAAACGTAGGAGAGAGGGATCGCGGCTGGTGGGTCTCCATCTTGGTCTCCTACTTGGTTTGTAATTAGAGGAGAGAGGGACCGCGTTGGTCCCTCCCTCCATGAGCCACACCCGAAGGGGAAACAGGTGTGGGGGAAATGTCGCTAGATGTAGCGACTCTCTCGCGGGCCGAAGTGGTTGACGGGTCCCCGAAGCTTGCTGTTGCGGTCCTGGGCGTCGGGCCCGAGGAAGCTGTTGCCGGGGGCCGTGCTGGTCGTGGCCCGGTCGTCCGGTCCGACGGCTTTCGCCTTGGGAGCCGCGACGCTCTGAACGAACTGCACGCCGTGTCCCCGGGTGGCCAGCTGCGCCGGTGCGCCCTTGCCCGCGACGACGCTGTGGGACTGGACGGCGGTCGTCGAGCCGCTGAGGTTCTTTGCCACGGTGCCGGCCATGACTCCCAGGCCCAACGTGACGCTGACGAGGACGATCGCGACGAGTCCCTTTGAGATACGCGACTCCCGATACTGTGTCCTGGCTTCCATGTCTCTCTGACTCCTAACCCTGTTTCTTATTCGGCTCGCTGTCGTGCAGGCCGTGAGACGAGACTAGGAGTGGAGGTGTATTCGCCATAAGGCGGGAAACACCTGAAATAGGCCCCTGGCGGTACCTGTTTTAGGTACCTGTTCGGGTGCCGCGCGGGACCTCAACCGGCTGCAGGTGAGCCTCGATGAAGGCGTTTGGCTCGACAAAACGGTAGGGAAAAGCCGGAAACCCTGAGCAGGCGGCGGGCGGTAGGGCCCCATTCCAGGTATGCGAGTCGAACTCGCCGCGGAAGACCGCGAAGTGCAGGTGGGTCTGCGCGCCCATGTTCGCGATGTCCCCGAAAACTTGGCCTCGCTTGACCGCCGTGCCCACGCCAAACCCGGCGCGCGGCCAGACGTGCCAGTACTGCGTGATCACGACGCCATCGCTCGTCGAATGCCGGATGAGGACTCCGCCGCGAAACTGCGGGTCGACGATGTAGCCGGTGATGACGCCGTCGGCCGCGGCCATGACGGGCTGGATGCCGGTCTTGATGTCGACGCCGGTGTGCAGCCAGACGGCGCCGGACGAGCAGGGGCGCAGCACCGTGCCGTTGCACAGTCGCCACTGGCTGCCGAAGCCGAGGCAGTGTGGGTCCCAGGTGGGCAGCGGGTACTGGAAGTAATCCCCTGCCGCCACCACGACGGGAGCGGGTGGGGGAGGCGTCTCGACGATGAGCGCTCCGGCCGGCCACGGCACGAGAAACGTGCCGACCGCGCCCGCCAGCACGAGGTTGCGCAGGCCCATCCGAGGTGGAGTCTAGTGAGGATGGGGTGATTCACCTCCCCGCTCGCCGGGGAGGTCGGCGCGAGAGCGCCGGGTGGGGGGACGCCGTTGGGAGGGCCGACCGGAATCGGCCCTCCCAAGTGGTTGTTCTACGAAGCTGCCGCTGCGTGCACCTCCGCGAGGAGGGCTCGCGCCTGAGCGGCCAGGCCTCGAGCGTCGCCTTCGCCGGATTCGATGCTGTTGGGAGCCGTCGAGTCGAGCAGCACGATCATCTTGGCCGCGAGCGCGTCGCGGCGTGCGGCCCAGCCGGCGATCTTGGCGTCGGC
>DASYVJ010000014.1:0-3302 GCA_035937155.1 Candidatus Dormiibacterota bacterium | reverse complement strand
CTCGAACCGGCGCTTGCCGATGTAGCACCAGGGGCACACCACGTCTGACCAGATCTCGACTTTCAGCGCGCCGTCCACGGATCCAGCCTACCCGGCCAGAGCATGGCCGCTACCGATTGGTGGCTTCGACTTCATCCTCCGACAGGGCCTTCAACCACCGCCCGGTGCTCGCCCGCACTGCGTCGGCACACTCCAGGACCTCCGCCACTAGAGAAGAGAATCGCCCTCAATGGCTCTGCTCCTGACGAAATAAACGGGGCAGCGTACTTATTGTAAGGACCCGGAAGACTCCGGGAGGAGAAGTCATGGATCTGGGAATTCTGATATTGAGAGTCGTGGTGGGCCTGGTGCTCACCGCACACGGCAGCCAGAAGCTGTTCGGCTGGTTCGGCGGCGGGGGGATCACGGGCACGACCGCGATGGCCCAGAAGCTCCGCATGCGACCCTCGCGTTTTTGGGCGGCGATGGTGATCGCGGGTGAGTTTGGGGGCGGTCTGCTGCTGGCATTTGGTTTGTTCAACCCGCTCGGTCCGCTAGGCATCGCGGCCGCCATGGCGGTTGCGTCGTTGCTGGTGCACTGGAGCAAGGGCTTCTTCGCCGGCAAGGGCGGATACGAGTTCCCGCTGACACTGCTCGGGGGCGCGGTGGCGGTGGCCTTCACCGGCCCGGGCCGCTACTCGCTGGACGCCGTGCTGCACACCGCCATTCCCCGATCGGCGGCCGTGGCCCTCACCGTGCTGACCGTGCTGGCGGTGCTCGCTGGCTTGGGCACCAGGCGCGCCGCCGCCCCAGCGCAAACCGCGCCCTCGGCAGCCTAGGTCTTTCCCGCAAGGTCGAGTTCGTCGCCATGCTCCGGGAACTGCAAAGAGAAACCGCCTGAGCCGGATGCGGGACGCGCTTTCCTTGGCCCGGGCCGACGGCCGGCGGTGAGTGAGTGCGCCGCCGGGTCAGTCGGTTCAAGCGCAGAGGATCGCCCCTGTCGATCGGGCTGAAAGCTAGCATGACTGCCGATGCAGGTGAAGCTGAACGCTTATGTCCGGAGTCGGATGAAACAGCGGCGGATCCGAGTCTCCGAGATCAAGGCGGTCCTGGGTGATCCCGAGGTCGACCGGCCGAGCAAGGACGCGCCAGGTCGCCGCATCTATGAGGGTGTGGGGTGCAGAAAGTCCGTCGAACTCAATCCGAGGCACTTGAACACAGCCCCTGACCGTTGGCGTGGAGTCGGTACTATCTCTGGCCGTGGTCGCTGCGACGCTGTACTCGATCCTGCGAATCTTCCTCGACGCGATCGCCACGGGCCAGCGCGACCAAGCGGGGCTTCAGGCTGAGGTACTGGCGCTTCGGCGCCAGGTCCAGGTCCTCGAGCGTCAGATCAAGCGGGTCAAGTGGACGCCGGCCGATCGGATGGTGCTGGCCGCCCTTCGTGATCGCTTGCCGCGAACTGCGTGGGCAGCTTTGCGGGTACAGCCCGAGACCGTCCTGGGATGGCATCGTGACCTCGTGCGACGAAGTGATTCAGACACCTCTCATGGCACCCCGGGCGAACGCGCACGCGGAGCGACGGGTCGGCAGCTGCCGGCGGGAGTGCTTGGATTGGATGCTGATCGTCTCTGAACGGCATCTCAGGGCCGTGCGGACAAAGAGCGAGCTCCTGGACGACGCCGAGAAGCGCATTCTGAGCTCGCCGCACGTTGGCCTGTGGCGCTCATGGGTAGCAAGGGTGGACGCTGAAGAGCTGATGCGCCAGGCGCTCGGAGAGGGCGCTGAAGAGGAGAGCCTGGCGGACACCCTCGATCGGGTCAGTGCCGCCCGGTTCGAGAGAATGGTGGCCCGGCGCGTGGCAGGAGAGCCAATTGCGCTGATCCGCGGATGGATGGAGTTCGCAGGGCTGCGACTCGTCGTGCGCCCTGGGGTGTTTACGCCGCGGTCATCCAGCGAGCTGCTGGCGTCCGAGGCAGTCCGTCGCCTGCGGCGCCGCCCCGAGGCCGTGGCGGTGGACGTCGCGTGCGGCGCCGGTGCCGTCGCGCTCGCCGTGGCGAGCAAAGTCCCCAAGGCCAGGGTGGTGGGCCTCGACATCGAACCTGCGGCGGTGACCCTGGGACGCTACAACGCGCGGCGGCTGCGATTGACGAACGCGAGTTTCTTGACAGGTGACCTGCTGGCGCCGCTGGGCACAGCAGACAACTCGGCAGTGGATGTGTTCACCATCCATCCGCCCTATGTGGCCCGACGGCTGGTCTCCACCCTTCCCCGCGAGATCCGCGATTTCGAGCCTGCGCGGTCGCTGTCGGACCGGTCGTCCGACGGCCTTGGCCTCGTCCGGAGCCTGGCTGACGAGGGCCGCGCCTGGCTACGTTCAGGCGGGTGGTTGCTGGTTGAGGTCTCCCCGGACCTGGCGCGCTCGGTACGCGGAATCCTGATCAAGGCGGGGTATGTCGGGGTTAAGAGCCACCGTGACCGCCTCGGTGCCACCCGGGTGGTCGCCGGACGCTTCCAGGGCTGATGGTCGCGGGAAACCTGATGAGGCCTCGGTCGTCAGCCGCCCCGCTTCCGCATGAAGACAACCAGCCCGAACACCACAGCGATGATCACAACGGCGCCGGTTGAGGCTGTCTGTGCGAGGCTGTACGGGCGACAAACGGGCATGCTTTCAACTTGGCGGAAGGTGAGGGCGGCAACCACCTAGCCTGACCCTCGAACTTGCTCGCACAGAAGTGGAGTAACACTTTATGCTGCAGCATGAATCGATGACCTTATCCACAGAGGAGGGAGGCTCCATGTCCAAGGCTAAGAAGCCAGCTGCGCGGCGCGCCAGCACAGCACGCAAGCCAGCGGCCAAGAAGACGACCGCCGCGCGCAAGCCAGCGGCCAAGAAGACGACCTCTACGCGCGCGACTGCGACCCGAGCGCGTAAGAGTGCGCGTCGATGAATTAGCAGGCCCCATCAGAGGACCGCAGTCCGAGCAGGAACCAACAGCTAGCGGGGTAGCTCCGCACGAGAAATGACGTAGACATCTCATCGACCTCTGGCAAAGGTCAAGTGACGCCGGCAACTGACTCCAAATAGGCTGTGTAGGAACCCTGTGGATAAAGTGGAAAAGGCTGCTGGTTCCACGCTGCTGAGCGTGTCATCAGGACAACCCTCACCCCGGTCACCAGTACTGGCGAGGTCGTGTCCCCCCCGGTGCTGGGGGGTCTCCATCATGTCTACTATCGAGCAGCTTGAAGTGGACCGACTTTCGCCGATACAACCTCGGCAGCCCCGGCTCCAACTACCAGGGCAAGCACCTCATCGCCCTGAC
>DASYVJ010000013.1:0-4354 GCA_035937155.1 Candidatus Dormiibacterota bacterium | reverse complement strand
CGCAGCGCGTCTAAGGAGTCGAACTTGTCGAGCGCCGGCGTCGCGCGAGGACGGTCCGGGTACTTCGCGGTCTGAATCGCCTCGAGCAGGAGCTCGATCTCGTCTGGAGTGAAATTGATAGTTCGGTAGACGACCTCTTTGACCTCGACGTGGCGATCGACCGCGCCTTTGATCACTTCATCCGTGTCTGTGACCACCTGCGGACGTGTCGGCCGGAACAACTCTTCAGATCCCGCGAGTGAAACACGCTTGAAGGTCGGCATCAACTGTGATTCTCCATGAGTTTGGCTGCCAGCGCACGGTAAGACTTCGCTCCATCGGACTCGCGGGCGTAAGTCAGGATCGATTGACCTGCCAGGGGGGTCTCGGCAAACCGGATGGAATCGGTGATGCCGAAGTCATAGACCTTGTCGCCGTACTTCTCACGAACCGCGGCGAGGACCTCTTGCGAGTGAAGGGCGCGGTGCTTGTACAGCGTGGGCAGGATGCCGATGAGCTCCAGCCGCGGGTTCAGCCGGCGCTTGACCCGCTCCATCGTGACCAGCAGCTCCTGCATTCCGCGCAGTGCAAGAAACTCAGCCTGCAAGGGGACCAGCACCTCGTCTGCCGCGACCAGCGCATTGATGACGATCAGGTCCAGAGACGGTGGGCAGTCGATGATGATGAAGTCGTAGCGCTTCTGCGCGGACTCCAGCTTGTCGCGCAGGATGCTCTCTCGGCCGATCTCGTTGATGAGCTGGTTCTCGGCGCCGGCCAGCTCGATATCAGCCGGGATGTAATGGACGCCCATCTGCGGGGCCACTTGCACAACGTCGGTGACAGTGGTGTCCGGGTCTACGAGCAGGTGATAAATGGTTTTCTCTATCTCGGTCGATGGTTTCATGTAAAGCGTAAGGTGGCCCTGGGCATCCAGGTCGATCAGGAGCACCCGTTGGCCGATCTCTGCCAGGGCAGCGCCAAGGTTCACGGCGGTGGTGGTTTTGCCGACTCCCCCCTTCTGCATGGCGACGGCTATCGTTCGGGCCAAGATTGGCCCGAGTCTAACGGAAGACGGCCTTTCTGGCCGTAGGGGCCCAGCGGAGCCCCACGACGGATCTTCGGCGCCCATGCGGCCCATCTGCGTCGTTGCGACCTGCGCTCCTCGCTTACGCATCAACGGATGCGCTCGCTGCGATGCTCGGCCGCGCCTAGCATCTGGGCCACCTGGATCGCCGAATCTCTCGCCGAGGTCTCCGCAGGGCCCCTCCATCTAGAATTGCGCCGGTGTTCGTGATCCCCCTGATCGCAGGCGCGGTCGGTGGCGCCTTCGCCGCCGTCGTCGCCGGCCAGTACCTAAGACGCCGAAAGCCTTACCAGGCGGTCTGGGCTCTCGCTCTCGCGATGTTCGCCGCAGCCGCGCTCTTCGAGACGGCCGGCGTTGCCTTCGGCTGGGCGGATGCAACCTACAAGGGCTACTACCTGTTCGGCGGCCTGCTCAACGTGGGCTGGCTCGGCCTCGGTTCGCTCTTGCTGCTCACCTCGCCTCGAGTGGGCAGGATCGCGATCGTGGTGATGGTCTTGATCTCGATCGTGGCTTTGGTGGCTGTCATGTTCGCGCACACCAATCACGACCTCCTCAAGGCCCAGGTCCCGGCTCGAGGAGCGATCGACGTGCCGGCCATCCTACCTCTGATCACCAACCTTGGCGGGTCGCTCCTCCTGATCGGCGGCGCCGCGTGGTCCGCATGGAGAGCGGCGCGAGCCCGAGCGCCGAGGAACCGGGTGGTCGGCCTGGCCGTCCTGGCGGCCGGCGCTTTCATCGTCGCCGGAGGCCACAGCCTGGCTCAAACCAGGGGCATCTACGTGGCGCAACCAGTCACTGAGGCGCTGGGTATTGCCGCCATGTTCGTTGGATACCTTGTGGTCGAGTCACGGATCGCGATGAGGCGTCCCGCGGCGGCATGAGCACGCAATGATCATTGACGTCATCGTTGTCCTCGCGCTGATCGTCGCCCTCATCACCGGCTACCAGCGCGGCGTGATACAGCCGCTGCTGGCCGAGATCTTTTTCTTCGGCACGTTGCTCGTGGTATTTCGTTTCCACGATCAATACACGACCGAGATGCAGAAGGTGTTCCACCTCAACGCGGTGCTCAGCGTCTTCGTTGCGCTCATCCTCGCCGTGGTCCTTGGCGCTGTCGGCGGAGCCATCGGCGGCGCTTTTCATCGGCTCGAAGCTATCCGCGGGGTCGACGGCTTGCTCGGGATCTTTGTGCACGCCGTGGTAACCCTGGTTGTGGTTTATCTCGCTGTTGCGGCGCTGGTCACGCTGGACAACGCATTCGAGCCTGCTTTGAGGACCGCGAGCCTCACCCTTACGCAGGTCAACCAGCTCGAGTCGCAGATTCTTTCCAACCCGATCACCTCGGCCATGGTTTCCAAGTCCGACCTGCAGGCCCTGAAGACAGCGGCCGCCAAGTCCTCAGGAGCACACCTGGATTCTGTGGCCGGCATTCACCAGCTGCAGCAGATCTACTCGGACTTTGTCCAGCCGCAGCTGCACAGCTCGAAGAGCGTTCCGATCATCCTCAGCATCGGCCATCATTTCCCGTTCATCGGCCACGTCGGGCCAAACGACCTCAAGCCGACCACGGCGAGCCCGGCCCGCCTGGCGAGCCCGACCCCCACGCCGAAGAAGTAATACCGTTCAGTAGATGCTCGATCTGGCGCTGACACCCGACCAGGAACAGCTGGTCGCCACGGTTCGCGACTTCTGCGCCCGCGAGTTCGCCCCGACCATCCAGGCCAACGATCGCGCCGGCCGTCACGACCCCGAGATCTTCGCCAAGCTGGCCTCGATCGGCCTGCCTGGAGTGTGCTTTCCGCAGCGCTACGGGGGCGTCGGCCTCGACTACCTCTCGCTGGGGCTCGTGTGCGAGGAGCTCGAATACGTGGACACCGTGTACAGGACAGTGCTCTCCGTGCACGTCGGCCTGGTCGGGATGGGCCTCTACACGTGGGCGACCGAAGAACAGAAGCAGCAGTGGCTGGTGCCGATGGCGTCGGGGCAGAAGCTCGCGTGCTACGGCCTGACCGAGCCCAACGCGGGATCGGACGTGGCCTCGATGCTGTCGACGGCTCGACGGTCAGGCAGCGGCTACGTGTTGAACGGCCAGAAGGTCTGGGTCTCCGACGCTGACACGGCCGATTTTCTACTCGTGTTCGCCAAGACCGACTCAAAGGCCGGGGCGCGCGGCGTTTCCGCCTTCATGCTCGACCGCGCCGCGTGCGGCAAGTCGCTGCGCACCGAGCCGATAGAGGATCGCCTCGGCCTTCGCGCCGGGGATGTTGGATCGATCTTCATGACCGACCTGGAGGTGCCCGAGGCGAATCGCATCGGCGACGAGGGCGACGGCTTCAAGATTGCGATGAGCTGCCTCGACAACGGACGCTATACCGTCGCCGCCGGCGCAACCGGAACGGTGCGCGCAAGTGTCGACGCTTCCGTGAAGTACGCGCGCGAGCGCAAGACGTTCGGCCAGGAGATCGGTCGCTATCAGCTGGTGCAGCAGATGATCGCGCGGATGGCGCGCGATTACGAGATCTGCCGGTTGTTGTACTTCAAGGTCGCGTGGATGAAGAACACCGGAGTGCGGCATACCCGCGACGTGTCGATGGCCAAGCAGTACGCCACCGATGCCGCGTTCAACGCCGCGCATGACGCGATCGAGGTGCACGGCGCGTACGGGTACTCCGCCGAATATCCCGTCGAACGCTTTCTGCGCAACGCGCGGGCGCCCATCCTCTATGAGGGAACCCGCGAGATCCACACCATCCTCCAGGGCGAGTATGCGCTCGGTTACCGCGAGGACCGGCCGGTCAAGAAGTCCCTTCCTCCTTACCGGCCGGATTGATCGCCGGCGCGGTCGCTGCGCCACAGCGCCGCCTCAATCATCTGAATTTTGTCGTTCTCTCGCTGTACTGGATCGCAATCGGTTACCTGTGGAACAGCCTGACCGCGCTGATCCTGCCCGACATGATCATCCAGTTCGTGGGCCGCGCCCACGAGGGCGTCGCGGCCAGCCTGCTCAAGTCGCTGGGCACCTTGATGGCGATCGTCTGGCAACCAATAGTCGGTTCGATTTCCGACCGAACGGTGACGCCATGGGGCCGCCGGCGACCGTTCATCGCGGCCGGCACCGCGGGCGACGTGCTGTTCCTGATCGGCATTGCCCTTGCCGGCAGCTACTGGTGGTTGGTGCTGTTTTACTTCCTCCTGCAGTTCGCCTCCAATGCCGCGCAGGCTCCATATCAGGGACTGCTTCCAGACGTCGTGCCCGAACCGCAGAGAGGCGTAGCGTCCGGCTATTACGGC
>DASYVJ010000012.1:0-1628 GCA_035937155.1 Candidatus Dormiibacterota bacterium | reverse complement strand
TGCCGGGGTGCGGAGCCGTGAGGGGTCGTTGACGTCCGTGTAGTCGAACCTGCCGCGGTCGCAGATCCAGCCCTCGTCGATATCGTCGTTTTCGCGCGAGGTGATGCGCACCAGCTGGCCCCGGCGCTGCCACATCGTGACACTGCAGCCGACCGCGCACTTCGAGCAGACGCTTGCCGTGTGCGCCATGTCCCACGGGCGCGACTCGAAGCGCCAGACGCGCGAGGTGAGGGCGCCGACGGGGCAGAGGTCGATGATGTTGCCGCTGAAGTTCGACTGCAGCGGCTGGTCGAACTGGCTCGTGATGAAAGACTGGACGCCGCGCTGGCCTACGGTCAGCTCCTGCTCCCATGCGACCTCGTCGTAGTAGCGCGTGCACCGGTAGCAGAGGACGCAGCGCTCGCGGTCGAGTGCGATGTTCTCGGACAGCGGGATTGGCTTCTTGAAATGGAGGCGTGGCCCGTCGATACGGCTTGTCGGGTACCCGTGGCGGAAGGTGAAGTCCTGCAGGGGGCACTCGCCGCCCTTGTCGCAGACGGGGCAGTCGAGTGGGTGGTTGACCAGCTCGAACTCGAGGATGTCTGCGCGTGCCTGGACTGCCATCGCGCTCTGCGTGCGCACGACCATCCCTTCGGCGACCGGCGTCGTGCACGCGGTCTGAGGACGGGGCGGTCCTGGCGAGAAATCGACAAGGCACAGCCGGCACGCGCCGACCGGGTCGAGCTTGTGGTGGTAGCAGAAGACCGGGATCTCGATGCCGACGGTCTTGGCCGCCTCGACGATCAGCGTTCCGGCCGGGACAGTGACCTTGTGCCCGTCGATCGTGAGGTTGATATCAGGCATGCGCCAGCACGGCTCCCACATTGCAGGTGTGTCTCAGGCAGTGGTCCTCGTACTCCTCGTGGAAGTGGCGCATCGTCGACTCGATGACCCAGCCGGCCGCGTCGCCAAGGCCGCACAGGCAGCGGCCGTTCTGCAGTCCCTCGGAGACGCGCTCGAGGATGCCGAGCTCCAAACGAGATCCCTCGTTGGCCAGGATGCGGTCGTAGGTTCGCACGGCCCAGTTGCCACCGACGCGGCATGGCGTGCACTTGCCGCACGACTCGAACGCGTAGAAGCGCAGCAGGCGCGCGGCCGCCTTGACCACGCAGTGCGAGTCGTCCATGACGATGATGCCGCCCGAACCGCCCATGGTCCCCAAGGCTTTGAGGCCGTCGAGGTCCGTCGACGTGTCGAGCATCGAGGCGGGGAGGACCTTGGCCGACGACCCGCCCGGCCAGAACACCTTCAAGCTGCGTCCGGGGAGAGCGCCGCCCGCGAGCTCGTCGATGATGTGGCGATACGTGACGCCGATCTCGATCTCGAAGTTGCCGGGTTTCTGCACGTCGCCGCTCACGGTCACCATGCGTGTGCCCTTCGCCTTCTCAGTCCCGCGCTTGGCATATTCAGCACCGCCGTTGCGCATGATCCAGGGCACGGTCGACAGTGTCTCGACGTTGTTTACCGCGGTGGGCATACCCCAGGCTCCTTTGAGGGCCGGAAAGGGAGGTCGCGACCGAGGCTGGGCGCGCTTACCTTCCAGCGATTCGAGAAGCGCCGTCTCTTCGCCGCAGATGTAGGCGCCGTGG
>DASYVJ010000011.1:0-8896 GCA_035937155.1 Candidatus Dormiibacterota bacterium | reverse complement strand
AGATGGAAAACCGCCACACCTATTAGCGAGTTGGAAACAAGCGCATCGCGTGGGGCAGTTCGCGCTGCATCGGGTGACGCCTCATCCATCGCGACCGAGTAGGCGGCCGCCACCATCGGATCCAGATGGATCAGCGCCGGCTTGTCCGTCAGCGCAAGGAACCCGGTCTTCATTCCGATCGCGTCATAAACGGCGAACAGTTGCTCATCCGCCATGAGGCCGCTCTGAATCTGACCTAGTTGGTCTTGTCGGTCGAAGATTGGCTGCCTTGTCTCCGCCATCGCGTCAATCATGCCCGGTCCTTGACGCGCGCCGCGGGACAAAAGAAAAGCCTCGCGGGATTTCCCCGCGAGCCTTTGAAACCCGATCTCTTAAGTACGAACCATCCCGCGCCGGGTCACGAGGCGGAACCGGAAAAGCAAGTTGCACGCTCCGATGAAGGCGACGATGGATCACGACGACGAGGATGGTTACAGCGATGCCGACGATGCCTGCCAGCCAGCCGCCGAGGAACACCCCCAGGATCCCAATGACGATGTCCCGATCCCTGCCACGTCTGCCTGAACCAAGGGCGGACGCGTGAACTTGGGGGGAGGGCCCAAATTAGCTGTTGACAAACCCCTTAGGCAGGACTACGGTTTGTGAAATCAGTTCGACATTGTCGAACACTAGTCAGACATAAGGGGGGGTCTGGGCAAGATGCATTCGATGTCACAGCGGGCGCTAGCCGAGGCGTTTGGCACAGCAGCGTTGGTTCTCGTCGGTCCGGGTTCTGTGATCGCGACGCTCACGCTGGCAGGCAAGGCTGTGCCGGCGGTCACCGAGGCAGACCTCCTGGCGATCAGCTTCGCGTTCGGGTTCATCATCACGGCTCTCGTCTACGCGATCGGAAAGGTCTCCGGCTGCCACATCAACCCGGCAGTCACCTTCGCTCTCGCCGTGACCAAGCGCTTCCCCTGGAAGGAAGTTCCGATCTACTGGGCAGCCCAGTACATTGGCGCGATCATCGGCGCGTTCGCCATCTGGGGCGTCTTCGGTGCAAACGCAGTCACCTTCGGCATGGGCCAGACCCACTTTGCGGCCGACGCGTCAACCAGCTACTACATGCAGGCCGCGCTGGCCGAGGCCCTCGGCACCGGACTGCTGATCTTCGCGATCCTCGGCATCGTCGACTCAAAGTCGCCGACGCAGCTCGCCGGCATCGTGATCGGTGGAGCGGTCGTTGGGATCATCCTCATCTTCGGACCCATCACCGGCGCATCACTCAACCCCGCGCGCGCCTTTGGGCCCGAGCTGGTACAGGCGATTGCAGGTGGAGCGACCTTCTGGACGCAGTACGTACCCGTCTACCTGGTCTCCGGTTTCGTGGGCGCCGCAGCTGCGGCCTTCCTGTACGACTTCCTCGCCAACCCGCGACTCGTCGAGCGACCGATCATCGAAGCGGTCACCCACGACGACTCCGCGCGCGCAGCCGCCGCGAACTAGATCTTTAACCGAACAGGAGAAAGCACAATGGCAGTCGAAACCACCCACATGCGTAAGTTCCTCAACGACCCGGCGGCGGTCGTGAAGGAGTCGCTGGCCGGCCTGGCCGCGGCTCACTCCGACCTGCTCCGCTACGACGTCGAGAACCAAATCATCGTCCGCAAGGACGCGCCGAAGAAGGGCAAGGTGGCGTTGATCTCGGGCGGTGGCTCGGGCCACGAACCGATGCACGGAGGGTTCGTCGGTCTGGGCATGCTCGACGCAGCGTGTCCCGGCGAAGTGTTCACCTCGCCCGTGCCGGGACAGATGCTCGCGGCCACGAAAGCCGTGGACGGCGGCGCCGGCGTCATTCACATCGTGAAGAACTACACAGGCGACGTTCTGAACTTCAAGCTGGCGGCTGAAGATGCCGCCGACGAAGGCATCAAGGTCACGTCCGTCGTCATCGATGACGACGTTGCCGTGCAGGACTCGCTCTACACTGCCGGCCGGCGCGGGGTCGGTGCGACAGTCCTGGCCGAGAAGATTGCCGGCGCGGCTGCGGAAGCCGGAGGCGACCTGGCCAAGGTGACCGATATCGTCAAGCGTGTCAACGAGCGCTCGCGATCGTTTGGGGTCGCTCTCTCCTCATGCGTGCCGCCGGCTTCAGGCAAGATGATCTTCGAGCTGCCCGAAGGCCAGATCGAGCTCGGCGTCGGGATCCACGGCGAGCCGGGTCGCCGGCGGGCACCGCTCGGACGCGCGAGCGAAGTGGTCGACGTGATGGTCGAGGCGGTCATCTCCGACCTCAAGCCAAAGCACGGCTCCAAGGTGCTCGCGTTCGTCAACGGCATGGGCGGCACTCCGCTGCTCGAGCTCTACCTTGTTTATGGCGAGATCGACCAGAAGCTTCGCAAGGCCGGCGTGGAGCCGGTGCGCAACCTGGTCGGCAGCTACATCACCTCGCTCGAGATGGCCGGCGCTTCACTGACCGTCCTCGAGCTCGACGACGAATTAATCAGCCTCTGGGACGCCCGCGTGCACACGGCCGCGCTGCGTTGGGGGATCTGACACTACCCTTGATTTCCGAAAGGGTCATGGACGCGGCAACGATCACCTCCTGGATGCGTGAGATAGAAGCGTCGGTGCGCGCCGAGCGGGACCACCTGGTCCAGCTCGACGCCGCCATCGGCGACGCCGACCACGGCATCAACATGACCAGGGGCTTCGAGGCCGTCGTCCAGGCCCTGGGCGCCGACAACGGTTCGCCACCAGGCCGGCTGCTTATCATCGCCGGCCGCACATTGGTCTCGAAGGTCGGTGGCGCGAGCGGCCCGCTGTGGGGCTCCGCTCTACGTGCCGGCGGCCGCGTGCTCGGCGATCAAACCACTTTCGACGGCGCGCAGCTCACCGAAGTTCTGGCTGCTGCGTTGGCCTCGGTCAAAGACCTCGGGACGGCAGCGCTTGGCGACAAGACGATGGTCGATGCGCTCGAGCCCGCCGTGGAGACGCTTCGCGTCCAGGTCGCGGACGGCGTGCCACTCGCGCAGGCAGTCGAAGCCGCGGCCGAAGCAGCTGAGGCCGGCATGCGAGGGACCATTCCGCTCCAGGCCCGAAAGGGGCGCGCCTCATACCTGGGCGAGCGGTCGGTGGGGCATCAGGACCCGGGAGCCACTTCGACCGCCCTGATCATCAGAGCGCTTCAGCGGGCGGTCACCGCCCAGCCGTAATGGGCGAAGTCGCCATGCGCGGGGTCAGTGCCGCCCCGGGCATCGCAGTTGGCAAGGCGATCGTCCTCGACCGCATCAACATTGGTGAGGTCAAGGTAGTCGCGCCGGATGCGCGTGCGCGCGAGCTCGAACTGGCGCGCCATTCACTCGATGTGGTTGCAACGGAAATGGAGCAGATCGCGGCGGGCCTGCTGGAGGCTGGTCGGCGGCAGGAAGCCGACATCGTCGAGACCGGAGCCCTCATGGCAGCCGACCCTGGTTTGGCCGATCGCGTCGAGGCTCTGATCATGGAATCGGGCCGGTCCGCAGCGGATGCTCTACGTCAGGCTGCCGACGAGAGCGCGCAGGAGCTGGCTCAGCTCGAAGACCCGATGCTTGCACTGCGCTCCGACGACGTGCGCAGCGTCGGTCGCCGCGCAGCCGCAGGCGCAAGCGGGCTTAAGCCTGGAGAGCACAGCGGCATTGTCATCGCCACTGCGCTCGGCCCGGCCGATGTCGCTGAGTTCGCGGAGCACGCGAAAGGGATTGCGCTTGCGGGCGGCGGCGTTACCGCGCACGCCGCGATCGTGGCTCGGTCGCTTGGCGTGCCGATGGTCGTGGCGCTTGGTCCGGACGTGCTCGCAGTGGAGGATGGGGAGGAGGTGGTCCTGGATGGTGGCGCGGGCGCGCTGTTCCGCTGGCCGTCCCCAACCCGTATCGCAGACGCACACTCAGAGGTAGAGCGTAGGCGCGGCGCCCGGCAGGATGCGGTCGCCCAGCGGTCGGAGCCCGCACAGACGAAGGATGGTCATCGGCTTCGTGTTCTCGCCAATGCCGCGAGCGTCGCCGAAGTGGTGGAGTCGCTCGACCAGGGAGCCGAGGGTGTTGGCTTGCTCCGGACCGAGCTGCTGTTTCTTGACGCCCAAGCGTGGCCCGGCGCAGGTCAGCAGGCCAATTTCCTCCGCCCGATCCTCGCGCCGCTTAGAGGGCTGATCGCGACTGTGCGCCTCCTGGACTTTGGCGGGGACAAGACGCCACCCTTCCTTCGTGGAACCACCGGCCGCGGCATCGAGCTACTGCTCGACTCGCCTGAGGCCTTGACGGCTCAGCTGGCCGCGATCATGGACGCCGGAACCGACGTCAAGCTCCGCATCCTCATCCCGATGGTCACAGATCCACAGCAGGTGGTAGCAGTGCGAAAGGCGCTGGCGACAGTCATCGATGGCCGACCGTCACCGCAGGTCGGCGCGATGATCGAAACACCACCGGCGGCGTTGGGAGCCTCCAGCATCGCACAGGTTAGCGACTTCCTGAGCATCGGCACCAACGACCTGACGCAGCTCGTGCTCGGGTTGGACCGCGAGCAGTCGAAGTCCGCGCCTGTGACCGACAGAAAGGTCCTGCGCCTGATCGATTCGACAGTGCGTGCAGCGCATGCGGCAGGAATCGTCGTCGACGTCTGCGGAGAGGCCGCCTCGGATGCGGTGGTGATGCCGATCCTCGTCGGATTTGGAGTGGATGAGCTCAGCGTCGCCGCGGCGCGCGTTGGTGAGGTGCGCCGGTGGATCAGGGGATTGGACTTCGCGGAATGCCGCGAGAAATCTGAGGCGAGCCTAGTCGACCAACCCGCTGACGCAGCTGGTAAGAGCCGCTAGCGCGTCAGGCGCGTCGTCGCCCTCGGCGCTAAGGCGGAGAACGGTGCCGCCTACCGCTCCGAGGGCCAGCACGGCGAGGATGCTCTTCGCGTCTGCGACTTTGCCATTCAGGCCGACGGTCACCCGGGACCGAAAGCGCAGGGCGGTCTTGACGAAAGTGGCCGCGGGTCGGGCGTGGAGCGCGACGCCCGCGGGCAGCGCGACGGTGGACTCAGAACTTACTGGCACCACGAGCGTCCTCAGCGGCCTTTGCGACGTCTTCCAGCGACAGGCCGGCCGACGACATGACTGCAGCGGCCACCGCGCCCTCGACGAAGGGTGCGTCTACGAGTCTGATGTGACCGTTGGCCTGGCCTTCGAGCAGGTGGCGCACGGTCAGGATGGAGCTGCCGAGGTCGGCCAGCACCACGACGCCGTCGCCGCGGTCGGCGCGAGCGATCGCCTCTCGTACGGAATCTCCGTTCGTGCCCAGTGACCCGCCTGGAGCGCCGCCGGCGGGTTCGATTCGAACGTCGGCTCCGGCCACCTGGGAGGCCAGGTCAGCCAGCCCGCGAGCGAGTTCAAGGCTGTGGGAGACCAGTACAATCCCGACCAAATTCGACACCCCCAGCGAGGCTGCTCGGGCCCCGCGATCGCGTTCACGACGACGGCCGTAGTCTACACTACCGACAGGAATTCAGCAATGCCGAATGATGAGAGTCCCCGCAGGTCGTCAATCCAGTCCATCGATCGCGCCACCGCGATCCTCAAAGCGTTGGCCAGCGGGCCGCGCCGGCTGGGCGTCAGCGAGCTCGCCGACCGCCTCGGGCTCGCCCGGCCAACCGTGCATGGGCTGCTCCAGACGCTCCAGTCCCACGGATTCGTCGAGCAGGACCGCCATTCTGACAAGTACCAGCTAGGGCCCGGGCTCCTGCAGCTCGGCTACTCGTACCTCGACCTCAACGAGCTGAGAGCTCGCTCCATCCCATATGCCGATCGGTTGGCAGCCCGCGCGAGCGCAGCGGTCAGGGTGGGTGTCATGCATGGGTCGAGCGTCGTCGTGGTCCATCACGTGTTCCGGCCCGACGCGACGTTTGGCGTGCTCGAAGTCGGCTTGCAGCTGCCACTGCACGCAAGCTCCCTCGGCAAAGCGATCCTCGCGTTCTCTCCGGCCCAGGTGATCGATGACCTTCTGTCAGAACCCTTGGTGCGTCTGACCAAGCAGACCCTCGACGAGGGGGCGCTGCGTCGTGAGCTGGCGACGATTCGCGACCAGGGCATCGCCACCGAGCGCGACGAAGCCGTGTTGGGCGAGTCCAGCGTCGCGGCTCCGATCTTCGACCACGGCGGAAGCGCGGTCGGTGCCATCGGTGTGGTCGACACAACGGAAAGCGTGTTTCCCCGTGGGCTGGCGAAGGGCCTTGCGGCAGGGGTGGGAGAAGCGGCCCGCGGTGTCTCCCGAGAGCTAGGCGCACCTCGGTGGCCGAACGCCGCGGAAGCCTGACCGGGGCAACGCCCGAACCTAGATAATCCCCTCGTGACGCAATGGTTGATCAGCCTGGTCGCTGCGTGGGGCTACATTGCAATTTTCGTCACCATGGCGGGCGAGAGCGCGGGCTTGCCAATCTCGAGCGAGATCGTTGTACCGCTTGGAGGGGCACTCGCATCACAGGGCAAGCTCAACTTGATCCTGGTGGTTGCGGTGTCGAGCGCCGCCAACCTCGCCGGCTCGCTGATCGCCTTTTACCTGACCCGCCGATGGGGCGAGCGGGTGGTGCTCAGCCGCGCCGGCCGGCGGATGGGTTTGAGCAGGGGCCACCTGCGGCTGGCGAATCGGTTCTTCGACCGGTTCGGGCTCTGGGCCGTGTTTATCGGCCGGCTGCTGCCGATCATCCGCACGTACATCTCATTTCCGGCCGGGCTGGCGAAGATCGGTTACGTCAAGTTCACACTCGCGACGCTGGCGGGCGCCATCCCCTGGAACTTCGCCCTAGCGTATGCGGGGTTCAAGCTGGGCCAGCATTACGAGACGGTCGCAGCCACCCTTGGTCCTTTCGCGATCCCGATCGCCATCGGCGTCGTGATCCTGCTCGCGGTGGCGTGGTGGTTCGGTCGCAAGTGGGGGGAAGACGAAGAGGAAGCGATTCAGGAGGAGGAGAGCTCCAGGCGAAAGCCCGCTAGCTGAATCGCGCGACCGCGAAGCGCGAGATGTCTCGCGGCGTCCGCCCGTCGCACACGAGGTCCGCGGCGATATCGCCGACCACGGGCGCGAACTTGAAGCCGTGGCCGGAACAAGCGCTGATCAGTACGACGCGCGCATCGTCAGGATGCAGATCGATGGCGAAATGCCCGTCGGGAGTGTTCGTGTACATGCAGACGGCTGTGCGAGTCACCTTCTGAGTCACTCCGCGCAAATAAGTTGCCGCGAACGTCCGCAAAGGATCGAGCTCAGCGTCGCTGACCTCGCGGTCGATGCTGTCGGGGTCCGTCGCGTCGCCGTCGTGATGGCGCGCAATCTTGATCGAGAGGCCGTCGAGTGTCGGGACACCATAGATATCTCCGAGCTCATGCGTCTGGCGGATGAAAACCGGGAATCGATCGGGCGTGAGCCAGTCGGCTCCTCGCTCGATTTCCAGCCACGCCAGCACCTGGCGCTCCACCGTCAGCGGAAGCCAGGCCGCCAACTCGGGCATCCAGGCGCCGGCTGCAAGAACGACTGCGTCGAACGTCTCGCGCGAGTCATCCGTAGTCACCTCAACTCCATCGGCCCGGCCGGCGACATCTGTGACCACAACATCGCGCCGGATCTCACCACCTAGAGCGACCAAGCGGTCGATCATCGCCTCCACCGCGGCTTCGGGCCGGATGAACCCGGCCTGCTCGTCGAGGAGGGCGACGTCGTCGGCGCTGATGACGTGTCCTGGGTAGCTCTGGCGCAGCTCATCGGCTGACACTGAATGGGCCTCGAGACGATGTGTAGTCGCGGCCGCGAGCGCGCCGGTGATCGCCTCCGCGGATGGGGCCCCGATCATGAGCGCGCCCGTCAGCGTGAGCAGCTGCGTGCCGGTGCTCGATTCGAGCTCACGCCAGAGTGGAAATGTTTCCTGCAAGAGCGGCACGTACCATGCGCCCTCGAAATATGCCGTGCGGGTGATCCTTGACTCGCCATGGGACGAGCCAAGCGAGTGGGGTGGGGAGTGGCGGTCGAAGCAGACGACCTGGACGCCTCGCGCCGCGAGTCTCCACCCGGTCGCGGCACCCATCGCGCCGCAGCCGACGACCGCGACCCGCAATGAAGCGGCTACTCGGGCGAGATCCTGGCGATCGGCTGGCCGGGCTTCACGGGGTCGCCGACCTGGAGGAGAAGCTGCTCGACCTTGCCGGCGACTGGCGAGGGGATCTCGGCGTTGACCTTGTCGGTGTGCGCCTCCATCAGCGTCTCACCCTCGGCCACATGGTCACCTTGGTGCTTGCTCCACGCGCCGACCGTGATTTCCTCAGCACCCTGCAGTTCGGGCATCAGCACATCGCGGAGTTCAACGCTCACGGCAACATTGTCCGCTGCTTAGGCCGCCCAGCGCATCCCCGGCCCGCGCGCCCGTCTCATCACAACACGGTCTGGTGGAAGGAATCGAAACTCGCGACCCGACTTGATGACCTGCCATCCACCTTCATGCACCAGGCGATGGTCGTAGTAGCAGAGCAGGACCAGATTGGGCAGATTGCCGGGTCCGCCTCGCGCCCAGTGAATGATGTGATGCGGATTCGTCCAGTCGGCCTGGCGGTCGCAGCATGGAAACCGGCAGCCTTTGTCTCTTACTCGCAGTGCGCGCATGGTCTTGTCCATAGCGTGGTTCGCCAGCTCGCCCGCCGCGTCAGCCATCCGCTGCCGGTGGGAACGCT
Organism: Candidatus Dormiibacterota bacterium; assembly: GCA_035937155.1. Lineage (GTDB taxonomy): Bacteria > Chloroflexota > Dormibacteria > Dormibacterales > Dormibacteraceae > Palsa-870. The sequence continues at coordinate 186 of DASYVJ010000011.1, read as the reverse complement.
CGTCATCTGGTCCAAGCCCTCTTAGCGAATGATTCCGCCGCAGTCTTGAACGCCGCTCCGCTCACCGGGTCGAGCAAGCCATCGACCTTGTACAGGCCGTCTGACGACTGCACCATGTCGCGCGTCCTGCTGGCGGGCACGCTGCCTCGCCGCCACAGCGTGCGGCCGCACATCTGGCTGATGTGC
>DASYVJ010000010.1:0-5411 GCA_035937155.1 Candidatus Dormiibacterota bacterium | reverse complement strand
ATCTGGCGCAGCATCTGGGCGACACCGCACAGCCGTGGACCGGCGCGCTGCGCCGGCTTGCCGCAGCCGAGGCAACGGTTGGATCAACGTCGATCGAGGGCTATGGCGCAAGCCTGGAGGACACCGTCGAGATCCTCGCCGGACGGCATCCCTCCAGCACGTCCGACGAGACGCAGCGAATCATCGCTGCGTACGCGCAGGCGATGGATCGAGTCGGTGTCTTGACAGAGGACCATCGCTTCGAGTGGTCCCCTCAGACGATTCTCGAGCTGCACTTCCTCGTCTGCCACCCGCAGCCCGAAGCGGGGCCCGGACGACTGCGCGATGGGAACGTTATCGTGACTCGAGGGTTGGGGCGCGAGCCTTACCAGCCGCCACTTTCGAGCGAAGTTCCCGCGCTTGTCAAGGAGGTGGCCGCGTGGTTGAGCTCCGGCGATCTGCCTCGTCATCCAGTGGTTCGCGGCTCCATGGCGCACCTCAACCTGGTTTCGATCCACCCCTTTCGCGATGGCAATGGACGTGTCGCGCGCGTCATCCAATCGCTCGTCCTGGCGAAGGAAGGACTGCTCCGTCCCGAACTTGTGTCTATAGAACCGTACCTGGGGCGGCACACGCGCGAGTACTACGCCATCCTGGAAGAGGTTCAGGGCCCGGCATTCGACCCGCGTCGCGATGCGTCGGCATGGGTTGAGTTCTGCATCGAAGCCCATGTCTCCGAGGCAACAGAGCGGCGGCGCTGGCTGGATATCGCGTACGCGCGACACGATTTCTGCCAGGAGCTGGCGCGTGAGCAAGGCTATCCGGAGCGTTTGGTAATCGCCCTGGACCAAGCCTTGCTCGGGCTGCCGATAACCAACGCCGACTATCGGCGCGAGGCGGACGTGGCCAGCCCCACGGCGGTGCAAGACCTGCAGCGACTCCGTCGCGATGACTTGCTCGACCAGGAAGGGGGCGGCCGTTCCGTGCGCTATGTGGCCGGCAGGAAACTACAGGAGCGCTGGTCGGTGTCACGAAACCGAGTGATCCCCGGAGCGCTGACTAGACCTGGGCCGGCATGACGGTGGATGAATTCGTCGAGAGGAAGGTGCTCCCTGAATTCCGGCCGCTCGTCGCTGCCGTACGTAGCCTGATGAAGGAGTCCGCGCCGGACGCCCATGAGCTGATGAGCTACGGGCTCCCAATGTACAAACAGAACTTGACGTTCGCGTGGATCAGCCCGAGCAAGACGGGCATAACGCTCAGCTTCATGCGGGGTGTCGGATTCGATGACTGGTACGGGCTTCTGCGAGGGGCCGCGAAGCATGCGAGGTTCGTCAAGATGAAAAACGTCGGCGAGGTGAACAAGCCAGCCCTCCGGTATTACGTCAAACAAGCGCTGAAGTTCGACAAGCTCTGACCTACTTCAATGGAGCTCGACCACATATTGATAGCTGTGGCAGACCTGGCGGCTGCCGGGCGGGAACTCGAGGTGCGTCACGGTCTCGTCTCTATTGAAGGCGGGCGTCACCCAGCCTGGGGCACCGCCAACAGAATCGTGCCGCTCGGCGATGCCTACCTCGAGCTGGTTGAGGTATTCGACGCAACCAGGGCAGCCGAGAGTGCTTTCGGCCGATGGGTCGCCTCCGCAGCATCCAGCACCGCTCGCCCGCTTGGCTGGGCAGTCCGCACTTCTCAGCTCGACGAGCTAGCCCAACGGTTGGAGCTATCTGTTCACGCTGGGTCGAGGACTACGCCTGGCGGAGTCCAGGTCCGATGGCGGAGCGCCGGAATTGATCAAGCTGCCGCTGAGCCATCGCTTCCTTTTTTCATCGAATGGGGGACCGGTACACAGCTTCCCGGTCAAGCGGACATCCGGCACCGCGCCGGAGCCGCCAAGATCTCCAGGCTAGTCCTTGAAGGTGATTCTGATCGGCTCGCCGCCTGGCTAGGCGACCATCAGCTGCCGATTGCAGTGCGTCCGGGAAAGCCTGCAGTGACCACGATCTACATCTCGAGCGATGCCGGCGAGATCGTCATCGGCTCAGCAAGTACCTGAGCGCGAGATTTGACCGTACGATAGTTGTCGCAGTCAGGCTGACCAACGAAACCTCCAACCCTCCACTTGGAGTGCCTTGATGACCGAGACCACCACGGATCGACCCGTCGACACCTCGGCTACAGGAACCGCCGTAGCAATGTGGCTGGCGGACTTCGAGAGGGCCCTGACCACAAGGGACATCGATGCGGCAGCCGGCTTGTTCGTTGATGACTGCTTCTGGCGCGACCTGGTCGCGTTCACCTGGAACATCACGACCGTTGAAGGCCCTGAAGGTGTGCGTCACATGCTGGGTCAGACGCTCGATCGAGTGCAGCCCAGCGGTTTCGCCGTCGCCGACGAGTTGGGCGACGCCGGCGGAGATACCGAAAGCTGGATCAAATTCGAGACCTCGATCGGTCGCGGCATCGGTCATCTCCGGCTGAGAGATGGCAAAGCGTGGACGCTCCTGACGACGCTGAACGAGCTCAAGGGTCACGAGGAGCCGAAGAGCGACCGGCGCCCCAGGGGAACGGAGCACGGCGCAGTCCCGGATCGGCAGACCTGGCTCGAGCAGCGCCAGCGCGAAGCGAAAGAGCTCGGCCACGTCACCCAGCCATACGTGGTCATCGTGGGTGGTGGGCAAGGCGGCATCGCGCTCGGCGCGAGGTTGCGCCAGCTCGGTGTGCCCACCATTATCGTCGACCGCAACCCACGTCCCGGCGACTCTTGGCGCAATCGCTACAAGTCGCTGACCCTGCACGACCCGGTCTGGTACGACCATCTTCCCTACATCGACTTTCCAGCCAATTGGCCTGTCTTCTCACCGAAGGACAAGATCGCCGAATGGCTTGAGATGTACACCAGGGTCATGGAGCTCAACTACTGGGGCTCGACCGAGTGCAAGAGAGCCTCGTATGACGAGTCGGCCAAAGAGTGGACCGTTGTCGTCGAGCGCGAGGGTGTAGAGATGACGCTGCGACCGAAGCAGCTCGTGCTCGCGACTGGTCAGGCGGGCAAGCCCAATCTACCCAACTTCGAAGGCATGGACGTCTTCAAGGGCGAACAGCACCATTCGTCCAAACACCCCGGCCCAGATGCGTACCGTGGGAAGAAAGTAGTCGTGATCGGCTCGAACAATTCCGCCCACGACATCTGCGCGGCGCTCTGGGAGGTCGGGGCCGATGTCACGATGGTTCAGCGGTCCTCAACACACGTCGCCAAGTCAGACTCACTGATGGAGCTGGGCCTCGGTGGCCTGTACTCCGAGAGTGCCCTCGCGGCCGGCATGACAACGCAGAAGGCCGACCTCACCTTTGCGTCGTTGCCCTACCGAATCATGCACACGTTCCAGATTCCGGTGTACGACGCCATCCACGAACGCGACGCCGACTTCTATGCGCGCCTGGAGAAGGCGGGCTTCATGCTCGACTTCGGCGACGACGGCTCGGGATTGTTCATGAAGTACTTGCGCCGGGGTTCTGGCTATTACATCGATGTCGGTGCCTCCGAGCTCGTGGCCAACGGTGACATCAAGCTCGAGTCCGGCGTGGGTGTCGTGCGACTGACGGAGAACGCGGTCGTGCTGAGTAACGGAAAGACGCTGCCCGCCGACCTGGTCGTCTACGCCACCGGCTACGGCTCGATGAACGGATGGGCTGCAGATCTGATCTCGCCGGAGGTCGCTGCGAAGGTTGGTAAGTGTTGGGGACTCGGGTCGAACACCACCAAGGACCCCGGACCGTGGGAGGGAGAGCTGCGCAACATGTGGAAACCCACCCAGCAGGAGGCGCTCTGGTTTCATGGCGGCAACCTGCACCAGTCGCGACACTACTCACTGTGCCTGGCTCTTCAGCTCAAGGCGCGGATGGAAGGAATCCCGACACCGGTCTACGGCCTTCAGGAAGTCCACCATCTGAGCTAGCCTCGCAACTCGCAGACGGGGAAACTACGGCGCCGTGGCCGGCCCGCCGCTGTCATTGACGGTTATGTCGACCCACGCCACGTCCTCCGAAACGATCGCCGTAAGCAAGCCATGCGGAGACTGCCTCTCGTGACCGTCGAAGTTCATCCCCGCTATGTGCGGCTCATTCGACCAGCCATGCGTTATGAGGGCCTGGTTGGCTTCCTCGTAGATCGCATGCTTGTCCGGGCCAAACATTGTGTAGGTGATGTACGTCCATGAGCAGCCGAAGAAGCTGTTGTCGGGTTGGTCCCACTCAAACTCGAGGATGGCGTGAGCGGGTTTGCTCTGGAGCGCCGGGTCTGATTGCAGATACTTGAAGCGCTCGAGCCCAGGGTCGCAGGCGTTGCTGTGATGCGTAGATGCAAACTCGCCTCCGAACACAGCGACAAAGGCCGTCACAGTCATGCCAACTGCCAGCCAGGCTCGCAATCGGATGTTTGAGAGGCCTAGCAGACCCGACACGAGCAGACTCTATTCGTGCGGGCCGGTATTTAGATCGAGTAAACATCTAGTCGTGGTGGGCCGACGGGCGCAATTACAGCTGACGGTCCGTCACGTAAAGCTCAGCTCCGCTGTCTGGAGTGTGACTGACCCCGACGAACTGTGGGTCCACGTCTGGCCTTGCTGAATCGGCATGGCGGGGGTCAGAGTGCCGGTGGTTACGAACTCCCCCGCCCGCAGGCCGTCCGGCAGGTCACGGAGCAACCAACCCAACGCCTCCAGTGGCCCGCCGAGAACGTTGGTTCCGCGGCCGGTGGCGACCGGCCGTCCGTTACACAGCAGAACGCACTCGCACGCAGAAAGTGCGGTGGCCTCAGCCGCGGTGATTTCGAGCCGGGGTCCAATGGCGAGCGCGGCATGTAAACCGGCGTCGGCCACGGCCTCTGCCGGGCTCATCTCCCAGCCCTCGAAGTGGCACTGCACGACTTCGCGGCCGGCCGCGGCCCACTGGATGCTGGCGGCGATCTCGCTTCGACTGGAGCCTGCGGGGACGTCGCGGCCAATGCCCAGCACGATCTCCGGCTCGATGCGCGGCTGGACCAAGCCGTCCGCCTCGATCCGGTCCTGCGCCAGGGTCTCGGTGTAGACGGGCGCCCGGAACGGCTGGTCCAGGCCGAGCGCTGCCCACAGGTCCTGGTTCGTGAAGCCGAGCTTCCAACCCACCCGGCGCCAGCCGCCGGCGATCCGCTCCCTCTCGAGCGCGCGGCCGAGCTCGTAGCCTTTGAGGAGGGAGATCGCGCGACGAGACGGAGTGGCCGCTCCGGTCGAGCGTGCTGTGGCAAGGGCGTCGCGGGTCTCATCAATCATCTGCGCGACCTCGAAAATTCGAGTGAGCTCCAGCTGAAGTGGCCAACCACATCAATCTATGCCGTCTGCAAGCCACTGCGGATTCGGGAATGGAGGGCAAGCTGCCGCACGATCCTCGATACG
>DASYVJ010000009.1:0-5628 GCA_035937155.1 Candidatus Dormiibacterota bacterium | reverse complement strand
GGCGCTGAGGCCGAGCACGGCGCCGACCTCTTCCATCGGGAGGTCGAGGTAGAAGTAGAGAAAGAGGGCGAGCCGGTCGTCGGGCGGCAGCTTGGCAAGCTCCCGATCGATGTCCATGGTTACGGCGGACCCAGCCTCCTTGCTCGTCGTTTCGGGTTCGACGTCGGGCATGCGGATCACCGACCACCAGTGCCGGCGCAGCTCGCTGCGGCACTGGTTGGCGACGATCGCGAGGAACCAGGGGCGGGCGGGCTTGCCCTCGTGCAGCTGGTTCAGCTTGCGCCAGGCTTTGAAGGCTGACTCCTGCACGGCGTCGTGAGCTTCGTCTGGGTTCCGCAGGATCGCCAGAGCGGTGCGGTAGCCGGCGTCCAGGTGCGGTCCGATCAGGGCGTCGAAATCCGCGCGTGCGCCCTGCTCACGACTCATTGCCAGCTCTTGCACAACACTCTCGCCAAGTAAGACGCGGGCGGGAGCGTAATGGTTTCAGCCGATCGGGCCGGGGAAGTACATAATCGGGCGGGAGAGAGGCGATGCAGGCGCCAAGTGTCGTCCGCGACGATGTCGACTTCCTGTCCCTCCTGAGCGACGTCAACCGGCGCCGTTTTCTAGAGGGCTCGACCAAAGACGTCTATGCCGCCGGTACGGTTATTTATCACCCAGACGGTCCGTATCGTGCGTTTCTGCTCGAGCGCGGATTGGTCCGTGGCTACACGAGCGTTCCGGATGGGAGACAGGCATCTGTCACCTTCTTCCACTCCAAAGAGCTGGTTGGCGGAACGGCGATCGCGAGCCATCCCCCTTTGATCCTGGTGCAGGTTGTCGTCAAATCCACTCTGATTGCCCTCGACCTCGAAGGCGTTCGCAGGCTGGCGGCGACCGAGAATGAGGTCCTGGCCGCGATTGCCGTACACCTGGCGTCGCGAATTCGAAGCGCTTACAGGCTGATCGCGGTCCGCTCGCTGGGCAGCATCCGGCAGCGCCTGGCTTACGATCTGCTGGAGCGCGCGTGTCGAGCTCAGCTTGAGCTGGGCCGGCTCGAGGCCAGGGCCACGCACGCAGAGCTAGCCGATTCCATCGGCTCATCGCGCGAGGTGGTAAGCCGAGCCTTGAGCGGCCTTCGCGCCGACGAGCTCATTGAAACCTTGCCCGGTCTCGTGCGGGTGCTCGAGCCGATCCGTCTGGCCGAAATCGTGCGAGCCTTTGTGATCTGAGTCGGAGCAGGAAGGACATAATCGACTCGAAGACGATCGAGACGAGAACGCTCGGCGGCCAGGTGCGGCTGTTCTTGCCGCGACTCGAGCCGGCTGTCCCTGGCGAGTGAGAGCCTACGGCTTCTGGAACTCGATCAGCCCCAGGCGCGCGGCACCGACCACTGCCTGAAGCTTGGAGCGGACCCCCAGTTTCTCGATGACGTGCCTCATGTGCCATTCCACCGTGTTCGGTGCGATGCCGAGCTCTCCTGCCATGGAGACGGTGTCGAGGCCCTGAGCGAGCAGCCTCAACACGTCCAGTTCCCTCTGGGTGAACTGAGCTGCCCGCCGGTCTCGGTCCTTTCCTTCGCGAGCGCAGTGTGCTGCCGCGCTATGGCTTTGGCGAACAGTTCGACGGGGATGAGCACCTCGCCACGGGCGGCACGCCTGACGGCTTCAACGATCTGGTCGGCGGTCACCGTTTTGGTCAGGTAGGCGGTCGCGCCCGCGTCGATGGCATCAAGCAGCGCGGTTTCGGACTCCTCGGCGCTGTGAAAGACAATCGCCACCTCGGGAAGCCGGGCGCGGATCATGGCGGCCGCGCTAGGGCCGGTGACGTCGGGCAGGTCGAAGTCCATCAAGACGACATCGGCTTTGTTGCGGAAGGCGATCGCCGCCGCGTCGCCACCCGAGCGGGCGATGCCACATACGGTTAAGTCCGGTTCGGCCCCGAGAATGAAGGCGATCGCCGAGGCGAGCAGGGGGTGGTCCTGTACGACGAGGATCTGGAGCTGGACCCGGGAGGCCTCTCCTCCTGAGGCCTTCTCCGGTCGCGAGGGCATCATTCCAACGCTATGCGGTTGGCGTGGCGCCACCAGTGTCTGAAGGGATGAATTCACTCGCCGACCGGGTGAAACGTGTGGTCACTTGGCCCCACAGAGAGAAACTCGCAACTTGCTAAGGTGTCGACCGCGTGAACCGCGTCATGAATCATCGAACTTCTCAACTCGTCGGAGCTGACGAGGCGCTTCTCGCCATAACCGACGAGCTTGGCCGCGGTCGCCTCGACCCGGCGGCTGCTCTGCGCAACCTGCTGGCGACCCTGAGCAAGCTGCGTCCGGTGACCTGGGTCGGCACGGTCATGACCAAGGACCCACGCACGCTCCTGGTGCTTGCTGCCAACGACGCTCAGCCTCAGCTGGCCAAATACGTCGAAGCGATGAATCCGAAAGGTACGGCGCCAAACACCAGCTTCAGCCTCCGGGTCATCGAGACGGGCGAGCCAGTCCTGGTTCCGGATGTGCCCTATGAGGAGTTCGTTGCGATGCAGGCGCCGGATGTTATCGACCACCTGGGGCAAAACAAGGTCCCGTATGTGAGCCCCGTGCGAAACATCGGTTTTGCCGTGGTTCCCATGCGCACGCGCGACTCAACGATCGGAACGCTGGCGATATTTGTCCAGCAGCGCGTGAAACCCTTGACGGACCACGACGTCAAATGGCTGCAAGCAATTGGAGATAGAGCCGCCGCCATCGTCGACAGCGCGCAGGTACACGCGGCTGCGGATATTCGATTGGCTCGGCTTACCGGGCTCCGCAACGTAGCGCTGGCGGTCGCGGGCAGCCGGGACCTCCGGCTCACCTTGCAGGTGATCATGGATGAGGCGATCGCCGGCCTCGAGGTTGACGCCGCCGATGTCCTGGTGCTCGACAAAGCCGACGGCATGCTGCGGTTGGTGGCGAGCACCGGCTTCCAGACGACATCCATCCCGGAGTACCGCCTGCCCGTCGATGAGGAGATGCTCGGAACCAAATCCAGGCGCCGCACGCTCTTCGCCCGAGAAGGCTTCAGGTCGAAGCGTGCTTCTTCGCTGTTGGCGCTCGGGCAGATGACGGGTCTGATCGAGGTGTTCAGCCGGTCGCAGCTGCAGCCCGATCAGGAATGGGTCGACTTTCTGGAGGCGCTGGCCAGCCAGGCGGCGGTGGCGATCGATATTGCAGGCCTGCGCGACGGATTCGAGAGGAACGCGTCCCGCCCTGCCTCACAGGCTCGAATGGCCGCGGGGCAGTTCAGCCGGTTGGAGACCGAGATCCTGGGTTTTGTGGTGGAGGGTTTGTCCAATAAGGGCATCGCCGAAAGGGTCCACCTCAGCCAGAGCACGGTCAAATTCCACGTGCACCGCATCCTGCGCAAGGTCGGAGCAGTGAACCGCACAGAACGGCCCGGAAGGCAACGAAAGAAGGCTGGCTGTAAGCAAGCCGCGGGGCTGCTGGTCCTGGTCCGACAGCCGATCGTGGCTGCCACCATCGCGGCTCTCCTCGCGCTCTACTTCCTGAGACGACGGTTCCCCGTGAAGAACGTCGCCTAAGCTTCAGCTTCAGCTCTCTTTGCGGGTCCAGTCCAAATAGGAGATGTCGAGCATGTTTGAGCCATACGAGAACTCCAAGTTCCAGGTCAGTTGGGACAACAAACACATCGTCGGCGTGAGCAAGGTAAGTGCGCTTAAACGGACCACCGAAGTCATAGAACATCGAGAGGGTGGCGATCCCAATTCGTCCCACAAGTCGACTGGGCGGACCAAGTACGAACCGATCACGCTCGAGCGCGGCATCACAAACGACCGGGCGTTCGAGGAGTGGGCCAACCTTGTGTCACCACTGGCACCGGGAGAGCCAAACGTGAAGGACTTCCGAAAGGGTGTGGTCATCGACCTCATGGACGAGGATGACAAGGTTGTGTTGAGGTACAAGGTGTTTCGGTGTTGGGTGTCGGAGTATCAGGCACTACCCGCCCTGGACGCTGACAGCGATGCGGTGGCAATCGAGTCGATAACGCTCGAGAACGAAGGCTGGGAGCGAGACCCAGACGTGGTACCCGCACAGTAGCCCCGGAGTAAAAGATCTCCCTCTCCCCCGTTCAGGGGAGAGGGAGGCGAAACTCAGTAGACCAGCGTCGCGACGCCTGCGATGCTCGCCGCGAAGGCTCGGCATCCGCCCGGCGTCAACACGCCGACATGCGTCAACGTTCCTACCGCGGTTCCTTCGCGGATGCTGGTGGCGCCAGGAGGTGGGGAGATCGGACCGAGGCTGGCGACCACCGGAAACTCCTCCTTGCAGAAGTAGCCGAGTGGCGTTATCACACCGGGCCCGACCGTCCCGCCGGCGTATTGCCCGACGAGCCGCCGCTTGCTGGTGGCGAGTTGGAAGCCACCACCAGGAAGAATCGTGGCCTGTCCTTGGGACGTTAGCGCCGTGTGGCAGATCGTAGTGTTGAAGAGAGCGTTCGGAGAGCCACCCTTAGTTGCGCTGCCGACGCCGGCGAAGCTGCCGGAATCGCCGCCCCCAGGGCAGGTGCCCACCGCATATTCGGCGCCGACTACGTACTCGGTCAGCTTGGTGGAGGCGAGGGCGGTCACTGGCATCAGTGCCGAAAGGCTGAGCAGGCCGGCCGCAAAGATCAGAGTCCCACGTCGCATCTAAAGCCCTCCTGGAACCGACGGGTTGCCGGGTTGAGGCTGGTTTGCCACATCAACCCGCGGTTGTCAAGAGACCGCGGGGAGCTACTACTCCAGGTAGTCCCTCGAAAGGGTCCACCTGAGCCAGAGCACGGTGAAATTCCACGTCCACCGCATCCTGCGCAAGGTGGGAGCAGCGAACCGAACGGAACTGGCCGCAAAGCCACAAAAGAAGGCTGGGTCTAGGGGTAGGCAGCCCCCTCTCCCGCGGAGCGGGAGAGGGTTGGGGTGAGGGCTGAGGGGCCAGGCAGCCCCCTCTCCCGCGCAGCGGGAGAGGGCTGGGGTGTAGGCAGCCCCCTCTCCCGCGCCAGCGGGAAAGGGTTGGGGTGAGGGCCGAGGGGTAGGAATTCTGTAAAGCCCATTCCCGTCGCTCAATTTGCGGGCAATTATCGATCGGATGCCTCGCGATCCGTTCTATACCGAGCGTGCGAGAGAGCTGCGCAGGAATGCGAACGCCGCCGAGAAGCGGATGTGGTCAATCCTCCGGGCGCACCGCATGGCCGGCTTCAAATTCAGACGGCAACACGCCCTTGGCAAGTACATCGCGGACTTCGTCTGCCTCCCGGCGCGGCTTGTCATAGAAGTCGACGGGGATACCCACGGCAACGATGAAAGTGAGGCGTTAGACGCCAAACGCACCGAGGACATCGAGGGTATGGGTTACCGGGTCATTCGATTCTGGAACCACGAGGTGCTGACGGGAACTGATGACGTCGCGGCTGCAATCTTCAATGCCCTCGGCCCTCACCCTAGCCCTCTCCCGCTGACGCGGGCGAGGGGACTCCCTCCCCCTAGCGCGGGAGAGGGGACTTCCTATTCCAGGTAGTCCCTCAGTTTCTTTGAGCGTGAGGGGTGGCGCAGTTTGCGTAGGGCTTTCGCTTCTATCTGGCGGATGCGCTCGCGGGTTACCCCGAACCGCTTCCC
>DASYVJ010000008.1:0-15180 GCA_035937155.1 Candidatus Dormiibacterota bacterium | reverse complement strand
CCCGGCCATGTGCAACCCCGGTCGCGCACGTTGAGTGCCTTGCGCGCTGGTCCCGAGATCGTCCGCTTGGCCCGCCCGACGTCGATGACCATGGAGTCCGAGCCGAGCAGGATGCGGGTGACCGAGCTGTCGCAGGCAAGTCGCTCGACCGTCTTGGAGGCGATGGGAAGCGAGAACTCCATGTCCGCCGCCGGCGCACCTGGCAGGCCAAGCAGCGTCTCGAGCGATGCGGTGACTTGAAGGTGGGTGCGTTGCGTTGCCGTCTGCGGGATCAGCCCCATGTCCAAGGCATGAGCCGCGACCTCGACCACCGCATCCGCCAGCCGCTTCTCCCGACTGCGGTCGTCGTGGGCGCCTGACCTGCGTGCCAGCGGCTCGAAAGCCGTGCGCAGGGCAGCCCCGCCTTCCGGGTCGAAGTATCCGGTGAGCTGGACAGTGCCGTCTTCGCCAGTGGAGATCCAGAGCATCCGGTTCTCCACCTGCTCCTTTCGCTCCGCCTCAAACCCTTGGCGGTCGGCGGCATGCCGGTAGTGCTGGCAGAGGTAGTAGAGCTTACCCGGCGAGCTCTCGCGCGCCTTCTCCAGCAACGGAGCTTCGTCGAACTTAGCCCCAATAGCGGCAGCAGTCCTGGCCATCGCCTTGGCATGGGCGAACCCGATCTCGCCGTTGGAAACCGCCTGGGCACTTTCGGGAATTCGTCCAAGGTTCTTGCCGACCGCGATCAGGTCGGCCGCGGCAGTACTCGTCAGGTGGCAGTTGAATCGCATCCAGTCGATCGCGCTCCCCGAGCCGTCCTCATCCCATGCGTCGGTGGCAGCAAATTCGGCTGCGTCGCGGGCGAGGGAGAGGAGCATCACGTCGACGACATGAGTCTTCTCGCGGAGCCGCTCTCGCCCTCGTCATTGCTGAGATAAGCGCTGCTGGAAGGACAGACGTCTTGCGTCGCGAGCATAGAAATATGATACCAAACAAATGTTCGATGTCAATACTCTGACCCATCAATTTCGACTCCCAACCCCACCGCCACACCGTCTTCCCAGTCCTTCCAGCCAACGGATGGTTATGCATGTCCCTGTATACTCATGCGCCCATGGGCAAAACGGTGCAAGCGGCCGTGGCAGGAGCCAACGGCTACGCGGGAATGACGTTGGTGAACCTCCTCGCCCGCCACCCCAACGTGCAGCTCACCCAGCTCACGTCTCGGTCCTTCGCAGGCAAGCCTTACTCGGAAGTCTTCCCTCTGCTGGATCTGAAAGGCGAGTTCCAACCCGAGCCGGACCCCAAGGGTCTCGACGTCATCTTCAGCTGCCTGCCTCACAACGTCGGCGCCGGCAAGACTGCCGCGTGGCTCGACGCCGGCGTCCGCGTCATCGACATGAGCGCGGACTTTCGACTTCAGGATGCCAAGCAATACCCGATCTGGTACCGGCAAGAACACCCCGCGCCGGACTTGCTCGCCAAGGCCGTATTCGGGCTTCCCGAGCTGCACGAGCGCGAGCTCAAAGACGCCGAGCTGATCGCCGTTCCTGGCTGTTACTCGACGGCCTCGATCCTCGCCCTTGCGCCGGCCGTCGCGGCCGGCCTTGCCGCCTCCGATCTCGTAGTCGACGCCAAGTCGGGTGTCAGCGGCGCGGGTCGATCGCCTGGCCTGGGAGTGCACTTCAGCGAGGTCAACGAGTCGGTTGGCGCTTACGCGATCGGGGGCCACCGTCACCTCCCCGAGCTGACCCAGGAGCTGGGCAAGCTCAGCCGCAATGGTGATATCCACGTCACTTTCGTCCCTCACCTCATCCCGATGACGAGGGGCATTCTCGCCACGTGCTACTTCGACCTGAAGGGCTCACTCTCCGAGCTGCGAGACGCCTATCAAGAGTTCTATGCAGGTCAGCCGTTCACGAAGGTGGTCGCGCAGCCGCCGACAACGAAGCTCGCGAGCCACACCAACCTGTGCCTGATCAACGTCGCGGCGCAGGGCAATAAGGCTGTGGTCACCGCTGCGCTCGACAACCTGTTGAAGGGCGCGGCGGGCCAGGGGGTGGAGTGCTTCAACATCGCGTTCGGCTTCGACCGCACGACGGCGCTGGAGGGCCCGGCGCAGTGGCCGTGACGTTTCCCAGAGGCTTCAGGGCCGGCACGGCCGCATGCGGCATCAAGGCTTTCACTGCCGGCGCCTCGGCGATCCCGACCGGGCAAAAAGACGACCTGTGCGTCATCCATTCGTCGTATCCGTGCGACGCGGGCGGGGTCTTCACGACCAACAAGGTCAAGTCGGCGTCGGTGGTGATCGACCAGCTCCACCTCCAGCACAACCGGATTCGGGCGCTCACGATCATCTCCGGCAATGCCAACGCCTGCACCGGCGCCCAGGGCTTCAAGGACGCTCTGCAGATGGCGAAGCTGTCGGCCGACCGGCTCGATCTGGACCCGGACCAGGTGCTCGTGGGCACGACGGGTGTCATCGGGCGCTACCTGCCGATGGATGCGATCAAGCCGGGCATCGCTGAGGCCTGCGGCAAGCTGAGCCCGGAGGGCGGGGAGGCCGCGGCGCGGGCGATCATGACGACCGACCTCGTGCCAAAGACGGCGCAGGTCGAGGTCGAGCTGGGCGGGAAGACCGTGCGGGTGGGTGGCATGTGCAAGGGGTCCGGGATGATCCATCCGAACATGGCCACGATGCTCGCCTACGTCACGACCGACGCCGCCGTCGAGCCCGGCCTGATCGGGCAGATTGTCAAATCGATCGCCGACCGCAGCTTCAACCAGGTAACGGTCGACGGAGACAGCTCCACCAACGACACGTTCCTGGTGCTTGCGAACGGAGCCGCTGGCAATGAGACCATCCGTGCCGGCAGCCCAGAAGCCGACAAGCTGGAGATGGCGCTCCTGGACGTCGCTCAGCAGCTGGCTCGGGCGATCGCGCGCGACGGCGAAGGCGCGACAAAGCTCATCACCGTCAAGGTCAACGACGCCGAATCCGACGCGGATGCCCGCATCGCCGCGCGTGCTGTCGCCTCGTCGAGCCTTGTGAAGACGGCCGTCCATGGAGGCGACCCAAACTGGGGCCGCATCGTGTGCGCGCTCGGTTACAGTGGCGCCGAACTCGCGCTCGACAAGCTGCACCTCACAGTCGGCGGGCAGGTCGTCTTCACGCGAGGTGCCGGCGTGGATGTGGACCTAACGGCCGTGCGCCACGCGTTCGAGCAGCCAGAGATTGAGATCGTGGCCACCCTTGGGTTGGCGGACGGCCGCGCCGAAGCCTGGGGATGTGACCTTTCGGAGGAATACGTGCGAATCAACGCGGACTACACGACATGACGCTGTCGGTTGAAGAGAGAGCGAAGGTCCTCGTAGAGGCACTGCCGTACATCAAGCGGTTCCACGGCCAGGTCGTCGTGATCAAGGTCGGTGGTAACGCAATCGACTCGGCGCGCGACGAGACGCTGCTGGATGTTGTGCTGCTTCGCTACGTCGGTATGCAGCCGGTCCTCGTCCACGGCGGAGGCCCGGAGATCAGCGCGATGAGCGAGCGGCTCGGCCTCAAGCCGACGTTCAAGAAGGGCTTGCGCATCACGGACGAGAAGACGATGGAAGTCGTAAAGATGGTGCTGACCGGAAAGGTAAGTCCGGACCTGGTAGGTGCCATTAACCGGCTCGGCGGCCAGGCAGTTGGGATGAGCGGCGAGGATGGCCCGACGATCATCGCGGAGCCGCTTGATCAGTCGCTTGGCTTCGTCGGGCGTGTGACTCAAGTCAACAAGGAGCCGATCACCGCCCTGCTCGGCCGAGGGTACATACCCGTCATCGCCTCCATCGGCCTCGGCTATGACGGTCACGCTTACAACATCAACGCGGACACCGTCGCCGCGGAGATCGCCGTGGCGCTGAACGCGGCCAAGGTCATCCTGCTGACCGACGTGGCCGGCGTCCTGGGCGTCGATGGCCAGGTCGTCGCTGTGATGTCGCGTGAGGATGCACGCCATCGGATCGATGAAGGCGAGGTCACCGGTGGGATGATCCCGAAGCTCGAGGCGTGTATGAGAGCTCTCGACGTGGTGCCGCTCGCGCATGTCGTCGACGGGCGTACGCCGCACGCATTGCTGCTCGAGCTGTTCACCGAAGCCGGCATCGGGACGATGGTCACCCCTTGACCGCGCCGACCACACCCGAGCTCGCTGACCGCTATCTCATGCAGGTGGGCCGGCGCCTGCCGATCACATTCGTGCGGGGCCGCGGCTGCCTTCTCTATGACGATTCGGGCCGGGAGTACCTCGACCTGGTCGCGGGCATCGCAGTCAACCTGCTCGGCCATGCGCACCCTGACGTCGTGGCCGCCGTGACGGCCCAGGCGGGCGCCCTCATTCACACCTCCAACCTGTACTTCACGCAGCCGCAGGTCGAGCTCGCGCAGCGGCTCGTCGACCTTTCATTTCCATCCCGCGTGTTTTTCTGCAACTCCGGCGCGGAGGCCAACGAGGCAGCGATCAAGCTCGCCCGAAAATGGGGCAGTCGCAATCGCGATGGAGCATTCGAGGTCATCTCCACCGAGGGCTCATTCCACGGACGGACGCTCGCCACGGTCACGGCGGGGGGCCAGCACAAGTACTCCGATCCTTTCAAGCCGCTCCCTGAAGGCTTCGTTCACGTGCCCTACAACGATCTCGACGCGATCAAGGCCGCGACCTCACCGCGCACGGTGGCCGTGCTGCTCGAGCCGGTGATGGGTGAGATCGGCATCATTCCGGCGGCGCAGGGTTACCTGGCCGGCGTCCGCAGCTGGTGCGATGCGCAGAACCTGCTGCTGATCCTCGATGAGGTGCAGACCGGGCTGGGTCGCACGGGCCGTTGGTTCGCGCACCAGCACCACGGCGTAACGCCGGACGTGATGACGCTGGCCAAGGGTCTCGGCGGCGGCTTGCCGATCGGTGCCTGCCTGGCCGCCCCGCGCGCGGACGTGTTCGAGCCGGGCGACCATGGATCCACGTTCGGCGGCAATCCCCTCGCCTGCTCAGCAGCTCTTGCCGTCCTGTCCGTGATCGAGCGCGATGGGTTGGTCGGCCACGCCGCCGAGATCGGCGATGTCCTCCACGATGCCCTGCTCGACCTCGGCGCCAAGGACGTACGCGGCATCGGTTTGATGCAGGCGTTCGAGTTTGGCGAGCCGCGTGCCAAGGCCTTCCAGCAGTCGTGCATGGAGGCGGGGTTGATCGTGAACGCCGTCGACGACCATTCGGTGCGCCTTGTGCCGCCGCTGATCATCGGGAACGCTGAGATCGACCGAGCCCACGCCACGATGCGAAAGGCGCTGTAGTTGACCCCGACCAAAAGCGAGCGACACAGCGCCATCCTCGAGGTGGTGAACCGGGGCTCCGCGCACACACAGCAGGACATCGCCCAGGCGCTGGCGCGCCGCGGGGTGCGCGTGACCCAGGCGACCATCTCTCGCGATATCCAGGAGCTCGGACTGGTCAGGTCGGGCACGCGCTATCGCAACTCCGCGTCTCTTGTCCGTGAGCTCGTGCTGTCGATCGAACTGGTCGGTCCAATGGCGGTGATCAAGACCCCACCTGGAACGGCGAACCTGGTGGCGAGGCGAATCGACGAGGCGGCGCTCCCCGGCATCGCCGGCACGGTGGCCGGTGACGACACGATCATCGCGGTGGTGCGCAAGCCGGGAGCCGGTCGAGCGCTGAAGGAACTTCTCGGGCATGACGAATAAACGGCTGGTGCTGGCCTACTCAGGCGGGCTCGACACATCCGTTGCGATCCGCTGGTTGAAGGATCTGGGCTGGGACGTCATCGCCTTCACAGTCGACCTGGGCGAGAAAAAGGATCTCGACGCGATCCAGGCCCGAGCTCTGAAGACCGGCGCGTCCGCGGCGTACGTCGCCGACGGGCGGAAGCCATTCCTGCAGCTGTTCGTCTGGCCGTCACTGCAGGCCGGAGCGGTCTACGAGAAGGAGTACCCGCTGGCCACCGCCCTCGGCCGGCCCCTGATCGCGGCCATGATGGTCGAGGTCGCGCGCCGGGAGGGAGCGACCGCGATCGCGCACGGCTGCACCGGCAAAGGCAACGATCAAGTGAGGTTTGACGTGACGACGGCCGCACTCGCGCCGGACCTGGAGGTCGTCGCGCCAGTCCGCGAGTGGGGCATGAACCGTGACGACGAGATCGAGTACGCGGCGAAGCACGGCATCGAGGTTCCCGCAACGGTGCGCTCGCCTTACTCGACCGATGAGAACCTCTGGGGGCGTTCGATCGAGGCCGGCGTGCTGGAGGACCCCTGGGCTGAGCCGCCGCGTGACGTGTACAGCTGGACCCTTGACCCTCGCGACTGTCCGGACGAGCCGGTATACGTCGAGATCGGGTTCAAGGAAGGGCTGCCGGCTTCGCTCGACGGAAAGGCGATCGATGCCCTGGAGCTGGTGACCGCCCTCAATCGGATCGGCGGCGAAAACGGCGTGGGCCGGATCGATCACCTGGAGAACCGCCTGATCGGCATCAAGTCGCGCGAGATCTATGAGGCTCCCGCGGCCGTGCTGCTGCTGCAGGCGCATCAGGCGCTCGAGGACATCACCATGCCTAAGGAGGTCGCGCGGTTCAAGGACCTCGTCGCGCAGCAGTGGGCACAGATGGTCTACGACGGCTTGTGGTTCAGTCCGCTGCGCGACGCCCTTTACGCATTCGTCGCCGAAACCCAGCGCCACGTCACCGGAGAGGTCAGGGTCAAGCTCTTCAAGGGTTCATCTCACGTGGTCGGCCGCAAGGGACCGCATCAGCTGTACCAGCTGTCTCTCGCGACCTACGGAAAAGGTGATGAGTTCGACCAGTCGGCGGCCGCCGGCTTCATCAAGTTGTGGGGCATGGGTGTGCGCACCTCGGCGCGGGTCCAGGGCCAGCTGCACGCGCGCGAGCTGGGCAGCCTGCTCGGCGACGTAAAGAGGCTGACGCCATAGGGAACAAAACTCGTACCGCCCCCCACCCCAGCCCTCCCCCTGACGGGGGAGGGGGCAAGCTGTCCAACCCCCATCAACCCCCTCCCCCTGGTGGGGGAGGGGGCAAACTGTGGGGCGGGCGCTTTAAGAAGGGCCTTCACCCTGAGCTGGAACGATTCTCCTCGTCGCTCGAGACCGATTTCGAGCTCTACCCGTTTGACATCGCCGGGAGCATCGCCCACGCCCGCGGGCTGGCCAAGGCGGGCCTTTTGTCCCGTTCCCGACTCACCTCCATCGAACGCGGGCTTCGCCGCGTCAAGCGGGAGCTGGATGACGGCGAGTTCAAATTCCGCGACTCCGATGAAGACATTCATACGGCGGTCGAGCGCCGCCTCACCGAGCTCACGCCTGCCGGTGCCGCCCTGCACGCGGGACGCTCGCGCAACGACCAGATGGCGCTGGACCTACGGCTTTACAGCCGGCATGCGGCATCGCAACTCGTGTCCGCGGTTGCGGACGTCGTCGAGTCGCTCGCCGCGAAGGCTCGCGAGCATGCTCGATGGGTCATGCCGGGATACACCCACCTTCAGCGCGCGCAACCCGTGACGGTCGGCCATCACCTGCTCGCCCATGCCGAGCCCTTGCTCCGAGATGCGGAGCGCTTTCGCCGCGCGTATGACGCCGCGGGGGATATGCCGCTTGGCGCGGGAGCGCTGGCGGCCACGACGCTTCCGCTCCAGCGCGAGGCGGTGCGACGCGAGCTCGGATTCGAGCGAGTGACCGCCAACAGCATCGACGCGGTCGCCGATCGCGATTTCGCGCTGGACCTGATCTACGCGTGCGTGACCACGTCGATACATCTCAGCCGGCTGGCCGAAGACGTCGTGATCTGGGCGAGTGCAGAGTTCGGCTTCGTGCGGCTCGCGGATGAGATTTCGACCGGGTCGAGCCTGATGCCGCAGAAGAAGAACCCGGACATCGCGGAGCTTCTGCGCGGCCGCGCCGGCCGTTCGGTGGGCAGCCTGGTCAGCCTGGCCACGGTCTTGAAGGGCTTGCCCCTCGCCTACGACCGCGACCTGCAGGAGGACAAGCCAGCGCTGTTCGCCGCCGTCGACAACGCCCTTGATTCGCTGGCCGCAGCGGCGCTGCTCGTCCAACACCTCGAGTTCGATCGCGAACGACTGGCCGACGCCGCCAGCGATCCTGCCCTTCTGGCGACGGACGCCGCCGAGCAGCTGGTGAGATCGGGCGTGCCCTTCCGCAAGGCCCACGAGGCGGTCGGCCGCCAGGTGCTGGAAGGCGCCCTGAGAGTGCCCTGGAGCGCCCAGGTTTCGCTCGGCAAGCGCGATCTCCCGGGAGCGCCGCAGCCGCTCCGCGTGGCCGCCCGTGCCACGGCCGTCCGCCGCGAGGCCGGCGCGCTTCATCGCTGGACGAAGGGACACCCCCCCAGACTTCCAAGCTAGAGTTCCGCGCAGATGCTGCTCGCCCTGGATGTCGGCAACACGAACGTGACGCTGGCCCTGTTTGAGGGGGAGCGCCTGGTGGCCGACTGGCGTGTCAGCTCGTATCGGGAACGAACAGCCGACGAGCTGGCCGTCGAGCTGCGCCAGCTGTTCGAGCTCCGCGGATTCGACTTCGGGGTGGTGGACGGGGTCGTGATCTCGAGCGTCGTTCCGAATCTCAACCCGGCGCTGATCGAAGTCTCGAGGCGCTATCTCAACTGCGAGCCCGTCATGGTGGGGCCCGGCGTCAAAACCAGCGTGCGGATCCGCTACGACAATCCCAAGGACGTCGGCGCCGACCGGATTGCCAACGCCCTGGCCGCGTTTACCAAGTACGGCGGGCCGGTCATCGTGATCGACTTCGGCACCGCCGTGACCTACGACGCCATCAACGCCGCAGGCGAATACCTCGGCGGTGCGATCGCACCTGGCGTCGAGATCTCGCTCGACGCGCTGGTGTCCCACACGGCCATGCTCCGGCGGGTGGAGCCGGTTGCCCCCGACTCGGTGATCGGGCGCAACACGGTCACCTCCATCCAATCGGGCCTCGTCTGGGGGTTCGTCGCGCAGGTGGAGGGGATGGTCCAGAGGATGGTTGGCGAGCTTGGCGGGTCGGCCAAGGTGATCGCGACGGGAGGCCAGGCGGCGCTCGTTGCCGGCTTGACACGCGTAATTGAAACCACCGACCCACTGTTGACGCTGGAAGGTTTACGTCTTATCTACGCTCAAAACTCCGCTTCGCAACCCCACCCTGCCCGCCCTCTGGATGAGGCAGGAGCCAGATGAGGACCGTCCAGGCGATTCACCTGTACTTCGTGGGCGATCTCGAGCCGCTCGGATTGACCAGGCTGCTGGCCGATCTGGGCCTGGAAGCACAGGCCGTGAGCAATCCGGCCGAGGTGGTTCGGCCGGCCCTCATCCTGGTCGCCCCTGGGCAAAAGTCGCCCGAGGGCCTGGAAGACGTGACGATCGCCCTTCCCGCCGATGCCTCTCCGTCATCGCTCCGCGAATTGCTGCGAGTGGCCATGGAGAACATCGCGTTGAAACAGGAGGTGACTCAGCTGGAGGAGCAGGCCCGGCGGCAGCACCGCCAGTTCGAGGAGCTCAACCGAATCGGGATCGCGCTTTCCGCCGAGCGGGACATCGCGAAGCTCCAGGAATTCATTCTCACGACGATGCGCCAGCTGACCAACGCGGATGGAGCGAGCCTCTGGCTCACAGCGGTCGGTGACAACGGCGAGCCGATGCTGTTCCTGTCCGCTAGCCAGAGCACATCGCTCGCCAACACTTACTCCGCCTTCAAGGTGCCCGTCGATGAGAAGTCGGTCGTCGGCTACACCGTTTCCGTCGGCACGAGCCAGATCTACGACGACGCCTACCATCCGCCGCCCGGCAAACCCCAGGGGGGCAAGGGCTTCGACGCCCAGTTTGGTTACCGGACCAAGTCGATGCTGACTGTGCCGATGAGGAACTACAACGACGAGGTAGTTGGCGCGGTCCAGCTGATCAACGCCAAACGCCACTTCGAGACGCGACTGACCGTGGACTCAGTCGAAGCGGAGGTGGTCAGCTTCCGGCCTGAAGACCTGGAGATGATCGAATCCATCGCAAGCCAGGCCGCCATGGCCATCGACAACAAGAACTTGCTGGATTCGATCCAGGCGTTGTTTGACGGATTCGTCCAGGCGAGCGTGACCGCGATCGAGCAGAGAGACCCGAGCACAGCAGGTCACTCAGGACGCGTCGAAGCATTGACCACGGCGCTCGCGCACGCCGTCTCGAGCCTGGGTGCCGGCAAGTACCGCGACGTCCACCTCACCGAGGACCAGTTCAAGGAGCTCCGCTACGCGTGCCTGCTGCACGACTTCGGTAAGGTCGGCGTGCGCGAGCATATCCTGATCAAGGCTAAGAAGCTGATGCCCGGTCAGCTCGAAGTGATCCAGTCGCGTTTCGAGTTCGTCGAGCGATCGGTTCAGGTCAAGTACGCGACCGAGAAGCTCGAGGCGATGCGAAGCGGGCGCGCCGGCGGGACCGCTCTGGACGAGATCGACAAGCGTCTCGGGGAGGAGCTGGCGCAGCTGAACCAATGGATTCAGAACATCGTGGTGGCAAACGAGCCGAGCGTGCTGCCTGAGGACAAGGCGTCGATGCTCGAATTCCTGTCACAGCAGACCTACTTCGATATGTCAGGCAAACCACACCCGATGCTCGATGCACAGGAGTTCCGATTCCTCAGCATTCGCAAAGGCACGCTCGATGCCCAGGAGCGCCTCGAGATGGAAGCCCACGTGACCCACAGCTTCCATTTCCTGACGAAGATCCCGTGGACTCCGGTGATGCGGGGAATCCCCGAGATCGCCTATGGCCACCACGAAAAGCTCGACGGCACCGGATACCCGAGAGGGCTCACGGGCGATCAGATCCCGGTACAGGCTCGGATGATGACGATCTCAGATATCTACGACGCGCTGACGGCTCAGGACCGGCCCTACAAGCGAGCGGTGCCAACGAGCGCGGCGATCGACATCCTCCACGCCGAAGCTAACGATGGGAAGCTCGACAAGGACTTGCTCGAGGTCTTTCTTGCTAAAGAGATCTATCAGGTGACTAACCCCGCGAAGTCAGAGGCAAGGCCGTGACTTCGCGGGGACCCCTCAAGGCGACGCGATGAGGATCAAGTTCTGGGGCACACGCGGTACTCGGCCGACGCCGGGCCGAAAGACGCTGAGGTACGGGGGCAACACGACCTGCGTTGAGGTCAGAGACAAAGAGAACAACCTGATCATCATCGACTCAGGGTCCGGCATCGCCGAGCTTGGCAACGAGTTCAACACTGCCGATCCGCTGCAGGCGCATCTGCTGATCACGCACACGCACCTGGATCACATCCAGGGCTTTCCATTCTTCCTCCCGGCCTTTGTGCCGGGCACGCATCTGACGATCGTCGGGCCGGCCGGCTCAGCGAAATCGCTTCAGGCCGCCTTTGCCGACCAGATGGATCCCGCGTATTTCCCGGTGCGGCTGAGCCACATGCCGGCTGAGATGGAGTTCATCGAGCGCAACCCCGGCGAGACCTTTGAGGTTGGCGCTTTGCGAATCACCCCGCACCTTTTGATGCACCCAATCCCGACGTTTGGCTACCGGATCGATGAGGGATCGTCGCGATTCTGCTTTGCCACCGACAACGAGATCGCGATGTTCGCCAACCAGGACAACGGCACCTTGAAGGACCTGGCGAACTGGAGTCGCGATGCAGACCTGCTGGTTCACGATGCGCAGTACAGCACCGAGGAGTACAAAACCCACGCCGGGTTCGGACACTCGACGTATGAAGAGGCACTGTCTCTCGCAGAGCAGTCGGGTGCGAAGGCGCTCGCGTTCTTCCATCACGACCCGGTGCATTCGGACACTGACATCGACGCGCTGATCGAGGGGGCGCTGGGCAATCACCGCCAGTCGGGCGGCAGCCATGTCAACGCATTCCCTGCCGTCGAAGAACAGGAACTGACGGTCTAACCCTTAGTCTTTCCGATCGTGACGGAAGAAACCGAGCCCGATCTGCCGGCTGTCATGCGCGACCGGCGCGAGAAGCTCGACCGGCTGCGCGCGGCAGGGATCGACCCGTACTCGCGGGGTTTCCGGCCGACCCAGACGAGCGTGTCGGCCAAGGCTCTGCTGGGCGACGCCGAGAAGACCGAGCCCGTGGCGCTGGCCGGGAGGCTCATGGTCAAGCGGCTGCAGGGCGGGGTGGTTTTCGCAGACCTGCAGGATGGCCACGGTCGCATCCAGCTAATGGCGAGCCGGGACAAGCTGGGCGAAGAGGAGTTCAACCGCTTCGCCGATCTCGATCCGGGGGACCTGATCGGCGTCACCGGGCCCATTTTTCGAACGCGCCGCGGAGAGGTGACGCTGGAGGTCCAGTCATTCCAGCTCTTGACGAAGTCGCTGCGCCCGCTGCCCGAGAAGTGGCACGGCTTGAAAGACGTCGAGATCCGGTACCGGCAGCGCTATGTGGACCTGATCGCCAACCCGGCCGTTCGCGAAGTCTTCCGCGCGCGGACCAAGATCATCACCGCCATCCGAGGTCTGCTCGATGAGCGCGACTTCCTGGATGTCGATACGCCTGTCCTGCAAGAGGTCCCGGGCGGCGGACACGCCCGGCCGTTCGTAACGCACCACAACGCGCTCGACCGCGACCTGTTCCTGCGCATCGCTCTGGAGCTGCACCTGAAGCGTCTGCTCGTTGGGGGCTTCGAGCGGGTCTATGAATTTGGACGCGTCTTTCGCAATGAGGGGCTGTCGCCCCGGCACAACCCGGAGTTCACGCTGCTCGAGTGCTACCAGGCTTACGCGGACTACGACGACGTGATGCGATTGGTCGAGGACCTGATGGTGGTCGCGGCGATGGCCGCCGGCCGCCCGCTGGAGACGAGCTACCAGGGCGAGAGCGTCAACCTCACGCCGCCGTTCCGGCGCGAGCGGATGGCCGACCTGGTGCTCGAACACACCGGCAGGCATGCGGTGGGGCAGGAGCTCAACGAGCTGTTCGAAGAGCATGTCGAGCCACGGCTTCGCCAGCCCACGTTCGTCATCGACTATCCCGTCGAGATCTCGCCGCTCGCCCGGCCGCGCGAGGACGACCCGCGATTCGTGGAGCGCTTCGAGCTGATCATCCTGGGTCGCGAGTACGCGAATGCGTTCACCGAGCTCACCGACCCCATCGATCAGCGCGCGCGGTTCGAGGCGCAAGCGGCGCGGCGGGCGGCGGGCGATGTTGAAGCGCATCCGATGGACGAGGATTTCCTGCGCGCTGTCGAATACGGGCTGCCGCCGTGTGGAGGGCTCGGCGTAGGCATCGATCGCCTGGTCATGCTCCTGACGGACCAACCTTCGGTGAGGGACGTGATCCTGTTCCCGGTGATGAAGGCGGAGTCCTAGTGCTGCCGCTAGAGCTGATCCGGAAGGACCCCGATCGCGTGCGGCGAGCCGCTGAGCTGAAAGGTGAGCCGGCGCCGATCGACGAGATCCTGAAGCTCGACGAGCTCTGGCGCGCGAACCTGCACAAGGCGGAGACGATCAAAGCGGAGCAAAACCGCCTGTCCAAGGAGTTCGCGAAGACTCGCGACGAAAGCCTGAAGGACCGACTTCGCGATATGTCCGAGGACGCCAAGGAAGAGCTGGCGCAGGCCGAGGCGGTGAAGCGCGAGCTCGACGACCTGCTGCTTCGCGTACCGAATCTCTTCCACGAATCCGTGCCGATCGGCGAGAGCGAGGCTGACAACGTGGTCGAGCGGGAGTGGGGGACCAAGCCGGAGCTTGGCTTCGCGCCGCGCACGCACTACGACCTTGGCGAGTCGCTGGGGATCATGGATTTCGAGCGGGCGGCTCGCGTGGCCGGGTCGCGCTTCGCGTTTCTCGTCGGCGAGGGCGCGCGGCTGGAGCGGGCGCTGGTCCAGTTCATGCTCGACGTACACACCCGCGAACACGGGTACACGGAGATGCTGCCACCGGTGCTCGTCAACAGCGCCTCGATGGTGGGGACGGGAAATCTGCCCAAGTTCGCCGCCGATGCGTTCAGGGTCGAGGGCCACGACCTGTGGCTCGTGCCGACGTCCGAGGTGCCGCTGACCAACTTTCATCGCGACGAGATCCTGGATGGTGAAAGGCTTCCGATGAAGTACGTCGCCTACACGCCGTGCTTTCGCTCGGAAGCGGGCGCGGCAGGCAAGGACACGCGCGGGTTCATCCGGCTGCACCAGTTCTCCAAGGTCGAGCTCGTCAAAGTGACCACAGCAGAAGCGTCGATGAACGAATTTGAGAAACTGGTTGCCGACGCCGAGGACGTCTTGCGTCGGTTGGGGCTGCACTACCAGGTCCTGTCGATGTGCACGGGCGACATGGGCTTCGCGCAGTACAAAAAGTACGACCTCATGGCCTGGTGCCCCGGGCTTGATCGATACCTCGAAGTGTCCTCGTGTTCTGTATTCAACGATTTCCAGGCGATGCGCGCCAACATTCGCTATCGCCCCGCGAGGGGTGCGCCGCCGAAGTTCGCACACACGATCAACGGCAGTGGGCTCGCGCTCACACGCACGATCGACGCGATCATCGAAACCTACCAGCGATCCGACGGAATGATCGCAGTACCGGAGGTGCTGAAGCCCTACATGGGCGGGATAGAGCTGATCGGTGCGCGCTAGTTCCTAGAATCGCAATTGCCTCGCGGAGGGGTGGCCGAGTCCGGTTGATGGCGACAGTCTTGAAAACTGTTATAGGTGCAAGCCTATCCAGGGTTCAAATCCCTGCCCCTCCGCCAAATTCGTATTCAGAACAGCCGAGATTCCCTGTGAATCGGCTGGGAAAGGACTCTGCGCGATCGGCTTTGACAGCCAATCTGACAGCCAAACTTTTGAACGGCATCGCCGGACTGGTGGATTCGCGGTGCAGAAGATCAACTGTCAAGAGGAGGTGCTCACCAAGTGTGCGGGTCTGCGTCTGGGCTGGCTGTTCATGTAGTAATTCGTGTAGTAATCCCGGCATTTGAAATGGTTCCAAATCGGCCCAATAGCTCGAAAAGAGTTCAAACGCCGCGAAAACCGCATCGGTAGTGCGCCCTGGATTTCGTGGAGTCGGATTCCTTGGATGCAACATGTTGCTGTCCCATCAGAACAACGGGAGGAACAGCATGGGCAGACGAGGTTATCCAGCAGAGTTTCGCCAACGAGTTCTGGATCTTGTGGCGGCGG
>DASYVJ010000007.1:0-20131 GCA_035937155.1 Candidatus Dormiibacterota bacterium | reverse complement strand
GCTGAACGCCAACCAGTGCTTCAGATGCGCGGCATCAGCAAGCGGTTCGGGGCTGTGGAGGCGCTCTCCAATGTCGACTTCGAGGTCTATTCGGACGAGGTTGTCGCCCTGGTCGGCGACAACGGCGCCGGCAAGTCGACCCTCATCAAAACCATGGCCGGGATCTACATCCCGGACTCCGGGGAGATCTGGTTCGAAGGCAAGCACGTTCCCATCCACGGTCCGCGTGACTCCGCCGCGCTCGGCATCGCCACGGTGTACCAGGATCTCGCGCTGTGCGACAACCTCGACGTCGTCGCCAACCTTTACCTCGGCCGCGAAGAGCTGTCCAGTCCCGCCCACCTGATCAGCGAGGAGCGCATGGAGTCCCGGGCGCGCGAGGTGCTGAAGTCGCTTGAGGTCAAGATCCCGAATCCGCGCAGCGCGGTAGCGGCCCTGTCAGGCGGTCAGCGGCAGTCGGTCGCGGTCGCCCGCTCGGTGATGTGGAAGGCAAAGGTCGTGCTCCTCGATGAGCCGACCGCGGCCCTGGGCGTGCAGCAGACCAAGCAGGTGCTCGAGCTCGTGCTCCGCCTGAAGAGCCAGGGTCTGGGGGTCATCTTGATCAGCCACAACCTGGCCAACGTCTTCGAGGTCGCCGATCGCATCATCGTCATGCGCCTCGGCCGCCGCGTCGGCACCTTCAACCGCGCCGACTCTTCCGAGCAGGCAGTAGTCGGCGCGATCACCGGTGCCGAGTTCGGCAAGTTCAAACCCCAGGAATAGATGGCAGCTCAGGCGCCTGCAGCCGCCACTGGCGCGAAGTCGCTCCTCGATTCGCTGCGACGCCGCTTTGCAACAGGTGACGTCGGGTCGCTGCCGGTAATCCTCGGGCTGGTCTTGATCTGGGCGGTCTTCTATTACCTGAACCCGCTCTTCCTGAGCCCGCTGAACCTCACCAACCTGTTGGCCCAGATCGCCGCCACAGGCATCGTCTCGGTGGGGATCGTGCTGGTCCTGCTCCTGGGCGAGATCGACCTCTCCGTCGGCTCCGTCTATGGCCTGGGCTCCGCTGTCATGGCCGTCCTCGCCGTCCAGAAGGGATGGCCAGCCGCACCCGCCATCGCGGCGGGAGTGCTGACAGGAACGGTGATCGGGACCTTCCACGGCTTCTTCTTCAGCCGCTTCAGGATTCCTTCGTTCGTGGTGACGCTGGCCGGCCTGCTGACCTGGTTTGGCCTCCAGCTGCACGTCCTTGGCGAGAAGGGCACGATCAACCTCAACGATCCGCTCATCTTGTCGCTGATGAACCTGTTCTACCCGGCAAGCGTCGGCTGGACGCTGTCAGTCATCGTCGTGGTGTGGCTCGCGGCGGACCTCTTCATCGTGAGGCGCCGGCGGGCGGCGGCGGGTCTTCCGGTGGGCGCGTGGGCGGGCGACATCGCGAAGTTCGTCGTGATCGCCGGCGTGATCTTCGGCACGATGGCAGTGCTGGCCGCCGACAAAGGCGTCCCACTGTCCCTCCTGATCCTGCTCGCTTTCATCGTGGGCTTCGACCTGTTGCTAACCCGCACGCGGTTTGGGCGTCATGTCTTCGCGGTCGGCGGCAACGCTGAGGCCGCCCGCCGGGCAGGCATCTCCGTCAACGGAATCCGGATCGCGGTCTTCGCCATCTGTGGAACGATGGCGGCCATTGGCGGCGTCCTGGGTGCATCGCGCCTCGAAGCAGTCAACTACAACTCAGGGACCGGCGACACCCTGCTGAACGCCATCGCGGCGGCCGTCATCGGCGGCACCAGCCTGTTTGGGGGGCGAGGGACGGTGTGGTCGGCCCTTACCGGCTCGCTGGTGATCGGGTCCATCAACAACGGCCTTGCCCTCCTTAGCGCGCCGTCAGATGTGAAGTTCATGATCACGGGCGGAGTCCTCCTGGCGGCCGTGACGATTGACGCTGTGGCCCGGCAGGGAAGACAGAGGGCAGGGGTCTAAACCGACCCCCATCCCCACCCGGCCGCGCCCGCGTTGCGGGTCGGGGCCGACCTCCCCGGCGAGCGGTGTGGAGCGATTGGGAATTCAATTTCCTGGGTAAACGTTCTTCTAACAATGGCAACTCCAAAGTCGGAACTTCTACCAGTCCTCCCCATGGACGACATCGTCGTCCTCCCGCACATGTCGGTCACCCTCGCCGTCGAGGGCGACGACCAGAAGGCGGCGATCGAGGCTGCCCGCCAGGGCAACCGCCAGATCCTGCTCGTACCTCGAATCGACGGCAAGTTCGGCACCGTTGGCACCGCCGCCCGCCTGGGCGAGTCGGCAGAGCTGCCGACCGGCGCCGAGGCCTTCATGATCCGCGGCGAATACCGTGCCCGGCTGGGCAGCGGCCAGGCCGACATCGGCGGGGCGCTGTGGGTCCAGGCAGACCCGCTGCTCGACCCCGAGCCTCCGACCGACAAGTCGCTCGAGCTCGCCCGCGAGTACCGCGCCCTGCTGGAGAACCTCGTCGAGTCGAGGGGCGTCCCCCAGGTCGTGCAGTTCCTGCGCGCCGCCAAGACTCCGGGCCACCTGGCCGACCTTGCCGGCTACTCGCCCGACCTGTCGACCGAGCAGAAGATGGAGGTCCTGGAGACGCTCGACCTCGAGCAGCGCCTCACCCTGCTGATCGGGTGGACGAAGTCGATCCTGGCCGACGCCTCGCTGAAGGAGAAGATCCGCAGCGATGTCGCAGAAGGCATGGAGAAGACTCAACGCGAGTTCCTGCTGCGCCAGCAGCTGGAGGCGATCAAGAAGCAGCTGAACGAAGGTGGAAGCGACGTTGTTTCCAGTTATCGCGAGAGGGTTGTCAAGGCGGAGATGCCGGAGGGCGTGCTCACCGAAGTCAACCGCGAGCTCGACCGGTTGGAGCGCACCAGCGAGCAAAACCCTGAATACGGATGGATCCGCACATACCTGGACTGGATGCTGGACATCCCGTGGAACGTGCGCTCTGAGGACAACTACGACCTGGTCGAGGCGCGACGCATCCTGGACGAGGACCACACCGGCCTATCCGATGTGAAGGACCGCATCATCGAGTTCCTGGCCGTGCGCAAGCTGCGCAAGGAGCGGGGCCTCGAGGTGCTTGGCGGTCGCGGTTCGGGAGCGATCATCACCCTGGTCGGACCTCCCGGCGTGGGCAAGACCTCGCTCGGCGAGTCGGTCGCCCGGGCGCTGGGCCGCAAGTTCACGCGCGTCTCGCTTGGCGGCATTCGCGACGAGGCTGACATCCGCGGCCACCGCCGCACCTACGTCGGCGCCCTTCCGGGCCGTATCGTGCGCGCCCTGAAAGAGGCCGGGACCAAGAACCCGGTGATCATGCTGGACGAGATCGACAAGGTCGGCAACGACTGGCGGGGCGACCCGTCGGCCGCGCTGCTGGAGGTCCTCGACCCCGCGCAGAACAACACGTTCCGCGACCACTACCTGGAGGTCGACCTCGACCTGTCCGAGGTCCTGTTCATCCCGACGGCCAACGTGTCGGAGACCATTCCGGCTCCACTGCTCGACCGCATGGAACTGATCCGCCTCGACGGCTACACCGAAGAGGAGAAGGTCGCCATCGCGCGCGACCACCTGCTGCGGCGCGTCGTCAAGCAGTCCGGACTGAACCCGGACGAGGTGACGGTCTCCGATGACGCGTTCATGAAGGTGATCACCGACCACACCCGTGAGGCCGGAGTCCGCAACCTGGAGCGCGAGCTCGGCAAGATCACGCGCAAGGTCGCGACGAAGGTCGCCAAGGCCGAGCTGACGCCACCGGTGGCGATCACAGTCGAGCGCGTGCGCGAGTTCCTGGGCAAGCCTCGATTCGACAACGAGGTCGCCGCGCGCACCTCGGTGCCAGGTGTGGCCACCGGACTGGCTGTGACAGGCACGGGCGGGGACGTCCTCTTCGTGGAGGCGACCGCGACCGACAGCAACGGGCACGGCAGCACCGTGATCCTGACCGGCCAGCTGGGCGACGTGATGAAGGAGTCTGCGCAGATCGCGCTGTCCTACGTCCGCTCGCACACGGACGAGCTGAAGATCGAGAAAGGAGCCGCTGACAAGTCGTTCCACATCCACGTTCCCGAGGGCGCGGTGCCCAAGGATGGCCCGTCGGCCGGCGTGACGATGACAACCGCGATCGTGAGCCTGCTGACCGGTCGGCCGGTGCGGAGCACCGTCGCAATGACGGGAGAGGTCACGCTGCAGGGCCTGGTGCTGCCGATCGGCGGCGTCAAGCAGAAGGTGCTGGCCGCACACCGGATGGGACTCACGGAGGTCATCCTGCCGAAGAGGAACGAGAAGGACATCGACGACGTGCCGCAGAGCGTGCGCGAGAAGATGACGTTCCACTTCGCGAGCCGCGTAGGTGAGGTGCTCGAGTTCGCGCTCGAGCCCTCTGCCAGCGCCAAGTCTCAAGCCGCTTAACCAGCTTGCCAATCCAGGCGACTTCGGACGGAACGTACGGCACCGAGATGCCGGGCGGAAAGTTGCTGCAGAGGCTCTTAGAGCCGCTCGCCAAGCGGCAGATCAACTCCTACCGGAAGACCGGCGGAAAGAACCGGATGGTGACCATGATGAAGTTCCCGATCGTCCTGCTGACGACCAGGGGAGCCAAGTCTGGTCAGGAGCGGACCGCCACGCTCGGCGGGTTCGCAGACGGGGACGACGCCTGGCTCGTCGTGGCTTCGAAGGGAGGGTCGGCTACCCATCCCTCGTGGTTCAGGAACATGGTCAAGCACCCCGACGAGATCTGGCTCGAGGTGGGCAGCCGGAAGATGAAGGTCCGAGGCGACTCGCTCACCGGGCGAGAACGCGAAGACGCGCTGGCACGCATCGCGGAGGTTTCACCGCAGTACGGTCGATACCCGACAAAGACCGATCGGGAGATCCCGGTCGTCCGGCTGACGCGGATCTCTGACTAGCCCCGACACTTCTGTGCGAGTGCTGGTTCCAGACTCGCCCCTCCGCGCCGAGATGGAGCCACTGCCCGAGGACGTCGAGCTCGTCTCCGAGCCGAGTCCAGATGTTGAGATGGTCGTCCTCGGTTCCCAGCTCTCGGACGATGTGCCCGCCCTCTTCAGACAGCTACCCGGACTCAAGGTCGTCCAGGCGTTCAGCGCCGGCGTGGACGGCCTGCTGCCGCTGATTCCGCCGGGCGTGGTCCTTTGCAGCGCTGTGGGCGTGCACGACACCTCAGTGGCCGAGTGGGTGGCGGCCGTGATCCTGGCCATGGGACGGCGCCTGCCCGAGTTCGGCGAGCTGCAGCGTCGCTCCGAATGGGTGCGCGACATGGCTCGGCCCGATCAGTTTTCCAATCACCCCATCGATGACCTCGACGGCAAGACCGTGCTCGTGCTCGGTTATGGATCTATCGGACGGGCGCTGGCCTCGCGGCTCACGCCGTTTGGCGCGCGGGTTGTCGGCGTCGCCCAGCACGTGCGCAGTGACGCGGAGACACCCGCGTCACTGCCCCGGCTGCTGCCGGATGCGGACGTCGTGGTCGATCTGCTGCCGCTCACATCTGACACGAAGAAGTTCGTCGATGCGAAATTCTTTTCACAGATGAAGGAAGGCGCGCTGTTCGTGAACGCCGGGCGCGGCCGCACTGTCGACACCGATGCTCTCCTCGACGCGTTGAGGGCAGGCCGCGTCCGTGCCGCGCTCGACGTCACCGATCCGGAGCCGCTGCCCGCCGACCATCCGCTCTGGCGCGAGCCAAACGTGCTCATCACTCCGCACATCGCCGGAACGGTCGCGCGGTGGGAGCACCGCGCCTACCAGTTCGCGGGCGAGCAGATCCGAAGGTATGTGGCGGGCCAGCCGCTGCTCGGGATCCGCACGGGGAATATGCCGGCGGGCCGCGGGCTTGCTCATTGATATGGCGACTGGCAAAACTTCAAAGGACATCCTCGAACGGGCGACCACCATCGCGGTGGTCGGTGCGTCGCGTGATCCAAACAAAGCAGGCGGGTCCGTGCCCGTCGGATTGCAGCAGCGCGGCTTTCGCATCATCCCGATCAATCCGTTCGCGGACACGCTATTCGGCGAGCGGGTTTATCGCTCGCTGAGCGACGTGCCGGTGAAGATCGACCTAGTGGACGTGTTCCGGCCGGCGGGCGATGCACCCGAGATCGCACGCCAGGCGGTGGCTGTTGGTGCGACGGCATTGTGGCTGCAGCTAGACATCCGATCCGACGAAGCGCGGCGCATCGCGGAGGCCGCCGGACTGGATTACGTCGAAGACGAATGCACTGCGGTGGTCAGCTCGCTCTACAGGATCAGAAAGCAAACCGCCGCCTGACCTGGCGGGGAAGGTTACTCTCCACTCGTGGTGCGAAGGCGAATACGACCGCTCAGAGACCGGAGCGTCGAGTCCGAGCTAAAGTTTCGCGTCTCTGGCCCGCGGGCTCACGCAAGGCTTCGGGCCGCCCTGCGGAAGAGAGGCGCGAAGCTCGAGGGCCGCTATGACGAAGAGAACTACCGGTTCGGCGGTCCGGCAAAAGTCACGCCGAACACCACGCTCAGACTTCGCGTGCTGAATGGGGGACCTCGCGGCGTGCTCACTGCCAAAGGCCCGGCCACATTCGCGGGCCGGATCAAGACTCGCGAAGAGACCGAAGTTTCGGTGTCGGACGCTCACGCGACGCTCGACCTCTTGTTCCAGCTGGGCTTTGAGGTGGCGTGGACCTATCCGAAGCGACGCGCCGAGTGGAGGCTCGACGGCGTGGCGGTCACCCTGGATGTGCTGGAGTTCGGTTGGTTCGTCGAGCTGGAAGGTCCGCCAGTGGTGTTGCCGGACATGGCGCGCGGCCTCGGCCTGGACCCGTCCCGTGCGCTGCGCGACAGCTACTCGGTCCTCGCTCGCCGGTACTTGAAGAAGAAAAAGTCCAAAGGGGCTCCAGTCACGGCGGTCGCTACTCGGCCCTTGGTGGCTCCGGCTTAGCCCGGGTCCCACCGCCGCTCCACCTCCCAACATGGTGGGGAGGCTAGGTTTTGGCCGGGCCCACCCAGACCGTCTGGATGTTCACAAACTCCTTGATGCCGTACGACCCCAGCTCGCGCCCGTAACCGGAGCGCTTCACACCTCCGAACGGCAGTCTCGCGTCGGAGGCGACCATTCCGTTGATGAAAACCAGGCCGGTCTCGACGCGTTCCGCCAGCTGCTTCGCCCGCTCGACGTCAGCGGTCCAGATCGCCGATCCCAGGCCGAAGTCCGTGTCGTTGGCAACGCGCAGCGCGTCCTCGGCGTCCTTGACGCGGATCACCGAGGCGACCGGGCCAAACGTCTCCTCGTGGTATGCCGGCATGCCCGGACGAACGTTGGCGAGCACGGTCGGCTGGAAGTAGTAACCACCTCCATCGAGCCGCTTGCCACCAGTCAGCGCGCGGGCGCCGAGCCGCAGCGAGTCGGTCACCTGGCGCTCCAGCTCTTCGACCAGGTCGGCACGCGCGAGGGGGCCGACCTGGTTCCCGCGGTCCATCGGGTTCCCCACCTTCAGCGCACCAACGGCCTTGGCAAGGCGGTCCTCGAACTCATCCGCGACGGACTCCTCGACGATGAATCGCTTTGCTGCGATGCAGCTCTGGCCGTTGTTCTGGTTCCGAGCCCTACAGGCGACAGCTGCCGCGGTCGCGAGGTCGGCGTCCTTCAGCACGATGAACGGATCCGATCCGCCCAGCTCAAGCACTGATTTCTTGAGTGCCTTGCCCGCGGCCGCAGCGACCAGCGAACCCGCCGCTTCGGAGCCGGTCAGCGTCACCCCCGCCACGCGTCGGTCTGCGACGATCCTCTCCACCGCGCCAGGACCGATCAGCAAGGTCTGGAAGACGCCTTCAGGGGCGCCAGCTTCGCGGAACACCTCTTCGATCGCCAGGGCGGACTGCGGAACGTTTGACGAATGCTTCAGCAGCATCACGTTCCCGGCGACGAGCGCCGGGAGGCCGGCTCGGAACGCCTGCCAGAAGGGGAAGTTCCACGGCATCACCGCAAGGACAACACCGAGCGGCTGGAACCGCACGTAGCTCTCGGACGCGGTGCTCTCGACCGGCTCGTCGGCGAGCAGCAGCGCGGCGTTGTCGGCCAGCCAGGCGGCGGTCCAGGCGCACTTCTCGACCTCGCCCTCTGCCTCGACGATGGGCTTGCCCATCTCGGAAGTGAGCATGGCCGCATACCTCTGCTTGTCGGCCCGGAGGACGCCGGCGACCGAGCGCAAGATGGCCGCCCGCAGCTCCATGCCGGCGTCCCGCCAGGCGTGGCGGGTGGCCCATGCTCGCGCGATGGCAGCCTCAATTCCTGCTTCGTCGAGCTCGGGGAAAGTTGCCAGCTCCCGGCCTGTTGCCGGATCGATGGATTTCAGCACCCAGTCGAATCATGGCACGATGGACTTGTGGCCCGCCCAACCGTGAAACGGAGCCTTGATCGCCCTACCGTTTTGCCCTCGATCACTCCTAACCGCGCCGGGGACGGCCGGCGCCGAATTGTGATCGAGGCCGTCACGCCGGAGATCGACGCGGGCCGGTTTCCTGCCAAGCGTGCGGTCGGCGAGCGGGTCACCGTGGAGGCGGACGTCTTCGCAGACGGGCACGATGCTCTGTCTTGCGTTCTGCGCTGGCGGCACCAGTCGTCCTCGCTGTGGAACGACGTGCCGATGGTCCCGCTGGTCAACGACCGCTGGCGCGCCGAGTTCATGGTCGGCGAGCTTGGCCGGTTCTTCTACACGATCCAGGGCTGGGTGGATGCCTTCGAGACCTGGAGCCGGCAGTTCGCCAAGCGCATCGAGGCCGGCCAGGACATCACGTTGGAGCTCGAGGTCGCCGCCCGGATGATCGAAGCGGCCGCCGGGCGCGCCGACGGCTCGGATTCGAACCGCCTCCGGGCGTACGCCACCGCAGTCCGCAAGGGCCGCGCCGCCGCGTCCGCTGCGCTCGGCGGCGAGCTGGCCCAGCTGATGGACCGGTATGCCGACAAGAGCCTGGCGGTGACCTATGCCAACGAACTCGAGGTCATCGTCGACCCGGAACGAGCCCGATTCAGCGCGTGGTATGAGCTGTTCCCGCGCTCGGCGGGAGATCCCGCCGGGCCCGCGCAGGGCGCAGCGATGTACGGGACCTTCCGCGACGTCGAGCGCCGCCTTCCGGAGATTGCTGGAATGGGATTCGACGTTCTGTACATGCCGCCCATCCACCCGATCGGCAAGTCACATCGCAAAGGCGCCAACAACTCGGTGACTGCCGGACCCGACGAGCCCGGCAGCCCCTGGGCGATCGGATCCGAGGAGGGTGGGCACAAGTCGATCAGCCCGCTGCTCGGCACGCTGGACGACTTCCACCACTTGCAGGAGGCCGCCCGTGGACACGGCATGCAGGTGGCCCTGGACATCGCCTTCCAGTGCTCGCCTGACCACCCTTACACGCGAGAGCATCCCGAATGGTTCAAACACCGCCCTGACGGCACGATCCAGTACGCGGAGAACCCGCCCAAAAAGTACGAGGACATCTTTCCGTTCGATTTCGAGACGGAGAGCTGGCGCGAGCTCTGGGACGAGCTGCTGTCCATCCTCGTTTACTGGATCGACCAGGGCGTCACCATCTTCCGGGTCGACAATCCGCATACGAAGCCCTTCGCATTTTGGGAATGGCTCATCGGCGAGGTCAAGCGCGAGCATCCTGACGTGATCCTTCTTGCCGAGGCATTCACGCGCCCAAAGGTCATGTTCCGTCTGGCCAAGCTGGGGTTCACCCAGTCGTATACGTACTTCGCCTGGCGCAACACAGCAGCGGAGCTCGCGCAATACTTCACCGAGTTGTCTCAGCCACCCGTTCGCGATTACTTCCGGCCAAGCCTGTGGCCGAACACTCCGGACATCCTGACCGAGTATCTGCAGAACGGTGGCCGCCCGGCATTCGCAGCGCGGCTCATCCTGGCCGCTACGCTGGGCGCGAACTATGGCATCTACGGGCCGGCCTTCGAGCTCTGCGAGTCTCGGGCGCGGGAGCCGGGATCGGAGGAGTATCTCGACTCTGAGAAATATCAGATTCGCGCGTGGGATTACGAAAGCCCGGACAGCTTGCGCGAGCTGATCACGCTGGTGAACAAAGTCCGGCATGAAAACCCGGCATTACAGAGCGATCGCGGGCTCAAGTTCCACCAGACTGAGAACGACCAGTTGATCGCTTACACAAAGAGCACTCCCGACCTCGCCGACGTTGTGCTTACGGTAGTCAACGTCGACCCCCATCACACTCAAGCCGGCATGGTCACCCTGCCGCTGGAGGAGCTGGGCATCAGGCGCGACCGCGGCTACCAGGCGCACGAGCTGTTGAGTGGCGCGCGGTACTTGTGGAACGGCCCGCGCAACTTCGTCGAGATCAACCCGCACGCGATCCCGGCTCAGATCTTCCGCTTCCGCCGCCGCATTCGCAGCGAGCACGACTTCGAGTACTTCCTGTGATCACTGAGCACCCGGAGAACGCGCTCGAGACAAAGACGCTGGCGCGCCGGCGCAAGCCCGAGACGTTCCGGTTGGACGACGATCCTCTCTGGTACAAGGACGCGCTCATCTACGAGCTGCACGTGCGAGCCTTCAATGACAGCGACGCCGACGGCAGTGGCGACTTCCGCGGCCTGATGGAAAAGCTTCCCTACCTGCAGGACCTCGGCGTCAGCGCGGTCTGGCTGCTCCCGTTCTATCCGTCACCGATGCGCGACGACGGCTACGACATCGCGGACTACACGAACGTGAACCCGATGTTTGGCACGCTCGGCGACGCCAGCGCCTTCGTCAAGGAGGCCCACCGCCGCGGGATCAGGGTAATCAACGAGCTCGTGTGCAACCACACGTCGGATCAGCATCCGTGGTTCCAGCGCGCCCGACGCGCGCGCCCGGGGAGCGCGGCTCGAGAGTTCTACGTATGGAGCGACACGAACCAGCGCTACCAGGACGCTCGAATCATCTTCAAGGACTTCGAGACCTCCAACTGGACGTGGGACCACGTCGCCAACGCGTACTACTGGCACCGCTTCTACTCGCATCAGCCCGACCTGAATTTCGAAAACCCGAAAGTCAAGGAGGCGGTGCTGAAAGCGCTGGACTTCTGGCTCGACATAGGTGTGGACGGCGTGCGGCTCGACGCCATCCCCTATCTCTACGAGCGCGAGGGCACCAACTGCGAGAACCTGCCGGAGACCCACCAGTTCCTCAAGGAGATGCGGCGGCACGTCGACGAGCACCACTCGAACCGAATGCTGCTCGCGGAGGCCAACCAGTGGCCAGAGGACTCGGTCGCCTACTTCGGTGCGGGTGACGAGTGCAACATGTCGTTCCACTTCCCTCTCATGCCGCGCCTCTTCATGTCGATACGCATGGAGGACCGGTTCCCGATCATCGATATCCTGGCCCAAACCCCGGCCATCCCCGACAACTCGCAGTGGGCTTTGTTCCTGCGCAACCACGATGAGCTGACCCTCGAGATGGTGACGGACGAGGAGCGCGACTACATGTACCGGGCGTACACGCAGGACAGGATGGCGCGCCTCAACCTCGGCATCCGGCGCCGCCTGGCGCCCCTGCTCGGCAACGACCGGAAGCGCATCGAGCTGATGAACGGCCTCCTCTTCTCGCTGCCCGGCACGCCCGTTCTGTACTACGGCGACGAGATCGGCATGGGCGACAACATCTTCCTGGGCGACCGCAACGGAGTCCGGACACCCATGCAGTGGAGCGCGGACCGCAATGCCGGCTTCTCGCGCGCCAACCGCCAGCGCCTCTACTTGCCGGTGATCACCGATCCGGAATACCACTACGAGACTGTCAACGTCGAAGCCCAGGCGCAAAACCCTCACTCGATGCTCTCGTGGATGAAGCGGCTCATCGCCCTGCGCAAACGCCATCGCGCATTCGGCCGCGGCACGCTCGAGCTGCTGCGGCCCGAGAACCGCAAGGTGCTCGCGTACGTGCGGCACTACGAATCGGAGCAGATCCTGTGCGTAGCAAACCTCTCAAGGTTCCTGCAGGCGGTCGAGCTGGACCTGAGCAAGTGGAAGGGCATGGTGCCCGTCGAGCTGTTCAGCAGCAACGAGATGCCTGTCGTAGGGGACGCGCCGTACTTCCTGACCCTTGGTCCGCATTCCTTCTACTGGTTCTCGCTGCAGCCTCGAGCGACCCCGATGCTCTCGAGCGACGGCCAGCAGGCCGCGGCTTCCATACCCGAGATCCGGGTCGCCGGCGACTGGGAATCAGCGCTGGTCGGCCCTGCAAAAGAGCGGCTCGAGAACGTGCTGCTCGGCTACATACGGAATCGCAGATGGTTCGCGGGAAAGGCGCGGCGCCTCAAAACTGCTGTGATCTCCGACCTCATTCCAGTCCCTGGGGCCGTCGGCGGCGCCTACCTCGCCGCGGTCGTCATCTCGTATGCGGAAGGCGACCCGGAGACGTACCAGCTGCCGCTCGCGTACGCGAGCCCCGCCGAGGCGCCGCACATC
Organism: Candidatus Dormiibacterota bacterium; assembly: GCA_035937155.1. Taxonomy (GTDB): domain Bacteria; phylum Chloroflexota; class Dormibacteria; order Dormibacterales; family Dormibacteraceae; genus Palsa-870. Next base: position 7,650 of record DASYVJ010000007.1, on the reverse strand, counting down.
ATCGAACGGTGGCCGCATTCCGCAATCGCATGGCTCCGCGTGTTCGGAGAGGAAGGGCGAGGGCTTCTGTATGACGCGCTCGGGCCGCCGGCTTTCGCCGAAGCTGTGCTGGGCGCTATCGCCCGGCGGCGGCGGGCGACGGGCGGCAAGGGGACCCTGGTCGGTTCGACGACGCGCGCTTTCGCCCGCTTGCGAGGCGCTGAGACGGTGCGGTTGGAGGCGGCCCTATCGGTGGCGGAGCAGAGCAACAACTCGGTCGTGTTCGGCGAGCGCCTCATCCTCAAGGTGTTCCGGCGACTCGAGGAGGGAGTCAACCCGGAGCTCGAGGTCGGCCGCTTCCTGACCGAAAAGACGAACTTCTCGCAGGTGGCACCGCTGGCCGGCACCCTTGAGTACAGGCGCGAGGACGCTGAACCGATAAGCCTTGCGGTGCTCCAGGGATACGTGCCCAACCAGGGCGACGCCTGGCAGTACACGCTGAACACGTTGTCGCACTTCCTGCACGGCCCAGAGCTCCTGGACACGGAGCCACCTTCGATGCCGAGCAACATCCTGCAGGCGAGCGCGACCGAGCTGCCGGAGGTAGCAGCCCGAACGATCGGTACCTACCTCGACTCGGCGCGGCTGCTCGGCCGGCGAACCGCCGAGCTGCACGCCGCGCTGGCCTCCGACCCCGACGATCCGGCGTTCGCGCCAGAGCGAATCTCGCAGCAGGACCAGCGGTCGATCTACCAGTCGATGAGCGGCCTGTCCATGCGCTCGACTGATCTCCTGCGCACCCAGCTGAACAAGCTCCCCCAGGACGCTCGCGAAGAGGCACGGAAGGTGCTCGAGCTCGAGCCGCGGATCGCAACGATCCTTCGCTCATTCCTGAGCCGGCGCCTGACCACGACCAGGATTCGTGTCCATGGCGATTACCATCTCGGCCAGGTGCTGTACACGGGACACGACTTTGTCATCGTCGATTTCGAAGGCGAGCCAACCCGGACCCTGTACGAGCGGCGGCTCAAGCGTCTTGCAATGAGGGACGTCGCCGGGATGCTGCGCTCGTTCGACTATGCGGCCCACGTGGCGGTGCAGTCCGACCAGATCGCCGCCGCCGCGCGCCCCCGACTCATGAGCTGGGGCGATTTCTGGTCCACATGCGTGTCGGTGGCTTTTCTCAAGAGCTACCTGGCGACGGCCGGGAAGGCGTCGTTCGTGCCTCAGACCCCCGAGGACCTCGACCTCCAGCTCACCACGATGCTGCTGGAGAAAGCGTTGTACGAGCTGCGCTACGAGATGAACAGTCGCCCGGACTGGGTGCACATCCCGCTGCGTGGCATCCTGGAGGTGGTGACGCCTCCGTGATCGCGCGCTCGCTCCTCAGCCCTTTTGACCTACACCTTTTCAACGAAGGCACGCACAGCCACCTGTTCGACAAATTGGGCGCGCACCTCTCGTCCGAGCCGGAAGGAACTTCGTTCGCCGTCTGGGCGCCTAATGCCGACTCTGTGAGCGTGATCGGCGACTTCAACGGATGGGACAAGACCGCCAACGGTTTGTTTCCGCGCGAACAGTCTGGGATCTGGGAAGGCTTCATTCCCGGCGTAAAGCACGGTGCGCTGTACAAGTACCACATCCGCTCACGGGTCACTCGCGCAGGAGCGGACAAGGCGGATCCGTTCGCGGCGTACTCCGAGCAACCGCCGCGGCAGGCGTCGATCGTATGGGACCTCGGCTACCGCTGGGGGGACGAGCAATGGATGGACAACCGCAGCGTCAGCAACGGCCGTGGAGCGCCATGGGCGGTCTATGAGGTGCATCTGGGCTCGTGGATGCGCGTGCCGGAGGAGCAGAACCGGTGGCTGACGTACCGAGAGCTTGGGCCTCGCCTCGCCGATTACGTCGGCCAGATGGGTTTCACGCACGTGGAGTTCTTGCCGGTGATGGAGCACCCCTTCTACGGCTCGTGGGGATACCAGTGCACCGGATACTTCGCGCCGACCAGCCGCTTCGGCACTCCGCAGGACTTCATGTTCCTGGTCGACTACCTGCACCAGAACGGCATCGGAGTGATCCTCGACTGGGTGCCGTCCCACTTTCCGGCCGACGAGTTTGGGCTGCAGAATTTCGACGGAACGCACCTCTTCGAGCACGCGGATCCTCGCCTCGGCGTCCATCCCGACTGGGGCAGCTCGATCTTCAACTACGGCCGCAACGAGGTGCGCGGATTCCTGTTGAGCAGCGCGTTGTGCTGGCTCGATCGCTACCACGCCGACGGACTGCGCGTGGATGCCGTCGCGTCAATGCTTTACCTCGACTACTCGCGCAAGGCGGGTGAATGGATCCCCAACAAGTACGGCGGCAACGAGAACCTCGAAGCGGTCGACTTCCTGCGCCGATTCAACATCGAGGTGTACAAGGAGCAGCCCGCGGTGCAGACCATCGCCGAGGAATCCACCTCGTTCCCGCTTGTGTCGCGCCCGACATATCTGGGCGGCCTCGGCTTCGGCATGAAGTGGGATATGGGCTGGATGCACGACACGCTTTCCTACATGTCGCAGGAGCCAATTCACCGCAAGTTCCACCACCAGAACCTCACGTTCCGATTGCTCTACGCGTTCGGGGAGAACTTCATGCTGCCGCTGTCGCACGACGAGGTCGTGCACGGCAAGGGATCGCTTCTCGCGAAGATGCCCGGCGACGACTGGCAGAAGTTCGCCAACCTGCGCCTGCTCTATGGGTACATGTACGCGCAGCCCGGCAAGAAGCTCATGTTCATGGGCGACGAGTTCGGGCAGTGGCACGAGTGGGACCACGAGCAAAGCCTTGACTGGCACCTGCTCGAACAGCCGATGCACGGTGGAATGCGCCTCTGGGTGGGAGACTTGAACCGGATCATGCGCGCCGAGAAGGCGCTGCACGAGCTGGATTTCGACCCGGCCGGCTTTTCATGGATCGACGTCACCGACGCCGATCAGAGCGTGGTGAGCCTGATCCGCCGGGGCCGCGACCCCAAGGACATCCTGGTCGGCGTTTTCAACTTCACGCCAGTGCCGCGCAACAACTACCAGATCGGCGTCCCCCAAGCAGGTCGATGGCTCGAACTCTTGAACAGCGACGCGCCCCTATATGGAGGCAGCGGTCAGGGCAATCTAGGCGGAGTAGAAGCGGTCCCGATCAGCGTCCACGGCCACCGGCACAGCCTGACCTTGACGCTACCGCCGCTGGCAGCCTTGTTCCTGAAGCCTGAGCACCGCGAGGACGGTGGCTGACCTAAGGGGTCGGCCCTCACCCTAACCCTCTCCCGCTCCGCGGGAGAGGGGACTCTAGGGTTGGGGCGACGCCTCCGCCGGCGCGCCGAACTTGTTGGGCACGCCCGTCTCGGCGTGGATCACGTGCATCACGGCGTTGATCAGCGCCAGATGCGAAAAGGCCTGCGGGAAGTTGCCAAGGTGCCGGCCGCTGCGTGGGTCGATCTCTTCCGCGTACAGCTGCAACGGGCTCGCGTAAGACAGCAGCTTCTCGCACAGCTCTCGTGCGCGGTCCAGCTCGCCGATCTCGCATAGTGCCGAGACGAGCCAGAAAGAGCAGATCGTGAAGGTACCCTCCTCCCCTGAAAGACCGTCGTCGGTCTCGACCGTGCGGTAGCGCAGGACCATGCCGTCGACTGTGAGCTCGTCAGCGATGGCAAGCACGGTCGCCCGGACGCGCGGGTCGTCCGGCGGCAAGAAGCGCACGAGCGGGATCAAGAGGACCGACGCGTCCAGCGCTCTCGTGCCGTAGTGCTGCACAAAGACGCCGCGGTCGTCGACGCCGTGCTCGCACACGTCGGACTTGATCTCATCCGCCTTGGCCTGCCAGCTCTTCGCGAGGTCGAGGTCACCGTGGAGCTCGGCGAGCCGCGCACCTCGGTCGCACGCCACCCAGCACATGAGCTTGGAGGATGTGAAGTGCTTCGGCTCGCCGCGCACCTCCCAGATCCCACGGTCCGGCTCCCGCCAGTTTTCGATCGCGCACTCCACCGCGCGCTTGAGGATTGGCCACACCACCTCGGGCAAGTAGTCGCGAGACTTCGTGTGCAGGTAGACCGAGTCGAGCACCGCGCCCCACACGTCGTGCTGCACCTGCTGATACGCGGCGTTCCCGATGCGCACGGGCTTCGAGCCGTCATAGCCGCTCAGGTGATCGAGCGTCTTTTCGTCCAGCTGATGCTCGCCGCCGATCCCATACATGATCTGCAGGTCCTTCTTCCCTTCCGCAACGTCGGCGATGAAGTAGAAGAAGTCGTTGGCCTCGCGCGCAAATCCCAGCGTGTAGAGACCCCACAACATGAAGGTCCCGTCACGAATCCACGTATAGCGGTAGTCCCAGTTGCGCTCGCCGCCGATCGTCTCCGGCAAGGAGGTCGTCGGAGCAGCGAGCAGTGCGCCTGTCGGGCTGTACGTGAGCCCTTTGAGCGTCAGCGCGCTGCGTTGCAGGTAGCTCTGCCAGGGATGCTCGGGAAATTCGCCGCGATTGATCCACTCGCGCCAGTAATCAGCGGTCCGCTCGACTCGCTGGAACGCCTCCTCGGCGGTCGCAGGCGCGGGATGCTCTTCCCAGTACTCCTTGGCCGTGGAGTGACGCGACCGCGGCCAGACCATCGCCACGTAGGCGCGCTCGCCCTGGCGCAGAGTCTTCGTCGCGTGAGCGCCCGGCCCTTCAAAGCCCATCCGCATGTCGGTGACGAGCCGGAGTGGCACCTCGTTCTCGCCACCGGTCGCGATCGCTTCGCCGTAGCCCGTCCCGGCGTACTCCCACATGGCCGCCGTCCGCCCGTAGTCGAATACCGGTTGGCAGTCGAGACTCAGCTCGACCTCGCCCACGACACACCGCGCGGTGCGCAGCAGGATGTGCTCCGCCTCATAGTCGGTCGGCGGCCGGCGATTCGTGCCGGACCGGCGCTGGCTGTGGTACCAGGGCCCGATGCATAACGCGTCGCGGACGATCATCCAGCCCGTGCGCGTCCTCCACGTGGTCTCCAGGACGAGCGTGCCGGGCAGGTAGCGCCTTCCAGCCGGGACCTGTACCCCGCTCGGGCCCAAGCGGAAGCTTCCCGCCGCCCGATCGAGCATGGCCGCGAACACGCTTGGGCTGTCCGGCCGCGGCAGGCACATCCACTCCACGCGGCCGCTCGGCGCGATCAGGACGTTGACCTCGCAGTCGGACAGAAATGCGTATTCGGCGATGGGCGGAAAGACGCTGGCGATCCGAGACTGGGGGAGGCCGAGCTTGGCCTCGGGCGCGTTATCGCCATCGAGGTGCGCTCGATCGCCATTCACGGCCGGTTTCATCGACTGGCCCAGATCAGATTCGCGGGCTTTTCTTGCCACCTTTCCCAGCTACCGAGAGGATATGCCGATGGCCTTCCGGATGCGCTCGAAAACGGCATCCGGTTCACCCATGCCGTCGACGACCTCCACCCGCACCCCCTTCAGGCGGTTGTAGTCCAACACCGCCGCCGTTAGCTTGTGATACTCGTGCATACGCTCGGCGATGGCCTTTTTTGTATCGTCGGCGCGGCCTTCCACGGCCGCACGGCGCAGGATCCGCTCGACCAGGACGTCCTCCGGCACGTCGAGGGCGATCACGAAGTCCACGCGGTGGCCTTCCTCGGCCAGCATCTCGTCCAGCGCCCGAGCCTGTTCGAGCGTTCGCGGGAACCCGTCTAGGAGCACGCCAGGACCAGCCTCGGATTCCGGCAAGCGCTGGCGAACGATGCTGACGATAATGTCGTCCGGCACCAGGTCTCCGGCATCCATGATCCGGCCGACCTCCCTGCCGATCTCTGTGCCGCGCGAGACCTCAGCCCGAAGGATTGCGCCAGTCGACAGGTGGGCGAGGTGGAACTCTTTTTCGATCCGGGCGGCCTGGGTCCCCTTGCCGCTGCCCGGTGGCCCGAAGATGATTGCGATCACGAGTCCCCGCCCCTCCTCTCCGGTCCGGGGGATGGCGGGTCCGGCCGGTGGCGGCGGTCGGTGATCCGGATCGCGTGGCGGCGCCGCCACCAGTTGTTCGCGTGCTCGTTCAACAGCGCCTGCACCGCCGGGTCGGGCCCGGATGCCTCACCTCCTTTGCTCAGCTCCAGCCAGCGGCGGGTGATCTCCACGTAGAGGTCGGCCTCCGTCCAGCCGGGCAGCTTCTCGAGCACGCCGTGCTTTCGAATCGCGTCTGCGACCGGTCGGTAGACGTTGTCGTACCAGCTGGCGGCCGCCTCCGGCAGGGGCACGTTGCGCTTCTGCTCGAGCGAGAGAAAGTAGCCGTGGCCGAGGATGTGCTTGAGGATCTCGTCGTACCGGCCGAGCCGGCTGCACTCGAGTCGGGCCTCCGGTCGCAGGCGATGCAGCTGCGTCGTCTCGAGGAACGCCGCGTACTCGGCGGCGCGCAGCAGGGCCGCCGCGTCGATCTTTGACGCAAGCGGCGCCCGGGTCCGCACTTCGACAACGCGCGCGTTGATGGTGGCGCGGCCAAGGCTGCGCGCGACCGACACGCGATGGTGCCCGTCGATCACGTAGTAGTTGTCGCCGACCTTGTAAACATCGATCGGCGGGAGCTCGTCGCCTTCCACCATCGCCAGGTAGATCCGCGTCCAGCGGTCACGCATCCGCCGGTTGACGGGCAGGAAGCCGGGATCGAAATCTCCCGTCTTCGATGGCGCGGCGGCCGAACCCACCACCCTGTCCAGCGGGATCTCCTGCACGCCACCGAATGCCCTGCCCTCGAGGCCGGCCGCCTCGAGCACCGGCTCGATCGACTGAAGGCGCCGGCCGCGCCGGGTGAGGATGGAGCGAATGGCACGGGTGAAGGCTCGAAAGCGGGCAGCGTCGAAGTCCTCTAACGCCCGGATCCGCTCCAAAACCTGTCCCTAGAGGAGGGCTTGTTCGCTCTCCGCGTCGAAGAAGTGAATAGTGCGAGTGTCGAGGCCCAGCCGAACCTTATCGCCGGGCTGCACGGCCATCCGCGGGTCGACGCGTGCCGTGACCTGGTCGCCACCGACCTGGCCGTACAGGAACTGGTCGGAGCCGAGCCGTTCCACCACGTCTACCTTCATCTCCATCACGGTGCCACCGTCGACGATGCGATCGGTGACCGCCTCCGGCCGGAAGCCGAGCGTGCCCTTGGTCGCGCTGACGGGCTTCGGCAGCTTGACCTCAAAGCCCGAGGCCTTCGCCGAACCGTTCTCTACCGTCGCCGGGACGAAGTTCATCGTCGGACTGCCGATAAAGCCCGCGACGAAGAGGTTCGCCGGGTGGTCATAGATGTCGCCTGGTGTTCCAACCTGCTGGAGGATGCCGGCGTTCATGATCGCGATCCGGTCGCCCATCGTCATCGCCTCGACCTGGTCGTGGGTGACGTAGATGAACGTCGTCCCGAGCTCACGATGCAGCTTTTGCAGCTCGATGCGCGTCTGGCCGCGCAGCTTGGCGTCCAGGTTCGACAGCGGCTCGTCGAGCAGGAAGACCTGCGGGTTGCGCACGATGGCCCTGCCGAGTGCTACGCGCTGACGCTGGCCTCCCGACAGGGCGCGCGGCTTGCGGTCGAGGAAGTTGCCCAGTCCGAGGCTCGTCGAGGCTGACTTGACCCGCTTGTCGATTTCCTCCTTCTTCATGTGCTGCATCTGTAGAG
>DASYVJ010000006.1:0-17479 GCA_035937155.1 Candidatus Dormiibacterota bacterium | reverse complement strand
CCAGCGCGCGGCGAGGGCGACCGTGGCGGCGATTCGCAAACGGGGCGGCGAATCCGTTGCCGAAGTGGTTGACGTCACCGACGAGGCATCGACGGTGGCGCTTGTTCTCCGCGTGGTGAAGCGTTTCAAGCGGATCGACGTTCTGTTCAACAACGCGGGCATCAGCGGCGTCGGAGACATCCTCGAGACCGAACCCAAACTATTCGACCGCGTGATGACCGTGAACGTGCGTGGGGTCTACCTGATGAGCCGGGCGGTGGTCCCTCAGATGATCAAGCAGAAGTCGGGGTCGATCATCAACATGTCGTCGTGCATCGCCGAGATCGGGCTCGCCCGCCGCGTTTCCTATGCCGCGTCAAAAGGCGCCGTGCTTTCGATGACGAAATCGATGCAGGTCGACCTGGCTCCCCATGGCATTCGGGTCAACGCACTGCTGCCGGGCACGATCATGACGCCCTTTGTCGAGCGCTATATCAAGGACTCGTACAAGGATCCGGAAGAGGGTTACGCATCCATACGCAAGCGGCAGCTGACGAGTGAGCTCGGCAGGCCAGAGGACGTCGCGTATGCCGCCGCCTACCTGGCGTCGGACGAGTCGAGGTTTGTCATGGCGTCCGGCCTCGCCGTCGACGGCGGAGTGGTGGGCGCCAAGTAACTTAAGCTGGCGGCGGTCATGAGTGAAGATGATGACGACGGATCGCTCATCGACTTCTATCCCTATCGCGCTCGATTCAAGACTTATGAGCGGCTCGAGCCCGAGGGCCGAGACCGGAAGAGCATCCTGGATGAGCTGGCGACGATGGCGGCGGAAGAGGACCGGATCGCCGACCGGGGCCGCGTCTCAGGCTCGATCTATCACGGGGGCCACGAGCACTATTCGTTCCTGACCGAGGCGTTCCGCCTGTTCGCGCACGCGAACGTTCTGCAGCGCGATATGTACCCCAGCGCGACCAAGCTGGAGGCGGAGATCGTCGCCATGACCGCTGCGATGCTCCACGCCGAGGTTGCCTGTGGTGTCGTGACATTCGGCGGCACCGAGAGCCTCATCAACCCGATGCTCGTGTACCGCGACCGTGCCCGCACCGAGAAAGGGATCACCGAGCCGGAGGTGATCATCCCGGTCACCGCGCACGTCGCTCTGGAGAAGGCCGGTCACCTGCTCGGCATCAAAGTGCTAAAGGCGCCGCTCACCAGCGAGTGGGTGGTGGACGTCGATTGGGTGCGCGATCACGTCACCAAGAACACCGTCGCGCTCGTTGGCTCGGCCGCGAACTACGCACACGGGCTCATCGACCCGATCAAAGAGCTGTCAGACATCGCGCTCGAGCATGACATCGGCTTGCATGTCGATGGGTGCCTGGGCGGATTCATCCTCCCCTGGGGCGAGCGGCTGGGCTACGCAATACCAAAATTCGATTTCCGCATCCCGGGCGTGACGTCCATCTCAGCTGATACGCACAAATACGGCTACGCGCTGAAGGGCACCAGTGTCCTGCTCTACCGGAACAGCGACCTGCGCAAGTATCAGTACTTCAACTTCACGGATTGGCCGGGCGGCATCTACTTCTCGCCCGGGCTGTCCGGCAGCCGTTCCGGTGGCATCGTGGCCGCGACGTGGGCCGCCATGGTCAGCCTGGGCGAAAGCGGCTATCTCGACGTGGCGAAGGGGATTTTCGAAACGGCCGCGACGATCCGTCGCGGGATCGATTCGATACCGGACCTGCAGGTCATCGGCGAGCCCACGTTCCTTGTCGCCTTCCGCTCGCCGGAGCTGAACATCTACCACGTCAACGATCACCTGATCGACAAGGGCTGGCGGCTCAACGCTTTGCAGCTGCCGGCGGCCCTGCATTTCTGCGTCACGCGCCCGAACACGGCGCCCGGTGTGGCCGAAGCGTTTCTCGACGACCTCCGCGACGCGGTTGAATACGCCAAGCATCCGGCCCGGGCGGAGCCGAAGAGTGGCGCGCTGTACGGGCTGGGTGGCACGCCCGAAGGAAATGAGATCCTCGCAACGCTCTTCACCGCCGCGCTTGACGCGATGTACGAGGTGGCGCCCACCGAGGCACGCGCCTGACCATGGCGCCGGGCGCGCGCAGGGCGCAATTTGACTAATCCCTGGGTCTTGGCCGTAGACCTCGGCACCGGCGGGCTCAAAACCGGCGCCGTGTCACTACGGGGCGAAATCCTGGCCCGCGCGATCGCTCCCATCCATACGAGGTACTCGCCCGGCGGCGGCGCGGTGCAGGATCCCGCGGAGTGGTGGGCACGCATCACCGACGGCGTGCGCTTTGTGGTCGAGAGCAAGGCGGTGCGATCGGACGATCTGGTCGGCGTCGGCATCACCGGGCAGTGGGGGTCGACTGTGCCGGTGGGTGCGGACGGTCATCCGGTCGGCGACTGCCTTTTGTGGTCGGACACGCGGGGCGGACCGTTCGCCGCGAAGGCTATGGGCGGCACGATCGCCCTGTTCGGCTATTCCCCGGTCAACCTGCTGCGGTGGATCCAGATCACGGGCGGCGCGCCGTCGCCACACGGGGCGGATCCACTCGGGCACGAGCTCTACTTGCGCAACTGCGAGCCAGACGTCTATGCGAAGACCCGCACCTTCCTCGAGCCGCTCGACTACCTCGGTCTCAGGTTTACCGGTCGGGTCGCGGCGACCCCCGCGTCGATGATCCTTTCGTGGCTTACCGACAACCGGTCCGGTTCCAAGCCGGCTTACGTACCTGAGCTCGTCCAGCGCTCTGGGCGCGATGCCGGCCGTCTCCCGCAGCTCGTCGCCACCGGAAGTGTGCTCGGGCACGTGACAGGCGAGGTGGCGGAGGCGCTCGGGATTCCCTCCGTCCCGGTCGTGTGTGGCGTGCCAGATCTGCATACAGCGTTCATCGGCTCGGGCGCTGTTGCCCCGTACGAAGCTCACATCACGATCAGCACGAGCTCCTGGATCGCGTGCGAGGTGCCGTTCAAGCGCACTGACGTGATCCACCAGATGGCGACGGTGCCCGGTTTGCGTGCCGGTGCCTACCTGGTCGCCAACAACCACGAGACCGCCGGCCTGGCCCTGACCTGGTTCAGGGATACGGTCATCGGGTCTGACTCATATGAAGAGCTCATCACTCGTGCCGCAAGCGTGCCTGCCGGTTCAGGCGGCGTCATGTTCACACCATGGCTCAACGGCGAGCGGAGCCCGGTTGAGGACAGAAATCTTCGCGGCGCCTTTCTCAACGTGTCGCTGACAACTGGTCGCGACCACCTCGGTCGTGCCCTGCTCGAAGGTGTCGCGTTCAACGCGCGCTGGCTCCTGGACGCCGTGGAGCGATTCGTGCGCAGGCCGTTCGCCAGCATGAGGATTCTCGGTGGTGGAGCGGAATCGGAGCTCTGGTGTCAGATCCACGCCGACATCCTGGGCCGCCGCATCGAGCGGGTGGCCGAGCCCACCTATGCGAACCTCCGCGGAGCTGCGCTTTTTGCGGCAATCTCGCTCGGGCGCTTGTCACTCGACGACGCGCGTGGCGTGGTCCGGGTGACGGACACGTTCGAGCCAACTTCCGAGGGCTCTGCGACCTACGAGCCGATGTATGCGGAGTTCAAGCAGTTCTACAGCCGGCTCCACGGCAGCTATGCGCGGCTAAATGGCGGGAACCAACGGTGAGCGGCACCGCCACGGTCGCCACTCGAACGCCCACCACTCGGTGGGCCGTACTGGCCGGCTACGCGCTGCTTGCCGCTTGCACCCAGCTCCTCTGGCTCACGTTTGCGGCGGTCGACACGCGGAGCGCCGCCGTGATGCGTGTCGATCTCGGCACGGTCGGCGACCTCGCCGCCATCTTCCCGTTTGTCTATGTCGTGCTCGCCCTGCCGACCGGCCGGTGGCTCGACCTGCGGTTCGGCCAGGCACTCGGCGCCGGTGCGCTGCTCACCGGCGGGGGCGCCCTCATCCGGCTCGTGTCGCCGACCTCGTTCGGGTGGCAGCTCGCCGGCCAGCTGGTGATAGCGGTTGGGCAGCCGCTGGTGCTGAACAGCATCACCAAGGTCGCGGCGCGCTACTTCCCGCCGGCCGAAAGAGCCACCGCGATCTCGATCGGAACGGCGTCGCTGTTCGTCGGAATTCTTGCCGCGGTCCTCATAGCGGGACCTCTGTTCGACGCGGGCGGCCTGCCCCTGCTGCTCGGTGTTCAGGCTGTGCCCGCCGTGCTTGCCACCGTGCTTGTCCTGATTGCGCTGCGCACGCCACCCAACTTCCACGACGACCCCTCTGTGTCGGTCAGCCTCCGCTGGCTCGCCGGTGATCGGTTCATGTGGGTCCTGGCAGCGCTGGTCTTCATCGGGATGGGCACCTACAACGCCGTTGCGACGTGGCTGCAGCCGATCCTGGCGCACTTCGGCGAGGGCGGAGCGGCCGGCAACCTGATCGCGGTCATGACCTTCGCGGGGATCGTAGGGGCGGCTCTCTTGCCGACTCCGATCGCGGCGCGAGATCGCCGGCGCGAGATGCTGCTCGCGGCTCTCGGCGTGGGCGCCGTCTCGTTCATCGCGATCGTGATCAACCACAACCTCGTGTGGCTCGGAGCGTGGCTCTTCGTCCAGGGCTTCTTCTTGCTGGCCAGCCTGCCGGTAGTCCTCGACTGGTCTGACATCCACGCCGGAGTCGAGCGTCAGGGCGCGGCAGTCGGGTTCCTGCTGATGGCCGGCAACCTGGGAGGCCTGGTGCTCGTGCTGGTCATCCAGGCGCTGCTCGGCAACCCCTACCTGGCGCTGGGTGCGCTTGCGGTCGTAGCCCTGGCCGGCCTGCCGGTCGCGCTCAGGCTCCCGGCTCGGCGCCCCAGCTAATCCTCCGGCGGACCGATGAGCTTCCAACCGTTCTGCCACGGCCAGCCATGGCGGATCTGCAGTGAGACGTTCAAAAGCGCCATGCCCTCGAACACGCGCGCCATCACGAGGGGTCCCGCGTCGATGGGTCGGAACCCGATCGACTTGACGAGCTCGAGCACCTGGTCCTTCGCCTCCTGGTCGTCGCCCGCGACGAAACCATCAAGGCGCGTGCCGCCGACGGACGGTTCGGCCATCCGGGGGGCGAATGCATAGTTGAACGCTTTGACCACGCGCACCTTCGGGTGACGCTTCTGGATCTCCTCTGCATTGGAAGGCTCGCTCAGCACCGCAGCGGGATTCTCCAGGTCGACGTGGTTGGTTGCGTCGATGACGATCTTGCCGTCAACCGACGACCCCAGGGCACGAAATACCTCGCCGAGCTTGTCGTAGGGCACCGCAACGATGACGAACTCCGCGTCATTGACCGCTTCAACGCTGGACGCCGCTGCACGCGCGCCGGTGGCCTTGGCCGCCTCCGCGGCATGGTCTGGGTTCGAGGCGCTCAGGGTCACGCTGTGACCCGCCCTGATGCCCGACTTGGCGAGCGCCTTGCCGACATTCCCCGCACCGATGATCGCGATGTTCATATATCCATCTCCTTGATGAACAAACAACCGCTGCGACCGGCCCGCTTATTCAATACGACAATGGGTTCTCACTGATGCCTGGCCTGGCCTGGAAGCCCGCCCGCCCGCCACTGCGGGTCTCGCTGGAGGGCAACACCGTGGTGCTCGAACCGCTCGATCCGGAGCGGCACGCGACTGCCCTTTACTCGTCCTCCATCGGCGCGCCCGAGCTGTGGACGCACCTTGCGTACGGCCCTTTTGCGAACCAGGCTGTGCTCACCAGCTGGCTCGAAGATCGTGCTGCTACGCAGGACCCGCTGTTCTACGCGATCGTCGACCGCATAGCCGGCGGCGCACGCGGCATGGCCAGCTACCTGCGCATCGAACCCCAGCACGGCGTGATCGAGATCGGCCACATCTGGTTCGCGCCGGCGCTGCAGCGCACGCGCCAGGCCACAGAGGCGATCTTCCTGCTAGCGCGGCACGCGTTCGATGACCTCGGCTACCGGCGCCTGGAGTGGAAGTGCGACTCGCTCAACATGCCGTCCCGCCGGGCGGCGGAAAGGTTCGGCTTCGTGTTCGAGGGTATCTTCCGCCAGCATATGGTGGTGAAGGACCGCAACCGCGACACCGCGTGGTACTCAATCACTGACGCGGAATGGCCGTCGAGGCGCGCGGCGTTCGAAGCCTGGCTGTCGGCTGAGAACTTCGACCCGGATGGCCGGCAGCTCCGCTCCCTGGTCGAGATACGGGGTTCCTGATGCATCGCGCCCTCAGTCCCGTACTGATCGGCCGGGAACCTGAGCTCGGAGAGCTCGAGGACTGCCTGAGCTCGGAATTTAGAACCCCTCGCTGAGGGTTACAGCGAATGGAATGTCAGCGACTAAAGAAGCGATCGATTCAGCGTTGGAGCGCGGTCACACCATCGATATCACCACCACGGGCCGTGCCAGCCACCGGGCGCGGCGGCTTGAGATCGTGTTCCACAACATCGACGGCCGGATCTACATCAGCGGCATCCCGTCTCCCAGACGTCGGAGCTGGCTCGCCAACCTTGATGCGGATCCCCACCTCACATTTCATCTCAAGGGCAAGGTTGCCGCCGATTTGCTGGCGACCCCTCGCATCATCGAGGACGAGACCGAGCGGCGGGAGATCCTGCCGCACATCGCGCGCAATTGGGGCCGGAAGGACCTCGACCAGATGGTCCGCTACAGTCCGCTCATCGAGGTGATGTTTCCAGACGGGACGACGCGTAAGTAGGCAACAAAATGGCCGCCAGTGACAATCACTGGCGGCCGTCGGGGCCTGGGTAGATATCTAGCTAACTGTTCAGCTGCAGCCGGTGGTCGCTCCACAGTTCAGGCACTTGTAGCAAGAGCCTGAGCGCACTGTGATCGCTCCGCAGTCCGGGCACGCGGGTGCGTCGGTGTTGATAAAGGTGATCTTCTGAACGCCGCTACCACCGTTGCCATTCGTCGTGGGGTGGGCGATCACTTTCAGCTCCGCCTGAGACGCGACCGGCCTGGCGTTGTCAGCCACGCGAGTCGGCGTTGGTGCTGGTGTTGGTTCGGCGGGCGCGGGATCGCGCCGGATGATGCCGGCCTCGTCCTGCTCCTCGACGGGGAGGAAGTGGCTCGCCATCCACCGGAAGATGTAGTCCACGATCGACTTCGCGATCGGGATCTCCTTGTTCTTGGTGAACCCGGAGGGCTCGAACCGCATGTGGCTGAACTTGTCGACCATGAACTTCACTGGGACGCCGAACTGCAGCGCGTACGACGTCTGGGTCGCGAAAGCGTCCATGAGGCCCGAGATCGTCGAGCCTTCCTTGGCCATGGTCACGAACAGCTCGCCCGGAGTCCCGTCGTCGAACAGGCCGACGGTCAGGTAGCCCTCGTGGCCCTGGATGTCGAACTTGTGCGTCACGGCCTTGCGCTCGTCGGGCAGCTTGCGCCGCAGCGCGCGGTACTCCACCGTTGGCGCGGGCGCCTTCTTCTCTTTGTCGAGTGACGTGGACAGCGGCTGCGAGCGCTTGCACCCGTCGCGGTAGATCGCGATGCACTTGAGCCCGAGCTTCCAGGATTCCATGTAGGTCTGCTCGATGTCCTCGACGGTCGCGTCGGTCGGCAGGTTGACGGTCTTGGACATCGAGCCTGAGATGAAGGGCTGGACGGCAGCCATCATCCGCACGTGGCCCATCGGCGCGATCGAGCGAGCGCCGTTGACCGGCTTGAATGCGCAGTCGAAGACCTTCAAGTGCTCGTCCATCAGGTGGGGGGCGCCTTCGATGGTGTCGTTCTCGTCGATGTACTCGACGATCTCCTTCACCTTCACCTCGTCATAGCCGAGCTTGCGCAGCGCGGCGGGAACGGTGGTGTTGACGATCTTCAGCAGGCCGCCACCGACGAGCTTCTTGTACTTCACAAGCGCGAGGTCTGGCTCGATGCCCGTGGTGTCGCAATCCATCATCAGCCCGATCGTTCCGGTCGGAGCAAGGACGGTGGCCTGGGCGTTGCGGTAGCCGTGGGCGCGGCCGAGTTTGACCGCCTCGTCCCATGTCTCCCGCGCTGCGTCGACGACATCCGCGGATTCGGGCGACGTGCTCAGCTGGTGTGCCGCCTGGCGGTGCTTCTCCATCACGCGCAACATCGGCTCGGGGTTCTTGGCGTACTCGGTGAAAGGGCCCTTGACCTGAGCCATGCGCGCCGACTGGGCAAACGCGCGGCCGGTCATGATCGCGGTGAGCGCGCCGGCGAAGCGGCCGCCCTCTTCGGAGTCGTAGGCGAGGCCCATCGACATCAGCAGCGCGCCCAGGTTGGCGTAGCCGAGGCCAAGCGGGCGAAGCGCCTCAGAGTTCTTGCCGATTGCGGGAGTGGGGTAGGAGGCGTTGGAGACGATGATCTCCTGTCCGGTGAAGCAGATGTCGATCGCGTGCTTGTATCGCTCGACGTCGAACTTGCCGGCTTCTGTCTGGAACTTCATCAGGTTCAGCGACAGCAGGTTGCAGGCGGTGTCATCGAGGAAGACGAACTCGGCGCAAGGGTTGGTGGCGTTGATGCGGCCCGTGTTGGGCACGACGTTCCAGTCCTGGATGGTGGTGTCGAACTGCAGGCCGGGGTCGCCACAGATCCACGCCGCGTCGGCGATCTCACGCCAGAGGTCGCGCGCCTTGTAGGAGTCGATGACGCGGCCGTCCACTACCGCTTTCGTGTCCCACTTCTTGTCGTCGGCGACCGCCTGCATGAATTCGTCGCTCACTCGGACCGAGTTGTTCGCGTTCTGGAACTGGACCGAGTCGTACGCCCCGCCCGTCACGTTGAACCCGACGTTGTAGCCGGCCTCGATCAGGGCCCAGGCCTTCTTCTCCTCCTCCGCCTTGCAGCGGATGAAGTCGAGGATGTCCGGGTGGTCGGCGTTGAGGATGACCATCTTGGCCGCGCGGCGAGTCGTCCCGCCTGACTTGATCGAGCCGGCGAACGAGTCGTAGCCCTTCATGAAAGAGACCGGGCCCGACGCGGTGCCGCCGCCGGACAGCTGCTCCCTCGAGGAGCGCAGCACGGACAGGTTCGTGCCGGTGCCGCTGCCGAACTTGAACAGCATGCCCTCGGTCTTCACCAGCTCGAGGATCGACTCCATCGAGTCCTGCACCGAGTTGATGAAGCACGCCGACCCCTGCTGGGCACGGCCGGGCACGCCGATGTTGAACCACACCGGGCTGTTGAAGGAAGCCTGCTGCGTGACCAGGAGGTAGCGGAGCTCCTCCGACCAGTTCTCGGCGTCGTCTTCGCTGGCGAAGTAGCCGCCTTCGCGACCCCAGCCCGCCAGAGTCTCGACGACCCGGTCGATGATCTGGCGGACGCTGGTCTCGCGCTCAGGGCTGCCCTGGCTGCCCCGGAAGTACTTCTGGGCGACGACGTTGATCGCCAGCTGCGACCAGGCGCGGGGGACCTCGACGTCCTTCTGCTCGAAGATGACCTGGCCTTTCTCGCCTGTGATGGCCGCGGTGCGGTACTCCCATTCCACCAGGTCGAATGCGTGGCTGCCGGGAGGCGTGAAGTGCCGGCCGAAGCGGAGTCCCTTGCCGGCTGTTGCCTTGGCATGGCTCCCATTGGGCTTGTTTGGCGCGCCCTGTGCACGTCCGGCGCGGGCTCCTGTGAGGTCGGCTAGGTCTTTGGCCATTTCTTTAGAGAACGCCTCCTTAAATCATCCCCGGTGAGGGTGTATTCGAATCGCCTGGTAGTGGGACGTGAGCTCGGTCGTTGAACTTGTACGTTTGGGGATGGAAGAGGCCCCAGAGCATGCCCGCCACTTATGCCCCAGGGCCTCGATCTAACGTGCCAGATGATACGAGCCACTTTTTGGCTTGTCAAGACCCAAAACACAACATATTCGGTCTTAACAGGCCTTTACCCCCAACATGTTGGTGGATTACCTGTGGATATCCCTGGGCACTAACTGCGCACAGGCTGCCTAAAAGCTGTGGGAAAGAGTGCAAAACCGGCCTATTGAACTGATTCGACGAGGGCGAGCTGGCCAGTCTCTGTGGAAATCTCTTCCCCAGCCTTTTCGGTCATCTGCACGCTCTGCGCTGAGGCGCGGATCCTGGCCGACACCTGCTTGCCCTCGCCGTAGGCGTTCTGGAGCATCGTGACGGCCCGCTGCAGCTTGTTCTCGAGCACTCCTTCCAGGGTGTCGAGGTGGCGCTCCACGTCGATGAGCGCCGACTGGAGCTTCTCCATGTCGACCGTACGTGCGAACTGGAGGTGCAGCTGGTACAGGGTGAGGAGATAGGGAAGGGCCATGGCGTAGCCGACGACCATCACGTGTCGTTTGTGAGCGCCGACGATCGCTCCCCGGCAGACGTCGTATGCCGCGTCGGGGATGACCGCCAGGGCGAAAGGCGAAGTGGTGCCAGGGTCGATGTACTGGCTCACCTCGCGCACCCGCCTTTCCACCTCCCGCTCGACCTGCGCGGTCAGCTGAGCCCGGCGCGGGGCGTCCAGCGCCGGATCCGCGAGCTGCTCCAGCGCCCCGCTCGAGACCCACTTCGAGTCCATCGGCAGCAGCTTGCCGCCGGGCAGGCGCAGCGCCAGCTCGACCACCTTGCCGCCGACCCAGACGTTGCGCTGGAGCATCTCGGGCGGAAGGTGCCGGAGCGCCTCCTCGAGGATGTTCTCGCCGGCCGCCCCGCGCGTGGAGCTGCCTGCGATCACGTTCTCGAGCCGTCTCAGGCTGGCCCGCGCCTCGTCTTCGACCGGCTGCCGGGCGGAAAGGGCCGAGCGGAGCCCTTCGACGACCGACTGAGTTTGAGACAGGCGCTCGCGCAGCTCGGCGGCCTGGGAGCCCTGGGCCTGCCCGCCGGCCTCGAGCCGGACCTTCAGCTCGGCGACGTCACGAGCCTGCCCTTCGGCCCTACGGACCAGGTTCCAGACGAGGAAAGCCACGCCGGCCATTCCGGCCAAGAGGCATACAAGTAGAAGGGCGAACAAGAGTTCGAGCAACGACATGTTGCGCATTGTAGTCGCGATTTTGGGTATAGACAAGCCTGTTAACCTGACTGAAATGGCCGAAGTCAAACCCCTTTCCGAGCCCAACCCGGCGCCTGACCGCATCCCGCTGGAAGAGGTCTACATGCGCATGGCCGAAGAGCTCGCCAAGCGGTCCACCTGCGCGCGCCTGCAGGTCGGGAGCGTGATCACGACGCCCGACCTGACCCAGGTGCTGGGCATCGGCTACAACGGCAACGCGCGGGGCCTGCCCAACCGCTGCGACTCCACCCAGCCGGGAAACTGCGGCTGCATCCACTCCGAGCAGAACGCCCTCATCAAGGCCGGCGCGCAGCTGCCCGGCAAGGTGATGTTCGTCAGCGCCTCGCCTTGCGTGATGTGCGCCAAGATGATCATCAACACCAACGTCGGGCGCGTGTACTACCGCGAGGCGTATCGCGACCCGGCCGGGCTGGATGTCCTGCGCCAGGCGGGCGTCGAGGTCGTCCACTACGACCAGTGGCGGGACCTCTGGCGCTAGGTCGGATGACAGGGCTCGTACCTGGGCCTGACAACAGCGAGCGGAAGCAGGCCGTTCGCCGGTCACTCAAATGGGTCGCGATCAGTTACGTGCCTTTGCTGGCCGGCTTTGGTTGGATCTTCTTCGCTGCCAACCACTGGGCAGGTTCAAGAGGAGGTCTGCTCGGGGCAAGCGGTCTGATGATCGGTGTCGCGGCAAGCGCAGCGCTGTTTCTTCCCTTCCTCCGGGTAGTCAGCCCGAACCGCCGGGTGGTGGGCATGTCGGTGGGCACGTACACCTTGGTATCCATCGTGATCGCGATCGCAGTAGCTGCGGGGTTTGCTGTCGCAGCCCTCGCCCAGCCTCAGTAGTTACCGCGGAGGCTCAATCGCGCTGGATCTCCCAGCCTGATTCGGTTTGCACCATCCGCGGCTCCACGACCGGCACGTCTTTCAGCTGGCGCGTGCGAGAAAAGAGCTTGGCCGCATCTTCGTCGCCGGCCACCGACTCGAGCACCGCGCGCGTCGCGTAGACCAGCGTGATGGCGGGGTCGGCGAGGGCCACCGCCGGCGCCATCCAAACCGTGTCGGTGACCTCGCCTTCTTGCGGTCGCACTTCCTGGCCCGGTGGTAGCTGCGCGAGGAAAAAGCGCGCGTCGTAGCGGCGTCGCAGCTGTGCGGGCGTGACCCAGCGCGCGAACAGCACGAGGCGGTCGAGCGCCGGCTCCAGGCGAAGCTCGCGCAGCGCCTCACCGAAGGTCTTGCCGGCTTCAACTATGGAGCGAACGCGATCGCAGTCTGGCTGGCGCGCAAAGCGGTTGCCGCGGCGCGCGAGCAAGATGCCGACCTCCTCGAACACCTCTCTCACGGCTGCCATGCGGATCTCGTCGCCCCAGCCCATGTCGTCGGCGTGCACGGTGCCTCCAGGAAACACGTATGCGCCCGGGGCGAAATCGGCGCCGCCAGGACGCTGCATGAGCAGCAGCTCCCAAGGTTTGCGCCCGCGGACGAGCAGCACTGTCGCCGACGGACGCGGTGTGACGGGCTCGCCTTCGTTGATGGCCCCGGGCGGCAGCATCTCATTAGGATGCCTGGATGGACCTCGGCATTGCGGGCAAGGTCGCGCTGGTGACGGCCGCCACCCGCGGGATTGGTTTGGGAATCGCGGAGGCTTTGAGCAGAGAAGGCGCGCGCGTGGCCGTCGCCGCTCGCACCGAGAGCGACGTCAAGCGCACCGCAGCCTCCCTCGGTGGCTTGGGCATCGTGGCCGACCTCATGACGGAAGACGGCGGCCATCGCGCTGTGAAAGAGACCGAGGATGCGCTGGGACCGATCGACATCCTTGTCAACAACCTCGGTCTTCGCGCCGGCAGCGCCTGGAGCGATACGGGCGCCAAGGAGTTCGAAGCTGCGTTCAGCGGCAACGTTGCCGTCAGCGTGCGTATGACCCAGCTGGTGCTGCCCGGCATGCTCCTGCGCGGATGGGGACGCATCGTCGCCATCGCGTCGGTGTGGGGCCGCGAGACTGGCGGAGCGCCCGCGTACAACGCGGCCAAGGCGGCGGAGATCAGCTTCGTCAAGTCTTTGGCCAGAGAGGTCGCCTCTAAAGGCGTGACGGTGAATGCTGTTGCCCCGGGCTCCATCCTCTGGACGGGCGGCGGATGGGATCGCCGCCAGAAGGCAGACCCCGAACGCATCGCCAATTTCGTCCGCCAGGACATGCCGCTGGGTCGGTTCGGAACCGTCGACGAGGTCTCGAGCGTCGTGGCTTTCGTCTGCTCGGCGCAAGCGAGCCTGGTCAATGGGGCGGTCATCGCGGTCGACGGGGGGCAATCGCGGTCCGGTATCTGATGCGGCAGGTGGCCCTCTTGGTAATCCTCGTCCTCGCGCTCGCGTGCTCGAGCACGACCGCCACGAACCACGAGTCCGATCCGCATACCTTCACCGGGACCATCGGAGCGGCGGCTTATCGAATCGACGTGCCCGCCGGCTGGAACGGGACGCTGTTCCTCTACAGCCACGGCTATGTCGCTCCGGGCGGCAACAACGACGCCGTCGCGGCGCCCAGCGTCGAGGCCACCGCGTGGTTGCTCAACCATCATTTCGCAATCGCCGGCTCGTCCTACAGCTCAACCGGGTGGGCGCTCGAGGACGCGTTCAAGGACCAGATCGCGCTCCTCGACTACTTTGGATTGCACGCGGGAAAGCCGAAACGCGTGATCGCCTGGGGCACCTCGCTGGGTGGAATCGTCACCGCCGGTTTGGTTCAGCTACATCCAGAGCGCTTTGCCGCGGCGATGCCGATGTGTGGCGTTCTTTCCGGTGGAATTGCGACGTGGAACACCGAGCTCGACGCCGCATACGCGTTCAAGACCCTGCTTGCCCCTGCGTCAAACCTGCAGCTGGCGCACGTCACCAACCCCGACGCCAATCTCAAGCTGGCGCTGGACATCTTCGCCCAGGCCGCGGCGACGCCGGCGGGACGGGCACGGATCGCGTTGGTCGGGGCGCTGATCGATCTGCCGGGATGGTTCGATCCGCGCTTGCCCGAACCTGCGGCCAATGATTTCGCCGCGCGCGAGGCGGCGCAGGCATCGTGGGAATCACGGGTCGATTTCACCTTCGCGTTTCGCTATCGCGCTGAGCTGGAGCAGCGCGCGGGCGGCAACCCGTCGTGGAACACGGGCGTCGACTATGGCCACCAGCTCGAGATATCTCCCGACCGTGAGGAGGTGTCGGCGCTGTACGCCGCGGCCGGTCTGGACCTGCAGGCCGACCTCGGCGCGCTGAGCCGCGGCGCACGTGTCAAGGCGGACCCCGCCGCTGTGCAATACCTCGACCAGTTCATCAGCCTCGACGGTCGCTTGAGCATCCCGGTTCTCACGATGCACACCACGGGCGATGGCCTGGTCATACCGCCGAACGAGAGCGCCTATGCCGCGGCAGTCGGCGACGCGGGCGATTCAGCCCTGCTGCGACAGACCTTCGTCCACCGCGCGGGCCACTGCGCGTTCACCGAAGCCGAGACGGTCGCGGCGGTCCAGGTGCTGCTGAAGCGACTCGACACCGGACGTTGGGACGACCCGGCCCTAACGGCGGCCGCCTTGAACGCCAGCGCTCAGGCTCAGGGCGATCTTGAGAACGTCTTCTTCGGCGCCCCGACGCCGCCGGCGTTTGTCGACTTCACACCAGCGCACTATCCACGACCCTTTCCGAAAGGCGCGCCGTTTCCAACTTAGAATCGGCGCCATGGTGAAGTTCAACGGCAAATTGACGCCCACGCCACGAGGTGGTGGTGGCTGCCGCATCCCCGTGCCGCGCGATGTCGCCGCGAAGCTCGGGCTCAAGGGCATGCCGAAGGTCCAGTCCGTGATCGCCGGACAGGCCTACCGAGGCTCCCTCATGCCGATGGGCGACGGCACCTATTGCCTGGGCGTGTTGAAGTCGATTCAGGAAGCGGCGGGCGTAGGGTTTGGCGACACAGTCACAGTCGAGCTCGAGCTCGACACGGCGCCGCGGGTGGTCGCGCCGCCGGCCGACCTCGCCCGCTTGCTGGCGAAGGACAAGAAGATGGCGGCCGGCTGGGAAAAGCTCTCCTTCACCAACAAGAAGGAGATGGCGCTCAGCCTCGAGGGAGCCAAGAAGCCCGAGACGCGAGAGCGGCGGCTGGCGGCCGCGATCGCCAAGTTGCGCACGTAGGAGCGAGGCCCTCGTCCCTCACCCTAACCCTGCGCGCAAGCGGCGATGAGGATGGGACTTACTGATTGCTCCCGCTGACGCGGGAGAGGGGACTGGGAGTTCTACTAGGGACCGCTGATCGGGTTGGCGCCCAGCTGCCCGGCGATCAGAAGGGTTGTCGGGTAGATGCCCAAACCGACCGACGCGATACCGCTCAACCAGATCACCGACCGGCTGCTGATCGACGCCGGAAGCAGGTCCGTGCGAGTCGACGCAGACCACACCGGGATCAACACCCTCACGTAGTAGAAGACGGAGACGACGCTCATCAGCACGGCCAGCACGACCAGCCACGTATAGCCGGCGCCGACGCCGGCGGTGAACAGAAACAGCTTGCCGAAAAACCCGACCGATGGAGGAAAGCCGGCCAGCGAGAACATGAAGACGGTCATGAGGATCGCCATGACCGGGTTTCGTTTAGCGAGACCTTCGAGGTCTGAGAACCGGTCGCGGTCACCTTCTGGTCCGGCGAGCAACGTGATCACGGCGAACGCTCCGAAGTTCATGAACATGTAGACGAACAGGTAGTAGAGGACCGCGGAGAGCCCGTTCTGGCCGCCTGCGATCACGCCGATAAGGATGTAGCCGGCCTGCGCCACGCCCGAGTAAGCGAGCAGGCGCTTCAAGCTCGACTGCGCGATCGCCATCAGGTTGCCGACGATGATGCTCGTCGCAGCCACGAAGGCGAGCAGCGTCTGCCATTCCGGCGCGAGGTGGGGGAGACCGCCCGCGAAGACGCGCACGATCATCGCGAAGGCGGCGGCTTTCGTCCCGACCGACATGAAGGCGGTGACAGGAAGCGGGGCGCCCTGGTAGACGTCGGGCGTCCACATATGGAACGGCGCGGCGGAAACCTCGAAGGCGAAGCCCACGCCCATCAACACGATCCCGAGCAGGATCAACGGGTTGCTGGAGGCCGATGCGTTGAGCCGGTTCGCGATCTCGGGTATCACCGTGGTGCCCGCGCCGCCGTAGATGAGCGCCATTCCGTAGAGGACGAATGCGCTGGCAAAGCCACCGACCAGCAGGTACTTCGCGGCAGCCTCCTGCGACCGGCTCTCCGTGCGGACGTAGCCGCACACGATGTAAAGCGCGATCGAGAGCAGCTCCAGGCCGAGGAAAACCGTGACCAGTGAGGTGGCCGACCCAAGCACCATCATTCCGATCACCGCGGCCATGATCAGGATGTGGAACTCCGACTCCAGCAAGCCGCGCCGACGTAGGTAGGAGTGCGAGAGGGCGACGGTGAGGATGCCGAGCGTCGCGAACATGATCTCGAAGAACAGAGCGAAGTTGTCGCCGGTGGCGAACTGGTGATACGCGTAGCCGCCCTGCCCGTAAAGCCAGCGATACCCTGCCGTCGCGAGAGCGAACGCGTACCCGGTCACCGCCGCGATGGCTACGGCGCCGCCGCGTCTCTGCTTTGGCAGCACGAGGTCGACCACGATCGTGAACAGGAAGAAGCCGGTGAGGGTCACGATGGCGGCGATCTGGCTGAGGTCGGCCAGCGCTTGCGACCAGGTGTAGGTGAGGTTGGCGGCGAGGAGCGTGCTCATCTGGCGAGCCCGGTCTGGCCGAGTGAAGTCATCAGACTCGTGAGCACGTTCGGGTAGAGCCCGATCGCGAACATCAGCAGCACCAGCGGAGCCAGCAGGACGAGCTGCCCCGTATAGATGTCCGATCGAGGCACCGGGCCCGCCGGAACTCCCTGCATCACGCCCTGGAAGAGCCGCAGCATGTAGACCGGCGCGAGAACCAGGCCGATCGCTCCGAACACGGCCAGCAGGGGCGCGCGCTGCCACGCGCCCAGCAGGGTCATGAACTCGCCGACAAAGCTGTTGAGGCCTGGTAGTCCCAGGGCAGCGAGCGTCACGACGAAGAACACGCCGGCCATCACCGGCATGCGCAGCGCCAGGCCGGCCATGGCCGAGCGGTCACGCGTGCCGACACGGTCGGAGACCCAGGCTACGATCAGGAAGAGGGCCGAGATGATCAGCCCGTGGTTGACCATCTGCAGCACGGCCCCCTGCTGGCCCTGCACGTTGTAGCTGAAGATGCCCAAGACGATGAAGCCCATGTGGCTGACGCTGGAGTAGGCGACCAGGAGCTTCATGTCGCGCTGCGCGATCGCCATCAGCGCGCCCCAGATGATCGCGGCGACGGCGAGCACGGGGACGATCCACCGCCAGTCCCACCAACCCACCGGTTCGGGGAACAGCGGCACTGCGATGCGCAGGAAGCCGTACGCGCCGGCCTTGCCCATCACGCCGGCGAAGGTGACCAGCATCGGAG
>DASYVJ010000005.1:0-3547 GCA_035937155.1 Candidatus Dormiibacterota bacterium | reverse complement strand
AGAAGTTAACGACTTACGGGGGCCGCTTCGGATCGGACAGCTAGTGCATCGCCGCGCCGGACGGAGTCAGAACCCACCACAGGCCGCCGAACCCGTTGACGCCCTGCCCGGTCGCGTCACCAGCCGCTTTGTCCTGCACGAAGTAATAAAGAGGGTGGCCGGCGTAAGTCACCTCAACCTTTCCGTCCGTGCGCGTGGTGGTTCCCAACAGCGACGCATCGGCGCCAGTCCCAGCCTGAGGTGCGCCGTTGGTGAGCACTGGCGGCCAGATCGTGGCGCAGCTCGAGTAGCACGTGGAAGCCGTCCCGGTATCCGCAACGAATAGATAGAGCGTGATTCCCTTGTCGTCGACCAGGATCTGGCCGAGCTTGGCGTTGGTCGCCACGGCAATCTTGGTACCAGCAGCGGCGGGACTGGCCACGGGGCTCGCCGCCGGACTTGCAGCTGGGCTGGCGGTTGCTGTCGAAGTCGTGCCACCGCAAGCCGCCGTGAGCAGCGCAACGGCGACGACGACGTTGGTGATCAGAAGTTTTGAACGCACGCATTCCGATACCGAAGCGGGTTACGAGAGTAGCGCTACTCCGGCGTCACATATGCAGCTGTGATGCCGCCATCCACCACGAATGTCGAGCCGTTCACGTAGCTCGATTCGTCGCTCGCCAGGAATAGAGCAGCGTTGGCGATTTCGCGAGCTTGCGCGAGACGGCCCATCGGCAGGTGCACGCGCCTCCGTTCATAAGCACCTGGATCCGAATTAAAGATCCGCATCAGCAGCGGCGTCTCGACCGGGCCCGGGCACAGGGCGTTAACGCGAACTCCCTGGCGCGCGAACTGCACAGCAAGCTCGCGACTCATCGACAGCACCGCACCTTTGGAGGCGGTGTACGCGATCTGAGAAGTCGCGGCGCCCATCAGCGCAACGAACGAGGCGACATTGATCACAGAGCCGCCGCCTGCCTTAAGCAGGTGAGGGATGCCGTACTTGCAGCAGAGGAACACGCCTTTGGCATTCACCGTAAGCACGCGATCCCACGCCTCAGGCTCGGTGATGAGGATGGAGTCGTCATCCGCGGGCATGATGCCGGCGTTGTTGTAGAGCACGTCCACCCGTCCGTACCGCTTCGCGGTCGCTTCGTACATCGCTTCTACGCTCTTCGGGTCGCTCACGTCGGCCTGGACAAAGAACGCGTCCTTGCACTCAGAGGCGGTCTTCTCGCCCGCCTCGCGGCCGACGTCTGCCACGCACACGCGCGCGCCTTCCGATGAAAAAAGAAGCGCCGCCTCGCGGCCGATGCCGCCGGCCGCGCCCGTGATCACCGCGACCTTGCCGTCAAGCCTTCCCATTCAGCCTCCTTATCCGCGCTCGAAGAGCCGCGCGCGCTCGTAGTCGGTCACGACTTTGTCGAAGAGTGCCTGCTCGGTGCGTGCGTAGTTCAAATAGTGGTCGACGACGTCGTCACCAAATGCCTGCCTGGCCATCTTGCCGCGCTCCAGCTCCGCGATTGCCTCGCGCATCGAATGCGGGAATCGCTGGGCGTCAGATTCGTACGCGTTGCCCTTGAACTCTGGCGGCAGCTCCAGCTTGTTCTCGATCCCGTGCAGGCCGGCGGCCAGCAACGCCGCGAAAGCGAGATAGGGGTTGGCGTCTGCGCCAGGGATGCGCGACTCCGCTCGCAGGTGCTGCCCGTGGCCGACGATGCGGAACCCGCACGTCCGGTTGTCGTGTCCCCAGGCCAGGGTCGTCGGTGCCCAGCTGCCGGCGGCGTATCGCTTGTATGAGTTGATGGTCGGTGCAAGGAAGATCGCCAGCTCGGAGGCGTGCGCGATGTGGCCGGCGAGGTACTGCTTAAAGGTCGCCGATTCCCCGTCGAAGACGTTGAGCTTATCCGTCCACAGGCTCGAGTGGATATGGCAGGAGCTGCCGATCCATCGGTGGTCGGGCTTGGCCATGAACGTGACGGAGCACCCCTGCTGGTGCGCCATCTCCTTGACCCCGTTCTTGTAGATCACGTGGTTGTCGGCCATCGTCAGGGCGTCGGAGAATCGGAAGTTGATCTCCTGCTGCCCGGGCCACGCTTCGCCCTTCGAGCTCTCGACCTGGATGCCGGCTGCCTTCATGCCCTTGCGCACGCCGCGGATGAACGGCTCGTCATAGGTCGTCGCGAGGATGTGGTAGTCGAGGATGTACGGGACCGACGGTGTGAGGTCGATGAAGTGCTTGGCGTGCGCCTCCGCGAAAGTTTCCTTCAGCAGGTAGAACTCGAGCTCCGAGCCGAACATCGGCTCGAAGCCGAGCTTGCGGGCCCGGTCGATCTGTGCGCGCAGCACCTGGCGAGGTGACGGGCGCACCGGCTTTCCGTCATGCCATGCGATATCGCACAGGACGAGGGCCGTGGCTTCCAACCACGGGATGAGTCGCAGCGTGGCGAAGTCCGGCACCATGTCGAAGTCGCCGTAGCCCTGCTCCCAGTTGGCCATCTGGTAACCCGGCACGGGCTCCATCTCCATGTCCAGTGCAAGGAGGTAGTTGCAGCCCTCGGTCGACTCGCCGGCGAATGAGGTCTCGACGAAGTATTCCGCGTCCACACGCTTACCCATGAGGCGTCCCTGCATGTCGGTGAACGCAACGACAACCGTGTCGATCTCTCCGCCGGCGACGGCGTGCGCGAGGTGCTCCTTTGTTAGCACCTTCTAATGCTTGTGACTGCGGGTGCGCGCGCGGGCGACAAAGCGCTCGAAGAGCTTGCGCGCCCAAGGCAGGTCTCCCGTGAGCTCTTCCGGGTGACACTGGACCGCGACGATGAGTCCGTCATCGGACTCGACGCCTTCGACCGTCCCGTCCACGCCGCGCGCGCTCTGCTGCAAACCGTCGGCAAGCCTCTTGATGGCCTGATGGTGAAGGCTGTTGACGTGGATCTCGTCCTCGCCTGCCGCCTTTCCGAGCTCCGATGACGGGTCGACCTCGATAGTGTGTGCCAGGTGGCTGCGCCCAAGCGCGCGTGCGTCGTGGTCCTCCAGGTGCTGCACGAGGGAACCGCCCATGGCGACATTGATCACCTGCTGGCCGCGACAGATCCCGAGCACCGGGATCTTACGTTCGCGCGCTTGGCGAAACAGTGTCAGCTCGGTCTCGTCCAGCTCTAGGTCGGTGTCCCCCACCTTCTCATCTCGCTGCTCCCCATAAAACTGCGGGTCGACGTCCCAACCGCCCGGCAACAACAAACCGTCGAGCTCCGGGAGCGTTTTGGTGCCCGGCACGAGGTCGATCGGCTCGGCGCCCGCGGCCATGACGGCACGGCGGTATGTGCCGTAGTACTCCAGGCCCCGTCGTGGGTGGACGGTGACGCCGATCTTCGGCCGGTCGCCCGTCGTGGATCCCGGATTAGCTGACGGCGGCGAGTTCGGCTTCGATCTTGGCAAGCTCTTCCTGCGTTCCTTGAACCTTCGGCCCCTTGAACCAGTTCCTGGCCGACAGGAACCAGTAGCCCCCTGAATACAACAACACTACCCCGACCGCCACGGGGGCGTAGTTGAACGTAGTCAACGT
>DASYVJ010000004.1:0-97857 GCA_035937155.1 Candidatus Dormiibacterota bacterium | reverse complement strand
CTCGCGCGCCGGCGGTCTGCACGCGCGCACCATCGAGGTGCTCGATCAGCGCGGCGTCGCCGACCGGTTTCTCCAGGAGGGGAAGGCGATGCAGATCCAGGGGTTCGGTCGAATCCCCTTGGACATCAGTGATTTCCCCTCCCGCCACAACTACGGGCTCGCCCTCCCGCAGATTCAGACCGAGCGCCTACTGGCCACCTGGGTCAATGAGCTCGGGGTGCCGACCACGCGCGAACGTGAGGTGACAGGGTTCGCCCACGACGACACCGGCGTCGACGTCGCGCTGTCCGACGGCACGTCGCTCCGGGCGGACTATCTGGTCGGGTGCGACGGGGGCCGCAGTGTGATCCGAAAGGCGGCCGGTATCGAGTTCGCCGGGTGGGATCCGTCGACGAGCTGGCTCATGGCCGAGGTCGAGATGGTCGAGAAGCCGGAGTTCGGCCTGCGTCCGGGCGGTGGGATCGGCCCGGTCGAGGGCGGAGATCGGATTCGGGTCGTCCTGACCGAATCCCAGGTCGAGCACACCAGCGAGCCCACCCTGCAGGATGTCAGCGAGGCACTCATCGCCGCCGACGGGACGGACTACGGCGTGCACAGCCTGAGCTGGACTTCCCGTTTTACGGACAACACCCGGCAGGCGGCTTCGTATCGCAAGGGGCGCATCCTTCTGGCGGGCGATGCGGCACACGTGCATCCCCCGCTCGGTGGTCAAGGTCTCAACACCGGTGTCCAGGATGCCGTGAACCTGGGGTGGAAGCTGGCCCAGGTGGTCAAGAAGACATCACCCCAGAGCCTGCTGGACACCTTCCACGACGAACGGCATCCGGTCGGCGCCCGAGTGCTGCAGAACACCATGGCCCAAGTCGCACTGACCAGCCCCGGCGACCGTCACCAGGCGCTGCGCGACACCATGACCGAACTGCTGAGCATGGACGAGCCGCGCAGGCACATCGCCGCGATGCTCTCCGGTCTCGACATCCGCTACGACCTCGGCGAGGGACATCCGCTGCTCGGACGCCGCATGCCCGATCTGGACATCGTGACCGCCGACGGACCGCTCCGAGTCTTCGAGCTGTTGCACAGCGCCAAGCCGGTGCTGCTCAACCTCGGTGAGCCCGGCGGCTTTGACATCACTCCATGGGCTGATCGAGTTCAGCTGATCAACGCTAAATATGCTGGTGTTTGGGAGCTTCCGGTACTTGGCGCGGTCACTGCCCCCACTGCCGTGCTGATCCGGCCCGACGGACATGTCGCCTGGGTGGGGGACGGCACAGATACCGGATTGCGCGACGCGCTGACTACCTGGTTCGGATCACCATGACGCGACGCAATGCTCCGCCTGACATTGAGGAGATCGGTGAGGAGCTCGGCGTCTCCCGCACCACGGTCCGCCGCTGGGCCCGGGCGCTGAGGCTCCATCCGCGCCGCCGCCGCCGTGATCCTGCGGTGGACCGTACGACGTGCTGATCCACTTGATGGATTACGACGACCTTCCGCAACGAACCGATGCCAACCCTGACTTCATCATGACGATCGGTCCTACGCAGTCCAGACTTGCGATCCATACATTTGATCGCGCCGACTGACTACAGGCGTCACTCTCCGAGACACGAGCTTGCGCCCCCGCGCCTGAGACCGGCCTTTCGGGGGCTACAGAAGGTTGCGCTCGACATTCTGTCCGCCAGCCCTATTGACACGCCGACGAGCGATGGCCGTGAGATCACTGGATGCTGGTCTTGGCGTCGCGGGCGGGGGCACAGAAGGTTGCGCCGACAGTCCCTTTTCCTTTCTGTCCGCCCAAGTTCGTCGAGTCGGGTCGCGCCGGCCGATTTCGAACTCGGTCGAACAAGTGTGTGGGTACTAAATGGGTACTGGTACCCGCGACATACACTCCTCCGCGAGGCTCGACGTAACTCGAATTTCGTATTCGGGACGGGGTGGTGGGCCGAGAACGGCGCGTAAGCCGGGTTCTGTGTCCCTTGCGGGACGGTGACCATCTGTCTGGGATGCCGGTTGCCCGGCACCTCTAGCGACCGATACCCGAGGGCTCAGCGAGCCGCTGTGAACGCCCTCCTATTTGGTCTTGCTCCGGGCGGGGTTTACCTGGCCGGCCGGTCACCCGGCCGCCGGTGGGCTCTTACCCCACCTTTTCACCCTTACCTGGCAGCTCGTCTCCGGAGACACGCACTACCCGGCGGTAATTTTCTGTGGCACTTTCCTTCGAGTCGCCCCGACTGGGTGTTACCCAGCGCCCTGCTCTGTGGAGCCCGGACTTTCCTCCAACCGCTTATTAGGTGGTCAGCGGTCACCCGTCCGCCTCGGCCCGAACGGCATTCTACCCGCGAGGCGCCGCCTTCTTAACGTAGGCGTCAATCGCCTGGTTGGCAAGCGCATCGGCCGCCTTGTTGCGTTCCCGCTCCACATGCTTGACCTCGACCTCTCGAAAGCGGTCGAGCAGCTCTTTCGCCTGGCGGTGGAGGGGCTGCAGCCGCGCCTCCTTGACCCGCCAGCGCCCATTCACCTGCTCCACCACCAGCTTCGAGTCGAGGTAGACCTCGAGCCGGTCTGGCTTCCATTCATCGACCGCCTTCAGGCCTTCGATAAACGCGTGGTACTCGGCCTCGTTGTTCGTTGCGACACCGAGCCAGCGGTGCAGCCCTCGCAGCCGCATGCCGTGCTCATCCTCGATCACCACGCCGAGGCCGGCGGGTCCCGGGTTGCCGCGGGCCGCGCCGTCCGTGAAAACGCGAAGGGTTTTCAGTCGCGGACCAGGATGCGGCCGCAGTGCTCACAGTGGACGATCTCGTCACCCTTGCGCAGCATCTGCATCCCCGACGACGTGACCGTGACCCGGCAGGCCGTGCACTGGTTGTTGACCACCTGGGCCACGCGGGGATACATGCGCATGCGCGAGTACGCCGCTTGCGCAGCCGGCGGAACCTGCTCCCATACGCTGTCGAGCTCGGCCACGACCTCGCCTAGCTCCGTGGTCCATCCCGCGAGCTCGTGTCGCAGCGCCGGTTCTTCGCCTGCGGAGCGGCGGCGCCCGTCCTCGAGGTTGGCGATGGCGTCGCGGACGGCCCCGTCGGCGGCATCTGCATCCTCCATCAATCGCATCTCTGCGTCCTCTTCCTCGGCAAAGCGCGCCTTCATGTGCGACACCTCCTCCGACATCTGCATCAGCTCGGTCGGGTTGCGGATGCGCCCGCTCATGAGCTCTTTCTCGCGCGAACGCAGCTTGGTGCGGTGAGCCTCACGCTCGTGGTCTGACTCGCGAAGTCGCGCCGCCGCAACCTCCTGTGCGCCGCGGGCCTCGGCAAGGCTGGTTTCGAGCTCCACCACCTCGGGGTCTGACTCCAGCCGTGACGCGACGCGCTCGATATCCTCGCGAAGGATCCGCTCCCGGTCGACCCGTCGCTGATGTTCGAACAGGAGCTGAGCTGGCTTCATCAGGGCAGTTTCTTCTGTCTCGGCTCGGGGGGAACGGTATCGAAACCGAAGTGATGAGCCGGCGCCGCCCGGTCCTCGGTCAGAGTCATCTCGCCGAACTTGTCCTCGTATGCGGCCACGTTTTGGGTCAGCAGCTGCGCGAGCAGCTTGAGGTGGTTGGGACTCATCCCGACACGGGTGTAGATGCGCACCAGTCCCGGCTCCTCAGGCGCCCACTGGCCGAAGTTCAACACGTAGCCGAGCGGGTTGCCGTTGATGAGGACGGCATCCGTGTAGACGACCTGGCTTGCGCTCTCCTGGACCTTGACCCTGATCGGCAGCTCACTCATTCCAGCACCACCAGAACCTGTCCCTCCTTGACCACATCTGTTTCTTTCACACGAATCTCATTCACCGTGCCCGCTCGTGGGGCGGTCACCGCGATCTCCATCTTCATCGACTCGAGGATGAGGAGCACATCATCCTCGGCGACCTGCGAGCCGGGCTCCGTGGTGATCTTCCACACGCTGCCAACCAGTTCCGCCTTCACCTCGGTCATGCCTTACCCGCGTCCCTCACCCTGACCCTCTCCCGCTACCGCGGAAGAGGGGAATGGGTCTAGACCTAGCTGGGCCCTGGCTTCGGCGGCCGTCGCTACCTCTCGCCCGAGATCTTGGGCGAGGCGAGCGGCCTTCTCGACCAGGTCTCCGTTGCTCTTCGCCATCCTGCCCTCCTCCACGTAAAAGTTGTCCTCGAGCCCGACGCGCACATTGCCGCCCATCGTCATCGCCGCCGCCACCAGGGGCCATTGTTTCAGGCCGACACCGATCACCTGCCAGTGCGAGCCGGGCGGCAGCGAATCAACCTGGTCGACCAGGTGGCGCGTGGTGCCAGGGATGCCGCCCAGGACACCCATGATGAGGCTGAACTGGTACGGGGGTCCAAGCACGCCCATGTCGATAAGCGGTCTTGTGTTGCCGATGTGCCCGGTGTCGAAGCACTCCATTTCCGGCCGGACGTGCGCGCTCTTCATGGTCTCGAGGAAGAACTGGATGTCCTTAAACGAGTTCGCAAACACGTGGTCGTGATGGAATGCCTTCTTCTTCTCCGAATAGATCGCGTAGTTCATCGAGCCCATGTTCAGCGCGGCCATCTCCGGCCGGAGGTCGCGGATGTGGGCCACGCGCTCTTCGGCTGGAATGCCCACCGCGCCGGTGGAGAAATTGATGATCACGTCGGTGCGCGCGCGCACCTCGCCGAAGATCTCGGCAAACGTCTCGACACTCCAGTCCGGCCCTCCATCCGGCTTGCGCGCATGGATGTGGACGATCGCCGCGCCTGCGTCAGCAGCGCGCTTCGCTTCCTCGCCAATTTCCTTAGGCGTGTAGGGGATCGCGGGACAGTGGTCGCGTGTCGCCAGCACACCGGTGAGCGCCGCGGTGACGATGACCTTTCCCATCGGATTTAGACCGGGATGTTTCCGTGCTTGCGCCATGGACGGTCGATTTTCTTGTTCCTCGCCTGCTCGAGGCCGTCGATGATGACGCGGCGCGTCTCGGCCGGATCGATGACGTCGTCGATCATCGCCCAGCCCGCGGCGAGATATGGATTGATCTGCGAGCGAATCGCTTTGATCATCTGGGCTCGAGTGGCCTCGGGATCTGCTGATGCTTCGATCTGTTTGTTGAAGATGATGTTGACCGCGCCCTCGGGGCCCATCACCGAGATCTCTGCCAGCGGCCAGGCGACGAGAACATCGGGCTCGTAGCCCTTGCCGCACATCACGTAGTAGCCGGCACCGTATGCCTTGCGCATGATGATGGTGATCTTCGGCACCGTCGCCTCCGACGTCGCGTACAGCATCTTGGCGCCATGGCGGATGATGCCCTCCTTCTCGACCTGCGACCCGACCAGGAACCCCGGCACGTCCACCAGGTAGACCAGGGGCACGTTGAATGCATCGCACATGCGGATGAAGCGCGCCGCCTTGTCCGCGGCGTCCGAGTCGAGGATGCCGCCCTTCTGCATCGGCTGGTTCGCCACGACTCCGACCGCGTGCCCGCCGGCGCGGGCGAGCCCGATCACGATGTTCTTGGCCCAGGTGGGCTTGACCTCGAGCCAGCTGTTGCGGTCGAACACCGCCTTGATCACGCGCTTCACGTCATAGGCGGCGCGCGAATTGACCGGCACGATCTTCTCCAGGCCGTCGACCGAGCGGTCAGGTGGATCGTCTGTCACGTCGAATGGCGCAGCCTCGGTGTTGCTCGAGGGAAAGTAGGACAGGAACCTTCGCACCAGGGCGATGCACTCGCGGTCGTCTGCCACTTCGTTATCACCTACGCCGGACTCGTAGCAGTGAACCTGGGAACCGCCCATGTCGTGATCCGAGACGTCCTCGCCCGTCGCCGCCTTCACCAAGCGGGCGCCGCCCAGCGACATTGACGAGGTCTCCTTGACCATGGGCACGAAGTCCGCAAGACCCGGGATGTACGCCGTGCCGGCGGAACACGGGCCGAGCATCGCCGCGACCTGAGGGATCACGCCCGACATGACGACTTGGTCCGCGAACAGATAGCCCGTACCCGCGAACGTCGAGCCGGCGGCTTCCTGGATGCGCGCGCCGGCTGAATCGAGCAGCCACACAAGTGGCTTCCGGTACCGGAGGGCGAGCTCGCGCACCCGGGCCGCTTTGAACTGCTCCCCCACTGCGCCCATCGAGCCCGCCATGACCGTGAAGTCGTAAGAGATAACCCAGACCTGCCTGCCTTCGACGAGGCCGTGACCGGTGACGACCCCATCGGCGGGCGTCCCTTCTGCATCTGACTCGCCGCCGCGCACCGGCTGCTGGTGCGCGAGGAGGCCGAACTCGACAAACGTGTCCTTGTCGAAGAGCAGGTCCAGCCG
The DNA here is from genome assembly GCA_035937155.1 of Candidatus Dormiibacterota bacterium. GTDB lineage: Bacteria > Chloroflexota > Dormibacteria > Dormibacterales > Dormibacteraceae > Palsa-870. The sequence goes on along the minus strand of DASYVJ010000004.1, from coordinate 91,524 downwards.
CTCGCGGACCGTGAGCTTGCCGCGCTCATGCTGCTTGGCGATCCTCTCCTTGCCGCCCATCGCGAGATTCTTCGCCCGCCTGCCTTTCAGCTCGGAGATTCGCTCGGGATACTCGTCGCCCATCGCGGGCAATTCTATTTGTCGCCCACGAGAAGGTCGGCCCGGTCACCCCAGCGGTCCAGGAACCGGTACATGTTGCGGCGCGACAGCCGATCGCGCTCGCTCGGATCGGTGGTCTCCCAGAGCCGATGCTCGTGTTTCTCCAGCGGCAAACCGGAGACGGCGACCGCCCGGCCGCCGCGATCCCTGAGGCGGAAGCTGAACTCGATGTCTGCGATCCGGTAAAAGCGGAACTTCAGATCGAATCCCTCCAGCGCCTGTGCATCGCCGCGCCGGAACGCCATGCAGTACCCCTCGATGGCGTCCACCTCCGGGCCGGCACTCTCCGCGAACTCCTTCATCGTGCCCTGGCCGCGCAGGCCATAAGGCCCGGCAACGACAACCGAAGGGTCCGCGAGCGCTTCGATGAGCGGCGACACCGCGTCCCCCTTCAGCTCCACGCCCGGATCAAAGAGGATGACCAACTCGCCGGCCGCTGCTTCGATACCGGCGTTGACCGCAGCCGCGAAACCGAGCGGTGGATCCAACTTGACGGACCGCAGTCGCTCGGCCGCACGGCTATCGAGCCAGGCGGCGATTCGCGTATCGCCGGAGTTATCCACGATCAGCGCCTCGAAGTCGGCCTTGCAGTGCGTGAACACGGAGAGCAGCCAGCGTTCTGCGTCGGGCTTCCACCCGTGCATGACCGTGAGCAGCGTGACCGCGCGCGGAATCGCCGGCTGCTCGGTGCTCGCCGGCGCTTTCAGGGCCTGAAGCTCGCTCCCCTGCGCGTTGTCGACGACGTCCCACCCGCTCGCGCGGAGACGGTCGCGGAGGGCGTCGGCCGCTGGGAAATCCTTGTCCCGCCTGCGTTCGACACGCTCGATGAGCAGCTTCTGGGCTTCTTCTCTGTTCAAACTTGCGCCCTGCGCGCGCCCGGCGCCGTTACTTCTTCTTGGCTTTGACCGCGGCGGTAAGCGCGGGAACGATCTTCATCGCGTCACCCACGACTCCGAGGTCGGCCATCTTCATGATCGGCGCCTCGGCGTCTTTGTTGATGGCGATGATCACCTTGGAAGCCTTCATCCCGACGGTGTGCTGCATCGCGCCGGAGATTCCCACCGCGATGTAGACGCGCGGGCGCACGGACTTGCCCGTCTGCCCCACCTGCATCGAGTACGGCACCCAGCCCGCGTCTACCACAGCGCGGCTCGCACCGACCGCGCCACCGAGCGCGTTGGCCAGCTCCTCGAGCATGGGGAAGTTATCCGGGCCGCCCAGGCCACGCCCGCCGCTGATCACGATCTTCGCGTCTTCGAGCTTCACCTTCTCCGAAGCTTCGACCACGCGCTCGGTTATGTGGGCGCGTTTCGAGCCGGCTTCGATGGAGGCGGTGAGCTCTTTGACCTCCGCGTTGCCACCTACCTCGGCGGCCTCGAAGGACTTGGGCCGCACGAGCACGATCGCGGGCTTCTTGTTGGCCTTCATCGAAGCGAGCTTGGCGCCGCCGAAGTAAGGCACCTTGGCGACGAAGGCACCGCCGGTCGCGAGGACGTTGCCCGCGTTGGAGATGAGCCCAACCTCGAGCCGAGCGGCAAGCCGGCCGGCCACTTCGCGCGAGTCCGGTGTGAAGCCGAACAGGATGAGGTCGGGAGCCTGCTCCTTGTGAAGAGAGGCCAACGCATCGACGGCGGGCTCGGCGATGAAGTCGTCGAACGTGGCGTCCTCATTGACGTGGACTACCTTGGCGCCGTGCTTGCCCAGCGTTGCGGCCGCCGCCTTCGCGCCGCCGCCCAGCGCGATCGCCTCGACGTCACCCAGCTCGCGAGCAAGGGCCATCAGCTCGAGCGACGTCGACGCCAGGTTGCCCTGGTTGAGCTCCGCGTAGACCCAGACCTTGCCCATCGGCTACAGGACCTTCGCTTCGACGAGTACCTGGATGATGCGATCGACCGCGGTGCCGTCGTCCTCGATTACGGTGCCGGCTTTGCGAGTCTCGGCGTCGGTGAGTCCCTCGATCGTCTCAGCGGGTTCACCGCGTTCGATGCCCAGGTCGCCCAGCCCGATCTGCTTGATCTCCTTGGAGCGCGCGGCCATGATGCCCTTCAGCGAGGCGTAGCGGGGCTCCGCGATGCCCGCCGTCACGGTGATGAGGGCCGGGGTCGAAGCCTCGACGACCTGGTAGCCATCGGCGGTTTGCCGGTGGACTTTGATCGTCGAACCGTCGACCTCGACCTTCTTCGCAAAAGTGAGCTGAGGCACGCCCAGCAGCTCGGCCAGCATGGGCGGCACCATGCCGGTGCTGCCGTCGTATGACTCCGTGCTGCAGATCACCAGATCGGGCGCTTCGGGCTTGATCGCTGCCGCGAGGGCGCGGGCGGTGAGCAGCGCATCGGCTCCGGCGAGCTGAGGATCGGTGATCAGGATGCCGCGGTCGGCGCCCATCGAAAGGCCTTTCCGGATGGCATCCTTCGCGCGCTCGGGGCCCATCGAAACCAGGATCACCTCGCCGCCGTGCGCTTCCTTGAGCTGCAGTCCCTCCTCGACCCCGCACTCGTCCCCGGGGTCGAGGACTACCTCCTTCTCACGCGAGAGGGTGTTGTCCGCCTCCAGGATGAGAGTGGAATTGGGATCCGGGACTTGTTTGACCGTGACGACGATTTTCAAAGCGCCCGTCAATTATCGCTGCGACGCGAACTCGACATGAAACCGCTCCAGGTCCTCCGGGGTGTTGAGACTCCTGAACAGCTGTGGGTCGAGACCTTCCAGCCACGTGACGTCGAGCTCAGTCGTGACCTCAGCCGTCTTGAGCCGGCCCGCGTTGAGGGCGTGGGTGACCGCAGGCAAGGCGGATTTCCTGTAGGCGCCGCAAACGGGCTCGGGGCGGCCGTCGATCCGAGGGATCGCGGCGTCGCAACGGCGCGCGGCGGCAATCGCGATCTGGGCGACCTCCTCTGTCACGTAAGGCATATCGCACGCGAGCGCGAAGAGCACCTCGCTGCGTGCAGCCTCCAGCCCGGCCTCGATGCCGGCCAGCGGCCCAGCGGATCGCTTGCGGTCGAACACGATCCGGAAAGGGACCGGCTCCTCGAGCTGCTCGGGCTCGGCGAACGAGACGATCACCTCTGAGAAGGTGGGAGCGAGGCGCTCCACCACGTAGCGGAGCAGGCTGGTGTCCCCCACCTTCAGCCAGGCCTTCGGCTGGCCCATGCGCCGGCTGTCGCCACCCGCGAGCACCAGGAGCGAGGCTTGCATAAGCTAATCATCGCCTCGTGAGAGCAATTGATTTTCACGTCCACCTGCCGACGCCCGAATGGCTCGACACGTCCATGCGCGGATACGTGGAAGCTGCGGAGAAGTACTTTCGATCCAAGGTGGCGCGGCGCTCGCTGGACGAGCTGGCCGGCGACTACGAGAAGCTGGACATCGTCGCCGTGCTGCTGGCCTGGGACGCAGAGACCGCGACGGGCCGGGCGCGGGTGCCTAACGAGCTGGTCGCAGGCGCGTGTCGAGACCACCCGAAAACCTTCGTCGGTTTCGGCAGCGTCGACCCGCTCAAAGGCGAGCGCGCGGTCGCCGAGCTAGATCGCATCGCCGAGCTGGGGCTGAAGGGGGTCAAGCTGCATCCCTCGCTTCAAGCCTTCGCGCCGGATGACGAGCGGCACTGGCCGTTGTACGAACGCTGCGAAGAGCTTGGCTTGGCGCTCCTCTTCCACACGGGCACCAGCGGCATCGGCGCGGGGCAGCCGGGCGGCCAGGGCATCCGGCTCGACTACGCGCGGCCCATCCGCCTGGACGCGGCCGCAGCCTCATTTCCCGACTTGAAGATCATCGCGGCGCATTTCGGCTATCCATGGCACCTCGAGCTGATGGCGATGGCTCTGCACAAGACCAATATCTATGTCGACATATCCGGTTGGGCTCCGCGCTACATCCCGGCGGAGGTGATTCGCGACATGAAGGGCCGGCTGCAGGACCAATTCCTGTTCGGCAGCGATTACCCGTTCATCGAGCCCAAGCGCTGCCTCGATGAGCTCAGCGGACTAGGCCTGCCCGACGAGGTGCTTCAGAAAGTGTTGCTCGGCAACGGGAAGCGCCTGCTCGGACTCGCCTGAGGGCGGAGGTCGCAGGTCATAAGGCAATCGTTGGAACGATTCCTGGGGGCGCCGAAGCGATCAGCGAGCGCTCGAACTCGCGCTCGGCGTCGCGACGGCCATCGATGGCCAGCGCCACCAGCTGTCTGAACGCCGTCCAGACCCGGCCATCCGGGGCTGTGAGCGTCCAGCCGCGGAAGCCCAGCGGGGGTGGTTGAGGCCGCCGGCCTGACCACGGCGGCAAACCTTCCCACAGCTGCTCGAGACGGTGCCCGAGCTCTGCCGGGACCGGCCAGGTCGGGTCACGGCGACCCGAGTAGACAAGGACGCCGCCGATCCACCCACCTTCCTCAGAGGATCTTGATGTGCCCATGCATGACGACCATGAAGGTGCAGAAGTCCACGTAGAAACCGCGATCGGCGGTTCGAGGGTCGGTGATGAGGTGGCCGCTGTTGTCTCGGTTGGTGGCCTGACCCGGGCCTGGCTTGTGAGACCAGTAGCCGGTCCTGCCTTTGCGATACCAGTGAAAGTCGCCACCGGGAGCGACGACCAGTGCAACCAGGTGGCCCTCTTTCGGGCATCGGTTGTTGGCTTTGGGAGCATTGATCAGTTCATCGGCAATGGCTCCCGCGAGGACGTCGGGGCAGGTCAGTGACGCGTATTCGGCGCCTGCTGCGAGCCCGGGCTGGGCGAAGGTGTCGGACCGGTAGTTGGTCGAGTAGTTGTAGCAGTTGTTGCTCCCCTGTCTCGGCCCGCCGTTCCACCAACCCGGCTCGTAAAGAGGCGCGCACTCACACCGCTCGTGCTCATGCCGGCGCCTTCGTTCATGGCGATCGTCCTTGTCACCATCTCCACCCTTTGGGCGTGGGCGAAGTCGCTCGGTTTCGAGCAGGTTGTGAACGGCGCCACCAAGCCCCAGCCGGCGGAGCGGCCCATCCGTGCCCATGAACCAGGCCTCGAAGCCCGGGTCGGCGACCGCCGCACTCAAGCCGTCGGCGATGAGAACACCGTGCCACAGACGGAAGGAACCAGGAAGTGCGCGGCGACGCCCGCCCGTCAGCTCGAACTGAAGTCCCCGATAGCCGAGGAAAGACTGGGGCGCCGCGAGTCTCGGCTGCCGCTTGCCGGGACGAAGTCGAGCGAGGACCGCCTGCTCTTCCCGGCCCTCCAACACCAGTACCGGATTGGGCCGACCGCTGAACACGTCCACCGTGACTTTGAGAGACATGCCCCACACCTCCAGAGTCGATTTCCGCTGGCGACATTCTCCGCCCAAACGCCGCGGACTACGCTCAGCGCACCAAAATGGACGACCTCGACGCAAGCTGGCCTACCGGCAGCCAGGACGCCATCGGACAGGTTGTGCCCACCGCAGCTCTCGCGGCGGAGCCGGTGTTGGATGAAGACCGCGTCATCGCCATTTGGGGGGAGCTGGAGGTGATGCGCCGGCTAGCGTTCCTCGAAGACTGCGGCCTCTTTCGGCGATTTCCCGATAACGAGACCAACGAGGTTCTCATTCGACGCCTGGCGACCGGGATGACGATCGGGATACAGGTCAAGACTGGCCAGCTTCCGGAACCAGACGCCTATCGCAAGATCCTGGTCAACCGATCGAGCTTCGTGCCCGCTCCGACCACCTTCCTGGTAGCGCTTGCCTGGATGGTGCCGGAGCGCCGTTTCCATGAAACGTACCTGGTAATTCCTAGCGCGATGATTCCTAAGCTCGCGTCAATCAACGGCCCGAATTACGAACTGCACTTTCGTCCAGCCGGCAGCTCCAGGCCGAGCCGCCTCGACCGCTACAGGGTGCCCTCGAATCGCTAAGCGAGACCTTCGCGCGCTATGTCAGCCGTGCTCAAACCCGTATTACCTCGAGGCCCGGGACACCGTCGTAGTCGTGGTCTTGCGCCGCCACAGCGAGATGGTGAGCTATCGCCGTAGCCGCGATCCAGGAATCGTTCAGCGGCATCCCGCGACTGAGGTCCCGAAGTGCAAGTCGCAATGCTGCCCACGCGTGCGCCACCCGCAAGTCGATCGGTAGCGGCTCCAGCGCCTCAGCCCTCGAAAGGGTTTCGAGGCGTCGCGCGCGTGTCTGGCCATCGACCGCGGCCAGCACACCCAGGCGTAACTCGCCGATGGTGATCACCGATACCGCTATTTGTTGAGGCGGCGCCCCGACTACAGGTCGATCTTGCTCGAGTGCGATGAATAAGGAAGTGTCCGCGATTGCCGCTTCCACGCGACCGCGCCGGACCATCAGGGGACCGGAACATCGTCAGTGGTGTCCGGGAGGAGCTCGGCCAGGTCCTTGGCCAAGGCAGGGTCAGCTAGCCAGTCATCGCTTCCAGCGAGGAATGCCTCCCAGGAAATCGTCTGCGGCCGCGTCGGCAACGGCGACAACTCAGCTACGGGCCGGCCGCTCACAGTTACTCGGAGCCTCTGACCCGCCTCCACGCGGCGCAAGACAGCGCTCACATCGTTGCGAAGGTCGCGAGCCGGAATGTCTGCCACGAGAAGCATTGTAGCAGTTCTGCTACGCGCCGACGGCGGCGCTGGAGCGGAAGTCGGCGAGCCCTTCAGCTGGGAGATTCGTAGCCCACGACCAGGCGTGCCGTCGCTCGCGCGTGAAGCGTGATGGTTCGAGTGAACACACTGAACGGCAGCGTTACCGGCTCGCTGGTCACCACGATCACATCGACGCCGTTGACCATCGATGAGTCGACCAGCGCGCCGGGTTCCTCCTCTCTGACAGTGGCCGCAACGACTGCCGTCACCGCCGAGACATCGAGCACCAGCGTCCCGTTGGACCGGATGACCCCGACATTCAGCTGCTGTGCGGCCGTCTCCGTTGCCTGAGCCGTCGCCGCCTGCAGAGCCGCCGACCGGCTCGCGACGACGGTGGCATCGACTGCAAAGGCGGCGACCGGCACCAGCACGACCGGCAGGGCCAGGGCGAAGAATGCTAGGACCTGTCCCCATTGCGCAATGCGGTTCACGATGACCCCCCGCGACTGCGCCATGTCTCGAGGGGGACGATCGCCCGGGCTCCGAGCACGAACCGTTTTGGAAAGACCAGAGCTGCCCATGAAACGTCGACCGTGCCTGACGAAACCGCCACGACCTGATCAGCGCGGCTGAAATGCCCGACCGAGATGTGCAAAGTCATGGCACTTAGCGGATAGCCCGCGATCATCGACGAGAAGCGAGCTTGTGCCGCGGCCTGAGCACTCGCGGGATCCGGAGCCCGAGCCGCCTCCGCAGCCGCGGCCTGTGTCGCGGCTTGCAAACCCGACCGAGCGTCGACTATCTGCACGGTGGCAACGGCGCCCAGAGTCAGGAGCAGGATCACCGGAGCGCACACCGCCAGCTCGACGAGGGACTGGCCTCGACTCACCTGGCGAAGGTCTCTTTTTGAAGCGCGACGTGGGCATGCAGCGGCAAACCTCCACCCCATGCGAGCGGGACGAGGGCGGGCACCGAGCCACCCACATCCACCTGCACGGCCGACCCGAGGTCCCGCGCACACACCCACAGTGGTGGTGGCGCACCGCCCTGGCCGGGACACCACGCGACCGCACGCACGCCGACAAGGCTGGGCGCGAGAACGCGGATCGTGACCCCGGTGGCGACCTGGGGACTCGCGCCGGCGACCGAGGCCGCACGAGCACCCGCAAGCGCGGCGGATCGCGCCGCGAAAGACTCGGCAACCCAGACCGCTAGCTCGACGCTGCTGAGGACCAGCAGGAGGGCCACCGGCCATGCCAGAGCGAACTCGACCATCGCTGCACCGCGCATCTGACTCAATGCAGGGTTCTCTGCAGGACGGAAACGGCAGGGAACATGAGGACTCCGAGAAACGGCAGGAGCACCGCGACCGCCGCCGGCAGCAGCACGTTGTTGAGCGCGCGTCTGCTCTGGGCGATCAGCTCGCGACGCTGCGCTCGCCGCAAGTCGGTTGCGAGGGCACGAACTCCCTGGCTTGCGGCGGTCCCATAGTCGCGGCTCGCGGCGAGGATGATCGCCAGGCTGCCAAGAGCAGCCAACTCGTGTTCGCCGGCGTATTCGAGCAGGCGCGTCTCGAACGACGCAGACCCAGCGACCTGTGAAGCGATGAGCATGCGGCGGAGCTCGATCGCCAGTTCGCTTTCGACTTGAACGCACACTGAGCCAAGGGCCGCGAGCGCACTGCCCCCACCGCTCAGCTCAAGCGTGAAAAGCTCCAGGAGCGGAACCAGCTCGCCCGCGAGCCGCCGGCGCCGGCGGACGACCGCGCTGTTCAGAGTCACGAGGAACGCCGTGCATCCAACGAGCAGGGCCAGGATCGCAATGGCGATCGAGATGGTCGCGGCGAGGATCACACCACTGATAGCGAGGGTGCTCGCGCTGATGGCGATCCGCCTTTCGTGCCAACCGGCTTGCCCGAGTCGACGCGACAGCCGGCGCCGGATTGCTGCAAAGTGCGACGGAACGTCGGCGCGGCCCTGTCGTCGTGCGACCGAGGTGAGGTCCACGCCCAGCCACTCATGACCGACCGCGAGGACCGACGCTGCGCCCAGGCTGCCCGCTCCAATCGCTGCGATCGCGACCAATGGCTCAGGCATCGGTCAGCCTTACACGCTCCAGACCAGGCAGGTCCAGCAGCCGGCGCATCCAGAGGTAGCCTGCGGCCATGACACCGAGCATGGCGAGCAGAAACACCTCTCCAGTGGTTTCGTGAAATACGTCGAGGTACGGCGAGTGGAGCGCCGACAGAATGAGCAGGAAGGCTATCGGCAGCGCGACGATGATGCTCGAAGCCGAACGAGCCTGCGCCTGCAGCGCGCGCGCCTCGCGCTCGACCTCTTGCGCGGCCGTAACCGATGACTCGAGGTCCGCGAAGAGCGGGACCAGCTCACCGCCGCCCGGCCGCTGGATCAGCACTGCCGCAGCGAGCATGTCGAACAGCGGTTCGCCAACGCGCTCCCGCGCCTCTTTCCAGGCCTGCCTCCGGCCGATTGATTTCGATGCGATGCGGCGAAACTCGGACCGCAGCGGGACGGGCCCGCGCTCGGCTAGAACCGCGATTGCCTGATTCACGCTCGTGGCTCCGGTTTCGAGGAGCTGCCTGAGCATCCTTGTCGCTTCGAGCACCGCATCCTGGCGCGTGGCCTGAAGCGATCGACGCCTGGCCGACACCGCCGCGCGAATGATCGATGCTCCACCCGCCGCGGCGGGAACGGACAGGACCGAAAGACCCGTCATCGCCGTCGCGCACAACGCCCCGGCAAGTGCAGCGCAACATTCGAGCGCGACCAGGGTCCGGCCGTCGAGCCACTTCCAACCCGCCGCGAAAGCAAGAGCGCGCTCTGCTGCCCACCACTTGCGCGTCACGTGTTTCAGCCACGCAATCAGGGGTACCTCAGGCTCAGGCGACGACATCACAAGGAGTGCCAATGCGACGCCGAGTCCAGCGCTGAGGGCTGCCGCCCACTCAATCATCGAAGCCGTCCAGCAGTCGCGCCGGATCGCAGACCTGAGCGAGCTTCGACCACACGCGCTCGGGCATTGCCGCGGGCGAGCCGACGCGATGCCAGCGCCCGTCCGGGCGCAGCGCGACAAGTTCCTGCAGCATCGGACGCCCGTCGTCGAGACCGGCGACGCAGCCCAACGAAACGAGCTTCCTGTCTCTTGATATGGCTGGCGATGTGGCCGGTCTGGACCCGGCGCCTACCGCGGCGCGCCGGACGATCGCTGCGTGGAGGACGAGATCGACCGTGTGCACGACCTCGCCAAGCACCACCTCGGCACGCGGGGCCTGTGGGTTGCGCAAGGCAAGGCGGACCAGGCGGGGCAGGGTTTCACGTGGGCTGTCTGCGTGCAGCGTGCAGACGGATCCGGGGTGCCCGGTGTTCATCGCGTCGAGCAGGTCCAGCGCCTCACCACCGCGGACCTCGCCGATGATGATTCGGTCCGGGGACATGCGAAGCGCCTCGTGGACCAGCATCTGGATGGTGATGGCGCCACGGCCCTCCGTGTTGGAGGGCCGGCCTTCCAGCGCGATGCAGTCGGGCAACTCGCGCCACAGGTGCAGCTCAGCCTGGTCCTCGATCGTGACCACTCGCTCATCGGACGCGATGAGGCGCGACAGGATGCGCATGAAGGTCGTTTTCCCAGCGCCCGCCCCGCCCGAGACCAGCATGTTCAGTCGAGCGGCGACCGCGGCCTCGAGCAGACCGATCACCGCGTGAGGGAGAAAGCCGGATTCGGCAAGCGCCGGCAGGTCGGCAAACCGGGCGGTTGGGTGCTTGCGGATCGTCACGCTCATCGGCCGGGCCGGCGGCGACAGCGCGGCATGGAGCCGGCTGCCTTCTGGGAGCGTCATGGTCACCGTTGGACTCGCGCGGTCGAGGCGAGCGCTGGGCGTGCCGTCCGTGTACCAGTGCACCAGCTCGACCAACGCGTCCTCGTTATCGAACGGAGGCGGAACCGTCTGGCGCCGACCCGACCTGAACACGAAGCAGGCCTCGGTGCCGTTGATGCGAACCTCCTCGACGTCTGGGTCGGCGAGGTGCTCAGCCAGCGGGCCAAGCGGCGTCACTGACGCGAAAAGGCGACGCCAAACTTCCTCGGCCTGGACGTCGTCAAGCAGCGGCTCCTCGGCCACCAGGCGCCCGACGAGCTGGTAGATCCACGCCTGGTCCTCGACACCGAGACGCGTCCGATCGCGCCGCGCGAGCTCCGCCGCCAGCTCGGCCTCGACGCGAACGCGAATTGCTTCTTCGACGCCGGCGGACGCTGTTCCGCTCACGGCTCGCCAGCCACTGCCACCGCTTGTTCGGGAGTCGAGACCGCACCCTCTGCACCGTTCGCAGTTCCGGGCTCGGCGATCACGGCCGTCAGCCGCAGGACGGTTGAGGCGTAGACAAATGCCGGCGCCTGCCTGGACGACACCACCAGCACCAGTCCGCCCGGTGCGGACGCTCTGACTTCGACACCGAGCGCAAACGGTGATACGGACACGTGATCGAGCGAGCCATCGACGACCAGCAGGTCAACCTTCGAGCCGGGCGCAACGGGCAGTGCGTCCTTGACTGGTATGAAAACGAGCCTGCGGTCCCCAATTGAGTCCCGACTGCGGGCGTCGGTGCGCTGGATCAACTGACCTGCGGCCAGGTCATGCGTCGCAAGTAGAGCCGCAAGCCTGGAGCCGTCACCTCGCCTGAAAAGTAGCGGTGGAAGCCCCGAGGCGTTCACTCGGACAAGCACCATCGAGTCCGGTGCGAAGTTGGATCCGACGCGGATGTCGCGCGCCGCCGCGTACACCTCCACCGCATCGCGATCTGGGTTTGCAAGCATCAGCAGTGCGGCGCTCACACCGCCACCAACCGCCAGCGCCAGCAGTGCAGTCGCCCACCTTTTCATCGCGTTTCGACGTTATGACTCGCCTGGCACGACCACAACCCCGCCTGTTAAGAGAAAGCAAGCTGTAAACCTATACTTGACAAACTGGCCGGACCGTTTATGGTGCTGCGCATGGCCGCCGCGACGGTCCTCGACCGATTAGAGGACGCCACCGAAACTCGCCGGAGATTGCTGCTCGCGGAGTCCGACGTCCTGCTCGACGATGTCGAGACTCTTCGCCTGCAAGACCGGACCGAAGCGCCGGCTCACCTGCGTGAAGCGATCCGCGCGCTGCAGATCCGCCTCGGAAGGCGAAACCCACCGGTTCCTCCGGCTACGCTGCACGCCGCGCATGACCTTGTTTTTGCGGTGCAACAGCGATTGATGGCCGCCAACCCGAACCATCCCCACCCCAATCGACATGTAGGCAGGCCGAGCGGCCAGCCAGTCGTGACGATCGTGCGCGATGACCGGGTGTGGAAGGTGCTCACCCTGCCGTCTCCAGCGAATGGCGCCGCGGACGCGGAGTGGCTCGAGCTTGTCGACTGCACGGTAGAGCGGGCATGGGATCGCTGGTGCTATGCGCAGCAGCACGCCGTGCGAGCGGCGCGCGAGCATTTCAAAGCAGAGGTCGCGGTGGCAGTAGAACGCGCCGCCTGGGCCAACTACTGGGAGCTGTTAGAGGAGGCCGAACGGATTAGCGAGCGCTTGCGCGGGCGGCGACCCCCAGGAAGCCGTGGAGTTCTTCGTACGTGACAAGCGCGGACGAGGCCCGGATCCGTGTTGCGAAGAGCTCCAGGAAGCGCCGTAAACCGACGTCGTCGAGCAGCGTCGCGGCTTCGATGACGTTGGCTACGGCCTCATGGTGACCTGGTTCCACGACGCGGGCGAGCGTCTCCGCGAAGTCATCGGGCAGCCCGCTCATCGGCCCGAGTGTAAGAGGCGGGAACTAGAATCCATTCGGAATGCAGCCGGTGGTCATCGGGGATGTCATGTGGGAGCCAAGCCCCGAGGTGATCGACAAGAGCCGGCTCAAGCGCTTCATGGACCAGCACGGCATCGAGACCTTTGCGCAGCTCTTGAAGCGCGCCGACGAGGACATCGAGTGGTTCTGGGATGCGGCGATCAAGGACATCGACATCGCGTTCTACCGCCATTACGACAAGGTGGTCGACCTCTCGGGAGGCAAGCCGTTTGCCAAGTGGTGGATCGGTGGCCGGATGAACATCGTCCAGAGCTGCCTCGACCGTCACCGCGACAGCGACTTCAGCAAGAAGCTGGCGATCATCTGGGAGGGCGAGCCGGGCGACGTCCGCAAGCTGACCTACGGCGAGCTCGACCGACAGGTCTGCAAGCTGGCCGGCGTGATGCGCCGCCTCGGCGTCCGACCCGGCGACCGCGTCGGCATCTTCATGCCGATGTGTCCCGAGGTCGCGATCTCGGTCCTCGCGACGGCAAAGATCGGTGCGGTCATCATCCCGCTGTTTTCCGGCTACGGCCCAGAGGCAATCGCAAGCCGGCTCAATGACGGCGAGGCGAAGCTGCTCATCTGCGCCGACGGGTTCTACCGGCGCGGCAAGGTTGTGCCGATGAAGGAGACCGCCGACAAAGCGCTCGTCTCGTGTCCGACGGTAACGCGGGTCCTCATGCACCGCCGGGTGGTGCGCGAGGTGCCATGGACGCACGGTCGCGACTACGTATGGGAGGTTGTGGTCGAGGATGAAGCGGACCACGCGCCCACCCACGAGCTAGACCCCGAAGACCCACTGATGATCATCTACACGTCCGGCACGACCGGAAAGCCCAAAGGCACCGTGCACGTGCACGGCGGTTTCCCCGTCAAGACGGCGCAGGACATGGCGCACTGCTTCGACGTCGGGGCCGAAGACACGATCTTCTGGTACACCGACATCGGCTGGATGATGGGTCCCTGGCTCATCTTCGGGTCGCTCATCCTCGGGGCGACGATGGTCCTCTACGAGGGCACGCCGGATTACCCGGCGGCGGATCGCCTGTGGCGCATGGTCGCCGACCACGGAGTGACGGTGCTCGGGGTTTCCCCCACCCTCGTCCGCGGACTCATGACCCACGGCGATGAGGTCCCGGCACACCACGACCTTTCCAGCCTCCGCATCCTCGGCGGGACGGGCGAGCCGTGGAACCCCGAACCGTTCCGGTGGTTCTTCAAGAACATCGGCGGCGGGCGCATCCCCGTGATCAACTACACCGGCGGGACAGAGATCTCCGGCGGAATCCTGTGCGGCAACGTGATCACCCACCTGCGGCCATGCTCCTTCGCAGGACCTGTGCCCGGCATCGCCGCGGTGGTGCTCGATGCCGAAGGAAACGCGGTCCGCGGCGAGGTCGGTGAGCTCGCGATTCGCAATCCCTGGCCCGGCATGACGCGCGGTTTCTGGCGCGACAAGCAGCGGTACCTCGAAACGTACTGGAGCCGCTATGAGGACATATGGGTCCACGGCGACTGGGCCTATGAAGATCCGGAGGACGGCCTGTGGTACGTCCTGGGGCGCTCCGACGACACGATCAAGGTCGCAGGCAAGCGCCTCGGCCCGGCCGAAGTCGAGTCTGTGCTCGTCGGGCATCCTGCGGTGGCGGAGTCGGCGGCGATCGGAGTTCCCGACGAGCTCAAAGGTGAAGCCCTCGTCTGCTTCGTCATCCTGCGACCCAAACGCCAGGCAAGCGCCCAGCTGGCGACCGAGCTGCAGGACCTGGTCGCGAATGCGCTTGGCAAGCCTCTACGGCCGTCGGCGGTCCACTTCGTCGCCGACCTGCCGCGCACGCGAAACGCGAAGATCCTGCGCCGGGTGGTCAAGTCCGTCTACATCGGGACGGATCCCGGTGACCTCTCGTCGCTCGAGAACCCGAGCGCGCTCGCGGCCATCGGCGCGACCCGAAGCTGAGAGCCCCATCTCCCCACCCGTCCGGGTCCGCTTCGCGGTCCGGGACGACCTCCCCACATGGTGGGGAGGGTTCAGAAGCTGAGGACTTTGTCGGCCTCCATCGTCAGCCGCACGAGGTCGGGTGGCGTGATGAACGTCGCATTCGGAGTCAGCATCGACGGTAAGACCCCACGGGCCTCAGCACAGCCTCGTCAAACGTAAAACGGAACGTCCTGTTCGAGGCACTTGTCGAGCAGCTCGCGCAGCGGCGGTATGCCCAAGCCCAACACGTTGGCGATGATGTCTGGCTTGACCAGCTCTGCCGCGTCGCCGGCGAGTGCAATGGCAACCTGGGTGCCGTTGGGCTTGGCGCCGTTGACCGCGATGTGGAACGGGATGCTGGCGCGGGTAGGGTCCTCAGGTCCGGTGGAGGTGACGATCAACAAGCCAGGCACGAGCAACAGTATGGGCACTCTTTGAGCAGGGCGGCATGAGGCTCACGCGGGCCGAGTGGGTGCGGCTTCTCCTGCTGTGGCTTGGCGGCATCGACCTCCGGCTGACGATGCTGGCAGTGCCGCCGCTGATCCCTCTCATCCATCGCGAGCTGCACCTCGACGAGAAGGGGGTTGGCGCTCTCGTCTCCCTGCCGGTGTTGCTGCTGGCCATCGCCGCGGTGCCAGGGTCACTCCTCATCGCCAAGCTCGGCGTGCGCGGCGCGTTGTTCGTGGGACTTGGCTTCGTCGCAGTGTTCGGCGCGCTGCGGGGATTCGGCCCAAGCACACACGTTCTCTTCACGGCCACGTTCCTGATGGGCGTCGGAGTCGCGGTGAGCCAGCCGGCCTTTCCATCCCTGGTCCGGGACTGGTTCCCGCGCCGCATCGCCATCGCCACCGCGGTTTACAGCAACGGCATCCTGATCGGAGAGACATTGCCGACCGCGCTTACGACCCCGGTGGGCGTGCTGCCCCTCGCCCACGGCGACTGGCGCTGGGCCATGGCGCTGTGGTCCGTAGTCGTCCTGGTCAGTGGCGTCGGCATCGTGCTCGCCGCGCCCGTGCGCAGGAGATTGGCACAGACCGCCCCGTCCCGCTGGTGGCCCAGCTGGCGCGAGGGTCCGGCCGTGCGGATCGGTCTCGTGATGGGGATGGCCTCAGCCGTTTATTTCGGTACCAACGCTTACGTCCCGGACTTCCTGGAACAAACCGGACGGCATTCGCTTATCGCGCCAACTCTGTTCGTGCTGAACGGCGCCCAGCTGCTGACGGCCCCCGCCGTCGCGCTCCGGGAGCGGCTTCTCACCGGCCGGGTCGGCTTCATCGGCTCGAGCGTGCTAATGGGAATCGCGCAGCTCGGGATCGTTTTCACACCAGGCGCCGGCGTAGTCGTTTGGGCCTTCGTGCTTGGCTTTGCCGCCGCCCTCGCCTTCATCGTCGCGCTGACACTGCCGCCCAAGCTCGCTGCCGCCGGCGACGTGCATCGCATGAGCGCGGCCGTCTTCACGTTGCAGTACGGGACCGCGTTCGTCGTGCCGCTGATCGCGGGCACGCTGTGGGACGTCAGCGGCGTGGCCGCCCTGGCCTTTGCGCCGGGTGTGGCCGCGACCGTGGCGATGGGCTGGCTGGCTCTGCCGCTCCGGATCCCGACCGGGCGCAGCTGAAAGAAAAGGAGGCCGCACGCTGCGGCCCCCTTGTCACCCCCCTCTTAACCGCTTACGGGAATATGCCCGCTTTGTACTCGCTCAGGATCTCGTTCGCTGCGCGGGCTCCTTCTCCCGCACCGCCCTCCATGAAGCCCTGGAAGTTGGTGGATGATTGCTCGCCCGCGAAGTGGCACTTGCCTGTGTTGATGTCTGGCTGCCGCGCGCCCTCATAACCGCTGAAGAGCGTGTACTGGCCCACTTTCCAGTATGAGTAGGAGCCCAGCGCGAACGGGTCGATGCGAGGCACGTCAAGCGTGGCCCGACCATTCCAGTGCCGGCTGATGCCTGGGAACACGTCGTCGACCTGATCCAGAAAGGTCCTTGCAAAGCTCGCCACCACAGCGGGGTCCTTGGGGTTGCCCGCGAACGAAGACAGCGGCACACCGCCTCCGTTGTAGGCGACCATGATCCCCGTAGAGCCATTCTGGCCTCGGGTGACGTCCCAGGCGTTCTGGTAGCCGGTGTCAGCGAAGCTGGTGCCTGTGCTGTTGCCCCACGGCCCAACGTGATCCCACAGCCGGCTGTCGAACTGGAGATTGAGCTTCGCATTCTTTCCATAACCGAGCTGCGTTATCGCGGTCTGCTTGAGCGCTGTGAATCCAGCGGCTCGGTAGGCGGCGTCCGAGGTAAGGATGGTCCGCAGAACCGAGAACGGGATGGCCATGATCACGCGATCCACGATCGTGTCAACGGTTCCTTCGGGTGCGGCAAACGTCAGCGTGTAGCTGTTGTTCGAGTTGCGCACGATACCTGTGAGCTTGGTGTTCAGCTTCACGCTCTCCGGCGGAAGGGCTGCGGCGATTGCCTTCGGCAGCCTCTCGTTGCCACCAGCGATGTGGAAGCGCTCATCAGACGCGCCGAAGATGGTGAATCCGTTGGTGATCGGCGGGTTGTAAAGCAGGTACACGATGTTCAACGCGCTTTGCTCCGTCGTGACGTTGCCGTACTCGATGTTGTAGGCGACGTCGAACAGCTGACCGAGCTTCGAGCCGTGTCCCCCGGGAACTCTGCTTTCGATCCAGTGGTACACGCTCATGTGGTCGAGGTCGAAGCCGGCCGGGGTGAACTTGTTGTACTGCGTCGGAAACGGGGCGGCGGTGTTGTCGGCGGTCAGCCGCTCGAAGACCGGCTTGAAGTCCTTGTTCGCCCGGGCGGCGGAGTAGTAGTGGCCGCCGAAGAAATACGTGTCGTTCGATCCCGGGGGCTCTGCAGCCACGAGGTCGACTGTCGTCAGGTTGAAACGCTGTGCGAGTGAAAGGATCGTCGCGTGCCCCGAATCGATCAGCTCGCCGCAGTGCTCGCTGGTCTGGCCGTTGAGCCACGAGGTCGTGTCAGAGTGCATCCGCCCGCCGACGCGGCTGGACGCCTCGTAGACGGTTGACGCGTGACCCGCATCGCGCAGAGTGAGTGCCGCGTTGAGGCCGGAGATGCCGCCCCCGATGATGGCGATCCGGGGCGCCATCTGAGCAAATGCCGGTATCTGGCCCGACAGTGCGACGGCGCCGACTGCCGCGCCGCTGACCTTGAGAAAGTCGCGGCGGCTCAGCCTACGCCGGCGCTCGTCCTGCACCGCTTCCACGGTGCGGCCCGATTGGTCGGCCTCTTTGAAATCCGCGACAAGTCTCTGGAGCTTGCTCAGCAGGGGCGTCCGGGCCATAAACGTTGACTCCTAGTCGTAGTCGTTAAGCGGGGCCGGATCATGTTATGTGGCCCTGGTCCAAATGCAACCCCTGAATCTAAGTGGGCACATCCCCACGCTCGCTTGATCGTCTGACAAGAATGGAGCGGGAGACGAGCCTCGAACTCGCTACCTCAACCTTGGGAAGGTTGCGCTCTACCAGGTGAGCTACTCCCGCGCCTCGCCCTCAGATTCTAGGCGACTACGTTTCGACTACTGCCTCGGCCTGGGGCGCCGCTTCGGCGACGACTGATCGCACCAGCTGCGAGTACTCGGCGAGCAGGCGGTCGGCCTGCACTGGGTCGAGCGTCGAGGCGATGATGTGGTATTCCGGCCGGTCTGCATCAGGCACCACCAGCACCCACCCACCCTCGACGAATACTTTCACGCCGTCCGTCAGATCGACCCGGTCGCGCATATGCCTCTCCATCATGGTTCGCATGACGCGACCCTTGACCTCCCAGGGGCAGAACTCGACCGCGGTTCGATGCGAGACGGCCGGGGTCCACTCTCGGAGTGCGCCCAGCGACGAGCCTGTTTGTGCCAGGAGCTCCAGCAGCCGCACCGTCGTGAAAACCGCATCGAACGACACCGCGAAATCGGGCCAGCAGTAACCGCCCGACCCGTCCGACGCCACCACCGTTTCGGCATGCTGCGCTGCCCGGAGGACTGCGCCGGGAGTGATCTTGGTCGGGACGAACCTGCTGTGCATTCGCTCGGCGATCATCGAAAACGCCAGGGACGCTGACGCCGGGCCGAGCACCATGCCGGTCCGGTTGGTGAGCGCAAGCTGGGTAATGACCGCGAACGCCGTGTCGTGGTCAAGCACGGTCCCGGTCTCGTCCACGAGGAAACACCTCTCGCCGGGCGTGTCGATGAGCACTCCGACCTTGGCCTTCACAGCCGCGACGATCAGCCCCATCTCCGTCAGGTGGTCGCGAAAAGTCTCCTCATCCTGTTCCAGGATGATTTCAGCCGGCGAGGCGTTGAGCGGGATGACTGTGCAGTTCAGCTCCTGGAAGACTCTCGGCAGCACCAACGCCGCGGCGCCATTGTTGTAATCGACCAGCACCTTGAACGCCGCGCCTCGCACCGCCTCCAGGTCAAGCTTCGCGATCATGTCGTCTACGTAGCGGTCGGTCTGACCGTCCCGCCGCACGATGCGGCCCATCTCGTAGTGCGACGCACGACGGATGTCCTCGCGGAAGAAGAGACCCTCGAGGCGGCGTTCGCTGCGCTTGTCGGGGTTCAGGCCGTGGTCGTCGAACAAGCGGATGTCCGCCGAGCGTGGATCCACGGGCGACGTCTGCACGTGCACGGCGGCAACGTGATTGTGGCGCGCCCAGTACCGAGAAACAGGCGCGGGCAGCACCGACAGGTCGGTCACGCTCGTGCCCGCGGAGATCATGCCTGACATCAAGGCGCGGCTGATCATCCGGGCCGACCTGGTGTAGTCGCGTGAGATGCCGATCTCTGTGCCCTTAGGTGCGAGAGCGCCGATCGCGGCGCCGAGCCTGGACGCGAACTCCGGAGTGAACTCCACGTTGATCAAACCATTCAGCCCGTACGAGCTGAAGAGTCCGCGCTTCCACGAGCCCGCCCAGATGATCGACTCGTGGACAACCGCGCCCGGTTCCACTTCCTTGTTCGGCCAGATGCGAACGTTTGGGTTGACTGTCGAGCCAGCGCCGATGACGACGTCGCTGCCGATCACGCTTCCCTCTTCGAGGAGGCAGCCGTTCTTGATCGTCACCGAACGGCAGACGACAGCGCCTCGAAGACGGGAGTTCAGCCCGATGTAGGTGTGATCCCAGGTGATGGAGTTCGAGATCTTCACCCCGGTGTCGACTGTCGTGTAACCGCCGACCACGCACGGGCCGTTGATCCACGCGCCGGCGCGTACCTTCGCTCCGGCGCAGATGAGGGCAGGGCCATCGATACGAGCGCCGGGCGACACCTCGGCCTCCGGGTGGATCCACGTCGAATCACCGACGCGGTCGCCGGGAATCTGCACCTTCACCTTGCCTTCGAGGCAGTCGAAGTTCGCTTTGACGTAAGCCGCGTGGCTGCCCACGTCCTCCCAGTAACCCGACGCCACCCAGCCAAAGACGTGCTCGCCCTCTTTCAATAGCTTGGGAAAGACGTCGCCAGACCAATCCGTCACCTCTCCGGCGCGGAAGAAGTCGAAGACGGCGGGGTCGAGAATGTAGATGCCGGTGTTGGCGAGATCGGAGATCACCTCACCCCAGCTCGGTTTCTCGATGAAGCGCTGAACCGCCCCGCCCTCGTCCACGACGACCACCCCGTACTCGAGGGGATTGGGCACCGGCTTGAGGACGATCGTGGCAATGGCTCGGCGCTCCCTGTGAAAGCGTGTGGCTGCGGAAAGGTCGATGTCGGTCAGCGAGTCGCCCGAGATGACGACGAAAGGCTCGGTCAGCTGCTGGCGGGCGAGCATGACGGAGCCGGCCGTACCGAGCGGCGAGTCCTCCACCGAGTACGACAGGGCGACGCCCTGCTCTGAGCCGTCGCCGAAATAGTTCCGGATGGATGCACCGAGGTACTGCACCGTGGCGACCACGTCGCGCATCTGGTGGCGGCGCAGGTGCAGAAGGATGTGCTCCATGATCGGCCGCCCCGCTACCGGGACCAGGGGTTTGGGCTGCCGGCTCGTGAGCGGTCGCAGGCGCGACCCCTCCCCTCCCGCCATGACGACTGCCTTCATCTGGTTACCATCGTAGGTCGCCCGTGGAAGAACTAAAAGAATTCGCTCTCGATCTGCTCTGGACCTGGCAGCCACGCATCGAGAATCTCTTTCGCACGATCGATCCTGAGCTCTGGGAGTCGACCCGGCAAAATCCCATCCTGCTGCTCAACCAGCTCGGCGACGCTGTGGTGACTCGCGCGTTGGAGCGGGAGGATGTCCGCGCGGCGCTCGAAGGCGCGCGCAAGGCCCGCAGCGAGTATTACGACCTCCATCCGCGATTCATGGATGCACACGCCCCGCTCGTCGTCGCCTACTTCTCACTCGAGTACGGCCTCGCCGAATGCCTGCCCATCTACTCCGGCGGCCTTGGCGTCCTCGCCGGCGACCACCTGAAGGCGACCAGCGACCTTGGGCTTCCCCTGGTCGCCGTCGGCCTGCTGTACAAGCAGGGTTTCGGGCGGCAGGAGATCGACGCCTCCGGCCAGCAGATCGAGGTGTACTCGGAGCACCGCGGCGCCGACCTTCCGATCAAGAAAGTCGAGGGCGTCGAGGTCGACGCGCCCATCGGCACGCGCACGGTTCGCATCGGAGTCTGGCGTGCGCAGATCGGGCGCGTGCCGCTTTTCCTTCTCGACACCGATCTCGAAGCCAACGATCCCGACCTGCGCGCGATCACCGACCGGCTTTACGTGCCCGAGCCCGACCGGCGCTTGCGCCAAGAGATCGTGTTGGGCATCGGTGGCGTGCGGGCGCTGCACGCGCTCGGCCTGACGGCCGGCGTCTTCCACCTCAATGAGGGCCACAGCTTTCTCTGCGCGATCGAGCGCATTCGCGAGCTGCGCACCTCACGGCAGATGACGCTGGAAGAGGCGAGGCTTGTCGCCCGAGCGGGGATCGTGTTCACCACGCACACTCCCATCGCAGCGGGCAGCGACTATTTCGAGCCGGGCCTCGTATGGGACCTCCTGGGCCCTTATCTGAGCCAGGTCGGCATCTCGTTCGACCGCTTCATGGACCTTGGGCGTCAGCGTCCGGGCGACCCGCGCGAGCGGCTGTGCACGACATATGCCGCGCTGCGGCTCGCCGATCAGTCGGTCGGGGTCAGCCGGCTGCACGGCGCGGTGTCGCGGCGTCTGTGGAAGGACGCATGGAAGGGCCTACCCGAAACCCAGATCCCGGTCGGCTCGGTCACGAACGGCGTGCACATGCCGACGTGGATCGCGCCGGAGATCACCGAGCTTCTCTGCCGCTACGTTGGACCGGACTGGTGGGACCTCGACGGCCGGGACGGACGCTGGCACGCGGTATTCGAGATCCCTTCGGCGGAGCTGTGGGCGATTCATGTCGAGTTGAAGCGCCGCCTGCTCGAATTCGCCAAGCTGCGCGCCGAAAGTCCGCGAGATCTGGACGCTAACGCGCTGACCTTCGGGTTCGCCCGCCGGTTCGCGCCCTACAAGCGCGCGAACCTGTTGCTGCAGGACCCGGCGCGGCTCAAAGCGCTGCTCAACAACTCGAAGCGACCCGTGCAGCTTCTGTTTGCGGGTAAGTCGCACCCTGCCGACCAGCCCGGGAAAGACATCCTCGCGAAAATTGTCGCTTTCGCACGCGAGGAGCCTCACGTCTCGTTTCTCAAGGATTACGACATCGAGCTCGCGCGCTATCTCGTGCACGGCGCGGATGTGTGGCTCAACAATCCGAAGCGCTTCCTCGAGGCGAGCGGCACCAGCGGCATGAAAGCCGGCGCCAACGGAGGCCTCAATGTCAGCATCCTGGACGGCTGGTGGGATGAGGCTTACCGGCCTGAGCTCGGTTGGGCGATTCCTTCTGGGGCGACGCTCGAGCGCCCGGACACTGACGATCGCGCGGAAGCGGAAGGCCTTTACCGCCTGCTGGAACGAGACGTCGTGCCTGCGTACTTCGAGCGCGACAAGGACGGGATCCCGCAGCGTTGGGTCGACATGATGCGCGCTTCCATCCGTCACACCGCGACGGCGTTCGCCGCCCGTCGGATGGCGGTCGACTACTTCAACCTGGCCTATGCGCCGAGCGCACGACGGGTCGAGCAGCTCCGGCTGCTGCCTGACTGGGGCGGGTGAGGTAGGGAATCCCCCCACCCGGCGCTAGCGCGCCGACCTCCCCGGCGAGCGGGGAGGTGACTAATCCTCAGCGGGGCCAGAAGTCGGTCGGATTGATAAGTACCGACACTGGCGTCTCAACATTGTTGTTGAGGTCAAACAGAGCGCTGCCGATCTGTTTGTAGGGAAGCGTGCCGAGTCCCTGCTCGTTGCTCGGCCCATACACGCCCTCGAGCAAAGTGGTGCTGGAGAGGAAGAACGACGCTGCCCGAATGCCGGGAAGGACCCGAAGCGCGTTAGACGCGAGGTCGCGCACCTCCGCCTGCGGCTGCGTGTCCGGGTTCATCGTGTACGCGACAACCCGATCGTCCGGAGACACCGACGGTGAAACCAGTCCTTTAAACCAGCCATCGTCTCGACGGTGGCCGGTGGGTCCCACGAGTGGACCCCGGCACTGTCGCGGTAGTAGAGCCGGTCAGACGTCCGCGCCCACGCCGCCATCGTGACGAAGGAAAAGCCAATCTTGTCCCCATAGCCCAGCGCGGTCGGTGGCACCCACACAAGGTTCCCGGCCGGCATCGCACGCACCTGGAAATGCGCCAGGTCAGGGGAAACAGGGGCCGGACCGTTGACATATGTGTCGACCACCAGCAGGTACTTTCCATCGTGTGAAAAGCGAACAAGGATCTGGTCGCTGATCGAGCCGCCGCGACCGAAAAGGGGTATCAGCGGTGTCAGCGCTCGTGGCGGGGCGCTGCCGGTTTTGAGCCACAGCTGGTTGGCATTCCCCGAACCGAGACCCGGAGCATTCGTGTCCACGAGGTAAGCGACGCTGGAGCCATCGGGGCTCCAGGCAAGGTCCATGACTGTGCCCGGCACTGCAGCGACAGAGACTGGTTTAAGGTCGGCGAGGTTCATCCGCTGGATCAGGCTGGTGTTGGATGTCGGGTCGTTCATGGACGGGTTGGTGACGAAACCAATCTCCGTGCCGGAGATGAACCTGACGTTGTATGCGCCATCAATCGTGCAGAGCGGGGTTGGATGCACCGGGTCGCGAAGGCTCTCCAGAGCGAGCGCCTAGCCGGTAGGGGCAGCGCTGAGGACAAGCGGTTCGGCCGCTACGGTTGGGGTCGTGGTGCACGACACGGATAGGGGAACCGGAGTTGGTTCGGCTGAGGGCCCTGGCGGCACATTCGTAGGCGAAGCTTGTGGAGTCGGCGCCACGGTTGACGGCGTCGGCGATGGAGAGGCGGCGGCGCGCACCAACGGGCCTTGCGGCGTGCATGCCGGCCCCATCGCGAGGAGCACGATCGCGATCGTAAGCCACGAGCCGCGATCCATCAAAGGCACGAACGCAGGCGGCCCGGTTTGGTTACCCCACCGCCCTCAACCTGACCCTGCGCGCAAGCGACGATAAGGATGGGACTTACTGATCGCTCCCGCTAACGCGGGAGAGGGGATTCAGTCCGCCAGCGCGGTTACACCTCTGCGTTCGCGGCGGGCGGTTATCGCCGCCAGGTAGAGCTGCACGTATCGGTGCGCTGAGCGGGACCAGGAGACGTCTTCGGTCATCGCGTGGCGCACGAGCCACGCCCATAGCGCCGGGTGCCGGAAAGTCTCGGCCGCCCGCACGACCGCCGCGAAGAACTGCCACGGATCGTAAGCGTCAAACATGAACCCATTGCCCGTCGCCGCCACGGGGTCGTAATCCCTGATGGTGTCCGCCAGCCCGCCTGTCTCACGCACGACCGGGATCGTGCCGTAGCGCAAGGCGATCAGCTGCGCCAGGCCGCAGGGCTCAAAGCGCGAAGGCATCCACAGCATGTCAGCGCCCGCGTAGATGCGCTGGACGAGCGTCGCATCGAATCCGATCGACGCAGAGACCTGGTGCGGAGCCTGCGCGGCCCACCGGCGAAACATGTCCTCGTAGCGGCGGTCGCCCGTTCCAATCACGACCACCTGCATGCCGAGGTGAAGCAGCTGCGCCATCGCTTGCTCGACGAGGTCGATGCCCTTCACGTCGTAGAACCGCGACACGATCGCGCACAGAGGCTTGTTGACGTCGTCGAGTCCAAGCTCGGCCCGCAGCTCGATGCGACACATGGCCTTGCCCTCCGGAGCTTCAGCCGAATAGTGATGAGGGACGCTCGGATCGCGCTGCGGGTCGAAGATCTCGTAGTCGATGCCGTTGATGACGCCGTGGAGCTTGTGCGCGTTGCGGCGCAGCAGCTCGTCCAACCCCTCGCCATATGCGGGCGTCTGGATCTCCGTGGCGTAGCGCTCGCTCACCGTGTTGACGACGTCGGCGAAATGGATCCCACGACCCAGCACGTTCACGACGTTGTCGAGCCCAGGGATCCCGACCTGGATCAGGCCCCATTCCTCGAGGCCGGCCAGCATGAGAGCGCCGAAGCCGAAAACGCCCTGGGCAGCGAGGTTGTGGATGGTGAGGTTGGTGGCGATCTCCGCATAAGGACCCTGCGTGTAAACGCGGTCGAGCAGGTTCGGCACGAGGGCCGCGTACCAGTCATGGACATGGATGACATCCGGGAAAAACTCCAGCAGCGGAAGCATCTCCAGCAGCGCACGCGAGAAGAAAACGGAGCGCGCGTCGTCATCGCCGAAACCGATCATCCCGTCGCGGTCGTACAGGGGCGGGCAGTCGACGAAGTAGACGATCACGTCGCCGAGGCGACCTTCGTAGATCGTCGCTTCGATCTTCTGTACACCCATCGGGACCTGGAGCCCTGTCACGACGGGACGCAGGTTGTACTTGCCGATGTCGACCTGCCGGTAGCGGGGCAGCACGACTCTGACATCGTGGCCCAAGCGGCGCAGCTCCTTCGACAGCGCGGCCGCTACGTCGGCCACGCCTCCGAGCTTCGCAAACGGGGCCAGCTCGGCGGTCGCCACGAGGACCTTCAAGTGCTGCGAGTGCGGCACAGTCGCGGGCGGCGCCTCCCCTGGCACACGAACACCAAGCGAGCCCGCGGGCGGAACCACCTCGATGTCATGCCCATCGCGGCTCACAACGAGTGCCATCTCGAGCGTGTCGCCGGGCCGCTTGCCCAGCCGCTCGAACGGAATCGCGATGAAGAAGGGATCCGTCACCTCCCACGCGGTTTCGGCCACTCCTCTGGCCTTGGCGTCTAGCTGCCCGTTCGTTGTGTGGCCGGCCGGTTCGACGATCCTGGCTAGGGTCACCGAGCCGCCGCGCGTGCGGGGAACGATCCTGATCGCGTGAGCGGGCTCGAACCCGAGGTCCGCCATCGCGGCAGCCGACAGGGGAAGATCCAGGTCGCTAGCCCCATCGCCGGCGGGCGCGCCCGAGCAGAAAAGCCAGAAATCGACGTGCTGACTCTCCAGCTCAGCCGGCGGACGCGGCGTGTCGATCCGAAAATACAGCTGCTCTGCGTCGTTGCCGTAGTAGACGCGCTCGACGATGCCGGCCGGGCGGTGGAGCGCCCCGAAGCCCGACCCCACGAGGTAGTAGCCGGCCTTGCTCCATTCCGGATCGTCACGCGTCTCGGGGCTGATCGTCGCTGCAGGCACTGAGCGCTCCGGCGGAGGCGCCCGCTTGATGATGGGCTGGAAGAGCCGCGCGGGCGCACGAGAGCCCATGAGCTTGTAGACGTTGCGTAGGTGCAGGCGAAACTGGTTGTCCCAGATGAGGTCCATGCCCGAGTCGTGCTTGCGGCTGAACCACCAGAACCAGTCGCTGCCCTCCGTGACGAGGATCTCCCGCCAGGCGAGAGCGACCTGATCCGAGTCTTTCGGCCGCTGCTGCGACTGCTCTTCGAGCCACGAACGGGTGTCGGCGAGCAGGTCCCAGGCGATGTTGTGCTCGGGATCCCCGATCCAGGTGTCGAGGCTCGCACCGATCCAGCTGCCGGTGTGGAGGTGGTGCAGCTGCTGCTGGGGCGGATGCTCTGCAATGAAGTCGGCCACCGTGGTCGTCACGATGTCCGGGCTCGCCTCGAGCTCCGTGTAGAGCGCGTTGAGGAAGTCGTGGCCGTCGCGCGGGTAGAACTCCCACGCATTTTCGCCGTCGAGCGCAATCACGACGAGATGGTCTCGGTCACCCTGCTGCTCGCCGATTCGCTTCAGCCGGCCCGTGAGGGAGCGAGCCGCGTCGATCGAAGACATTTTCTGGTAGTCGAAACCGATGGCGTTTGAAAGCTGCGAGTCGCGAAAGACCATGGCCGTGGTCTGGCCGTCGCGGCCGACGCGCTTCGGGCTGTACAGGAACTCGTCACGGGAGTAGTGGCTCTCCATCGAGCGAGCGAGGACCTCTTCGTCGCTGATCATCCAGTCGATCCCGGCGCCTGTGGCCAGGCCGATGACGCTCTCGCCCACGGCCATCTCGGACGGCCACATGCCTTTCGGCCTGCGTCCGAGCAGTCGCTCGAAAAGCCCGAGGCCGAGCTCGATCTGCCGCTCGGCATCTTCCCGATGCGAAAAGTGGCGCTGCGGGAGCTGGATCTGAGGGTTCGCGCTGCGCGCCGAGTCGACGTGACATATGAGAGGAAGGATCGGGTGGTAGTACGGCGAGAAGGTCAGCTCGGCCTGACCGCGATCCGCCAGCTGGCGGTATTTCGGGATGACCTTCGCCATCATGTCCAGCTGGGCGGTGAAGAGCGGCTGCTTGTCCGCCTCCGAGAAGTCGCGATCCTTGCGCTTCAGCTCGGCGAGCCGCGGGTCTGACTCGACCCAGACAGGGTCACACCACGCGAGGTTGAACCACACCTGCAGGTCGCGGATGTCGGCCGTGGTGAACTGGGCGTCGGGAGGCCGCGTGGCGAGCTCGAGGTAGCGAGGCGACTGCTGGACGCGCAGCGCTCGCGGCGACTCGCGCATCCAGCGCAGGAGGAACTCGCGCTCCTCGGCCGAGAGCTCGCCGGCGTCGCGCCGGCTCAAGTTGAGGAAGAGGTCGACCGAGTCTTCCTTTCCGTAGTCTTCGATCTGGGCGAGCAGCGACGGCACGAGGTTGAAAGTGGCGCGGACCTTCGGGTAGCCGTCCAGCAAGGTGGGCATCTTGTAGTAGTCCTTGGCACAGCGCAACCGCACCCATGGCAGCAGGTAGGTGCTGGTGAGGTCGTCCTTGTAATACGGCTGGTGCATATGCCAGACGAAAGCGACGTGGATCGGCTTCATTTACTTCGCGTACTCATCAAGGGCGCGGATGAAGTTTAAGTAGACGCGCTGCTGCTCACGGATGATGCCGTGCCCGCCGAGCTCCCACCACTCATCCGGCGTGAAGTACGCGCTCACCTCGGCTGCAGGTCCCGAACGGCCGAACCACTGGATCAGATGCAGGTTGTCCGACTGGAGCAGCCACCGGGCGATCTCGATCAGCCGCGGGTCTCCGGTGAGCCTCGCCTTGGAGTACGCGTGATGCATCAGGCGGAAAAGGCCCTGCTGCGCCGCATTGCCCAGGAAGAACTCCATGCCGCCCTCGCCCGCCCACGTCGTCCCGTACTCGTTGATCGGGACCTCGTAACGCGGCTGGGTCAGCTCGGCCAGCGCCTCGGACGGCAGCATCATGCGCACCTTTCTCTTCTTGATCTGCGTGTTGAAGGCACGCATGAACTGGAAGATCCCGGAGTCCTGGCGATGGTGCTCGCCAAACGTCTCGAAGTCCCAGCCGAGCGTGACGACGTCACCCCAGCAATCGCGCACCCAGCCTGCATACGTGTCGGCCATCAGCGGCCAGAAGTCCCAACCCTGGTTGGAGAACCGATACCCGACATCGTCGGAGAGCTGGTGATGGCGGGCTAGCAGCGCGAGGTTCTGCCCGGGGTAGCGATAGACGTGCGTCGGCTCCCGCCAGCCGAGCTGCCATGCGCGGCCTTCCATGAATGCGCCGCTGAAGCCACACTGCTGGAGGGCGAAGTACACGTCGTTCGACATGAACATCTCGGTGGTGTCCGTCACGGCGACTGGTTTCTGGAACACCTCCTCGAGGCGGCGGCGCGCCCAGAGCATCGACTCTTTGAACTCGACGATGTCCAGGTACATGAGCCATGAGTGGTAGGGCTCGACGCAGACGACCTCGACGTTGGGGCTGGCGCACAGACGCTTGAAGGCATCCAGCACCTTGCCTCCCCACTGTTCCGCCTGGACCAGGAAGGAGTTGCTGAAACCGATCGACATGCGCCAGCCGCGCTTGGTCAGATCGCGGAACATTGCGGTGGCCGGCAGATACGAGTACTGCGCCACCTTGTCGAAGTAGCGTCGATTCATCGCGTCGTCGAACAAGAAGGCGCTGAAATCGTCGGGCTGTGACCCGGACGGGATGACGCGCGCGGGCAGCTTCAACCGCATTGGTTGGTGGACCACGGTGTACACGACGAGGTTCTCAGCCATTTTTTGCGCCGCGCTTCCTCGCAGAAATGGGTCTGCCGGTGGTTTCGGCCGGGAGCGGCCTCACCGCCTGCTGCGCTGCAGCAAACTCAACGCGCAGGAGAAGCTGATCGATCACCTTCTCCCACACATAGGCGCGAGCGGTCGTCCGGCCATGCCTGCGCATGGACGCGGCCAGCTTGGGGCGCTCCTTCAGCAGTGCCAGCTCGGTGACAAGCTCAACCGGATCGTCGGTCTCGAGGACCAACGCATTGCGAAACCCATCCGCGTAGTCCTCACCCGTCGAACCGGTGACGGCCAGGCCACCTGCCGCCATCACCTCGAGGCCGACGAGGCCGAACGGCTCGTGCCCGGAGTTCGCGAGCACCGCATCGCAGGCCGAGTAGATCACCCGGACCAGACTGTCGCTGATGAAGCTGGTGAAGTTGATCACGTCCGCGGCAGGGTTCTGGAGCAACAGGGATGCCAACGCCGCCGGGTCAGAGGGCGTTGGCGCATCGACCACGGTCAGGCCCTGATGCCGTGCGTAGCTCATCACCTCGCCGCCGTGCGCCTCGCGGCCGCCGCGGATCAAGAGCCTCACGCGATTGTCGCGACGCTTGAGATAGGCCGCAGCAGAGACCGCCATCAACCAGCGCTTGTCCGGGTCGAAGCGGCCAATCTTGAAACAGAAATGATCCGCGGACGCAGCGGCCCTGAGCTCGGCTACCGCCTCGGGATCTGAGTCGGCGAGCGACTCGCGCGGGATCCCGTTTGGGATCACCACGGGATTCTGGCCCCAGTCCCACATCTTGAACTTCATGTAGCGGCTCACCGTCGTGATGGTCGAGGACAGCGCAAGCGTTCCCCAATCGATGCGGTGGAAGCCGAAGATGTTGTTCGCGTTCCACAGCATCACCACGCGGTCGCGC
The DNA here is from genome assembly GCA_035937155.1 of Candidatus Dormiibacterota bacterium. Lineage (GTDB taxonomy): Bacteria > Chloroflexota > Dormibacteria > Dormibacterales > Dormibacteraceae > Palsa-870. The sequence continues at coordinate 61,617 of DASYVJ010000004.1, read as the reverse complement.
AGGCCGCGCCGGTAGAGAGTCTCGGAGATCAAATTCATCGACCACGACGTGTGCCATTCCTCGCCGAGCACGACAACGTTGTTGCCGGCGGCGATGGCCGGGGCGATTACGGTCTCGATCAGGCTTGGCGGCAGGCTCGAGTTCCAGTCGCGGACCTTGCCCTCCTCGCCGTCGTACACGCCGCCCCGGTGCTGCGCGGAGATCCACTGACACCAGCGCCTGTAATACAGCTTGCCCCGCTCATGGGTTTCCTCGCTGGGCAGATCGGGATCGCCGCAGAAGTAGAGGTGAGTGTGGTAGCCAAGTTTTGCGAGCGAACGCGACAGGCCTTTCACGCGCACCCCGAGACCACCTGCCCGGCTGTACAGGTCTGGCCCTTCGAAGCTGAGCAAGACGAAGACCGTTCGCTCGGGAGCGAAGATCATCCGAGGATCTTCAGCGCCTCGGCATGCAGCTCTCGGGTGGGCGCGCAGAGCAGCGTGGTGCGGCGGTCGAGGGAGGCCTGCAGGGGTCCAATGCGGTTGCCCTGCATGTCCGTCGCGACTCCGCCGGTCTCGGCAAGCAGGAGCAGGCTCGCCGCCATGTCGAAGACGCGCACCGGCATCGGCGCGCAGAAGATATCGAACCCGCCCGACGCGGTGAGCGCGATCGAGATGGCCATCGAACCCAGTATGCGGATCTTGCTCGAGCGCTCCACGAGGGTTCGCGCAACCGTGATGGCGCGGGGTGAGCTCTCGAGGCCGAGGATCTGGATACGCTTTGGATCGTGTCGCGGAATGACCTCCAGCGGCACGCCGTCGCGCCACGCGCCCTGCTTGCGGATCGCCGTCCACGCCTCACCGCTGATCAGGTTCAACACGCAGCCGGCGAACGTGTCGTCGATGGCGGGCCCGTCGAGCACCGCGAGCATGAGCCCGAACAGCGGGACGCCCTGCTTCGCATTGAGGCTGCCATCGACCGGATCGACCAGGACAAGCGGGTAGTCGGCGCCGAAGCTGCGCAAACCCGATTCTTCGGAGAGAACCGAGAACCGCTCGCCTCGGCCGGCCAGGGCCTCGAGCTCAGCGAAGACGACAACCTCCGCCACCCGGTCCACCTCCATCGTCGTGTCACCACCCGCGCCGACCTCGAACTGCACGCGCCCGGCCTCTGTCCCGGCGAGAGGAACAACCGCGCGGCGGACACCGGCGCCGATGCGGTGAAAGACCTCGAGCCAGTCGCCTGGTTTCAGTTGTGCGCTATCCGGAGTCAGGCGAGGCCGGAGTCGGGAGACACCTTCCGCCGCCTGCGCCGGCGGCGCTCGACGACGATGGTGATGAGGTAAGGCTGCTGCATCGCCCACACTCGCTCGATGAGCTGCGGGATGGGTACGTCGTGGGGAGTTTCGATGCCCAACAGGACGAGGGCCTCCGCCACGTGGTCGGACAACTCTGTCTTATCGTGAAGGTTGAGCTGCTCGAGCGTTTCGAGGATGTCGTCGAGCCGGCGCAAACCCTGCCGCCGATTTTGATCGGTCCCGTCAAGCACCGCTGCAAGCTTAATAAAAGTTCCCGGCGGCGCGCGTGAGCGCTTTGCTCACCTCGTCTGGCCGCTCGAACTGTAGCCAGTGGCCCGCACCTTCGAGAACCTCGAGCCTGAACGGCCCTTTGACGTGCTGCGCAGTGGCCTCGACCGCACGCCGGCCGAGCGCCGGGTCCTGATCGCCCCACAGCAGGGCGGTGGGTGTCGCGATCTTCAACTCCTGTGTCAGCGCTGCCCACGCCCCACCTCCGGCGCCAAGGTTCGCGCGGTAGTAGTTGAGCGCCGCGGTCATGCGGCCGGGGCGGCTCAGCGAACGCGCGAAGTGGTCGACCACACTGCGCGGCACGGCGTCGGGATTCGGTCCGAGCGCGAACATCGCGCGCAGGCGGCGGTAGTCCTCGTCGGCCAGCACATGCTCGGCCTTACCCTCCTGCAGGAAAAGGGCGACGTAGCGAGACCGGTCTCGCTGATCGGTGTCGACACGGCTGGCTTCGGCCAGCGCAGCCGGGTGGGCGACCGACAAAGCGGTCAGCGTTTTCGTCATCTCCGGATGGCGTCCCGCGAAGAACCACGCGACCAGAGCACCCCAGTCGTGCCCGGCGACATGCGCGTCGGACTTGCCGAAGGCCTTGATGATCCCCGCGACGTCCTCGACGAGGTGATCGATCGCGTACTTTTCCACACCCTCCGGCGCATCGCTCAGGCCGTAGCCGCGAAGATCCGGGGCCACGGCGAGGTGGCCGGCTTTGGCCAGGGCGTCAATCTGTTTTGTCCATGACTCGGCTCCTTCGGGGAAGCCGTGGAGAAGGATGAACATGTCACCGCCGGCCGGTCCGTCGACCATGGCTCGGAAGCGAAGGCCGTTGGCCTGGACCATGTGCTGACTCGCCGTCAAAGAATGCCTCCCCGCTCGCCCAGGGGGGTGTGCCGCGAACTGGCTTCGCCAGGCGCGGCACCCTGAGGGGGGACTTCCCCCCTCAGATAGAGGCCGGCGCGCAGCGACGGGTGGGGGGTTCCCCTCACGCAATGACCTCGGTATGGATGAATTCCGCTGCCACGTCGAGTGCCTGGTCGAGGACGGCGAGCAGTCCATGGCCCTGGCCCTTGAAAATCTCGAGCCGGGAGTGTGGAACGAGCTTCACATACTGCTTCAGGAGGTCGATACGAGCAAACGGATCGCGGTCACCGCTCAGAAAGAGGGTCGGGCAGCGAATCAACGGCAGATGCTCGATGCGGAGCTGGTCGGTGAAGCCCGGACGATGCAGCGGATACGAAAAAAGCACGAGTCCACCGAAGTCCGCCTCGACCGCGGCCATGCTCGCGACCCTTCCGCCGAATGATTGACCGCCGCCGATGACATCATGTCCTCGACCCGAGGTCTTGATGAAGACCGGGACCGCTCGCTCAGCACCTCCGCGAGGAAGGTCCACTGCGATGGCGTCGATTCCACGCTGCTTGAAACCGACGACATAAGGCTTCATCGACGCCGCGGTGCCGGATGCGCCATGACCGAGTACGACTCTCATGATGTCTATCGTCGCAGTGTTTTGAAAGGTTGTGCATGGTCGCGAGACGACGACCAACGCAAAAAATTTCGCGACCTCTTCAAAAAAATATTTCGTGAACCATTGACGTGAGTGGGTTCATTCAGGTATCACAACACTTTGTATGGCGATGCTGCTCGTGGTTGCCACCACAGAGGCGACGGACCCGACGCGAGTCAGCGTGTCATTTCGAACAACCGCCAACGTCTCGGAGTCTTGGTCATTGAGGACTTCGCGGCGATACCCGTGGGGTCAATGGAACCTCGGGTCCGTATCACCGGAGAAGGAGGTTATGCAACATGGCAGCTAAGAAGAAGGCAGCGAAGAAGCCGGCAGCGAAGAAGCCCGCAGCGAAGAAGAAGAAGTAGTTATTACTTCATCAATCGTCTCGTAGTTTTGCCAGCGCCGGGGTTCTGTGGTAGCCCCGGCGCTCTTCTTTTCCACAGCCCTCTCGCTTTTTGCGCTCGAAGAAACTCTTGCGAAGCATTGACGTGAGTGGGTTCGTTCCGGTATCACAACACCCTGCATGGCACTGTTGCTCGTGGTTGCCACCACAGAGGCGACGGACCCGACGCGAGTCAGCATGTCATCTCGAACAACCGCCAACGTCTCGGAGTCCTCGTCATTGAGGGTTCGCGGCGCAACCTGTGGGGTCAATGGACCTTGGGTCCGTATCACCTGGAGAAGGAGGTAAGCACTATGGCTGCTAAGAAGAAGGCTGCGAAGAAGCCGGCTGCCAAGAAGGCCGCCAAGAAGTCCGCGAAGAAGAAGTAGTTAGTACTTCTTCATCACTTTTGTAGTTCGTTCTGCGCCGGGGTTCTGTGGAGCCCCGGCGCTCTCTTGTTTTTAGCGGCTGCCGACGATCGACGTGACCTGCATCGCGGCGAGAGGGGCAAGAAGAATCCCTTTGCGGTGATGGCCGGTCGCGACGATGAGGTTCGGCGGGCCAACAGCAGCGACGATGGGCCGGCCGTCCCGGGTCACCGGTCGCAGCCCGGCCCACGCACGCTGCAGGCTCGCGGCGCCGAGGCCCGGCACCAGCATGCATGCGAGCTTGAGCAGCATCGCGATTCCGGCGACTGTCGGCCGATCATCGAAACCCGACTCCTCTTCTGTGCCCCCGGCGATGATGGTGCCGTCAGCCTTCGGCACCAGGTATCCGTTGGACCAGAAGATGCTGCGGCTGAGGACCACCCCCCTCGGATCGAGCGATGCGAGCTGGCCGCGCTGCGGACGTACGTCCAGGTCGACGCCCGCGGTCGAAGCCACCTCTCTGCTCCAGGGCCCTGCTGCGATCACGGCCCAGTCAGCCTCATGCGACCCCGCAGGCGTGATGACCTGGCGCACTTCACCGCCGGCGATGTCGAAGCCGGTCACCGGCATGCCTTCGTGAATCGCCGCGCCGCGGGCAGCCGCCGCCCTGGCCAGAGCACGGACGAACCGCGGCGGCGTCAGGTGAGCGTGCTCGAGCAGCACCGCACCGACCACGTCGGCGCTCAGCGCGGGCTCGGCTTTGCGGCAGGCCTGCGCATCGAGCCAGCGTTCACCCGTGGCGCGCAGCGCCACCGCCTCCTCTTCGTTGAGTGCGGGCTGCAGGCCCTCTTGAACCCGGTATTCGACGTTCATCAGGCTGTCTTTCTCGACGCGCGCGACCAGCTCGGGAAACAGCTCAAGGCTCCGTAGCGCCATCTCGTCGGCACGTGCGGTCGTGGTCTGAGGACTGAGCTCGCCTGCGGCGGCGCCTGAGGCGCGGCCCGCGAGCTGGTCGCGTTCGAGCAGGGTGACCTGGTGCCCGTCGAGGCTCAATCGCTCGGCGACAGCGCAGCCGATGACACCTCCACCGACCACGACGACCTTCGACATATAGAAAAGATAGACAGGCCGACCCCCCTCCCCCCTTGGGGAGCGATCAGTAAGTCCCATCCTTCTCGCCGCTTTGCACGCAGGGTTGGGGTGATGGGGGCGGCTCAAAGAACACTTGACACCCGAACATCTGTTCGATATGGTCAGCACGCCTCCATTTCCTTCCTGCGTCTTCTCCCAGAGGCGGCCAAAAGATGCAGGAAGCACAACTCGACGTGGCGATCAACTCGATTCGGGTCCGTTTCGGCAGCCAGGCGCTGACCAGGGCGGCGGAGCTTCCGCCCCCCCAGCCCTGGCCCAGCCGGACTGCGCTCGATCGCCTGAGCGGGATCGGCGGGCTGCCCTGCGGCCGGCTCACCCTTTTGACCGGGAGCGGAACGTGCGGCAAGCTCACGCTCGCTCATCTGCTGCTTGCGAGCGCGACCCGTGAGTTTGCGCACGCGGTGGTGATCGACAGTGGATCGAATTTCGATCCCTGGGCATTGCTTCCCTTCTTCCCCGAGCTGAGCGCGCTGACCGTGGTCCGCGCGCCAGCTCCTGACCTTGCCGGCGAAGCGACTGCCGCACTGGCCAGGGCCGGGGCCGGCTTCATCCTTTTAATGGGCGAGAACTTAATGGGCAAGTTCCCGGAGTACTGGCTGGGACCCCTGGAGTCAGGAGCCAACCGCTCCGGAACGGTGCTCGTGGGGGTGGTCGACAGCCCCGGACGCGCGCTCGCCCACGCCTCGAGCCTGAGCATTGGTTTTTCCAGGACGAAATGGATCTTCGAGCGCGACCAGCTGGTCGGGCTTCGGGCTTCGGCTCGCTGCGTGAAAAACCGCGTGGCGCCTCCCCTTGGAGAGACCGAGCTGGAGATCCGCTACCCCCTGGGAGTGCTCCCGCTGTTCGACCACAAGGGGCAAGTGATCGAGGTTCCGCCGCGCGAGGCGGAGCTGGAAGTGCAATGCGAATCTGCTGTGGTCTGACCAACCACCTGGAGCTTGCACGGCGTCCCGACCTCTATGGGAATCCCGTTGTGGTCGGACATTGGGAGGAGCATGTAATCGGCGCTTCTGAGGAGGCGCTGCCCTTTGGCGTGATGCCAGGGATGGCATTGCGCCAGGCCGAGCACCTCTGCCCGCAAGCGACCTTTCTTCCCCCTGACCCCGAAGCCGCCGCGGAGCTGCGAGAGCGGATCTCTTCCGCGCTCTACGACCTCGCGCCGACAGTCGAGGTCCACATCGAAGGCGTCGCGTGGCTTGACGTTAGCGGCGTCATGAGCGCAGGTGGATCGATCCGCGAGGCTCGACGCCGGTTGAAGATGGCGATCGGCCGCGAACCGCGGCTTGGTCTTGCCCCCGGCCCTTTCTCCGCACGGCTTGCCGCAGCTCGCGCGCGACCCGGCCGCCTAGTGCAGGTCGACAACGCAAGCACGTTCCTCGCTCCACTTTCGTCTCACGAGCTTCCGCTCGACGTGGAGCAGCTCGAACGCCTGGACCTCCTGGGTCTTCGCACGCTTGGCGCAGTGGCTGCGATCGGCCCACGCGAGCTGGAGAGCCAGCTCGGCCGTGACGGCCGGCATGCGGTCCTGCTCGCGCGTGGCCTCGAGCCCGACGAGCTCACGCCATGGCGTCCTCCCCTTTTCACGAGTGTGCACCGGCAGTTCGACTCACCGGTCGAAGACCGCGAGGCATTGCTGTTCGTCGCGCGCGCGCTTTGCGGTGACCTCGCCGATGAGCTGGGCCTGCGCGGGGCGGGCGCGAAACATGTCCGCGTGCGACTTGTCTTCGAAGAGAGTCCATCGGAACAGCGCGACTCCGTGGTGCGCCATCCGCTGAGCAGCGCAGCCGAGCTGTTCGGGCTGATCGGCTCGTGGATCAAGGAATGGCAGCCGCGCGCTCCCATCACCGAGCTGTGGATCGAGCTGCCGGTGCTCGAGGCCGCGGGACGGCGGCAGCTGCGGCTGTGGGCAGGCGGGGATGGAAACAGCGAAGAGGTGGTCGCCGCCCTCGAGCGCTTGCAGGAGCGATGGGGCGATGAGGTCGTCCACAAGCCTCGGCCTGCGCTCCTCTCTTCCCCACTCCCCTCGCAACGCTTCGCATGACGCGACTCTTGTCGCCTCCGGCCGCTGTCGAGGTCACGCTGAGTGATGACGGCACGCCGTGCTTCATCTCCGGCGCTTTCAGCGGCGCGATCGACCCCATCGCACGCTGGAAGGTCGAGACCGAGTGGTGGAAGCAGCCGGTGGTCCGCGAGTACTGGAAGGCGCTGCTCAACAGCAACCTTCTGTGCGAGCTGTATCACGACCTTTCGCGAGACGAATGGTTCGTGGAGCGGATCTATGACTGAGGGGTCAGATGCACTTTCCAGAAGGAAATCCGATGCTGGTCGCGACCCGACGCACACCCGCGCCCTGAGAGTAGAGAAATATGCCGTCGTCGGACGAGAACCAGATTCCGTGCGCGTCGTCGATCGGAAAATCGAGCCCATGCGATCCGGAGTTGATCCTTTCCTCCACACGAGTCGAACGCAACAACAAGGTGCCTTCGGCTCCGACGGAGACGACTGGAAGACCGTCCGAGGTAAGTCAAATGAGGTTGACGGTCGGAGTGTCCCTGTGAATCCAGACGGTCTTGGAGCCGGTGGCAAGATCGAGCTGGATCAGGGTGTCGGCAGTCGATCCGACCTGGGAGCTGGTGAGCTGGCTCAGCCAGGCTTTGCCGTTACCCACCGCAGCAACAATCTTCTCGCTGGTGACCAACCGCTCCGTTCCGCTTTGCGGGTCCAACAACCACAGCCCGACCTCTCCAGCCTCACTGCCGGCCGCCAGGTAAATGCCTGCCGGAGAAAAGTCGAAGACTTCCGCCCCAAACGGATGTGGTGCCGGGAAGATTCGCTCCTGACCCGTGCCGCCATCGACGACGCGCACGGTCTGGCTTGGCCATCCGGTGACATACGCGTATTGGGTCCCATCGGGATAGACCGCCGCTCGGTTGCTTGGGAGCCAGCGCCGAGCCGTCCGGTCATAGAAGAGCGTGGGAACGCTCCCTATGAGCTGTGGCTGCTTTGTGGAGAGCCATCGAAACGAGCCAGAGCTCTGATCGCGCGTGACGTGCCTGCCGGGTCGGTGGAGAAATCGCCGCCCGGGAATGCAATGAATCCACCCGTCATGGTGCCTTCCTGGTCGATCGTCCCCACAGGCAACCGGCAAGACAAGGTGACAGCAACTACCGGCTGGGAGCTGGACTGGCGGCTCGAGCTGGCTGCAGTCGACGAGTCGAGCGCCGGCGATGGACTGGCTGCGGCGACACGCGACGCGCTGGCCGTCCTGGCCGCCGGTGGGGCAGCCTGACCGCAGGCAAGCAGAAAGATCGCCAAACACCCCGCCGCTCTCCTCATGGCGATGAAACGGTCGCACAGCCGGAATCGTGACGCCATACGGAGCGGGTTTATGACTGAGCCTGGATCAGAAGCAGCCGTTGGCAGGGTATCCAGGCTGGTTCGAGAAACGTATGAACCACGCGCCTGTTGGCGCGCTGAAGACATGATCGGTGCCCGACACAATATCGACCACGTGCATCCTGGCCACCTGCGTCTGGTCGGCCCCGCGTTCTCCGTAGGCGTAGTGCTTTCCATCTGGCGAAACGGCCTGCCGGGGGACCGGGAGCCAGCGCGAGAAGGCTCGATCGTAGTAAAGCCCCCAATGGTCGACCGGTGGCCGGCCTTGGGGATCAAGGCTGGCCGTGGCTGCCGGGAAGCTCACGAACGCGCCTTGACTGTCAGGTGTCATGATCGGCAGCCGGCAGGAGAAGCCGACCGTCGACAGTGGCAGGTCAAAGGCACCTGGCGTGGTTGCTGAGGTTGGTGACGGATTGGCGGCAATCGTTGGCGTCGCGACCGGTGACGAGTTGGCGACCCTCGACGGGCTGGGCCGCACGGTTGCCTGGGACGCCGGGCTGCAGGCGGCCAGTATCAGGGCAACCAGCAAAACTGTGACCTTCCCCATGTTCGTTCAACGGCATGGCAGTCAAAAAGTGACGCCGTACGTCCAGTGCCTGGGAAAAAGAAATGACCCCAACGGATCGCCTCGCTGGCTCCGGCACTCGCCTTGCGGCTGGCGCCAGCGCCCTCGCTCGTTTCCCTCGGGGCCGTCGACAACGGTAACGCGGCCCTCATGGGGACCGCAATCCCTGAAATGTGTCGCCTGGCTACGTCTCATAGCCGCCCGCCCGTGAGCCCGTATGTCGAGCTGCACTGCCACTCCAACTTCTCTTTCCTCGACGGTGGATCACATCCTTATGAGCTGGCGGTTAGGGCGGCCGAGCTTGAGATGCCCGCGCTCGCGATCACCGATCGCGGCGGGGTCTACGGGGCGGTGAAGTTCCTGCAAGCGTGCCGCAAGGTCGGAGTCAAGCCGATCATCGGCACGGCGCTCGAGGTGGACGGCCAAGAGGTCGTCATGATCGCTCGCAACCTCCGCGGGTACTCAAACCTCTGCCGGCTGTTGAGCTTTGCGCATGCCGACCAGCCGAAGGGCGAAGCGCGCGCGACGATCGCCAAGGTCGCCGAGCATCGTGGCGACCTCTTCTATCTCAGCGCGACCGACGATGAGAAGCGGCTGCGGGAGATGCAGGAGGCGCTGGGCAAGGAGAACGTCTTCAGCGAGCTTCACCATCACATGTGCCCTGAAGACCAGTGGGTGCTCGAGGGCCGTGCAGCGATGGCAAGACGCTGCGGAGCGGTGGTCGTGGCGACGAACGAAGTGCACTACCACGTCGCTGAGCGGCGGCGGCTGTATGACGTGCTGGTCGCCATCCGCCATCGCGCCACCCTCGAGTTGGCGCGGCCGCACTTGTTTCCCAACTCCGAGCATCACCTGAAAGGCGGCGCTGATATGCGACCCCACTTCAAGGGGCATGCCGAAGCGCTGGCGACGCCCTGGGACATCGCGCAGGAGTGCGACGTGGACCTCGACTTTCGCAAGGTCCGATTTCCCGGCTACCCCGTGCCGGCCGGCGAAACGCCCTTCTCATTTCTCGACAAGCTTTGCTTTGAAGGCGTCCGCGAGCGCTACCGCCCGATCACGCCCGAGGTCGCGCGCCGGCTGCAGCGTGAGCTGGAGGTGATCGAGAAGACCGGGCTGGCCGAGTTTTTCCTGATCAACTGGGACCTGATGAGGTTCGCGCGCGAGCGGGGCGTCCCCGGCCAGGGGCGCGGCTCGGCGGCCGACTCGATCGTCGCTTACGTGCTCGGCATCACCCGAGTCGACCCCATCGAGCACAACCTGCTTTTCGAGCGCTTCTTGCACGAGGAGATGACCAGCACGCCGGACATCGACATCGACTTCTCCACGGAGCACCGCGAGCAGGTGATCCAGTACATCTATGACAAGTACGGCTGGGAGCGAACCGGAATGGTGTGCAACGTCGTCACCTTTCAGCCGCGGATGGCGATCCGCCAGGTGGGCAAGGCACTCGGTTTCTCCGCCGAGCTGCTGGACCGGCTGGCCAAGGGCGTAGACCGCTGGTTCACCGAAGACGTTGAGGACTCGATGCTCGACGCGGTGCCGCCGCCTGACATGCGGCCGCAGAGCTGGCAGCAGTTCCTTGAGCTGTGCCGCGAGGTCATCGAATTTCCTCGCCACCTGTCGATCCACAACGGCGGCATGCTCGTCACCGGAGAGCCGCTCGTCGAGATCGTCCCGGTCGAGCCGGCGACGATGGAGGGGCGGCGCGTCGTCCAGTTCAACAAGGACGACGTCGAGGACCTGGGCCTGATCAAGATGGACATGCTCGGCCTGCGCACTCTATCTGTTGTCGCCGAAGCCCTCGAGCTCATCAAGGACAAGACCGGCATTCGCCCCGACCTCGACCAGCTGCCGCTGAACGATCCAGCGGTTTTCGAGATGTGCAGCGCCGCGGACACCATCGGTGTTTTTCAGATCGAGTCACGCGCGCAGATGCAGACGCTCCCGCGCACGAGACCGCAGAGCTTCAACGACCTGGTGGTCGAGGTCGCGATCATCCGGCCCGGCCCGATCCAGGGCAACGCAGTTCACCCTTATATCCGTCGCAAGCAAGGCCGCGAGCCGGTGACTTACGCGCATCCGCTGCTCGAGCCGATTCTCAGGGACACGCTGGGCGTGATCCTCTACCAGGAACAGATCATCGAGATCGCGATGTACGTCGCGGGTATGACGCCCAGCGGGGCGGATGGGTTCCGACGCGCGATGACCCGCCATCTCAACCGCGTCGAGATGTCGTCGCTGGAGGGTGACTTCATCAGTGGCTGCCTCGCCAACGGTGTGCCTCGCGAGGTCGCCGACCAGCTCTTCGCCGCAGTGCAAGGCTTTGCGGTGTATGGCTTCTGCCGCTCGCACGCGGCCGCCTTCGCGCGCACTTCGTATGAGACGTCATGGCTCAAGCTCAACCACGCGGTCGAGTTCGGCTGCGGCTTGCTGAACAACCAGCCGATGGGGTTCTACCACCCGAGCGTCCTGGTCGAGGACCTCAAGCGCCACGGCGTGACCGTGCTGCCGGTCGACGTCAACCGCTCCGACGTGCGATGCCTGCCGGAACCCCTGGTCGCCACCACCGACAAACGAGACGTCCCGCTGGGGCCCTCCCTCTTGTCCGACTCCCTCCCCCAGCCGGCACACCTGCAGCGAACTTACCCAGAATTCGAAAGCTCCACAACCCAGCCTGTTAAGACCCTGACCCACGCCATGCGCGTCGGCTTCAACTACGTGCGCGACCTCGGCGAAGACGGCCGCCAAGCGATCGTCGACGAGCGTGCCCATGCCCCCTATACGTCCTTCGATGATTTCCTCCACCGACTTCGCGGCGCCCCCGTCGGCCCGCGGGCCGTTCGCAATCTCGTCATGGTCGGCGCGTTTGACGCGCTCGGCCAACCCCGACGCGAGCTCCTCTGGGGCTGGCAGGAGAGATGGCATGGTCACGGCCTGCGTCGAGGCATCGAGAAACAATCCGAGCTGCGCCTCAACGGCACCGCGCCCGCCTTGCCCACGATCGATGACTTCGACGCCAACCAGCTCGAGTACCGGATCTCGGATCTCTCCACCGGCCACCACCTAATCCATTTCTGTCGCGAACGCCTCGAGAAGATGGGCGCGCTGGAGAGCAACAAGCTCGCCTCGATTCGCAACAAACAGAAAGTGCGCGTTGCGGGTCTGGTCATCACCCGCCAGGCGCCATCGACGGCGAAGAAAATCCGCTTCTTCACGCTAGAGGACGAGTTCGGCCAGGTCAACGTGACCATCAAACCGGACGTCTACGAGCGCTACCGCCAGGTCGCCAACCGCCAACCGATCCTGGTCATCGACGGGGTCATGCAGCGCAACGACGGCGTCTACTCGGTGCTAGCCAGCCACATCGTGGCGCTCCACGGCATCCCTCGACCGCATCAGAAATCTCACGACTACCGGTAGCCAAGGCTTACTTTCCGTAGCCAGGGGAGGGTCTTTTGAGCCAAGCTATGCAATCGGACCACTGCCGCGACAATGAATGCAGCAACCCCAAAGGAAGGATCCATGTCGATCGGCCGAGAAATCGAAGACATCGCCCGAGACCTGATCAAGCACCAGCACGACCACCCTCCGGTCCGCGACCTCAACCGCGAGGTCGACCGCAAGCTCACCTTCGCGGATCGCGTCGCCGACGATTTCGCGCGCCTGGTCGGCAGCTGGATCTTCGTCCTGGCGCAGGCCGGCATCATGGTCTTGTGGGTCGGGCTCAACGCCTTGAACCTGATCCATCCATGGGACCGCTACCCCTTCCTCTTCCTCAACTTCATCCTGAGCCTCGAGGCCGGGGTCTGGGTCTCAGTCGTGTTGATGGCGATCAACCGCTTCACAGATCGTGACCGCCTGCGGGCCCAACACGAATACGAGCTGAACGTCAAGGCCGAGGAAGAGCTGAAAGCCCTCATGAATCACCTCATGCATCAGGACGAGATCCTGCTGCAGATCGTCAACCGCCTCGATCGCGGCGACCGCGAGCTGAAGCGACTCGCGCGACACCTCGAAGTAGCGATCGAGACGAGCACGCATCCGCCGGCCCCGCGACCGGCTGAATCCGAGCGCCCGCCGATCAGCCTGCCAGCGCCCTAGAGCTGACGAGACGCGCGCCCAGCTCACGCACGACCGCGACGATGAGGTCGACGTCATCGTCACCGGTGCGCCAGTTGACGATGGCCGGCCGGAACGCAACCTTGCCGGCAAAGTTGGTCGTCCCGAAATAGACGCGGCCATCCTCGAGGATCATCTCGCCGAGCTTTCTATTTAGGTCGTCCAGCGCATTCTCGTCAACGCCCGGCGGCCGGAAGCGAAAACACACGACATTGAGCGGAACCTCGGCCAGCCGCTCGAGATCCGACGCTTCGTCCACTTGCTTAGCCACGCGCTGTGCAAGGCGGAGGTGACGCTCGACCATCTCCTGGTACCCGTCCCGGCCGTAAGCTCGGAGCGTCGCCCAAACCGGCAGGGCGCGCGCCCGACGTGACATCTCCGGCGCCAGGTTGCCGAAAACGGGCCTGGCCAGAGCCTCCGTCCCGAGGTAAGCAGCGCTGGCGGAAAACGCTCCTGCGTGGATGCCGGAGTCGCGCACAAAGGCAAAGCCCGTGTCGTACGGGACGTTGAGCCACTTGTGGCCGTCAACGGCGAGGGAATCGGCCGACTCGATTCCTTCGGTGAGATGCCGCGTCAGCGGCGAGACGGCGGCGAACAGACCGAAGGCACCATCAACGTGCAACCACGCATTGTGCTCGCGGGCCAGCGCGGCCATCTCTTGCAGCGGGTCGAAATCACCGGTGTTGACGTCGCCTGCGGTCGCGATGAGGATGGCCGGCTTGCCACCAAGGGTCCGCAATGAAGCAGCGAGAGCAGGCGCGTCGAGGCGTCCCGCCGCGTCGCGTGTCAAGACCTGCGGCCGCTGGCGTCCGATGCCGAGCATGCCCAACGCTTTGATCGCACTGGCGTGGAGGTAGCCGCTCGCGAACACCGGAACGGCCGGCAGACCGGCCATGCCGTCGGTGTCGATGTCGATGCCGTGCTGCAAGCCCCACCACCGGCGGGCCGCCGCCAGGCCCACAAAGTTGGAAGCCGTGGCCCCGGTGGTGGTCACCGCGCTCCATTCCGCGGGAATGCCCAAAAGCTCCTTGAGCCAATCGAGACTGATTTGCTCGAGGCGTGAGGCAAAGGGCGAGCTGATCCAGTTGTAACCCTGCTGGTCGATGGCCGACGTCAGCCAGTCGGCCGCAAGCGCCGCCGGCGTCACCCCACCGGTGACGAAGTGGAAATAGCGCGGGCCCGCCGATCTGGTCGCCCCCTCCTGCGCCGCGGCGATCAGTTCGGAGACCGCGCGCATCGTGCCCGCGCCTTCGGCAGGAAAGCTCGACGGGAGCTCGCCATTGCCCGGCGGGCGCACCTGCGCGCTGTCGATCGTCTCGAGATATGCCTCCGCCTCGCGCTCCACGAGGCGCATAACCTCACCGAGCTTGTCCCGATCGATTACCGGATCTGGCATGGCCCCAATCTACTCCCGGCCCTAAGAGACCCGATACACCGCGTACTCGCCGTTGTCGTAGACCAGCGTGCCGTGCGTTCCCCAGTACGCCCGGCTCGCGCCACGCGGAAGCTCTTGCGGGCCGATCATCACGTAGTCGACGCCGTACTTACGCACTAGCTCCGGAGTCGACACATCGCCGTCGAGAATGCGCCTGAGGTCCTGGCCCTTCTGCACGTAGTCCGGCAGACCGTAGGTCCACAGCCAGCCCGGGTATCCGATCATCACGCGCCTGCTGGCGAGGGTCGGGATGGGGCTGTTGTGCTCGTCGGCCACGGCGAACACAGCCTCCGCCCATATGTGCTGACGGACCCAGTCCGCGACCTGAATTCCGCCTGCGTCGGTGAACTGAACAGAGCTCACCGTGAAATCGGAGGCGCGAGCCAGGTCCAGCGCTCCCGACAGGCTGAGCAGGACCAGCAGCACCAGGGCGACGATTGCCGAGCCGGGGCCGCGCTGCAGCATGCGTGCCAGCACGCCACCCACCAGGATGCTGCCCAGTAGCGCCCAGAAGATGAAGAACTTGGTGTTGTCCCAATCCCACGGCTGCAGAACGATGATGTTGGGGACCAGGAACCACAGCCACATCGGCGCGAACCAGTTCGCAAACCCGGTGGGAATCCAGCTCCGCAGGATATGGGCCGCGATCAGCAGCGGGATGAACACCGACGTGTTCCTGATCCAGAACCACACGAAGTCGGGCACGGCGAAGATGGCGGAGGTGTGCTGCCAGTCCAGGTAAGACAGCCAGCCAACCTCGAAACAGTAGCCATGAAGGCTCGGGCTGGTGCCGCACACGCTCGTGTTGGCCGCCGGCCACATCCAGGCGAGGATCGGCACCCCGATCACCAGCGCCGGCATGAAAAAGCCCAGCCATTGAATGCGCCGGGTGAAAACAGCCCAGAACAGCGAAAGCGCGACCACGGTGCCGAACGCATGCACGTGGTACGCGGGCATCATGCCGGCGACGACACCCGTGAACAGAAACGGCTGCCACCCTGATTGGCTGCGCACTGCGAGCCACAGGACGAGCAGCAGGATGAGGGCGAGGCTGAAGCCGAATAGCGTCGATCGCTGCGGCACGAGGTAAGCCAGGACGGGGTTCAGCCACTGGTAGTTCAGGTCGCGGTTCAGCGTGTACTCGCGCGGCAGGTGGACCAGTGCGGCCAGACCACTGTGCTGAACGTCGCCAAGCAGAAAGTAGAACCCCAGGCCGCCGCCGAGCAGGAACACAAAGACCGCAATCACCGCCGCGGCGCGGCCGCCCGCGAATCTCTCAGCGGCCAGGTAGAGCACTGCCGGGAAGGCCAGGCCCAGCAAGCCACTCGTCATGACCAGAGCTGAAGTCAGCCGGCTGCCGAGCGGGACTAGATTCGCCGCGAAGAAATCGATCATGAACGGGTAGCCGAGGTGATGTCCGGGATCGATCGGGTACTCCGGCGGAAAGTTGTGCCCGTACGCGAACGATCCGGCGAAGCTGATATGGGCCGCCCAGTCGCCCCAGATGTTGACGTAGCCGGCGAACAGGCCGCTTGGCGTGTACACGTAGGCCTGGTGCAGGAAGTGCACCGTCCACGCGCTACAAACAAGCACCACTGCCGCGAACGGCCAGGGGTGTCCTGGCGAGCCAAAGGGCGCCAGCCATCGAGCTCGCGCGTCAGCGATATCTGCGCGCACCTGCTGCCTCTGCATTGCAAGCGCAATCAGGGCCACGACAAGTGCGATGCCGAGGGCCAACAAGACGGTGATCGCGGTGACATCCCGAACCGCCAACGAGAGCACGAAGCTCGAAGCTGCGACGGCAACCGACCCCAACACCGCCCCGAACGCGATGCGCTCCTCGAGAGACAGGGCGATGCCCACGAGGTACGTGATGCCGAACCCGGCCACCACGCACGCGAAGAGGAAAGCTGCCGGCGCTAGTTCCAACAAAAGATTTGTGGCTGGCTAGGAGGCAGTTCGTTGCGGCAATTGGTCAGCCAGGTCTTGGGACCCCACGGAGGAGTCTGCGGTCCGCCGAAGTAAGCCGGGCCGGAAATCGGGAGCCCAGTCCAAACCGGGTAGAAGTACAAGAAGAAGAGCACCGCGAGGCCGAGGTGGTTGGCGACGAGCACCAAACGCCCGGCCGGTTTCAGCTGCTCAGCGACCTGTGCCAGCACGAAGGCGAGGGCCAGGATCATGAAGATGAGCCCGCCGAACATGTGGTACATGAACAGCACTCGGCTGATGTAAGACCACGGCAGGTACTGCGTGATGAAGCCGAGCAGGATCAGCGCTGCCGGGAAGCTGCGGTACCGGACGATGAAGTACGGCAGAGACGCCACGCACGGCAAGCTCGTCCACCAGATCCACGGGTTGCCCAGATCGGCCATGCGTGAGACGAGCTGCTGGCCCGTCCAGTGGTCGATGCCCAGGTGCGTGTACTCCGCGTAGTACAGGACTGGCCTGGCCAGGAGCGGCCA
The DNA here is from genome assembly GCA_035937155.1 of Candidatus Dormiibacterota bacterium. Classification (GTDB taxonomy): domain Bacteria; phylum Chloroflexota; class Dormibacteria; order Dormibacterales; family Dormibacteraceae; genus Palsa-870. Next base: position 44,667 of record DASYVJ010000004.1, on the reverse strand, counting down.
CGACCACCAAGGCGAGCCGTAAGGGTGGGTGGCCGTCAGCGTCGCATGGTAGTGGTACGACTGCTTCTGATACTCGATCAGATCCGCCAGGTTGTGGAACTGACCCCGCGCAAAGAATGGATACCAGGACTCGACGTAGATGAAAGCTGGGATCGCCACGAAGGCGACCGCTGCGACGGCGAGGTAAAGCGGCCAGTTCAGGCCGGTCGGTAGTACAGGTCCATCCCCTCTTCCCCAAGACCAGATCGGGTCCCCGGGTGGGCCGATATGGATGTCGACGTGGCGGCGGATCGCCCTGAGGATCATCAAGAAGACGATGCTCGCCATCGCCGCGAGCACGATCCATTTCGAGGCGATGCCGATCCCGAGGACGATGCCAAGGCCGACGAGCGACACCAGGGACGAGCGCGGAGTGCGGCTCTGGATGTGGACCAGATAGAGGAAGTACGCCAGCAGGATGAAGAAGATCGGAAAGATGTCGATCATCCCGATCCGTGACTGGATGAAGAACATGCCGTCGAAGCACGCAAGCGTCGCAGCCGCGATCGCAAAGATCCGGTTGGGCCACAAGCGGCGCGCGAAGAGATACATCATCGGAATGCAGAGGGTGCCGAAGATGCAGGCGGCGATGCGCCAGCCGAAGGTATTGAAGCCCAGGTCGATGTAGTCGCCCGAGGCGCCCTGGAAGTGAGCGCGGTACCAGCCATCAATCCACATGCCGGCGCCGATGATCAGCTTCGCCACAGGCGGTTCGGGGTCGAAATAATCCAAGTTCTTTCCCGAAGGGAGATGGCAGTCGACCGTCGTCGGGCGACACAGCTCCGTGCCTTTGAAGTCGTAGTAGGCGAAGACCGGGAAATAGATCTCGTCGAAGACCTGGCCGTTGGGCGGCGAAAGTATTCCGTTCGAATCCGCGTACCCGCGATTGAAGGGATACGCGAGGCCGCAAAGCGTGCCGGGGTCTCCCTGCGGGTTGATCGGCGTGTTCGTAACGCAGTTGGTGATCAGGGGACCTTGAAACGGATGGACGAAAAAGTCGGGCATGATCGGGCTGAAGTAGCGCAAGACGAACGCGACCACCGTCAGCGCCAGCACGGCGATGAGGTCCCAGCGATCGAAGTAAGTCCTCTCGCCCTGGACCTGTGTTGGTTGCCCCTCCTCTAGCTCGTAGGCGCGGGGCCCTGTCACCGCCGCCGTTTGCGGCGCTTCCCGCCACCCTGGTTCTGTCCCAGGCGGTCGGGCAGACGCGAGCTGATTTCCCACGCGACAGCGTCCGCATCGCGGACGGGAAGTGCGATCGTGTCCTCGTACATCATTCGGGTACCCAGTCGCTTCTTGATGTCAGCGACCTCCTCATCGTCGCCGCGGAGGCGAACAAAGAGTGCCGGCTTTTCAATCAGTGGCTTCATCATCGGCGCGATCATCCGGCTGCGCCTGTCCTGGAACGCGAGCTTCAGCGGCTGTACCCGCACGCCGCGGATGCGGTCGTAGTCGATGAGGATGCTGGACCGCAGAGTTCCTATCCTCACGCCGTCCTCCTGCGCCTCGATGTAGCTTCGCCGCTTGTAGAGCAAGAACGCGCCGCCCAGCAGCAAGCCACTCGGGATGTAAAGGACCCAGATCAGGTTGGCGGTCTTTGCGATCTGGCCCTGGTAGATCAAGAGGATGGTCATCACGACGCCCACCGCGATCAGAAAGGCCGCGAAAAAGCGCTGCTGACGCCACAGCTGGTCGGCATAAAGGATCGGCTGGCGGGCGCGCCCTGGCGGCGCCTCAGTGCTCAAGGTTCACTGATTATCGGGTGTTGCCCAGTCTCGACTCCTGCTCAAGGCATCGCGCCATCGCGATTGAAGGGTGGCGGCCTGGTCCCGCGACATCCCTGGCTCGAACTCGCGGTCGAGCTTCCAGAGGTCCTTCAGGTCTGCGTCTTTCCAGATTCCAGCGCCGAGACCGGCCAGGAAAGCCGCGCCCAGCACCGTGGTCTCCGTCTGGCGAGGTCGCCGCACCGGGATGCCGAGGATGTCAGCCTGGAACTGGCACAGCACGTCCATCACCGCCGCGCCCCCATCGACGCGCAGCTCTCGCAGGGGCGAGCCCGCGTCGTTCTCCATGGCTTCCACGACGTCCCGCGTCTGATATGCCATCGATTCAACGGCGGCTCGCACCAGCTGGGCGCGCCCGCTGCCTTGAGTGAGTCCGACGATGATGCCGCGGGCGTATGGGTCCCAGTGCGGGGCGCCCAATCCGACAAATGCCGGCACCATGAAGACTCCGCCACTGTCCGGCACGGACGAAGCGATCGGCCCCGCCTCGGAAGCGCTGCCGATGATGCCCAGCCCGTCACGCAGCCACTGCAGCGCCGCACCAGTGATGAAGATGGCGCCCTCGAGCGCATAGCTGAGACGCCCATCGCGCCGGAGGGCAACCGTGGTCAGCATCCCTGATCTGGACGCAACGCGATCCTGCCCGGTCTGCATGAGCACGAACGAGCCCGTGCCATACGTATTCTTCGCCATGCCCGCAGTCGTGCACGCCTGGCCGAAGAGAGCAGCCTGCTGGTCCCCCGCGATGCCACTGATGGGCGCGACGATGCCGCCAAAAACGTCGGGGTCGGTGTGCGAGATCTCGCCGGTGGAGTCCATCACCCGGGGAAGGTTCGCCGTCGGCACGCCGAAGAGCTCGGCCATCTCGTCGCTCCAGACACCTCGCCCGATGTCGAACAGCAACGTGCGAGACGCGTTCGACGCGTCGGTGACATGGTCGCGACCTGCGGACAGCCGCGCCACGAGCCAGCTGTCCACCGTTCCAACGGCAGCGTTCGCGGCGCCATCGATGTGTTTGATCGCCCACGCCAGCTTCGTCGCAGTGAAGTAGGGATCGAGCACCAGGCCGGTCACTTCACGCACTCGATCTTCGTAACCGGCCTCGCGTAGTCGTTGGCACGCCGCGGCGGTACGGCGGTCCTGCCAGACAATCGCGGGGCCGATCGGATCCAGCGTCCGGCGATCCCACATGACCAGGGTCTCGCGCTGGTTCGTAATGCCAACAGCCGTTACGTCGGCCGGCGTGACGCCTGCCGTATGAAGCGCGTCCATGGCCGTCGTCTGCACGGCCCACCAGATCTCTAGCGCGTCATGTTCCACCCAGCCCGGCTGCGGATAGTGCTGCGTGATCTCGCGGTAGCCCTTTGCGCGCACCTCGCCATCAAGACCGACGACTGCGGAGGTCACGCCGCTCGTGCCTTCGTCGAGGCTCAGGACAACCCCGCGCTCAGCCACGAATCGGGCCTCTTACCGGGACGGCTGCCAGGTCCGGTTGAGGCTTCCGGTTGCATAGCCCTCGAGATCGGCGGAGACGAACTTGTAACCGGCCTTGCGCACGGCGGCGACAACGCGCTCCCGCTCCGCAATGAGCCGGGCGATTTCCGCACCATCCACCTCGATTCGCGCCACGTCTCCGTGGTGCCGCACGCGCACCTGCGAGAAACCTAGCGCCTTCACTGCGGCCTCCGCCGCCTCTATCTGGCGCAGAGCGTCCACCGTGACTTGAGTCCCGTGAGGGATGCGCGAAGAAAGGCATGCGAACGATGGCTTGTTCCAGTTGGGTAGGCCAAGCTCTCGAGCTGCAGCGCGGATTTCTGGCTTGCCCATACCCGCCTCGAGCAGCGGGAAGCGGACGCCTCGGCGAACCGCCGAGCCGTGGCCGGGGCGGTGGTCGCCTTCATCGTCGGCCGTCGCACCGTACGCGAGATGTTGCAGTCCCAGGTCTCTCTGCACGGGCTCGAGCTTGTCGAAGAGCTCCTCCTTGCAGTGGAAGCAGCGATCCGGGTTGTTACGCGCGTACGCGTCGAGCTCCACCTCGTCGGTCGAGACCTCAACCAGGCGGGCGCCAAGCGAGCCGGCGAGCAGACGCGCTTCCTGCTGCTCCGACTCCGGATAGGCCGGCGAACTCGCGAGCACGGCTACGGCGCTATTGCCGAGCTCATCCAGGGCGAGCTTGAGCAGGAGCGTTGAGTCCACGCCACCGGAATATGCGATGAGCACAGACCCGAGGTCGCGCACGATCCCACGAGCTCGATTCAGGCGGGTTGCGTCGTGACGGTCGAGCTGGATCATCAAGTGGACTGTACCGGCCGGACGGGCTGCAGGTCGAGGCAGGCGGCCTGACAGGGCCGCCGGTCTGAGCGTCGAGACGAAGGCAGGGGTGGCCCGGCTAGGAGCGCACTTAAGTGCGTGACGACGACGGGCCGGGCCCGCTAACGCACGTATCGGCGCTCAGAGGCTCGACATGCGGCTCGGCTGGCCGGTTCAGGCCACTAAGCCCTGAGATTAGCTTGCCTGAGCTACTGAAGGCTCCATCGCGGGGGCGCCACACCACGCTTCGTAGTCGATTAGCGAATCCACGGTCGGATTCTCGCCGCAAAGCGGGCATGCCTTGTTCTGGCGCAGCTTGAGCTCGCGGAAGGACATGTCCTCGCCTTCGAAGAGGAGGTAGCGGCCGATCATTGGCTTTCCGATGTTCAAGAGGTACTTGATCGTCTCGAACGCCATCATGCTGCCGATGATCCCGGGCAGGACTCCAAACACTCCTGCTTCTGCGCAGCTCTGTACAGATCCGGGCGGAGGGGGTTCGGGGAACAGGCAGCGGTAGCAGCCGGTGCCCTTTGCGGAGTCGAACAAGGCAAGCCGTCCCTCGAACCGGAAGATGCTTCCGTGCACGAGCGGCTTGGCCAGGAAGTGCGCGGCGTCGTTGGCCAGGTAGCGGGTTGGGAAGTTGTCGGTACCGTCGACGATGACGTCGTACGGGGCGAAGATCCGCATCGCCGTCTCGGAGTTGAGGTGTTCGTTGATGGGGACCACCTCGACGTCGGGATTCAGGCTGCGCAGCGTCTGTGCCGCCGACTCGACCTTGGGTTTGCCGATGTCGTCGTGGCCGTGCAGCAGCTGGCGCTGGAGGTTCGAGGCGTCCACCACGTCAAAGTCGACGATGCCGATCTTGCCCACCCCGGCAGCCGCGAGGTACATGGCGGCAGGCGAGCCCAGGCCACCGGCGCCCAGCAGCAGCACGCTCGAGGCGAGCAGTTTGCGCTGGCCGGCGCCGCCAACCTCGGGCAGGATGAGGTGGCGGGCGTAGCGGGCGACTTGGTCGGGCGTAAAGCTCTTAGCGGGTGCCATCGTCTGTCCAATATACCCAGGGTGGTTCGATGGTTATTCCTATAGTGGGGAGGCGATGGAGACCGAATACCTAGACGAAGAGCAGGTCATAGCCCTCTACAACAAGGTGCGGACTGGCAAACGGACCTGGCCGACCGGCATCTGGACATCGCCGGCCGCCCTGCAGTACGCGGTCACGGTCTTCGATTACTGGATCCACAACGTCATGGGCTGGAAGGGATGGCCGGACGCCCGCGGTAAAGTGACCCCGGCACTGCTCGAGGAGCATCGCCTGGCCGATCTGGTCGAGAGCGTGTTCGTCCCCGAGTTCGGCGACGACTGGCTCGACTTCGAGATCGTGCTCAACGAGAGCATGCGGCTCTCGGAGGATGAGGCGTGGGCGCCGGACGTGGCGGACCGCCAGGAGCGGGTCGAGTCGGCATTCGAGCACGCGTTCGAGCAGCTGATCGGTTCGCCCAAGCAGCAGCCCAAGCTGCTCTCGACATATCACCGTTTTCGCAACCACTTGCTGCGCATGTGGAGCGCGTTCCAGGAGGCACAGGCCGAGCACGACAAGGCGGAGCGCGAGTCGGCCGAGCGGTTCTGGGCCCAGCTTCGGCTGGTTCGCAGCACGCGCGCGCAGGCAGCGGAGGCCTGGTCGATCGTCAACGCGGATGACGAGCGCCGCGGCGAGGTGACGGTGGTGTGGGGCGAGCCACATCCCTACTGCCTGGTCGTGCTGGACGACGACATCGAGGTCGGCGGGTGGGAGCAGGTGATCTACCGCCTGGAGCAGGAGATTCTGGTCGAAGAGCCGGGAGTCGTTAGCTACGCGGTCTGGCACAAGGGGTTCGTCGGCGAGTACTACCGCTGCGCGGACTGCGGCGAGCTGCACAGCCAATTCGACGAGGACGCCGGAACGGAGCTGCGCCTGGACGATTTAGAGCCCCCGGAAGAGAGATAGCTAATCCCCTCTCCTGCGCCAGCGGGAGAGGGCTAGGGAGAGGGCCGCGAGAGCAGCACTACTCCACCGTCAGCGTGAAGTTCTTGCCTTCCCAGCCCGTCATGTAGTGCGCGGTCCACGAGAACTCTGACCCGGACGGAAGCCGGTTCGATGGAACCTCGGCAATCCACACGCCCAAGGTGGTGTCGACGGCTTCGACCTCGCCAAACGTCGCCCAGTTGTCGAACGTGTAGTGCACGGCGCCCGGTCGCGGAAGCTGCACTCGCAGCCGCCGTCCCACAGTGATGCGCGTAATCTGATGCTTGTGCGACCACACGAAAGCAGGTTCCTGCAGGTGACCTTCGGTGTAGCGCCGCCGGGCCGGCATCACGATGTCCGGGAAACCGCCCAGCGCGATCGTGACCAGGAGCTCGAGATACTCCGCGTGCGCCCAACCGAGTGGCGCGGCCGATCCGTTGGCGCCCCCGAGCTGCAGGCCACGACTTGGGATGTCCGGACCGTCCCATACCTGCTCGGGGAGCATCAAGCCCTGGCCGGCAAAACCTTCGAGTGACCGCACGAGCTCGGCTGCGGGGAGGCCCATCGAGAAGAAGTGACGCGCGCGCTCCCCGGTCAGAACGGGCCACGGCCGGCCGCGCCCGCTGCCATCCCATGGGGTCCCATCGTCGTACTCGCCATACCGGTCTCCGACGTAGCGCCGCCAGCTCGGACCTGCCGGCAGGCTGACCTTCAACGACCCGTCCACTCCCTGCAGGCTGCGGAGGATTCGATCGTCCTTCGGCCTGCGCAACCCATATCGGACGAGCTCGAGGAACTCGGGTGCGATGGCGCCTTCGGTCGGACGGTGATCAGGATCGGTGGCCAGGCGCACGTACTGGCCGGCCGCAGTCGAGCACCATGTCTCAACTCGATCATTCCAGTAGTCGGCCACCGCGCGAAGGTGACTCGCGGCCACGTGTTCGCCGGCCTCGTGCGCGAATTCGGCGGCCACGATGAGCGCTGCAATGCATGCCGCAAGCGTCGAAGGCGAGAGCCCTCCGAGGTCTTCCCAGCGATCGAGCTGGGTGAGTGGACCCTCGCGGATGATGAACTGCGCCGCGGGTCGCACCATGACGGGGTAGGGATCGTGGTCGAGACAGTTCGCCACGCCCAATCGCCACGCCAGAAGGATCGGCAGCGCCACCTGGTCGAGCTCCGTCGCGGTCCAGTGCGGCGTCCCGTCTAGAAACCAGTTCTGATACCAACCGCCATCCGGGCGCTGGCGCGACTGCAGGTGACGAAATGCCCGCAGGGCGGCCGGGCTATCGCCCGCGTCGAGCAAAGCGGTAGCGATGCGACAGAGATCGCGCGGCCACACGAGGTGGTACACGTGGTTGCCGTCGTGATTGGTCTCGCCCCACGGCGCGCCGGGTGCGGCGATGAAGGCGCCCGCGTGCGACTTGTCTTCCAGGCAGCGCAGCACCGTCAGCGAAGCGCGGGCGAGCATGCCTTCATCACCGCTCACCTTCGCGAGCATCTGCGGCATATCCAGCTGCGTGCGCCACGCTCGCTCGAACGCCTGGCGAGTTGTACTCGCGCCTTTCTGCAGCGCCTCCCGCGCGATTTCCTCAGCGTCAGCCCGCGTGTGCGCGAAGCCGATGGCTATCTGGAACGAGCCGGCCCGAATTCCAATCTCCGCACCGAGCGCGACATTGCCGGGGCCTGCTCGGTCATACGGACTGGTCAAATAACCGTCGCCGTCGCTGAGGTCGATCTGCAAATCCGAGCTTCGGTAGTAGCCGGCCGTCGCTCGACTGAAGGGTCCGACAATGCAGATCCACACGTCCTGCTGGCGGAAAAGCAGCGCGGGCGGATTCGTGTCCAAGACCTCGCCGAAGTTGCCCTCGGTTCCCGGTTGCCAGTGCGCTGATGCCTGCATGTACAGGCGAAGGTCGGGAAGCTCGGGAGTGAACGTGGCGGCGATGAGAAGCGCGTTCGCGTCGGGGTCTGAGAAGAACTCTTTGGTCAAGCGGTATTCGTGATGCGTGGTGTCGACCGTGAAACCTGGAACTCCTGGGCTGATCCAGTTGATGCGGTGCTGCGAGTCAGCTGCGTCGTCGATCGGCAGCGCTCCGCTGGCAGAGACAAAAAAGCGGAGCTCGTGCAGCGCAACCCGATCGAGCAGTGGAAAGAAGACCTCGCTAAGCGAGCCCTCCGCGAGCGTGTACCAGAGCTTGCTCTTCGAGCCGGGCGCCGCTCCAAACGCCATTTTGCGGCCGGGACCCCACATGGGCGGCGCGCCTGGTCCTCCTGGAGCCTCCATCGGGCGTTAAGTATGGAGAGCGGGTAGGTCAGATTAGAATCGAACGGCGATCCTGACTCCCCGGGGAGGTGGCTGAGTGGCCGAAAGCACCCGCCTGCTAAGCGGGTAGGGGGTGTAAAGCTCCCTCGGAGGTTCGAATCCTCTCCTCCCCGCCAACAGCGACCACCATCTCAGACTCTCTAATGGGTGCGGGTGGGCTCAGGCGGGTGCACCGCACTGAGCGCGGCGCAGGTAGATGAGGTTCAGGGGCACGCCGCTTCGTTTTGTCCCACTGGAAGGATCGGTGGTGATGTCGGACCGGTTCAGACGCTCGTCCACGAAGTAAGGGCTTTCGGTCTCGGCGGGATGCACGATGCATGCGGGAGGATTCGCTCAGAACGATTAGGCGGAGCTCGCATTACGCTTTTCGCCTTGGCCGACTTTGGCGAGTCACAGAATGGAGGGCCTCAATGCCAGCTTCGGTGGGATATCTCGTCATCGACACCGTCGACCCTGCCCCGCTGACACCCTTTTGGTGCGGACTGCTGGAGGTGGAAATCGCTACCACGATCGGAGACGGTCAGTTCGTTGTTCTCTCGCCGACGAAGGGCGGACTCACGATCGGATTCCAACGCGTCCCAGAGGCAAAGGTGGGTAAGAACAGGCTGCACCTTGATCTAATCGTCGGCGACTTGGAGACGGCCACCGCAGAGATCGAAGCGCTCGGCGGCAGATGGCTTGAGCCTGGCAAGACCCGCGAGCTGGAAGGCTTCCGTTGGCGGATCATGGCCGACCCCGAAGGGAACGAATTCGATATCGATGTCCTGCCACCGGCGTGAGGACGTAGAGACTGGGGGATCCCTCCCTGCCCGCCATCTGAAGTCATGCGCCGTCTGGCGAATCGCCAATGTCACCACCGAAATTCGTCGCCGAAGGCTACTATCGACCTGAAGGGTTAGGGGGATGGATCACCATCCCGAGCCGGGTGCGGACTCCAACTTCGTCGGGCTCTCCGAAGTCATGGTGCAGGCAGGGTCACACCTGGCCACCTACTTCAGCACGGAAGCTGGTCGGCTGCGCATAACCGTTCCGTTCCTTCGCGATGGCATCGCCCTCGGCCAACCGTGCTTGTTGATCGCATCAGGGAAAGTGCTCGACCGCTACATCAAAGCTCTGGAGAAGGATGTCAAGGCAGAGCTCGCCAAGGCCAGGCGGCGGGGCCTCTTCGCGACAGCGCCGACCCCTGGGCGCACGGTAGAGGAGGCCCTGGCTTTTGGGACGAGCAGATCACGGCGGCGCACTCCACCTCCGGACCAACGATTGTGCGGATTGTCGGAGACATGGCCTGTGTGAAGACAACCTTCGCCACCGTGCACCAGATGTTGCTATTCGAGCGCCGCGTGGGCACGATCATCACGCGTTCGCCAGCCGTTGCCCTCTGCCAGTACGACGTGCGAGAGTTCGACGGCCCGTCTTTGCTCGAAGCCATCAAGGCTCACCCCGATGTATCCGATCTAGGGCTTGTGAAGTTCGTCAGCTGATTGGTCTCAGCAAACCCACAGATTCCCGGCGGCAAATCGGCACCCGGTAGACTCCGGTTCGTGACGAGTCGCGTCGCCCTGGTCCTGGTCCTCGTCACGATGGTTGCTGCGGGCTGCAGCCGCAACTCGAATCCTGTTACCACGAGCAGTCCGTCGCCGTCACCGACCAGTCTCAAGTGGACCGACTGTGGAGCTGGCTTTCAGTGCATCACGGTGCAGGTGCCGCTGGACTATGCGCACCCGGGGGCAGGCTCGATCGGGATCGCCGTAAGTCGCAAGCCGGCAACTGATACACCCCGCCGCATAGGCTCGGTGCTAACTAACCCAGGTGGGCCGGGGGCGTCGGGAATCCAGTTCCTGCGCGGCGAGGCCGCGGCAATGACAAACCTCAACACGCGGTTCGACCTCATAGGGTTCGATCCTCGCGGTGTCGGCCAGAGCGCGCCGGTGCGCTGTTTCGACGGCCCGCAGGAAGACGTGTTTAACGCGCTTGATCCGGTTTTCGACGATCCACAGGAGAAGCAAGCCGGCATCGACGCGGACAAGAACTTCACCGACGGGTGCAAGCAGCGAAGTGGAAACATCATCCCGTTTGTTGACACAGTCAGCGCGGCAAAGGACATGGACATGATCCGTGCTGCGCTCGGCGATCAGAAGTTGACGTACCTCGGCTTCTCATATGGCACATTTCTCGGCGAGAACTACGCCCACTTATTTCCAACACACGTGCGAGCGCTCGCACTCGACGGCGTGATCGATCCGACGCTGTCGCCAAACGATCTCCTCTACGCCCAGATCGTCGGCTTCGAACAAAACCTGCAGTCGTTCCTGACCGACTGCAAGTCGCGCAGAGCCGCTGCGACGCCTTGCACCTACGCCCAGTCCGGTGATCCCGGGACCAAGTTGATGAGCCTCATGCAGCGCCTCGACGCGACGCCGATGACGGTTGCGAACCGCTCGCTAACTCGCGCGCTCGCCGTGATTGGCGTTCTGGTCACTCTCTACGACGCCAGCACGTGGTCGTACCTCGACCAGGCGCTCACGCAAGCAGACAAGGGCAACGGCACTCTGTTGCTGCGTTTCTCTGACATATACCTCGGGCGCAACGCCGACGGGACATACGACAACCAGACTGACGCCAACATCGCGATCAACTGCATCGACCGACCGGTTCCGAGCGACGTCGCGTCCTATGACGCGCTCGGTCCCAAGTTTGCAAGCGCCTCGCAGCTGTTCGGGCCGGCCTTCCAATACTCCAACCTGGCGTGTGCGTACTGGCCCGCGAAACCTACCGGCACGGTGGGCCCGCTTCCCGCGAATGGTGCGCCTCCGATCCTTCTCGTCGGCGGAACGGGCGATCCCGCCACGCCCTATTCGTGGGCGCAGGCGGAGAACCAGCAGCTCGCCGGATCCGTCCTGCTCACGCGCCAGGGCAATGGGCATGTCTCCTACGACAAGAGCACCTGCGCCAAGCAGCTCATCGACGCGTACCTGATCGACCTCACGCTCCCCGCCGCCGGGACTGTCTGCCGGTAGGTCTTAGCTGGCCGCTGCTACTGGTGAGGTGGCCTTGCTGAACGTGATCTCGCCACCCTTGGCGTCGACTGTGATCGTGTCGCCCTCGCCGAACTTGCCTTCGAGCAGCATCATCGCCAGCCGGTCCTGCACCAGCCGCTGAATCGCGCGCTTTAGCGGTCGTGCGCCGTAGACCGGATCCCATCCCCGCTGCGCGAGCAGCTTGCGCGCGGCATCCGTGACCACAAGATTGACCCTACGTTCCGCTAGCCGGTGTTCCAACCGCTTCAGCTGAATGTCGACAATGGCGGTCAGCTGTTCTTCAGTCAGCGGCTTGAACACGATGACCTCATCGACGCGGTTCAGGAACTCGGGCCGGAAGTGCTCTCGCAGGACCGCGATTACGCCGTCGCGAACTCTCTCGAAGTCCTGGCCCTGCATCTCCTGTATCACCGAGCTGCCGAGGTTCGACGTCATGATCAGCACGGTATTTCGGAAGTCGACCGTGCGGCCCTGGCCGTCGGTCAGACGCCCGTCATCGAGGATCTGCAGCAGCACGTTGAACACATCGGGGTGCGCTTTCTCGATCTCGTCGAACAGCACCACCGAATAAGGCCGCCGGCGAACCGCCTTGGTCAGCTGGCCGCCTTCGTCGTAACCGACGTAGCCGGGCGGCGCGCCGAGCAATCGGGCAACGGTGTGCTTTTCCTGGTATTCGGACATGTCGAGCCGGATCAAAGCCTGTTCGTCGTCGAAGAGAAACTCCGCCAGCGCGCGCGCCAGTTCGGTCTTGCCGACACCGGTCGGGCCGAGAAGGATGAATGAACCCACCGGCCGGTTAGGGTCGGACAGCCCGGATCGCGAACGTCGAACGGCGTTCGCCACAGCGGTGACGGCCTCGTCCTGTCCGATGACGCGGTCGTGCAGGCGCACTTCCATCTGGATGAGCTTTGCGACCTCGCCCTCCATCAGCCTCGACACTGGGATCCGGGTCCAGCGGCTGACGATCTCGGCGATGTCCTCTTCGTCGACCTCCTCCTTGAGCAGCGCGTGCGCGCCTTGCAGCTGCGCGAGCTTGGCGTTCGCTTCTGCGATCTGCTTTTCGAGCTCGACCGCCTTGCCGTATCGCAGCTCAGCTGCCTTGCCGAAGTCGGCGGCGCGCTCGGCGCGATCTGCCTCAGCGCGAACCTCTTCGAGCGTCGCCTTGAGCGAGCGAATGCGGCCGATGACCTCTTTCTCCTGCTCCCAACGCGAGCGCAACGCGGTCCGCTGTTCGGATAGCTCGGCCAGCTGGCGCTCCAGCGCCGCCAGCCGCTCCTTGGAGGCCTTGTCGGTCTCCTTCTTCAGCGCCCGGCGCTCGATCTCGAGCTGACGGATCTGCCGCTCGAGCTCGTCCAGCTCCGCGGGCATCGAGTCAATCTCGGTGCGCAACCGCGCGGCGGCCTCGTCGATGAGGTCGATCGCCTTGTCGGGCAGGAAGCGATCCGTGATGTATCGGTGCGACAGCACAGCCGCGGCGACGATCGCCGAATCCTTAATCCGGACGCCGTGGTGCACCTCGTATCGCTCGCGGAGTCCGCGAAGGATGCTGATGGTGTCCTCGACGGTGGGCTCACTGACCATCACCGGCTGGAACCGGCGCTCCAGGGCCGCGTCCTTTTCTATGTGCTTGCGGTATTCGTCGAGCGTCGTGGCGCCGATGGCACGCAACTCGCCGCGGGCGAGTGCCGGCTTGAGCAGGTTCGCTGCGTCGATGGCGCCTTCGGCCGCGCCGGCGCCGACCAGCGTGTGGAGCTCGTCGATGAAAAGGATGACCTGGCCGTTCGAGCTCTCGATCTCCTTGAGCACGGCCTTGAGGCGATCTTCGAACTCACCTCGGAACTTGGTGCCTGCCACCAGGGCCCCTAGGTCGAGCGCGACCACCCGCTTGCCCTTGAGGCCTTCGGGCACATCGCCCTGAGCAATGCGCTGCGCGAGACCCTCGGCGATGGCCGTCTTGCCGACGCCGGGTTCTCCGATGAGAACCGGGTTGTTCTTGGTCCGGCGTGACAGGACCTGGATGACGCGCCGAATCTCCTCATCGCGGCCGATGACCGGGTCGAGCGTGCCCTGCTGGGCCAGCTTGGTCAGGTCGCGTCCGTATTTCTCGAGCGCCTGGTACTTGGACTCCGGGTTCTGATCGGTGACGCGCTGGCTGCCGCGAATCTGCCGCAGCGCCTTCAGCAGCGCGTCATGCGTCGCGCCGGCATCCTTCAACGCCTTGTTGTCGGCCAACGCGAGGAGCAGATGCTCGGTCGAGATGTACTCGTCCTTGAGACGCTCGGCCTCCTTCTCGGCCTGCTCGAGCGCCGTGTTCAAGGCAGGGCTGATGTAGGGCTGTCCACCGCCGCTGACCTTCGGAAAACGCTCCACCACCGAGACAAGCGCCGGCTCGAGGGCCCGCACTGATGCCCCGGCCCTCTCCAACAGAGTGCGCGCGACTCCCTCCTCCTCGCGCACGAGCGCAAGCAGCAGATGCTCGGGTTCGACGGCCTGCTGGCCGCTCTCTCGCCCCAGCTCGGCAGCTCCTTGGAGGGCTTCCTGGGCCATTTCCGTAAATTTGTCCAACTTCATAGTTGAAGGCTACCCCCCAAATTCAGTCCCCAAACCGCGAGGCCGTATCTTGGCGACATGCCCGAATTGCCCGAGCTGGAGGCGCTCCGAATCCGCCTCGCTCCCCGCCTGGAGAACAAGCTGATCACCGCCGCGACTGTCAACCCCAAAAAGGCCCACATGCTTCGATACCCGGTCGAGCATTTCGCCCACGAACTCCCCGCGCGTCGCATCGTCTCACTTATCCGACGCGGCAAACACCTTGTTTTCGGCACCGAGCTAGGCGCGGGCGGCTCGGAGCGCTGGATGGTGATCAATCCCATGCTCGGCGGCCGCTTCCAGTTGGTCGGCGGCGACGTGCCAGTGCCGGCGACCGAGGTTTTCACGATCCGGATCGAAGGCCGGCAAGAGCTGCGCTACCTCGACCATCGCGACATGGGCCGGATCTACTGGGTCTCGGACTGCGATCGCGAGGTGTCGGGATGGGCAGAGCTGGGTCCGGAGGCGGATTCGGTTCCGCAGATGGGACTTGAGGCATTCCGCAAGCGGCTTCGCCGGTTCCGCGATGAGCTGAAGGATTTGCTGCGGAACCAGGAATTCCTTGCCGGCATCGGCAACGCCTACTCCGACGAGATTCTGTTCGAGGCGCGGTTGCTGCCGCTGCGCCGGCGGGCGTCGCTCAAGCCTGCGGACGAAGAAGCGCTGTACGAGGCGATCCCAGTCGCGCTGAAACGGGCGATCGAGGCGATCCTCGCCAACCCGAATTACGACGAGTCAAAGCAGGACCGTTCGTTCATGGCCGTTCACGCAAAGGGAGGGAAAACCTGCCCGCGCTGTGGTCATCGGATCAGTCAGCTCGGCTCCAACCGAGAGCCGTTGAACTTCTGTCGAGGCTGCCAGCTCTAAACAGGCACACCTCTAGCGGGCCCTCCCTCCGTTTGACCGACCCCTCCCCCTCCGGCCAACCTAGGGCCCAGCGTACGGAGGGGGTCAATCCAGCCTGTTAAGAACGGCTGGCGGCGAGGTTCCCCGAGATGCTTACAAGCAGCCGCTGGGAGGCCAGCGCGATCTCGTCGACCGCTCCCTCGAAAGCGTGCTGGTGGCGGCTCGACGGTTCGCGGAACCCGCTCACCTTGCGCACGAACTGGCGCGCGGCCGCGCGGATCTCCTCATCGGTGGCGACGACGTCAGCCTGACGCAGGGTTTTGATGCTTCGGCACATGCCACAACGATAGCGAGGCCGCTGCCAGAACCTACGGTTCTCGGTGCGGCGGCAGCTCAGGCAGCTCGTGCGGCGCCAGCCGCTTCGGGTCCAGCCCGGCCCGTTTGAGCATCGCGTCCGCCAAACGATCGTACCGTCGCTCGGCGATGTCCCCCACGGGGTCCGCGCTCGCCGACATCAGCGCCCGGAAGCTCAGCGTCGATACGGCACGATAAGCGAGCACCGCCCGTGCCTGCTCCGCCCGGCCCGTCAAAGATGCAATCCGAACAAAGGCCAGCGCCGCGCCGGTCTCTCTCATGTCCCGCCAGCGCCAACCGGCATAGGGCAGCAACACGAGCAGGATCGGCGGAAGCGCCACCAGGAGCCCGAGCACGATCGCGGTTTGAAAGATCGCGTCGTGAATCTGGTGACCGGTCGCCACGAGCGAGTCCCCCGAGTACTTCTTCAGCGTATCCGCGGTGTCGAGCAGGAACTGGGTCAGAAACGGAATACCGCCCGGAACAGCATTCCGAAATGAAGCGATCCAGCTGTTAAAGGTCGTCCCGGTGCTCGTGATTCCGTCCGCGATCACCTCCAAACCGAGCACCGTCTCGTAGATCAACCAACCGAGGTACGCCCACACGATCGACCAACCCACCGTCACCGTGTCCGCCAGTACGCGCAGGAACGCAGGCCAGCGCCGGTCTGGATACACCTTGATCATCACCACCGACGATAAGTCACTTCGGCCAGGACAGGGCGTGGCGGCGTTGGACTAAACTCGAGCGAACGATGGCGCAGGACCTCCAGTTCCCGGCTCATCGGCTCATCGAAGCTCCGCACTGCTTCTGTACCTGGTAGGTCGCTAGCACCCGGGCGGCGCCCGGCCCATAGGCGACCTCTCCCTCCCCCTTCCGAAGCGCCGCGCCCACTGAAAGGAGCACTAGATTGGCAACCACACTGTTGAGACCCGACCAGACCTTCTACCCGTCTGCACGCATGGCGGCGGAGGCGCCGGTCGAAACGCTGGCCTACATGGTCACTTTCGACCCGACCGCGAAGACGCCCGATGCCCTCGTCGCCCTTGACGTCGATCCCAAGTCGCCGGGCTACGGGAAGCAGGCCGGCCGCGTCGAGGCGCCGAACCTGGGCGACGAGTTCCACCACTTCGGCTGGAACGTCTGCAGCTCCGCTTTGTGCCCGTACGCGCCGCACCCGCACCTCGAGCGTCGCTATCTGCTTGTCCCCGGCCTGCGGTCGTCGCGGATCTATGTCTTCGACGTCAAGCCAAATCCCAAACAGCCGAAGCTCGTCCACACGATCGAGGCCAAGGAGATCGCGGACCGCGCCGGGTACAGCCGGCCGCACACGATTCACTGCGGTCCAGACGGGATCTACGTAAGTGCCCTCGGCGCGCCGGACGGAAATGCGCCCGGCGGAGTTTTCATCATCGACCACGACACCTTCTCGGTGAAGGGCCGTTGGGAGCTCGACCGTGGCCCGCAACGGCTGGCCTACGACTTCTGGTGGCACCTCGGCTACGACACCGCCATCACGAGCGAGTGGGGCACGCCCTATATGGTTGAGAACGGGGTCAACCCGGAGATCCTGCTCGCCGGCGGTTACGGCCACAAGCTGCATATCTGGGACCTGCCGAAGCGGCGACACCGCCAGGAGATCGACCTGGGCGCCGAGTATCAGATGGTGCTCGAGCTGCGCCCGGCCCACGATCCTGCCAAGGCATATGGATTCGTCGGAGTCGTCACAAGCCTGAAGGACCTCAGCGCATCGATCTGGATCTGGCATCTCGACGGTTCGTCGTACAAAGTGGAGAAGGTGATCGAGATCCCGGCCGAGCCGGCCGACGCGGACGACCTACCTCCGCTGCTCAAAGGCTTCAAGGCAGTACCTCCGCTCGTCACCGACATCAACCTGTCCCTCGACGACAAGTGGCTCTACGTCTCGGCCTGGGGAACGGGCGAGTTCCTGCAGTTCGACGTGAGCGACCCCTTCAAGCCGAAGAAGACCGGGAGCCTCCACCTGGGCGGCATCACCCGCAAGGCCGCGCATCCCAAGAGTGGCCCGCTCAACGGCGGCCCCCAGATGGTCGAGGTGAGCCGCGACGGCAAGCGGATCTATCTCACCAACTCGCTGTACGCGAGCTGGGACGAGCAGTTTTATCCCGAAGGCATCAAGAGCTGGGCAACGCTCATCACCGCCAAGCCAGGAGGCGGTCTGAGCCTCGAGGATGGTTTCTTCACTGAGTTCGAACACAGGACGCACCAGATCCACCTCGAAGGCGGCGACGCCTCCTCGGACTCGTACTGCTACTCGTGAGCAACAGCTGGTGGCCCTGGGCAGCACTCGTGCTGCTCGGGGCCTACCACGGTGTGAACCCCGGCATGGGTTGGCTCTTTGCGGTCGCCCGCGGGCTGCAGGAGCGCAGCCGCAAGGCAGTGCTCAGCTCTCTCCTCCCCATCGCCATCGGCCACGAGGCTTCGATCGTGATCGTCGTGGTCGCCGTCTCTCTGACCGAGCAGTTCCTGCCGCCTTACCTCATCCGCCTGATGGCGGCCCTGGTCCTCGTCAGCTTCGGCGTCTACAAGCTGGTCAAGCCGCGCACCCATCACGCCGGATTCGGCATGCGGGTCGGGTTTGTTGGCCTCACCGGCTGGTCATTCATGATGTCGACCGCGCACGGCGCGGGCCTGATGCTTGCGCCGGTGCTTCTCGGACTGCCGGTCTATGGCGCCTTTCACAGCCTGCGCGAGCTGTCGCTGCAGGCGGTCGCCGCCGCATCTCTGCACGTCGCGGCGATGCTCCTCGTGATGGGGATTGTGTCCGTCGTCGTCTATGAGAAAGTGGGTCTAGGCATCCTGCGCCGCGGCTGGTTCAACCTGGATCTCGGCTGGAGCCTGGTTCTCATCGCCAGCGGCGCCATCACGCTTTTCACTGCGGTCTAGGCAATCGCGTACGCGACCTCGACCGTCACGGTGACATTGAGCTCTCCGACGGGGAGCTGAGTCGACACCGCATCGGCGGCCTTCATCGAATAGTTTGCCGAGGAAAGGCCGAGATGGTCAGGTCGCTGACGCGGGTCAGCTGACCGAGCGTGACGCCGGCCGCGCCGGCCATCGCCTGGGCCCGAGAGCGAGCGTCCGCGATCGCGAGCGTCCGCGCTTCCGCCTGTGCTGCCTTCGGGTCGGCCAAACCAAAGCCGACACCGACCTGTGTCGCGCCGCCCTGCTGGACCAATCCGTCCAGTGTCTTGCCGACCGTGTCGACGCTGTGCCACTTGAGCTGCAGCTGCTCGGACGCGCGGTACGCGGTGATGGTTTGCTCGCCCATCGAATAGACGGGTCCGACCGAATATCCCGACGTGTTGATGTCCTTGTCGGCGATGCCAAGCGCCTTCGCGCGTGCGACAAGCTTGGCCGCCTTGCTGGCGAGGTCGCTCTGGGCGGCGGCTGCAGTGGACTGCTGTGACTCAACACCGACGAAGACAAATGCAATGTCGGGCTTCTTGGACACCGACGCGTCACCCGAGCTGATCACGCCAGCGTCGAGGCTTGAGCCCGAGGCCGCATGACTGGTAACAAGCACCGGCTGACGAACAGATGCCATGACTACCATGGCGACGACAAGAGAGCAGCCGGCCGCCGCTGCCGCCGAGGCAAGGACGAGTCGCAGCGATTGAGTCATTTTGAAAACTTCCATGCGACGCCAACGACCCGCTGCGCGACCAGGTAACGAGTCGCCCTCACGATCCATACTCGCGCCGTGAGCACACGCTGGCGGGTTGCGGATGCGCTATCCGGGCTGCGTCTGCTGCTCATCCCCGGCCTCTGGTGGGCAGCCGTGCTCGGCAACGGGCGTGTTGTCGGGCTCGGCTTGCTGGTCGCAGGCGCGACCGACTTTCTCGACGGCTACTTGGCGCGGCGCCTAAAGCAAGAATCGGCGAGGGGCGCACGGCTCGACACGTTCGCCGACAACCTTCTTCTAGTCTCCGCCGCAGTCTGGATCGAGCTGCTGGATCCGGAGATCATTCGCGACAACCTGGCGCTGATAGCGGCCAC
Organism: Candidatus Dormiibacterota bacterium; assembly: GCA_035937155.1. GTDB lineage: Bacteria > Chloroflexota > Dormibacteria > Dormibacterales > Dormibacteraceae > Palsa-870. Next base: position 25,344 of record DASYVJ010000004.1, on the reverse strand, counting down.
CGCCTGCCTCTACCTCGGGTCGTTGGCAGTGGGGTTGATCAAGTTCCGGCAGCTGGGCAACCTGCACCTGTACTCGTCGAAGGCTGCGGGTGGCCTGCTTTATTCGTTCGCGGTCATCACGTTCGTGACCGGCGCTTACGAGCCGCCGCTGCTCTGGCTGGCCGCGGCGGCGTTCATGGTCTCTTCCACTGAGACGTTGCTCGCACAGCTGCTCCTCTCAGCCGTGGACGAGAACGTCGGCTCGATCCTGTTGTCACGCAAAAGGCGCGAGGCAATGATGACGAGCCACGCGGTGGGCAGCATCAGGAAGCAGCGCTCCCAGGCTCCCCACTCGGCAAATGGCGTAGGCAGCAGGGCGAGACCCACGAGCAGTGCCCCGACCGCCGCGGCCCCGAATACGAACGAGATCCGGCCGTAGCGCTCCCAACCAGCACGCCGCTTCAGCGATGACGCGAACGCAAGCGGCGCACTGACGAGGGCCAGCATCGCGACGAACGGGGCCAGCCGGTGCTCGGTCGTTGCCCGACCGGACGCCGTATCCAGGTGGGCTGCCGCAGCCACGAGCAAGGCTGCTCCAGCACCCGCCAGCAAGGCACGACCCCACCTGGAACCGGGCCCCAAGGTGACGGCGAGCGCGAGCGAGGCAATTCCAACCAGGCAGATCGCCACGTCAATGGCGGAGGCGGCCGGCAGGCCCGGCTCGGCAAGCCGGCTGATGGTGCGAGCGAGCGGATCGTAGCCGGGAGTCAGCCACCCCGCGCCGAGCACGAGCGCGGCCGCGATCGGCGGCGCCAGCATCCCAAAGAACGCAGCGACCGATCTTGCCGTCCTTATATGTACGGTGCGCACCCTATTAAATCCACCTCAAGCCTACGGATGACAGCGTCCCGTTAGCCAAAAGGTTCTAAGGAGGCTCACATGGCTGCTGATCCCAACGCGTGCTTGCGATGCGGCGCCCAACTCCAGTCGATCGGCCAGGAGCAGTTCAGGGTCGGCGGCAGTTCCGGAGGCTGGAAGATGTTGTTCGGCGAGTGGGCCGAGCTTGGAGAGGATCTGTTACCACTCGAGGTTCTCGCCTGCACGCAGTGTCGCAAGGTCGAGATGCGAGTCCCCGAGAAAGGCTAGCCCCGGCAGCCCCAGCCCGGATCGACCGCGCCGGCCGGATGGCTCGTTGGTTCAATCGGAGCTCCTACATCTGATGGCCATCGAATCGGCACTGCGCGTCAGGCCACAGCGCCCCGTGGTGCGGATGGCCGACTGGCCGAACGCCTTAGCCGTTCTGGCTCTCCTACTCCCCTTGAGCTTTCTGCCCCTCGCCGCCGCGCATGGCGGCGGCCTGATCGTTGTGCCGTACCAGCATTTCTATATCGTGTCGGCCGTTTCGATCCTCGCTGCCTTGATAGGTGGTGCGATCGGGGTGGCCAGCGTTCAGATCGGGCTTTATCGGGTCCTGTTTCTTTGCCTCGGTTTCATGTCCATGGGGGCGTTCTTCGCCGTTCACGGCCTGACGACCCCCGGAATCCTCGTCCCTAACCTTTTCAAGCAGTTCGTCGGAAGCGCCGTCGCAATCTCGGCGTATCTGAGCCTGGCAATCCCGGCTGGTTTTTTCGCCGCCAGCTACGCGCCCGGGTTGTCAAGGCTCGAACGTCGGTTACCGTTCTGGCCGGCCGGTTGGCTGGTGGTCTTCGTAGTGCTCGGCCTGGGCGCCTATGCGGCCATCGCCATCTTCAACACCTGGACGATCGCTCGCCTGCCCCTGTCCGTCCCTCCCTACAGCACTGCTCTCGCCGTCGGCAGCATCCTCCTGTTCGCATTTGCAGCCCTGCGGCAGGCGCGCACGTATCGCATCGCAAGGCTTCCCAATCAGGGCGCTCTAATCGCCGCATTCGTTCTCCTGGCGAGCGCTGCCGCCTGCATGGTCCTGTTTCGGGTCTGGACCTATGGTTGGTGGTACTACCACCTTCTAATGCTGGCTGCGGTGTCTCTTGCGCTCCGGGCCCTTGTGGTCGAACGAGCCCAAGGCAAGTCGTTCAGGTCAGTCCTGGAAGCGGTCCTTGACCTCGAGGTGTCCGTCGACATCGAGGAGCTGGATGTCGAGGTCGTCGCTGCTCTGGTCGCCGCGGTGGAGGTCAAGGACCATGAGACGCAGGGCCACAACCACAGGGTGGCCGAGCTTTCCGTGAAGCTGGGCCGCCAGATGGGCATGACCGCGTCGGAGCTGCGAACGCTCGCTCGAGCCGGCCTCCTCCATGATGTCGGCAAGCTGGGAATTCCGGATGCGATCTTGCACAAGCAAGGCCCGCTCAGCGCGGCCGAATGGAAGGTGATGATGACCCACCCGGAGATCGGCCTCACCATCCTCCGCCGTGCGGGACGTTTCAAGCGCGAGCTCCTCGCCGTGCTTTACCACCACGAGCGAATCGATGGCAGTGGCTATCCGCACGGCTTGATCGGCGACGCCATACCCATTGAAGCCCGGATCGTGGCCGTGGCCGACACCTTTGACGTGCTCACCTCTGACCGTCCCTATCGAAAGGCCCGCGGAGTCGACGAAGCCACGTGCGTCGTTCAGGCAGAAGCAGGCGCACACCTCGATCCGAGGGTGGTCGACGCCCTGGTGGCGATCCTGGGCGGCGCGAATCTTTCAGCAAAGAATGGCTCGCGTCGCCTGACCGGCGTGGAGGGGATGAAGGTCGCTGCGGTGAACTAAGGCTCGACCTCGAAAAAGGGGTTAGGCCTCCAGATTTCTCGATAACCGTTCCAAACATCCAGCTTCTCGTCGCGCCACTCTTCCCACAACTGGCCCATGGCTGCCTGGTCCCGATCCGCGATTGGACGGCCGTGATCATCAACGTCGTTTTCGGCCAGCTCTTCTTGAATTCCACGGAGACGCGGAAGGAGATCGGTGACCTCTTCAGGTGTTGGCGGCTCTAGAGGCGCCCTGATCGCCACCTTGGGATTGGGACTCTGAGCAGTAGCCGCCTCCCATTGAGTGAACAATCTGACTATCTCTTCCGGCTTCGGCTCGTACATGGCGCTCGCATCCTAATCCGCCAAGTTGGAGAAATTGCGGGGCGCGTTTCGGTTCCAATAGAGGGGTCACTTGACAGGTTCGGACTCGAGGGCCGCTGACTATGACGCGCGTGTGCGTGAGAACTTCGTTGATGGCGTGGATCGCCTGGTCAGCATTCCAGCTCAGCGCAGCAAGCGGATGGCCATATTGCGGTGGCTGGTCGAAGACTTTCAACCCGGCCGTCAGTACACCGAGGCCGAGGTCAACCAGATCATCACGCGCCACCACTCGGACTTCGCGGCCCTGCGTCGCTATATGGTCGACGAGGAGCTGATGCAGCGGCAACGTGGGATCTACTGGCGAACAGGTAGCGTGCCCAACACTGGCCACGATCCGCCGTCCTGGCCCGGTGGCGAAGGGGAGCCGTCATGAGCGCTTCGAGCCCGAGGGTTTCGAGCTGGGCGCCTCTGCGCATCGGCGTATTTCGCGCGATCTGGCTCGCGGTGCTGGTCAGCAACGTCGCGACCTGGATGCAGACGGTCGGCGCCCAATGGCTGCTGGTCAACCAGCCCCACGCGTCGATCCTGGTCGCCCTCGTCCAGACAGCCGACTACCTGCCCGACGTGCTTTTCGGCGTGGTCGGTGGCGTTCTCGCCGATACGTTCGACCGGCGGCGCCTCCTGATGGCCGTCGAGGGTTTTCTCGTCATTGCGGGAGCGGCGCTGGCCGCCCTGACCTTCACCGGTCAGATGCCGCCCGCGCTGTTGCTGACGTTCACGTTCCTGATCGGTTTCGGGTCGGTCGTGACGCTGCCGGCGTATCAGTCTCTCGTTCCCGATCTCGTGCCACGCGCCCAGCTGCATTCAGCGGCTGCGCTCGCGTCGATCAGCGTCAATGTGGCCAGAGCGGCAGGGCCTGCGATCGCGGGCATTGTGATCGCCCGAGCCGGCGTCGGCGCGGTCTTTGCGCTAAACACGGCGATGTACCTCCTGTTCCTCGTGGTGCTCATCGCCTGGCGCCCACCCGCAGGGTCGATGCCGAAGGTTCCGGAGCGTTTCATCTCCGCGCTCCGCGCGGGCGGCAGGTACGTGCGGTACGCGCCAGTGGTTCGCCGCATCCTGCTTCGCTCGACGCTGTTCCTGGTACCCGCCAGCGCGCTGTGGGCGCTGCTTCCCCTCATCGCGAGCCAACGCCTGGCCCAGGGAGCCGATGGCTACGGATTTCTGCTCGGCGCCCTTGGGGTCGGCGCGATTGCCGGAGCTCTGGTCCTCCCTCGAGTCCGCATGAAGCTGTCGCTCAACGCTCTGATGGCTGCGAGCGGAATCGTGTACGCGGTGGTTCTGGCCGCGGTGGTCCTCGTGAGCAACGCCGTCGTGATCTTGATCGTTCTCCTGCCGGCCGGTGTGGCATGGATGGCCGTCCTGTCGACCATCAACGGCGAGCTCCAGCTCTTCCTTCCCGCCTGGGTGCGCGGGCGCGGCCTGTCCGTCTATCAAACGGTTCTGTTTGGGGCGCAGGGGTTCGGCGCTCTCATGTGGGGAGTGATTGCCGCGCCGGCCGGAATCGTACCGACGTTTCTGATCGCCGCTGCCGTAATGCTCATCGGGGTGGCGACGATGCGCTTCTGGCCGCTCATTGACACGGCAGGGATGGACCGCAGCACGGTGCGTTACTGGCGCGAGCCAAACCTCGCGATCGATGCAGACCCCGACGACGGGCCTGTTGTCGTCCAGAGCGTTTACACCGTCGCGCCTGAGAAAGAGGAGCCGTTTCTACGCGCCATGGCCCGCGTGCGCCTGTCGCGCCTACGCACCGGAGCGACGCAGTGGGGCCTTTTCCGCGATGGTGAGACGCCGCGCAAGTTTGTCGAGCTGTACGTGGTCCCGTCATGGGAGGAGCACCTGAGGCAGCACGTCGATCGGCTCACCGGGACCGATCAGCAGTACGAAGAGGCAGCCGCCGCTTTCTCCGATCTACCGGAGGAAACCTCGCACTTGATCGCTGTCGAGCTCCCCGACTACGACGCCTGAGGCACAGCGCCCCGGTCTTAGGGCAGACTTCAACTAACCCTGACCACCGACCGGTACACGAGGAGAAAGTCGAATGTTCATGAGCATCAGGAGGTACCGGATTGGCCCGGGTGAGCGCGACGAGGTCGTGCGCATGGTCGACGAAGGTTGGACTGATCATCTGCGAACTGAGCCCGGATTTCTCAGCTACTACGTGGTCGCAACCGCCGACGATGAGCTGGTCTCCATAACTGCATGTATTGACGAAGACGCGCTCTCGAGGGTCATCGAGAAGAGTGGCGAATGGGTGGGCACTCACCTTACGGCGCTGGATGTCTCTCTCGACGAAGGACGCCAGGGAAAGGTGGTGTCGCATCTCGGCTGAGCCTCGTGCGACCTCGCGATCCGACGAAGCGGTAGACCGGCTCATTGATGCGTGGCGTGGAGAGGTCGAAGCGAGGGCCGTCTACACGATCCTCGCCGAGCGCATGCGTGATCCGCGTCGCGCGCAGGTCATCCGCGAGATCGCAGACGGCGAAGGTCGCCACCGCGAGCGGATCGAGAAGCGATTGCGCGAGCTGGGGCAGCCGATCCTAGATCCATCGACTGTCCGCGTCTCGCCCTGGCTGCGCCTGCAGGCGCGCTTTGCCCCGGTGATGCGGATGTTGGCGCACATGGAATCGAACGAGCAGGTCGAGATCACAGACCGCTACAAGCGATCCACGGGTGACCCGGACACCGACGCCGTGCTCGCCTCCATCCGGACTGAGGAGCAAAGCCACTCGAGGTCACTGGACGCCATCCAGGCGGCGCACGACAGCGGGCAAGCGCCTGGTTCGGGCGCCGAAGGCAAGTTAAATCGCATCCTCGGTCGCGAGACCTGGCACCGCACGGGATCGGGTTGGATCTCAGGCGCGATCTACGGCGCCAACGATGGACTGGCGGCTGTGTTCGGCATCGTGGCGGGCGTCTCTGGTGCCACAGGTGGCTCGAGCTTCGTTCTCACCGCCGGGCTGTCGGGCGCGGTCGCGTCGGCGCTATCCATGGCTACCGGCGCCTTTCTCGCGGAACGCTCTGAAGGGGAGGTCGTCGCGGCCAACGTTGCACAGGAACGTCGCGAGATCGAGGAGCACCCCGAAGAGGAGAAGGAGGAGCTGTCGCTCTTCTATCAGCTGAAGGGCCTCGATGCTGCCTTCGCAGACCAGCTGGCGGAGAAGCTTGCGGAGAACCCGGACGCCATGCTCAAGGTCCTCGCGACCGAGGAGCTGGGCGGGATGGAGGCGGGCGGCAATCCTGTTCAGTCCGCGATGGCGGCCGGGATCAGCACGTTCATCGGTGCGATGGTGCCCGTAATCCCGTTCTTCTTCTTGCGCGGCACAACGGCCGTCGTGGTGGCGGCGACGGTCTCGCTCATCGCGCATTTCCTGGTTGGCGCCGCCAAGTCTCTCTTCACACTGCGCACCTGGTGGTCCGCCGGCCTCGAGATGACAGCGGCCGGCGTCATCGTCGGGGCTGCGACCTACGCCCTGGGTCTGGTGCTCAAAGTCTCCGGAGGCTGAGCCCCCGTCACAGGAGCTCCGCGATCAGTTTCGCGGCGCGAGCGGCGGTTCCAGTCTCGACGTCTGCATAGTCGACCGGTTCTGAGATCAGCGACTCGATCGCCTTCGCAACGTTATCCGGCGTGGCATCGTCGAAATCCATACACCGGCCGGCTCGATATCTATTCAGTCGGTGCCTCACGTGGAAGTTCTGCTCGCAGTGGTCCTTCAGCGGGAAATAGAGGAAAGGCCGGCGTGCGGCGGTGAGCTCCATCGTCGTGCTGAGCCCGCCCTGCGTCAGGGCCACATCGCATGCAGCCAGGTGGAGGTCGAGGTCGGGGACGAACGGCCGCACCTCGACGCCCTCGACGCTGGGGAGAATGCTCACATCAATGCGCGGTCCCGCGACCGCAACCATGCGCAGCCTGGGGATTCGGCGGCGCGCCGCCGGGAATGCATTCATCAGCCTGCCCAGCAACTCCGCCCCGACGCCTGAACCACCGACCGATGCGATGCAGACCACCTCATCGTCGCGATAGCCAAGCCGGTGTCGCAGCTCTCCGCGATCGCCAACCTCATGTTGGTCCAGGCCGAGGATGTAACCGCCAGTGAAATCGTAGTGTCGCTCGGTCCAGTCGCGAATGTTAGGTAGCCCTGGTCCGAACACGCCCGGCACGACATCTTCCGGCCGCCCGATGAAGATCGACCGATCGCGCAAGCGCGGAAAGCGCTCGATCTGCTCAATCATGTCAGCGTTGTAATCGGCGGTCAGCGCGGCGTCGCGTTCGCCTCGAGCCGGCATGGGCAGCCAGGCAACGATGTCAGTCAGCCACACGTAAGCGGCCCGCTTCAGCTCCGGATTCTCGTGGAGGAAATAGTCGACCTCCCACGCTTCATCGCCGATCCAGACGTCGTAGTCGCGCTCGCGCACAGCTTCGAGAAACACCATGAAGTTTGCGAGCAGGATCTCGTCCATCCTCCGAAACGCCTCGAAAACATGCAACCGATGCGAGCCTGATTCCTCTTCGATGTGCTTTGACTCGCTCGCCAGGTCTTTGCTTGCCGGGTGAATCCGTTCGCCGCTAGCCTCGAGCACGCGAGTCACGGGATCCTGCGCGAGCCAGTCGATCTCGATATGCGGAAGCAGGTTCCTGAGCTGTTGGGCAATCGCAACGTCACGGCGCGCATGACCCAGCCCGATCGGCGATGACACATAGAGTGCTCGGCGGGGCCGGCGCGCTCCCCGACGGATGGATGGTCTGGGCGATGCGGGCAGGAGGAACTCGCGAAGCGCAAGGTTGACTGTCACCGGATCGCGAGCGTGCGGGCAGTGACCCGACTCCTCCATGGTGAGCAGGCGGCCTCCGGTCAGCTCCGCCAGGGCAACAGCGTTCGCGTGAGGGACAACCTCGTCCTCATCCCCGTGAATCACGAGCACGGGACAAGACACGCGCTGGGCCAGATCGATCAGGCCCTCCTTCGTCAGCGTCCGTCCATGGATAGTCGCCGCCAGCACCTCTGGCGTCGTCTCGAGTCCCCAGGCGATGGCGTCCTCGATCGGCTTGGTGGAGTGCGGCTCCACGAAGATCCGACCAAAGAAGAACTCCAGGAATCCCCGATGATCGCGCAACCAGTAGCTGGAGTTGAACTTCTCCCAGTCGACGTATTCGTCCTGCTTCCTGTCGAAATTCGCCATCGCGTTAGCCCTGCCCGGATGCCGCGCCCTGACCGGAGCCTCCGGTGCGATAAAGGCGGCTGACGTCACACGCTCCGGATGCTGGGCGGCGAGCAGCAGCGCCCAGCGCGAACCTGCCGACAGCGAAACCAGGGCGGCCGAACCCGTGTCCGTATCGTCCATCACCGCGAGGGCGTCAGCCGCAAAGTCCTCTTCTGCGTAAGCCTTCGGGTCGAGCGGGCGGTCCGAGAGTCCATTGCCGCGGCCATCCATCACGAGCACGCGACAGTGCCGCGCCATGTAGGCGACCTGGAGCTTCCAGTGCCGTGAATGGATGATCGACCAGGTCGGCAGGAAGAACACGGTCGTCTCGCCTTCGCCGTACAGCTCCCAGTAGAGCCGCACCCCGTCGCGAACCGTATAGCCCGTCCGGTCCGGCTTCCTCGCTCTCATTCCTTCCTCCGGCTCATTTTGTGCTCGTTGCGATGGAGTTGGAGGCGAGCGCGTCGGCGCCCGCCTCCCCTGTCCATCGAGCTACGGTCGCGCCTCATAAACTGCGTTGAACGGCGTCTCGGCGACCCTCCGGAACCGGGTGAAACCGCCCGCCGTCGCCACGTCGCGGATGCGAGCTTCGCCGGCCTGGGCGCCCAGCGCCAATCCGACATCTTGGGAAAGCGAGTTCGGCGTGCAGAGAAACGTGGAGAACGCGTAGTAGGTACGTCCGACAGGGTTGAGATTCTGCTCGACGCGATCTCCCGCGATCGGCTCGACGATCAGCCACGTGCCGTCGGGAGCCAGCGCCTTGCGGACGTGGCGCGCGGCTCCTACGGGGTCTCCCATGTCATGCAGGCAGTCGAACATTGCGACCAGGTCGTAGCCGCTCCCCGGAAAGGCTGCGGCCTTGGCCACTTCGAAAGTTGCTCGATCTTGCAGGCCGGCGTCCTTTGCCTTCCGTCGCGCGAGCTCGATCGACTCCGAGTGGTAGTCGAAACCCGTGAATCGTGAACGGGGGTAGGCCTGCGCCATCAGCCGGGTCGAGGCTCCGAGGCCACAGCCCACATCGGCGACCTTGGCGCCAACGCCCAGCTTTGCCCCCACTCCTTCCAGTGCGGGCAGCCACGTGGACACGAGGTTCGCGTTGTAGCCTGGCTGGAAGAAGCGCTCACAGCCGGTCGCCACCCCTGGATCGTGCTGGTGCCACCCGAAGCCCGCGCCACTCCGGAAGGCCGATTCGATCTCTGGCCCTGACTTCAAGGTTGACGTGGCCAGCTCGAAGGCTCCGCAGACGAAGGCTGGGCTGTCCTCGTTGGCGAGTGCAAAGGCCTGCTCGACCGGCAGCAGATAGCGCTGGGTCTCGGGGTTGTACTCGACGAATCCGCCTGCTGCCTGGGCATTGAGCCATTCGCGGACATATCGCTCCGCTGTGCCCGTCTTCTCGGCCAGCTGAGCCGAGGTGATGGGACCGGAATCCGCCATCGCCTTGTACAGGCCAAGACGATCGCCGATGACGATCAAACCCGCGTTGACCGTCGCTCCAAGCTCCCCGACCACCTGGCCCATAAAGGCGTTGAGCTTGTCCATGTCGATTGCCGGCGTCTGAACTGCCATTTGACCTACCTCCAAAGTTGAGATGCTCCGAAGGTAGGAGCGGACAGCCGGCGGTCGCATCAGGGACCCCACCTAGTTGTCGGGCCCCCGAAGCGAGACACTAGGCCGATGCTGCTGGGTCGGGAGGCGGAGCTGCTCGCCATCGACCAGGCGCTGGCTGCCGCCAGGCTTGGGAAGAGCTCACGAGTGCTCATTCGTGGGGAGCCTGGTATCGGCAAGACGGCGCTGCTTGAGTACGCCGTGAGCCAGGCAGCCTCGATGCGAGTCCTGGCGGCGCGCGGAGTGGAATTCGAAGCCGATGTGCCGTTTGCCGGCCTGCACGAGCTGCTCCATCCGACCCTCGGATTGCTCGATCGTCTGCCCCCCATCCACGCGGCGGCGCTGAGATCCTCGCTTGGACTTGGCCCGCGCATCGAAGCCGACCGCCTGATCATCGGTGCAGCTGCCCTCGGCCTCATTTCCGCTTTCGCGGAGGAGGCGCCTCTGTTGATCACGGTGGACGACGCTCAGTGGCTCGATCGCGCATCGTCGGAGGCGATCGCCTTCGCCGCTCGCAGGCTGATCGCCGACCCGATTGCAATCGTCATAGCCATTCGTGAGGGCGAAACGTCACCCCTCATTTCGGCCGGGCTTCCCGAGCTCAAGGTGGGAGGCCTCGATCAGGCCTCTGCGATCACGCTCCTGGAGCAGGGCGCCGCAGCACGGGTTTCGCCGGACGTGGCGCAATGGATGCTGGACGCGACTGGCGGGAACCCGCTCGCACTGCTCGAGCTGGGGCATGAAGCACCGCGAATGTCCGCAGCACCACACGACAACCTTCCGATTGCGACCAGCGTCGAGCGCGCCTACCTACGGCGGGCGGACGGGCTGTCGGAAAGCGCGAGAAATGTGCTCCTCGTGATGGCGGCCTCAGGAACTCCGGAGCTGGGCCTGGTGCAGCGTGCGGCGGCTGCGCTGGGGCTCAAGCCAGGAGATGTCGAGGAAGCGGAGGCGGCCCGAGGACTGGTCACCCAACGCGGGGACCGGGTCGAGTTCGCACATCCGCTTGCCCGCGCCGCGATCTATCACTCCGCAGCGCCGGGTGATCGCCGAGCGGCTCACAAGGTGTTGGCGAGGGTAATGACCGGCCCAGATGACGTCGATCGCCGGGCCTGGCACCTCGCGGCGGCCGCCAGTGGCTGGGATGCGGAGGCGGCAACCGCGCTAGAAGGTGCGGCGCGACGGGCTCACGAGAGTTCGGGGTACGCCGCGGCAGCGAGCGCGTGGTTGGAATCGGCGCGCCTCACCGAAGCGCTCGAGCCGCGCGCCGCGAGATTGTTCAACGCCGCTGATAACGCCTGGCTTGGCGGGCGGGCGGAAGAGGCGGTCGATCTGCTCGGTGCGGCTCGGAGCCTCGCCCAAGACCTGGAGCTACGAGTGGACATCGACAACCTCAGCGGCCAGATCGCTATGCGACGCGGTTCAGTGGCCGAGGGTTACCGAATGCTGGAGGGGGCCGCGGAAGCGATTGAGAAGGTCGACCGCCTAAAGGCCATTCGCATCCTTGCTGACGCTGTGCTGTCGACTTTCGGCGCCGGCCAGCCATCCGACATGCTGGCGGCCGCGCGCAAGGCGATTGGATTGTTGCGGCCCGATGATCCCGCGGAGTTTGCGGTGTTCGCTCACGTAGCTTATGGCACCCTCGTGATCCTCGCCGGTTATGGCTCGGATGGGCCCAAGCACCTGCATACAAGCGTGGAGCTGTTCAATTTGGTGTCGGTTGACAGCGCCGACCCCCTGGTGCTGATGTGCGCGTGCTTCGCAGGCCTGTTCCTCCGCGAGGCGGAGGCCGGGCGCGACCTGCTGGACGAGGCCCTCGACCAGGCGCGCGAGCATGCGCCCACCGCGGCGCTTCCCGCGCTGCTGTTCATGCTGGGTCGCGACGCGGCCGCCACTGATCGCTGGCCGCTCGCACGCGCCAACTACGAGGAGGGCGCGAGGATCGCGCTCGAGACCACGCAATTCACCAGGCTTGCGGCCTCAATGGCAGGACTGGCGTGGCTCGACGCGCTCGAGGGCAGGACGGATGAGTGTCGCGCGCACGCAGGCGAAGCCATGGACCTCGCGGACCAGTACGGCATGGGACTCTACAAAGGGTGGTCGATGATCGCGCTCGGCCAGCTCGAACTGGGTCTTGGCCATCCCGATGCTGCACTTCGTCACTTCATGTCCTGCGAGACATTGCTGACGTCGATTTCCATCAACGACCCGGACCTTTCGCCGCTTCCCGACATCGTCGACTCGTTGGTTCGGCTTGGGCGGATCGCAGAAGCGCGCGAGGCCGCCACTCGTTACCAGTCATCTGCCGAGGCTAAAGGCCAGCCGTTCGCGCTGGCGCGCGCCGCGAGGGCCAGGGCGCTGGTGGCCGGTGACGACAGATTTGCCGAGGAATATGAGTCGGCTCTCCGCCATCACCAGGACACACCCGACATCTTTGAGCGGGCGCGGACGCAGCTCTACTACGGCGAGCGCCTGCGACGTTCGCGGCGGCGTGTCGACGCGCGGCAACAGCTGCGTGCGGCCCTAAAGGCGTTTGACCAGCTTGGCGCGGTGCTCTGGGCCGAGCGGGCGATGACAGAGCTCCAGGCGAGTGGAGAAACCGCACGCGTCCGCGATGACAGCTCCCGCCAGCAGCTGACGCCGCAGGAGCTACAAGTCGCGCTCACATTGGCGGAGGGCACCACCACGCGCGAGGCGGCCGCGAGGCTGTACCTCAGCCCGAAGACCGTTGAATATCACCTGCGCCATGTCTACGACAAGCTCGAGATCCGGTCGCGAGAAGAGCTGCGAACAATGCTGTCGGCCCAATTGCGTCCAGCCGGTACTCGCAAGGCGCTGATGTTCACCGACCTGTCCGGCTCGACCAGCCTGGTGGAAGCGATCGGCGATGCGGCGTGGCGTGACCTGAGTGCATGGCTGGACGCGGAGCTGCGCCGCTCCTTTCTCGAGCGCCGGGGGCACGAGGTGGACCACGCGGGTGATGGATTCTTTGTCGCGTTCGACTCGGCCGCGGACGCTATCGAGTGCGCCATCACCATCCAACGGCGTCTGGTGACTCACCGGCGCCTCCATGGTTACGCCCCGCAGGTGCGGATCGGGATCCATTTTGGGGAAGTTCAGACCAGCGGGTCGTCGCTCAGAGGAGCTGCGGTGCATCGCGCGGCGCGACTGTGTGCTGCTGCCGCCGCCGACACGATCATTGCTTCGCGTGAGGCGCTCGAAGCGGGAGGCCGCAGTCTCGCCGGGCTGCAGAAGTTTGTGCTCAAAGGCATCAAGGAGCCTGTCGAAGCGGCCGAAGTCAACTGGGAGGGCTAGCCCTGATCGAGCGGCGGATTGGCCAGCACCACGGAGGTCTCGATCTGGCGGTCCGGAATCGTCCAATAGGTCTTCAGCAGCACGTTTTTGCGCTCGGGTGTTACCAGTTCGAAGCCGTGGCGGCGGTAGAAGCTGATCGCCCAGTCGGCGGCGGCCCAGGTGCCGACCAGCATGCGTCGGTCGCTCAGTCGCCGCAGATGCTCGATCAGCGCACCGCCGACGCCGTGGCGCTGATAGCCCGGTAGGACGTACGCATGGCGGATCAGATCGACGTCGCGCACCGGCTGAATTCCCATCACTCCGACCAGCGCGCCCTCCGCCTCTTTGCCCCAAAACGCGACCCCGGCATCCATCTCGCCGTCGAGCTCGGCCGATGGCATGTATGGCTCGTGCCAGCGATCGGCTGGGATCACGCTGCGATATGCCTCCGCCGCGGCGTTGACGATCGCGAGAATTGCTGTGCGGTCGTCATCACGGCAAGGTCGGATGCTGCTCACGCTGTCAACTCCGCCACGACATTGCCCTACTTCCCGATTAGGACTTCCGTTGCTTTGATGATCACCGTGACCTTGTCACCCGCCTTGAGCTTCAGCCGCTTGAGCGACCCGTCGGTAATGGCCGCCACAACCTTGCCTGCCTTGACTTTAACCTCGACTTCGGCCATGACAGCGCCTGACTTAACGCGAACGATCTGACCTTTGAGCTGGTTGCGAGCGCTTATTTCCACGGTGTCTCCTCCTGGTGTTTTGATGGACTGCAGTTAGTCGTCAAGCGGGATAAACCCCCACGTCGGTTGCTTTGAAGGAGAGCCAGACTTCCCCGCCCTCGACCAGCTCCAGCTCTTTCAGCGCTGAAGGCGTCACCTCAGCCACCAAAGGGACCTCGCCGTCGATCCGAACGCGAACCCGGTTGCCCATGAGCTCGATGTTGCTTGCTCGACCCCGCCACACGTTGCGCGGACTGCCTTCGGGGTGGCTCCTATGAATGGCGATCGCGCGGGGGTGAATTACAGCGAACACCTCGCCCGACTCCGCGCCGGCCGCCGCGATCACCTGCCCACCCGGCATCCGCACCGATCCATGATCCGCTTCTCCCTTAAGCAGGTTGACGCCAACGAGGTCGGCGACATACGGCGACCTTGGGCGTTCGGTGACCTCGGCCGGCATTCCCGTTTGCACCAGGTGACCCTGCTCCATGACGATCAACCGATCGGCGAGCGCCACCGCCTCGAGTGGGTCATGGGTCACGACCAGCCGGATGCCGTGAAACGATGCGAGGTGGCGTTTCAGATCGCGACGGACCTCGGCCCGCGTGGTGACGTCTAGCGCTGCCAGGGGCTCGTCGAGCAGGAGCAGGCGCGGGTCGGGCGCGAGGGCGCGGGCCAGCGCCACTCGCTGGCGTTGACCTCCCGACAGCTCGCCCGGCTTTGCTCGCGAGTAGCTTTTCAACCCAACGCGGTCCAACCACTGGATTGCCTTTTCCGTCGCCGCCCCGCGTGGCATCCCGCGCGAACGCAGACCGAAGGCGACGTTGTCCTGGACGCTGAGGTGCGGAAAGAGGAGATAGTCCTGAAACACAAACCCGATCGGCCGCCGCTCCGTCGGGACGTATTGACCTGTGGCGGCGTCTTCGAGCACGTGCCCATCGAGGCTGACGTGACCTGAGCTAACTGGAACAAGGCCTGCTAGGGCCCGCAGAAGAGTCGTCTTCCCGGCTCCGTTCGGGCCGAGCAGCGCGACCACCTCGCCCTCCCCGATGGTGAGTTCCATGTCGAGGTCGAGTGGCCCAAGCGTGAGCCTGATGGAGGCTTCAAGGCTCACGCCGAGCCGAGCCAGCGGTGCCTGAGTCCAACCAAAACCAACAACGAAATAAGCAGCAGAACCAGGCTGAGGATGAATGACGCCTCCTGGTTTGTCTCCAGGAGCAGGTAGACCGCAAGCGGCATCGTCTGCGTGACGCCTGGAAAGTTACCGGCGAAGGTGATCGTGGCGCCGAACTCACCCAGGGCCCGTGCCCAGCACAGCACCGCACCCGCGAACAGAGACGGCCCGATGAGGGGCAGCGTGACTCGGGTGAACACACGCCAGCGGCTTGCGCCCAACGTACGAGCGGCTTCCTCGTAGCGACGATCCATCGACCGAAGGCCCGCTTCCACCGTGAGGATGAGAAACGGCATGGCCACGAACGTCTCCGCCATGACAACTCCCGCTGTCGTGAATGGGAGCGTGATGCCAAACGTGCTGTCGAGCCAAGATCCGAGCAGGCCGCGCCTGCCGAAGGCCAGCAGAAGGGCAATGCCGCCTACGACCGGGGGAAGAACCATCGGCAGGGTGGTCAACGCACGGAGCAAATCGCGTCCCGGAAACTCCACGCGCGCATAGACCCAGGCCAGCGGCACACCAAGAATCAACCCAACACCGGTCGCGGACAAAGAGGCGACAAGCGACAGCTTGAGCGCTTCGACAGTTTCAGGCGCAGTGAGCGCAGCAACCGCGTCGTGCCACGGCGACCGGACGATGAGGCCGAGCAGCGGCACGATGAAGAATGCCGCCCCGACCGCCGCCAGAGCCACGACAACGATCGGGACGCGCTCTCGTCGCGCGGCGATCAGGAGGCCGAGAGGAAGCCGAAGGACTGCAACGTCGACTGACCCGCCGCGGACAGAACGTAGGCGATGAAAGCATTGGCGACGGCCGAGTTGGTGCCGGCCTTTACCGCCACGATCGGATATGTCGCAATCACGTTGTAGGCATCTGGGATGGGGACGCCCTGCACCTTGCTGCCGGCCGCTTTGACGTCCGTCGTATAGACGATTCCGGCATCGGCCTCGCCGAGCTCAATCTTGCTGACGACCGACTTGACATCGGTTTCGAGGCTCTTCGGAGTGACCTTGACACCCGCCATCGCGAGGGCCTGGAGGGCATATTTCCCGGCAGGCACCATGGGTCCCTCGGTGATGTAGATGACGCCTGGTTTGGCGAGATCGGCCAGCCCGGAAATGCCTTTTGGATTCCCGGGGGCCACCACGATCGTCAGCTTGTTGCGGGCGAACACCTGAGACGTGCCGGTGGTGAAGCCATCGCCCTTCAACTTGTCCATGTTCGCTGTGTCGGCGGAGGCGAACACGTCAGCCGGCGCACCCTGCTCGATCTGCGTCACCAGGGTTGGTGTGCCCGCAAAGCTGAACTTCACGGTGACCGCAGGGTTGGCTGCCTTAAACGCTGTGCCAAGTGCGTTAAAGGAGTCGGTGAGCGACGCCGCCGCCAGGGCCGAGATTGGGCCGCTCAACGGTGTGGGTGACGGCGATGTCGATGCTGTCGCTCCACTGCTCCCGCAGGCGGTGAGGAACGCAGCAGCAACGCTAAGCAACGAGACCCGACTAGGCATCCGACCCCCCCTCAGCTGCGCGGCAGCTCAATCCCGACATTGGTTGCCTTCACTGACGCGACCGCTATGACCCCTGGCTTCAGCTCGAGCTCGTCAGCGGACTCTCGAGTGATCAGCGACACGATCCGGTGCGGGCCCGCCTGCATCTCGACCTGGGCTGCAACACCGTCCTTGATGACGCGCGTGATGATGCCCACGAAGCGATTGCGGGCTGACTCACTGGCCGCCGCCGGTGCATCCGGGCGCGGCAATGCGGCCATATAGCGGGCCAGAGCAGCCCTGTCGATCTGTCGCTGACCTCCAGAAGACCTGACCGTCTTGAGATGGCCGGCGTCGACCAGGCGCCGCACCGTGTCCGGGCTGACCCGAAGCAATTCGGCGGCCTGACCGATCCTCAGATGGTTGCTCACATCTCGCACAATAGCAAATGCGTAATGTTCGGGCTGATGCGAGCCTCCAGCCAGGATGTCTGCCATGATTACCTAGTATCTGCGAGTTTCAAGTGTGCGGAGCATGGCCGTGGATCAAAGTTCCAGGCGTGAAGGGCATACTCAAAGGGCGTTGGCCGAACTTGACGTGCGTCCGATAGGCCGGCAAGAACTGGAGGAGCTCCTTCCGCTGGTCGCCGGCTATCAGAGGTTTTATGGCGCCGAGCCTGACGTCGAGCGCAACCGGAACTTCTTCTCCCGGTTCCTTCAGCCGAGCGACGAGGGGCTCCTACTAGGCGCCTGGTTGGACGGAGGCTTGGTCGGGTTCGCCACGCTGTACTGGTTCTTCAGCTCCACCAAGGCGGCGGAATCGGTGCTGATGAACGATCTATTCGTGCGAGAAGACGCCCGCGGTGCAGGCATCGGTAAGGCGCTCATCAACAGCGCGCTCGATCAGGCCCGCCGGCGCGGCGCAGCGCACCTTGAGTGGTTCACGGCACCGGACAACCTGGCGGCGCAACGACTCTACGATTCCATGCCCGGCGCCGAACGTTCCACCTGGTACGCCTACGAGATCAAGTCGGCCCGCACCGAGGAAGATCGCCACACGAAGCCCTCTTAACAGCAACCGGACACACCGTGGTGGTCGATCTGCTTTCATTGCTCGCGCCAATGGATCAGCTCCGCGTCTTGCAGGTTGGCTTGGGGGGATGGGGCCGCGACTGGGCCCAGCAAGTGGTTCCCGCAGTGCCGGAAGTCGACCTGGTCGGGTACGTGGATCCCGATCCGAGCGCACTCGCCCGGCTTCGGGACGCGGTACCAGTAGCCCCTGAGTGCTGCTTCCTGACCCTCGAGCACGCGATCGAGGCGACGAAGCCAGAGGCGGTGCTCGTCACCGCGACACTTCCCGGTCACGCCCCGGTTACCAGAGCAGCGCTCGGGGGCGGACTCCACGTCCTGGTGGAGAAGCCGTTTGCCGAGGCGCTGGATGTCGCTCGACAGCTGGTCGAGCTGGCTTCGGCCCAGCGGAAAGTGCTCATGGTCAGCCAGAACTACCGGTTCTTCCCTGCCGCGAGGAAGGTCGCCCAGCTCGTCAGCGAGGCGCGACTCGGCAAATTGCACGAGGTTTCGATCGACTTTCGTCGCTATTCGCCGGCTACCGTCAACGGTCGCGGCCGGCACCACGTGGAAGACCAGCCGCTGCTGGTCGACATGTCCATCCACCACTTCGACCTGTTACGCCTCATCCTGGGCCGCGAACCCCAACGCATCTACTGCGAGGCGTGGAACCCGGACTGGAGTGGTTTCAGCGGCCCGTCAGTGGCGGTCGCTTCGATCGACTTCGGAGGCGACGTTGTTGTGAGCTACCGCGGGAGCTGGGTCAGCACCGGACCGGTCACGCCCTGGTCCGGCGAGTGGCGGATGGACTTCGAACACGGCGGGATCTACTGGACGAGCCGCGACGATGAGGGAGCCCGACGCGACCGGGTCGTGATTCAGAAGCCTGACCGCAAGCCGCGGGTCATCCCGCTGCCGCAGCTGGCCCAAACGGATCGTTGGGGAGCTCTGACCGAGTTTGCGCATGCTGTGCGTGAGGGTCGCGAACCGGAGTGCTCTGGACGTGACAACCTCGGTACCCTCGGATTGGTGGCGGCCGCTGGCGAATCTTCGACGCGAAGGCAGCCGGTCGAAATCTCAGCCACTCAAACCCAAACGAAGCTAGCGATCTGATGGCGGGAGACCGCCCTCTGCGTGTGACCGTCTGGAACGAGCACGTCCACGAGCGGCGAGACGAGTCGGTGAAGCGAATCTATCCCGACGGAATACATGGCGCCATCATTGCCGGTCTGCGGCGCGAGCTTGGCGAGGGGGTGAGCATCCACAGCGCGACGCTCGGTGAACCGGAGCACGGGCTGAGCGAAAGCGTGCTGTCAGACACCGACGTGCTGACGTGGTGGGGGCATGACGCACACGACCGCGTGAGTGACGACGTCGTGCATCGCGTGCACGCGCGCGTTTTGAATGGAATGGGAATCGTCGTCCTGCACTCTGGACATCATTCGAAGATCTTTCGCCAGCTCATGGGGACCACGTGCGACCTGAGATGGCGTTCTGACCCGGGCGGCGAGCGCGAGCTGATCTGGACGGTGAAACCCGCTCACCCGATCGCGGCGGGCGTGCCGCAGCCAATACTCATCCCTCACCAGGAGATGTATGGCGAGTTTTTTGACATTCCCACGCCGGATGAGCTGGTCTTCATCAGCTCATTCGCGGGCGGCGAGGTGTTTCGGAGCGGGTGCTGTTTCTATCGCGGAGCCGGCCGGGTTTTTTACTTCGGCCCTGGCGACCAGGAATTTCCCGTCTACCACCAACCTGAGATTCAGCGAGTGATCGCCAACGGTGTCAGATGGTGCAGACCGCTCGTCGCCCCAAACGATCTGCCCGCGACGCGCGTGGCGAACGCGCAACGGGAGTGGTTCTCGGAACCCTAGAAAACCTGGCTAGCGACGTGGCAATGAGGTGAGCTTGGCCATCACAGCCGTCGCGGCTCTGAGCAGCGGCCGGGAGGTGAGATCTCCATCAAGAGCTTGTAAGGGAGCCTCGCCGAAATGCAGGCCCATCGGGGTCAGAATATTGAGCCGAGCACTACCCGCGCCCGGCGGCGGGCGGCGCGATTTGTTCCAGGGGCCAACAAGCGGCAAGATCAAGCGGGCGGCCGCAAGGACTGTGTTGATCTGCCCATCCAGCGAGGTGTCAGGCCGCAGCCAAACTACCGCGTTACCCGAGTAGTTGTAGTAGTAAGCAGTCTGATCGGCGTAGATGGCCAGGAAGTCTTGACCCTCGGACATGCCGACTTCAACAGCGACTCCTAAGACATCATTTTCGACGCTACTCGGGGGTTGTCCGCCTGCTTCGCGTAACGAGTGCCATGCCTGCAAGCGGAATCGTGATTCGATCCCCGGCCTGAGGGCGATTGACTCAAGGGTTTCCCGCGCCTGCGGCAGGTTGCCATCCGCGACGAATGCACGCGCTTTCTCGAACGATTGCCATGGCTCGGCACCCTGTCCCTGGCGGGCGAATGTGTCGAGCGACATGTCCCCGAAATACAAATCCCGCTCAAAGATGCCAGGGCGATTCATGGTCGGCGGCACCTACTGTGACAGGCCACGCTCATCGCCGGCAGGCGATGTCGGGGCCTTGGAATTTGAAACTCAAACTTGGCGGAGGGGCATGGATTTGAAACCTGGATTTGCTTGCACCTATAACAGTTTTCAAGTCCGGATGGCATGTGGTTGTGCCGTCCGCTAACGTCCACTCAAGATCGGAACCTCCCCTCCGATAGTCGAATTTGTCCGTGGACATCCGCGATTGTCCGCCGGCATTGCTGTCAAATTCCGGCGAGGAGCCGAAAGCTACCGAGGATTTGCGACGGGTCGGTGACTAAGAGCCGCCGGCCTGTTACTTCCACGTCAACTGGCGACGTCGAATCCGGTAGCAGGCAATTCGGACAACAGAAGCGAGACGAGCTCTCGATCCCACTGCTGGCCCGCGCCTCGCATTAAGGTCTCGACCGCTTCCTCTGGATTGCGCCGAGCCCTGTAGGGCCGGTCGCTCGCCAGCGCGTCATACGCGTCGCTGACCGACACAATCCGTGCCAAGAGAGGAATCTTATGCCCGCACAGTCCGTCTGGGTAACCACCGCCGTCGAATCGCTCATGGTGATGGCGAATGATGGTCAAGATATCGGCGGCCGACGGGAGTGGCTTGACGATGCTTTCCCCGATGACCGCGTGCGTACGCATCTGCCTCTCTTCCTCGGCGTTTAACGGTCCTGGTTTACGCAGGATTGCCTCGGGCACAAATATCTTGCCAATGTCGTGGATGAAGCCTCCGCGATACAAGGCAAGTAGATCCGATTCGTGAAGCCCTAGTCGCATGCCGATGTGGACGGCGATATTTGCTACCCGCTCGGGATGAGTTTCGGTAGATGCATCCTTCGCCTCCGCTGCTGCTGCCAGCGCGAAGATGACGTGTTCCGGGTCATGGCACAGTGGCAGCCTCAAGTGCTCCTATTGTTTCCTCTGGCGCCTCGTAAAGTCACCATATGCGGGCAGGGCGCCCTGGCCCTAAATTCACAGGAATTGAAGGCCCTAAATTCAGAGGGTTACGACGAAGATCGCGCGTCGGGAGTCAGCGACGGAAGGATCAGATGTACTGCTGCCTCGCTGACTTTCGCCGTCATGTTGAAACCGGTCGTCGCGACTGCGCCAGCCTGAGGAAGGTAATTGGAACAGTGGTTCCATGGCCACCGATATCCCAGGACTGACCGGGTGGTGGGGGTAGGTCGTGCCGTAGCCATTAGGGGGGTGATTGGCGCTACGTGCCTCCGCCACCAGGCCAGGTTCAGCCCATGGGCGGGCCCAGAATGGCGCCGTCGTGTTACCCGGGCACTCAACCGATGTTTCTATCGGTATGAGATCGAGACGGGTGCTCGGTGCCGCGTTCCTTCTCGGTTTGGTCATTGCCATAGGGGTGTGCGTTGGGGGCAACCGCCTGCTCGGAGCAAAGTCATTGCCAACAGCGTCAGCCACCTTGCATTGGGCGACGGTCGACTTACCTCGAGGCAGCTACTGCTGGAACACGGGCGGCCACGGTGAGTGCGCAGACAGCGCCAGCGCTGATCAGTTAGTCGTCAGCGGTTACCTCAAGCCGTACAAGACTGCTGGAGGCTTCGACGTCAACATAGTCTTCCACTCAGCGTCCCAGCCGAACAGTTTCCATGTCCAGTTGATTCAAAGCCCGCATGGGAGTATCTCGACCATAAATGAGTCCCGGTTCCACTCGTTCATGATCGGGGTCAGCCCGCCGGCAAAGGCCGGGCTGTACGTGTACGTGGTGACCGGCATGTGGTCCGAAGGCGATGTCAGTTTCTACCTCCCCCTTCAACTGATTCCAGGAGTGGCGTAACTGGTTAGGTGAGGGCAAACCTTTCCGTCCCATGAACACATTGCGAGCAGTTGCTACGATCGTGAGGGAGATCGGACCAGGGTCCATAGCTCCACCTGGGCCCCCAATCCTGCCCTTGGCAATTGGCTTACTGGTGGTCGGTATCGGGATGCTGGTTCTCAACCGGCGAATCGCACTCTACTGGAGCAAAGTGCAGAATCGGCCCGTTCCTCGAGGGCTGTTCTACTTCTACCTGTATATAGCGGGTCCGATCTTCCTCGTCGTGATGGGAATGCTGGCACTGCTGAGCGGGCTATTCCTCAAGTAGGCGCCTACTCTTTCTGGCTGCCTGCGTACAGGACTGGATAACGGCTGGTTATCGGCAGCTACGGTCGATGTCGATCAACCGCGGCCGCCACCTGCAGTCAGCGCCACGCCGCGGCGCAGGCGTGCGAAAGGTGACAGTTAGGACTTCGGCGCTTCGGTCAGCTTCGCCACCCCAGCAAGTAGAGCGTCGCGGTATTGCTCCCAGGTCCATTGCTTCGGAGAAGTCAGTATCAACGCCACAGGAGCGACCTCGCGAACTACCAGGTTTGGGTAGGCGACTGGGAAGCAGTACACGCTGGGCAAGCTAGACCCGATCTCATGCATGGAGTCATAGAGTTGGCTGTGCTGCGAGGCCGTACCGGGCAACTCCGCATGTAGAGGATCAAATTGACGACGTCGACGGAGCACTGGCTTGTAGCTGTAGTCCGCCCAGAGGGATCCCAACAGCTCACCAACTTGTTTGCTGGCTCTCCAGAGACCGGGTGGCGTCTTCGCTTGGAGAGACTGCTGCATCTCAAGTTGCTCGGCGATAGTTGGCGGATCGGACTCATAGAAGAATGCCGACTCATGACCGTGGGCGAACCGAAATTTCTCCTGGCCTTCAACCTCTGCGTGGACGACCTTTTCGAACCAGCCTGTCCAACGGGCGGCGTCCAAGCCTGCCCGTCGTAGCTCGCCGTTTCCATTGGTGTGCATGTCGAACGGGTGCACATGCAAACCATCCTGGATAAGCGTCCACACGCAGAACTCAATCGAACGGCTACCGATAAGGCTCCAGCTCCAATGGTCCCCGCCGATCGTGTGCACGCTTCGGATGGTACGTCGACTTCGCGCTAGGCCTGCCTCCGTGTTTCGGCTCGATCCTGATAGGGCGGCACTATCGAGAGCAGAATCGGCTCAGAGGATCCAGGACACGGTAGCGATGGCGTCGACCCAGTCCCTGGGGAGAGAAGGCCGCCACCGTTCGCTCGACGATTACTCACCTAGTGGGCCAGCAGAGTTCCTCGGATGAGAGTCTTGCGCACGCCATACTCTTGGTGGGCGGCAGTCGGACTCAAGCAGTTGGTGTTGTGCGCCCATTTGCTACCGATAAGAGATAGCTTGTCTGAGATGGCAGCGAATCCATCGAGGCTCGACTCGATAGCCGGACGGACCAAATGTCGGTAGGTGATCGCGTTCGACCCATTACATGAGCGATGTCTAGGTGGTGGAGACCGGCCGGCACCTAGGGTCCGCCGCTGCCGCTCGTGTGCATATTTATGGCACCGCCAAATGCGGCGTCTGGCCGTCCCACGATATATTGAGAAACCTGGCGGGGTTGTAGATCCGGCACCAAGATGCCGAAACTGTTCGAACAATTCCCAGCCCGGCCTCAGGGAATTCCCAGAGTTCCGTTGCAGCATACGGTGAAAGCGCTTCCGCGGCGTGGAAACGAAGCGGTGTGAGGGGGGGTTGATTACGCGTAACGCGTCAGCAGGGCTTGACGCATATTCGCGACTCCGATCATTGAGTTTTCTTGCACATGCGTCACATTCTTGTTAAGACGGCTGCGTAATAACGGCAATTTCAAAGCCATCGCCTCTTTGATGGACGCAAAGTCGTTGAGGTCAGTCATTTCCCAGCGGCTTATTGATAGGTCGCACCTGCTCCTTCAAATGCGGCCACTTTTGTTCGTCCTGCTGCTCCTCTCGGCGGTGCTCAACCTGGCCATCTACGTCGCATACGTCCAGGGCTCTTTTGGTCATAACGATTTCCGCCTCTACTACGCGGGAGCCGAGGTCGGGTTGCGGTATGGCTGGTCACACATCTACGACGTGAATCTCCATCAGGCGGCTGTGGCCGCGCTGCAACCGGGGGGGCCCTGGTATCCAATGCTAACGCCGGCACCGATCACCTGGGTGGTGGCGCCGTTGACAGTCCTCGGGTATCCGGCCGCTTACTGGGTGTGGGTTCTGCTCAGCGTTGCCGTTCTGGGGGCGGCCCTGTTTTATGTCCGACCGCGGCAGTTATCGGCTGCCTTGTATTTGATGTGGTGGGCCGCCCTCGGCCCTCTGTGGTTCTCTGCGTTTGAGGGTCAGATAACGATTCTGGCGGCGGCAGGTCTGCTCACAGGCTGGCGGCTGCTCGAGACGCGGCGCGACTTTCTCGGCGGTGCGATCCTCGCACTGGCTCTTTTCAAGCCCTACCTCGTCCTGCTGCTTCCCATAGCCCTTCTTGTTTCGGGGCGCTTACGCGCTCTGTTGGGCTTCACCGTCGTGGCGGTGGCGGCCGGCGTCGGAATGCTCGTTACGCTTCATCTCGATGGCATCGAGAAGTACCTGGCCACACTGCTGGCGCCTCAGGCCGTGGGTGAGTCGGCGAAGACGCTGGGCTCCCTGCTCGGCCACAGCCCGGCAGTATTCGCAATTCAGGCAGTCGTGGTGATCGCCGTGATCTTGGTTGCTGTTCATGCGCGGCGAACCCACGCGGCCTGGCCCATTGTCGTTTCTGCCTTGCTGGGCTCATTCCTTCTCGCTACCTACTGGCATCCGCAGGACTACATCGCGCTCGATGCCGCCGCCTCGATCATGTTGGCCGCCGGGCCCCTCAGAGCCAGCGTGGTCATGGCTACGGCCGCGGCCATCTTGTCAGGGCTCGTGAATCCGCTCAATTCGCACCAGAACGCTCAGGCATGGCTGCTGTTCGCGTTGGTTTTCCTGGGATTCCTGGGATTCAAGGCGCTCAAGCGTTCCGAGCCGCAACCGACGGCGATGCAGCTCGCCTGAATCCGCGCATCGAAATCACTCGGGGCGCATTCGATGAGTCCGGACCGAACCTTGAGCTGCAATACACGCCTGACGGCGGCGCGGACCTGATTCTCGAAGATGAATCCGTGCCGCGCGATCCCGAAATCTGAGGGGTTTCGTCCACCTGAACTGCCCTGGGTTTCCTGGAGACTCAGGGGTGTCCTGATTTCGGTAGAGCCGGGTTCTTGGATTCATGCCGCTGTCGTCGGCCGATTGCGAGCCTCGAACTCGATCGGCGTCAGCATACCTAGCGACGAGTGGCGGCGTTGGCG
>DASYVJ010000003.1:0-75621 GCA_035937155.1 Candidatus Dormiibacterota bacterium | reverse complement strand
TGGGCGCTGAGCGGCCCCGACCAGTACACCCAGCTGGTCTTCGAGAGAGGCTGGACGCC
Organism: Candidatus Dormiibacterota bacterium; assembly: GCA_035937155.1. Lineage (GTDB taxonomy): Bacteria > Chloroflexota > Dormibacteria > Dormibacterales > Dormibacteraceae > Palsa-870. The sequence continues at coordinate 75,562 of DASYVJ010000003.1, read as the reverse complement.
ATCCCGCTACGAGGAATGGCTGGGGGATGCATTGATCACCACGCTTCTTCAACCAGCGGGGCAAATCAGGAGAAAGCGAACCTGATCGCCGGTATCGCAACTATCGCCCCGAATCCCGCCGGGGCTACCAACTTTTATTCTCTCCAATCCGCAGGGATAGCCCAAGGCTCCGAATTTCACCCCGTTGGCGCCAAAAGGGTGGAATCAGCCGCGAGCATTGACTCTTCTGGCGCCAAAAGGGTGGAATCGGGTGTGCCTCCGATCACACGTCAGCGGGTGGAAGAGCCGACCAACCCCTGAAGCCCGCGAATCGACTCGATCATCCCGAGATGGCGGCTCAGGTGTTCTAGGTAGATGAGGACGTTGTCGAGTTGCGTGTCGCCGTCCGGATCATCCTTTGCAACCGCCAGCAACAGGCCATCCGGCATGAGCTCGATCGCCTCCTCGGCGTACGCGAAGGCGAGTCTGGCGTAGCCGACGACTTCCTTCTGGTCCGGGAACCGAATCTCTTCCGCCGCCTCGTTCGACATCTCAGTTCCGGTGTCGCGCCGGCCCATCGAGCCGGAAGCCAGGGACCATCGATCCGCCAGCGATTCTCTCTCCCATACCTGTGTACGAGGATCCTGAGCCCGGGCCCTGTGAAAGTAGGATGCGAGAACGTCGTCCCAGCGGGCGGCGTGCCACAGCTGCCAGGCGACCGAGTGAAGGCTTGGACCCGCGCTCCACTTAAATTGCTCGGGAGAGAGCTCCTCAGCAACCTTCAACAACCGTTCGTGTGTGAGCTGGTAAAAGCGTAAGAGCGTCGCGCGAAGGGTACGTGGGTTCGCCGCCATCAGGCGGCAGATTAACTGAGTTTCAACTCACGTTCCTGCCGCTGCCGCACCGGCCGCCACACACCGCGCTCCATCGAGCGGACGCCCCGATTCGGCAAAGAGGCGGCGATATTGGGCCGGCGCTCGAGATACAGCTGGCGGCGATGGGAGGCGCTCATTGAGGTCGACCGGTCCTGTTGCTTCACAATCAAGGCTCGAGCCACTGATGAAGCGGGCCGAACGCAGCCCGAAAAGTCGGAATGGAACCGCCTGGGCTATGGGAACAACGCGGTCCACGAAATTGCGATTAGCGCAGGTGGTCCTGGCGCCTTGAGGTGACCATTCAGCCATCTTGACGGCGGGCCTGAGAGCGTCCAGTGTGGACTTGCGGATGCCGTCCATGTGGTGTTCCCTCGACAGGGAGGAGGAAGCCAATGCTCAAGGTCAGGCTCGCCATTCTCGCTACGGTCACCGTAGGCGCAATTGCCGGGTTCGCACTAAATCCGGTTGCTGCGAGCGGTGGTGACGGCAAACATTTCACCTTATTCGAGCACCAGACCGAGTTCCGTGTTCACGCCGCAAATCCGAATGCGCTGTCCGTTGGCGACGCCATCGGAATCAGCAGCGACCTCTTCACGAACAGCGGGATGGAAACCAACCTCGGCCACGGCGGTGTTGGGTGCGTCGTCACCAGCGTAGCTCGATCGAGCGGACCCGAGGCCGAGTGCAGCTTCAGCGTGATGCTGGCCGGCGGGCAAATCTCAACGACGGGTCTCGTGAACATTGCCTCGGCAACCACTCCAGGCAGCGAATTTTCTATCCCGGTAGTTGGAGGAACCGGTCGGTACAAGGACGCGCGGGGAGAACTGTTGATCAAGGTAGTCAACCAGACCGACTCTTGGGACACGTTCAATCTGAGCTGATCACAAATGCGGCGCGGCCACCCCGGCCGCGCCGCCGTAACACCGTGGGTGGATGGACTCGTTGTACTTGACGGCTGGGAGTTCAGGACAAGAAAATAGAGCGAGCACCATGCGGGGATTGGCATGTCGGCCCCGACCACGGCGGCATGAAACGAGAGCTATCGGCTGACTACGTCTTTGGCGGAACTGCGACTGAGTTGAATCGGTTGTGCGCGCAAGCCAAGGAGTACGAATCGTCGGCGCGATGGCTGCTCGACTCGATCGGCATCCAGCCGGGGCGCGAGGGTTCTCGATGTGGGCTGCGGTCCGATCGGCATTCTTGGATTGTTGTCCGAGAAAGTAGGCCCCAAGGGTGAGGGTGTCGCCTAAATCCTCTACGAACAGGGTGATGGCGTCGATATTTGTGGGCGAAGCGCTCACCGTTCCAACACTTCGCGCAGCTTAGTTGCGAGTTCGGCGGCGTGGCAGCCGAAACCGTCGTTGACACTCGACTCAAAACTGATCGGTCTGCGGGTTGCTGTTACGGCTGCCGATGGTCGCTGTTATGAGAGATAACGCTGCGCCAGGGCCGGTCGCATCCCGGCTGCTAGAACTTCGCCTTCAGCGTGGTCGTGGTGCTGAAGAAGGTTGGTCTCTTCGAGGGTCGGGATGCATACGACCTCACCGCGTTCGAGGCCGATCATGCTCGCCTTGACGACGTCTTCGGGCTCGAGTCTCGGCCTGCCGGACAGGTCCATGTTCTGACGAGTGTGGAACTCAGTTTTCACGATGCCAGGGCAAACGATCTGCACTTTGACGCCGGTATCACGGAGCTCGACCGAGAGCAGCTGAAAGAAGGCTAGGAGGAAGGCTTTGCTGGCGGCGTACACGGCGCGCTTGGGCATCTGCGGATTCTCTGAAGTCGCGCTGAAAGCTAGCAGCGATGCAAAGCTCACGACGGCTCCTTTCCCTCGCTCGACCATGCCTGGAAGCACGGCGTGGATCATCTGCACCGGAGCCAGCACATTGAGGTTCACCAGCTCCTCCGCCTTCTCGCGTGGGAGGTCTACAAACGGCATGTAGTAGGCGAGGGCCGCGCTGTCGACCACGACTTCGAGCCGCGGTTCTGTTGCTACGGCATCTACTGCGCGCCTACCCGACTCCGTCGACAGATCGGCGACGAGGGGTTGAACCGAAACGCCGTGTCCCGATTCGAGCTGACGCTTGAGCTCGTCCAGTCGGTCCGCTCGCCTCGCAACGACGACGAGATCGTAGCCATTCGAGGCCAAACGCTCGGCATAAGCTCGGCCGATGCCGGCTGACGCCCCTGTGACAAGGGCGAGTGGGCGACCCGATGAGTTCGCAGTGGATGTCATTTGCTGTTTTCCTTGTTCACTCGCTCATGCCTGAATGGGGACCCTTGGGAGAACTCCGCAATGCTGATGAGGTTGCCTTCGGTGTCCTTGAACCAGGCGGCCTTCATGCTCCCACGGTCCATAATCCCGTGCTTCATGCTTGCCCCGGGTGGGGCGGGATACTCCTGGAATGTCACGCCTTTGGACTGCAGCCGAGCCACGGTTGACTCGACGTCGTCGACGATGAGACCGAATTGATCATGAGTCCCTGAGGGCGCTCCAGCGCTAGGGAAAATGATGAAGGTGGTACCTCCGACCTCGTAGTAGAGGTGATTGGCGTGCTCACGATATGGCCTTAAGCCGAGTTTCTCAGCGTAGAACGCCCTGGCGCGCTCTATGTTCTGAGCCGGGAGCTTTCCGTACACGTCATTGATGATCGGCGCCTCATGCTCTTCGTGCTCTACCGGTTGGCTGGTCGTGTGAGTCATTGGCTTGTTCTCCACTCTATGAAGCCGGACCGTCTTCAGCTATTTGCCCGCGCGGTTGATGTGGGGTCGGCAGAAGCACTGAGCTGGGCCATCGCGCTGCCACCATCGATCCACACGTTTTCACGGCTTATCCGGCCGTCACGGAACTCCCAGATGTGCAACAGCCGGTGGGAGATCCGCCGGCCGTGGCCCGGAATGCCGAAAAAGCTGCCAGGCACGGTGCCGGTCCACATGTGTTCGGTGACGCAGAAGTCCTCGCCGTAGTAGCTGTGGGTTGGTCGCATTTCCTCGGTGTGAACCTCTCGAGTGAGGTACTCGTAGAACCCTTGAGCCGCCTTCTTGCCGTGCACCGGGCCACTGGGAGCCCCGACCACGTCGTGCTCGACATCGTCGGTGTAGACGGAAACCGCTCCCGCTGTGTCCGCTGCCTTCTCAGCCGTCAGGTGGATTTCGATCAGCCTGTCCATCTCGGGTGGTTTCATTCCGTAGCCTCCTTAAGCCACTAGAAGCGGTCTGTTATGAGACAGTGTATCTCATAACGAGACATATTGTATCGTAGGGATGGTGAGTCGACCTCAAGTCCCAAAGACCGGCGAGCTATCGCCCCAGGCAATGCGCCACCGGCAGAAGAACCGCACGCGCAAAGCGCTGCTCAACGCGGCCTCCGAGCTCTTGCGGCTGGGCCGCGAACCCACCGTCGCCGAGGTCGCCGAGGTCGCGGAAGTCTCGAGAGCGACTGCGTATCGATACTTTCCGACCCAAGAAAGCCTGCTCATCGAGATGCGGATGTTTGCGCCTGAGGGGCCGGTAGAGAGGTTCGACAGAGTCGCTCTCGAAACCGGCGATCCGGTGGAACGCGTTGGTGTTCTGGCCAGGGAGGTATCCGAGTGGGCGTTCCAGAACGAGACCACGCTGCGCACCTTGCTGCGGCTGTCCCTGGATCCAGAGACAGGGTTCCGACGCCCGGGTCATCGCATCCGCTGGATCGCCGAAGCATTGCAACCGCTTCAGGGGAAAGTCGACGGCACCACGCTAGATCGACTTTCGAGCGCCTTGACGATGTTTTTTGGCATCGACCCGATCATTCCTCTAACAGACTTCGCAGAGCTGCCTCCCGCGAAGGCGATCGAGGTCATCGAGTGGGCGGCTCGGACGCTCGTCCGCTCCGTTGTCGAAGATTCTGCAAAGGCGTCGCCCAATGTGCAGCTCGCCCGCCGGCGTCGTCGCCGCACCGACCAAAACGAAGGTGCCTGAGGACTGCGAGCCTGATGTCTGCCGGCAACGCTCCGACGGGGGATAACTGATGGCTGCACCATTCTCCGTTCGCTTGTAACGGATCATCGCGCGGCCCGCTGCATGCCGGACTCCGAAGCCCCGACGCCTGGGGCTGAAACCAAACCTGCTCCGCCTGCGTAATCCTTAACGATGGGAGTCCAGACACGACGATAAGACGCTCCCTCGCGCTCGTGGCCCTTGCACTCCTCGCATGCGGCCCAGCTCATGCGACCACCGCTGTGAGCCCAAGCCCCAGCGTGACTACGAGCCCGACCCCACACACCTATCCGAGCGGGATCTCTGACCTGCCCGTCTCTAAGCTCGACCTGTCTTGCCGGCTGCCGATCGTCACAAGCCCGATTGAAGCAGCGGGCCTCACATTGCATGGCGGATTCATCACCTTTCCGGCAGCCAAGTTAGCCGAAGACGCGGGCGGAACTGTCCACTACCGCAATGCAGAGGCCGACTTTGCGACCACGGCGACGCCTGTCCTGTACGGGGACGGAGTCGTTCCTTTCTATGACCGGGCTCAATCGCGCTGGGTGCCGGCCCGGGGGCGCCAAGCCCTGGCCGACGGCAGCGCCTACGCGTACACGACTTACAGCTCGCAGACCGGGCTCTTCACGGCCTTTGTCGTCAACGTCAGGTCTGGGATCTCCCAATCGTTCAAGGTGCCTCCGGTATGGAGTCCGGAGGTCGCCGATTTCGGAGCGGCCGGCGTTTACCTCGTGTCTGGCTCCGCCATCGGGGGACCGGGCGAAGGGGTATGGCTGCTCGACCCGAGGACGGGGGCGATCAAGGAGTTGGGACAGATTCATCGCGTGTGGGCGGTTCGCGACGGCTACGCCTGGGTCGCCCGCTTCGATTCGCGAGACAAAACCGTATGGCCGCCCACCGAGATTGCGCCGGCCAACAGCCTGGTCAGGATCGACCTGGCGACCGGCGCCGAGACCATCTGGTTTTACCGAGCTGGCTCGTATCCGTGGCTGATAGACCTGGACTCAATCGACCGACCAGTGGTGTTACTGGGCGGAAACAGCGGCAACGAGGTACTTCTCCTTGATCGACCCGGGTTGCCGGGTCAGCTGGTCTATTCGGGCAGCATTCCGCTTGATTATCTGCAGGGGGACGGCGACCGGCTGTGGTTTGGCGGCTCGCGCGGGATCTACCTCTACAGCCCCGATCGGGGTTTCCGGAAAGTCTTCGCCTACGACGGCGATCCCGCGACAGCCAATCGCATCGAGCCTGCGGGATTCTGTCGCTGAGGTCAGCTGCTGGTTCGGGGGAGAGGCTGCGCGAACTCCCAGATGTGGCCGCCTGGATCGGTGAAGCTCGCCGTGCGGATTCCCCACGGGCGGTCCATCGGGCCGTTTAGCAATTCCACCCCTCGCGCTTTCAACTCGGCGCAGGCTGCATCGACGTCATCCACAGGGATGGTCAGCTGGAACCGCGACCCGGCCCCAGGACTGGCCACCGCGCCCGGCTCGATTAGATCGCGGGCCGCGGGGATCTTGAGGAGGTTGATCAGGGTGTTCTCAAACTTGAACACTGCGGAGTTCTCGTCTTCGAAGAACACCGATAGCCCGAAGACATCCTGGTAGAAGACTTTTGACCGCTCCAGGTCCTCAACGAACAGAGTGATGGCATCGATATTCTTCGGAGCCGTACTCACTGCTCCAGTACTTCCCGCAGCTTGATTGCGAAGTCGGCCGCGTGGCTGCCGAAGCCACCGTGATCTCCCGGAAACACGACTGCCTGCGTCCCCATCCGACTCGCCAACGCAAGACCACCGTCGTGGGCCATCTCGCCACGAGACTCGTTTCCTACCGCCCCGACGATCCGGCATGAGGCCGCCTTCAAGGCGGCGAAGTCCGGCTCATATCGGGCAATGCCCAGGACGTAAGGTCCGAAGAAAAGGTCCATGTTTCCCTGCATCCGTGCCATGTCCTCGAGCATCTCAGGTGTCGGCTCGCCCTCAGGAGCAGGTGGAGGACCGCTGCGGGTCATATCGCTGAATATCCGGACCGCTGGCCCAATTCCCCCTGTGAAGTATGTCGCGGTGATCTCTTCCATGACCGCTCGCACGTGAGCGGGGTCGGGCTGCAGCGTCGGAGCAGGCGGCTCGTGTGCCACCACCGTCTTCAGCTGCTCGGGATGCCGAGCCGCCAGCTCGAGCGCGATCACAGCACCGCCGCTGCTGGCAAACACGTCGGCCTTCTCCTTGGTGACGGCAGCCAGCAGGCGGTGAACATCATCCGCGAAAACTTCGATGATCCGCTCCTCGTCGAGCGGGCCCTCGAGCCTGCTGCGCGACAGGCCGCGCGGGTCATATGTCACCACGGTGTAGTGCGGGTCAAGTTGGCCGGCGATGCTCCGAAACGCCGTGGCGTCAGCCGGTCCGCCCGGCATCATGAGCAGCACTGGGCCTGACCCTCGAACCTCGTAATAGAGGTTGGCGCCGGGCACTTTCAGAGTCTCGATCTTCGTCGCCACCGATGAGCTCATTGTCTGAACCTCCTGCTTGGTTGTTATCTCGTTAGACCGACCTCGCCCCAAAACTAATCGGTGCCCACCGATGAGATTTGCGCCGCTAGGTCGTCTATAGCTATGAGGCCATGGGAATAGTCACCTGCCAGATGTCGATCTCTTTGGACGGCTTTGCCGCGAGTGAGTGTGTACATCACAGTCACGTCGAGAGTCCCCAAGCCCAGCCGCAGGGTCATCGGTTGGTGGAACGTCACCTTCGTCGGTCGCACGAGCTCACTGACCGTTCCGGTTCGGACGCCGAACGGTCCAGGCTCGCGATAGGTTGTTCCGAGTGTGACCGAGTTCGACGAGATCTCGTTGGTGCCGTGAAACGCCGAGGACTTCGTCAGCCAGCGATCCTGGCTGTGAAAGTCGATGATCAAATCGAAAATCGTCTCGGCAGAGCAGTGGATGACAGCCTCAGACGGCATTCCAACCATTGCACCGACCACTCTAGGAGACAAATCTAAGCAACCCCGGTTGACATGGCGAAATTAAGCAACTATCGTTGCTTGCATGCCTTCAGAACCATCTCCGATTGGCGGCCCGGCCGATGGCCTGGCGGCTGCCCTGGCACTTCGAGCGCTGGCGGATCGTATCGAGGAGGCCGAAGTCGAGCGAGCGATGCGTGCGGGCTGGTCGTGGTCTCAAGTTGCAGAAGCTCTTGGAGTAACCCGGCAGGCAGTCCACAAAAAGCATCTCAGGAGACTGTTGCTAGCCCGAATCGATCTGCGGAGGCGCAATGCTCAATAGAGTCTTCGGCGGTCGCCGGCCGTCTCGGCCCAAGGTTGCGCAAGAGAGCGCTCTGAAGGTGATCCGTCGATCCGAGATCGAGGCCAGGAGTGAGCGTGCAAAGTTTGTCGAAGCAGAGCACCTGCTGCTGGCGCTGGCGGCCCACTCCGAAAGTGACGCCGGTAGGCTGTTGACCGCGTGTGGCCTGGATCACCGGCGTCTTTATTCCGCGTTACGCGACGAGCATCGGCGCAGCCTTGCTTTTGCCGGCGTCAAATCCCCCAGCGACGAGCTGGTGGAAGCGACGGAACGCGGCGGTTCGCTGGCCTTGGGGACCTCCGCCAAGGCCGCAATCAAGCGCGCCATGATCGTTTCGCGCACGGACCGGCCTCGCCGGGCGAGTCTGGTGGACACGGATCTGCTCGTCGGCATACTTCAAGCGGAATTGGGAACGGTGCCGCGGGCACTTGCCATCGTAGGGATCGATCCTGCCGCGGTGATCTCGCGGACGAGAAGATCGGCGTGACGTTGCAATGATGCTCATCAAGCTCCTCAGGGAGTACCTGCGGCCCTACACGTCGATGCTGCTCGTTCTCGTCGGGCTGCAGCTTGTCGCGACGATAGCGTCGCTGTACCTACCCAGCCTGAACGCCGACATCATCGACAAGGGCGTGGCGACTGGCGACACCGGCTACATCATCTCGATCGGCGGCTGGATGCTTGCCGTGACGCTGGTCCAGATCGCATGCTCGATCACCGCTGTCTACTTCGGTGCTCGGTCTGCGATGGGTTTTGGCCGTGATGTCAGATCGGCCGTCTTCCACAGGGTCGGGACGTTCTCCGCCCGCGAGGTCAACCAGTTCGGGGCGCCCTCGCTGATCACACGCAACACCAATGACGTGCAGCAGATGCAGATGCTCGTCCTAATGACGTGCACGATGCTGGTCGGCGCGCCGATCATGCTCGTCGGCGGCGTCATCATGGCCCTGCGGCAGGATGTCGGACTGTCGTGGCTGATGGTCGTCTCGATCCCAGTGCTGGTGATCGCGATCGGTTTGATCGTGATCCGGATGGTGCCTCAGTTTCGCGCCATGCAGACACGCATCGACGTCGTCAACCGCGTGCTCCGAGAGCAGCTTTCGGGAATCCGAGTGGTGCGCGCGTTCGTCCGCGAACACGATGAGGCCCAGAGGTTCGCCGCGGCCAACCGCGCCCTGACCGACACCGCCTTACGCGCCGGCCGCCTGATGGTCCTGATCTTTCCGACAGTGATGCTCATCCTCAACGCGTCCAGCCTCGCGGTGCTGTGGTTCGGCGCCGGCCGCGTCAACAGCGGTGAGATGCAGATCGGTGCCCTAACTGCATTCCTGATGTACCTGATGCTGATCCTGGTGTCGGTGATGATGGCCACCTTCATGGCGATCATGATTCCGCGCGCGGCCGTGAGTGCCGATCGCATTGGCGAGGTGTTGAAGACAGAGTCGTCGGTCGTCCCGCCGGCGCACCCGGTTCGTGAGGTGAAGGCTCGCGCTGAGCTGGAGCTGCGAGACGTCGAGTTCCGTTATCCAGGTGCTGCAGAACCGGTGCTGCGCAACATCTCGTTTCGCGCCACCGCAGGCCAGACCACGGCCATCATCGGCAGCACAGGGGCAGGAAAAACGACGTTGGTGTCGCTGGTGGCGAGGCTGTTCGATGCCACGTCGGGCGACGTCCTGATCGACCGGGTCAGCGTTCGCGACCTCGATCCCGAGTTGCTCTGGAATCGCATCGGGCTCGTGCCGCAGAAGGCTTACCTCTTCACCGGCACGGTCGCGAGCAATCTGCGCTACGGCAACCCGCAGGCCACCGACGACGAGCTGTGGGAAGCGCTGGAGGTGGCGCAGGCGCGGGACTTCGTCGAGGCGATGCCGGGTGGCCTCGATGCTCCGATCTCGCAGGGCGGCACCAACGTGTCAGGCGGACAACGCCAGCGACTGTCGATCGCCCGGGCGCTGGTAATGAAGCCCGAGGTCTACCTCTTCGACGATTCGTTCTCGGCCCTTGACCTGGCCACCGATGCACGGCTACGGGCCGCGCTCCGTCTTCGCATCGCACAGGCCACTGTGGTGGTCGTCAGCCAGCGAGTTTCCACCATCGCGGGAGCCGATCAGATCGTCGTCCTTGACGACGGCGCCATCGTCGGCCTCGGCACCCATCAGGAACTGCTCGAGAGCTGTCCGACGTACGTCGAGATCGTGTCCAGCCAGGCCGCGGAGCCCGCCGCATGAGCGAGCGATCCACGACGAACGGTCGCTCTGCGATGAGCCCGACGCCGCGCCCACCTGCGCGCGGGCCTTTCGGTGGAGGGCCTTGGGGCGGAGGCGGCATGCCCGCCGAGAAGCCCATGAGCTTCGGCCCCTCCGTACGGCGGCTGATCAAGCGCCTGAGCCCTGAGCGCCTGAAAGTCCTTGCGGTCATCGGCCTGGGCGTGACCAGCGTCGCCTTCCTTGTCATCGGACCGAAGATCATCGGGCGCGCGACGGACATCATCTTCACCGGTGTCATTGGCAAGCGGCTGCTGGCCGGGATTACGGCGGACCAGGCGATTGCGGCCTTGCGCGCGGCCGGGAACAACAACCTCGCCGACATGGTCGCGAGGATGCACGTCGTTCCGGGTCAGGGCATCGACTTCGGCGCTCTGGCCTCAGTCCTGATGCTGGCAGTGGGTCTGTACATCGCATCGTCGGTGTTCGGCTGGATGCAGGGTTATCTGCTCAACGACGTGGTGCAGAGGACTGTGTTCCAGCTGAGGCAGGACGTCGAGGACAAGCTGAACCGGCTGCCTCTGCAGTTTTTCGACAAGCAACCGCGCGGCGAGCTCTTGAGCCGTGTCACCAATGACATCGACAATACCGCGCAGTCCCTGCAGCAGACGCTGAGTCAGCTGCTCAGCGGGGTGCTGACCGTGATCGGTGTGCTGGCGATGATGTTCGTGGTCTCACCGCTGCTCGCGTTAGTCGCGCTGGTCAGCGTGCCAGTCTCTGTCGTCGTCGCCACCCAGGTGGGGAAACGCTCGCAGAAGCTGTTCGTCGCGCAGTGGCGTCAGACCGGTGCCTTGAACGGACATATCGAAGAGGCGTTCACGGGACATGAGCTCGTCAAAGTGTTCGGGCGGCAGCGTGAGGTCGAGGAAGAATTTCGAAGGAAGAACGACGAGCTGTTTAAGGCCAGCTTCGGCGCCCAGTTCATTTCCGGGCTCATCATGCCGTCGATGATGTTCGTCGGAAACCTCAGCTATGTCGCCATCGCGGTCATCGGAGGCGTGCGAGTGGCCACCGGGGCGATGACGCTCGGTGACGTTCAAGCTTTCATCCAGTACTCACGCCAGTTCACCCAGCCCCTTACGCAGGTCGCCTCGATGGCCAACCTGCTTCAGTCCGGGGTGGCGTCCGCCGAGCGCGTCTTCGAGCTCCTCGACGCTGAGGAGGAAAGCGCGGAACCGGCGAACCCAGTCGTTCCTTCCAGCCGGCGCGGCCGTGTGGAGTTCGAGCACGTCTCGTTTCGGTATAACCGCGAGCAGCCACTCATCGAAGACCTGTCCCTTGTCGCCGAGCCTGGGCACACAATCGCGATCGTCGGCCCAACGGGTGCCGGAAAAACAACACTCGTCAACCTGATCATGCGGTTCTATGAGCTGGACGCCGGGCGGATCACGCTCGACGGCGTTGACATCGCCAAGATGCGCCGGCAGGACCTGCGCTCACGCATCGGCATGGTGCTGCAGGACACGTGGTTGTTCGGTGGCACCATCCGCGACAACATCGCCTACGGCAACTCACGTGCCACCGATGAGCAGATCCGCGCCGCGGCGGAGGCAACCTTCGTGGACCGGTTCGTTCACAACCTGCCCCTCGGGTACGACACAGTCATCGATGAGGAGGGGAGCAACATCAGTGCCGGGGAGAAACAGCTGATCACCATCGCGCGCGCCTTCCTCGCTGATCCGTCGCTGCTCATCCTGGACGAGGCCACGAGCTCAGTGGACACCCGGACCGAGGTTCTGGTGCAACGCGCGATGGCCGCGCTGCGCACCGATCGAACGAGCTTCGTCATCGCCCACCGGCTGTCCACCATCCGCGACGCGGACCTCATCCTGGCTATGGAGTCCGGACGCATTGTTGAGCGCGGCACGCACGAGCAGCTGCTCGCCACTCGCGGCGCCTACCACCGCCTGTACGCAGCGCAGTTCCTCGGCGCCACCGAGCTTGCTGAAGGCGAGCGCTCGGGACAGCCGACGGCTGCGGCGTAACCTCGAAAACATGGCGCAGGAATTTGACGCGGTCGCTTACAAGGAGACCACGCGCCAGCAATGGCAGAATGCTGCCGCCGCATGGCACCGGTGGACGCCCACCCTCCAGGCATGGTTGGGTCCGGTTACCAATGCAATGCTCGACATGGCCGATCTTGATCCTGGCGACCGCGTGCTCGATCTTGCCGCCGGTGCGGGCGAACCTTCGCTGTCAGCTGCCGAAAGAGTCGGCCGATCCGGCCACGTCCTGGCCACTGACATCTCGTCCAACATCCTCGAGTTTGCTCAGCAGACCGCGCGGGAGCTTGGCTTGACCAACTTCGAGACCAGGGTGATGGATGGCGAGAACCCGGACCTTCCAGACGAATCGTATGACGCCGTGCTCTCACGGCTGGGACTGATCTATTTTCCCGATCGCAAGGGCGCGCTTCGCGCAGTCCATCGCATGCTCAAGACCGGAGGTCGGGTGGTGCTCGCCGGCTTCTCCACTCCGGATCAAAACCGCTTCTTCTCGATTCCCATCTCGATCATCCGGCGGCGGGCTCAACTTGCGCCGCCCGCGCCTGGTCTGCCCGGGCCGTTCAGCCTCGGCGCTCCGGGAGTGATGGAGGAGATGCTGCGCGGAGCTGATTTCACCGAGGTGACCGCGCAAGCCGTGCGGACGCCGCTACGACTAGCCTCCGCGGCCGAGTGCGTGCGTTTCGAGCGGGAATCGTTTGGCGCCCTGCAGCAGATGCTGGCCGCGTTGCCGAGCGTGGAACAAGACGCATCTTGGGACGAGATCGAGGGTGAGCTGCGCGCATTCGAGGGTGACGCCGGATTCGAAGCTTCAGCTGAGCTGATCTTGGGGGCAGGAACCAAGTAGCCAGCGTCCCTTAGGCTCGAACCTATGCACCGATGTCCTTGCGGGCGCTCTTAGGCGAAGCGTTCGATCGCGGCCATCACCGCCTCCCGCATGCCAGGTTGGCCGGCGCCATGGCCGGCGTCGTCGATTACGACCAGCTCGCTGCCCGGCCACACCCGACTCAGCTGCCACGGGACATCAAGCGGTGAGCTGAGATCCATCCGGCCGTGGACAAGGACTCCAGGTATTGCGGCCAGCCGGCCGGCGTCGCGCAGGAGGACGCCATCCTCGAGGAAGGCTGCGTGATGCCAGTAATGCGTCACGAGCCGGGCGAAGGCCATCCGGAAGCTGGGATCCTCGTATCGCGGGTCGGGTCGATGATCGGACCTCACAGCCACATGCGTGTCCTCCCAGCGGCACCAGTCCCGAGCGGCCTTCTCGCGCACGGCGGGATCGGGATCATGCAGCGACCGGTAGTACGCGGCGACCAGGTCGCCGTCGCGATCGGCGGCGGGCACGCCGTCCTTGAACCGAGCCCAAGCCTCGGGAAAGTACCGGCCCATGTCGTGCGTCACCCAGCGCACGTCGCGATGCGTGGTCGTTGCGATGCTGAACAGAACCATCTCGGAAGCGCGCTCGGGTAAAGATTCGGCGTAGGCGAGGGCAAGAGTCGAGCCCCATGAGCCGCCGACCACCAGCCATTGATCGATTCCGAGGTATTCCCTTAGTCGCTCGATGTCCGCGATCAGGTGCTGGGTGGTGTTGTGTGCGAGGTTAACCCCGGGATCGCTCGCGTGTGGGGTACTTCGGCCGCAGCCGCGTTGGTCGAACAACACGACGCGATATGCGTTCGGGTTGAAGTACCGTCGCCACCAGGGGGCGCAACCCGACCCTGGACCACCGTGGAACATCACAGCCGGCTTGCCCGCCGGGCTACCAGAAACCTCCCAATAGACGAGGTTGCCGTCGCCCACGTCGAGCATCCCGTGGTCGTACGGCTCGATCTCTGGGTACAGAGAGGTCATCAACTCTGCGCGGAGCTATACGCCGATATCTTTGCGGGCGAACCGCAGCGTCCCGAGACCTAATGCCAGCGCAGCGACCGCGAGGACCCCAACCACCGACGTCAGCTGCAGGCCATGCAGTAGCGGCGTGCCGTAGTAGTAGAAGGCCGACAGGCGCAGCGTCGCGTCTGGCAGCTTGAGCTCCGGTCCGATGAAGCTGATAAAGAACCAGGCGGCCAGGACGAAGCTCAGGAGCCCGGTATCTACCGCGGTGCGCAGCCAGCCCGACGCCAGGTACCCGATCGCGGCCATCAACAGACCGAGCGGGATCATCCCCAGCGTTGCCGCTGCCAGGTTGCCCGTATCGAGGCTCAGCCCTGCCGCAGCTGCGGCGCCGGCTGAGGCGAGCAGGGTGATAACGCCGATGGCGACAGTGGCCGTACCGAGGGCTGCAAACCGACCCAGCAGCACCGAGACGCGCGCCTGCGGGGCAGCGAGCACCAGCTCGAGGCGGCCCTCCTGCTCATCGGCAGACCAGCTGCTCACCTGGGTGACCGCGAACGCCATCAGCAAGAGCGGCAGGAAGAAAAACATCGCGCTCAGGAAGCCGGCGTTGACGCCAACGTCGCTTCCGCCGAGATTCTTGATGAGCGCGGTGAAGGCAGGCGAGCTTGACAGCAGTGAGGACAGCCTCGCCTCCATCAGCTGGACGACGTAAACCATCCAGCCCGCGAACCCCGCGATGCCCAGGGTCCACCAGAAGGTGGGCATCGCGATCATGCCCATGCTGCGGGCGTAGACGGATCGAAGCGACCAATCACCGACCGGGAGCGCTCGACTCGCCTGGCGTTCCGGCAGCCTGAGCCAGCGTGGCAGCGGAACGGTGCCTCCGACGTCGCGGCGGACGAACAGCCATACCGCAGCGACACCGAGGATCGCTGCCAGGGCAAGCAAGACGACCATGGCGCCGACGTTGGCGCCGTAGCCCGGCACCAGCGGCTTGCTGAGGTTGTAGTAGTAGATGGGGGAGAGGCGCGAGATCCACTCGGTATTGGCAACGACCCGGTGGACCATGTCGAGGACGATGAAGACGAGTAGCAGCCCCGCCGTCCAGCCTGCTGCCGGGCCGCGCTCCTCGGTGAACTGCGAGATCAACAGCGCCAGGCCACCGAACACCGCGCACAGCAGGGCGAGGTTCAAGCCGAACAGAAGCGCGTCGCCGAGCCCGAAGTCGCCGCCGAACTTCTTGCCGCCGGCAAATGCCAGCAGTCCGATCAGCACGCCCATCGCGAAAAGCGCTGTCCACATCGCCGCCACCTTTTCCAGCGCCACGTTGAGCCTCGGTCGCGGAAGTGAGAGGAGCACGTCAAGCGAGCCACGGTCTTCCTCGCCGCGCAGCACCCGGCTGCCGGCCAGGAGCGGCCAGATGGCGATCAGGAACATGAAGATGCCGATCTTGAAAGTCGCGTAGCCGCCGATGGTGTCCACCGCGACCGGGTCGGCGTTCCACGCGAATGTTTGGGCCAGGCTGATCAGCTGCTGCCTCGCCTGGGGCGTCGTGACGAGGGCGGACACGCTGGCCATCGGCGAGATGACCACCAGCCCCATTCCTATGCCCCAGCCCAAGATTGCGATCCGGTAGTCGCGGAGGGTCTTGAGAAAGACGCTACTTAGCCACACTCTGGGCCTCCTTCGCGGGCGCGACGTCATGCTCGTAGTAGCGCAGGAAGATGTCCTCGAGCCTCGGCTCGTAACTGGTCAACGAGACAACCGAATAGTTGGCCGCCGCCTTGATCACTGCATCTGCGGATCCCTGCATCGCCAGGCGAACCGCATGTCCGTGATCCAGCGTCTCCACATCGGCCACTCCTTCCAGCGATTTGAACTTCTCGGCCGGAACGGGATTGGCGAACGTGATCGTGATCTCGTAGCGCTTGATTGCTTTCACCTCTGCCACGTCACCGATGCGCACCAGGCTCCCGTCGCGGATGATGCCGACTCTCGTGCACGTCTTCTCGACTTCGCTCAGGACGTGTGACGACAGAAATACGGTGCGCCCTTCGTCGCGCGCCTCAAAGACCATGTGGTCGAACTCCTGTTGGTTGAGCGGATCCAGTCCGCTCGTCGGCTCGTCAAGGATGAGCAGGCGCGGGCGGTGCATGAAGGCCTGGATCAAGACGATCTTTCGCTTGTTGCCGGTCGAGTACTGGCGGAACTTACGACTGGTGTCGAGCTCGAAACGTTCGATGAGTTGCTTGAGATAAGCCTGGTCGACGCCGCCGCGTAGGTGAGCGAAGTACTCGAGGATCTGTCCTCCCGTCAGATTGGGATCGAGGGCCGGCTCGCCCGGCATATAACCGACCAGACGTTTGATCTCGAGGGATTGCTTCCAGCAGTCAAGCCCGGCGATGAGCGCCGTCCCTGAATCGGCACGAATCAATGCCATCAGCGTCCGGATGGTCGTCGTCTTGCCCGCGCCGTTGGGGCCGAGGAAGCCGAACACTTCGCCCTCTTCGACCTGAAACGACACGTTCGAGATGCCTCGTTTGCTGCCGTAGCTCTTGGTGAGCCCTTGTACGTCGATGATCGCTGCCATCTGTGTCTCCTTAACCGAACCAAAAATGAAGGGCGGGCTCATCCATCAGCGTCAGCGACCCGTGCGGAATGCCAAGAATTCGTTCTACCGCCTCCGTCAATGAGGCGATCGCTCGTTTCACGGCCTCGAAGGTGACGGTGCCGGCCTGGCGCGCGATGAAAAGATCGACCGCCCGCTCCTGGAAGCCCAACATCAGCGCCACAAACACCTCCGCCGTCTCTTCCGGTGACGTGACCTGGAAAACACCCTCGTCGGTACCCTGCTTGACCACCGTGGAGATGAGGGGGACCATGCGGCTCACGCTCAGGCGGCGCAGCTTCTCGCGGACTATGGCGTTGTCGTCCGAGCGCCAGACGTCGACGATCGCCAGCACCAGCTCTTTCTGGGCAGCCTTCCAGCGACCGATGCCGGCAACGACACGTTCCAGCTTTTGAAGGGCCGGAAGCTCAGCATCGCCCAGAACGGGCGCCAGAGTAGCTAACGAGCCGTCGGCGAATCGCTCGACGATTGCCTCGAGGAGCGCCTGTTTTGAATCGAAGTAGTGGTAGAAGGCACCTTTCGACGCCTCCAGCTCGTTCAGCACGTCCTGGATGCTCATCGCCTCGTAACCCTTGGTCTGGACGAGCCGCTGGGCTACGTCCAGGAAGGCGTCCCGGCGGATCATATGGAGGGTCGCGTTCACTGTCCGGGACACACCGAAACTATAACAGACCGACGGTCGGTTTTTCTATATCCATGGCCAGGAAATGGCCCCTTTTAGTCGGACGTATGGTGAGTGGGGTGCGCAAGGTCTATCGCGGGCGAGACATCGAGGTCAGCTTTGACCTGGACATCTGCATCCACGTCGGTGAATGCCTGCGCGGCCACCCTCGAGTCTTCGACCTCAAGCGCCGGCCGTGGATCTTGGCGGACGTGGCCGATGCAGACGACGTGGCCGAAGTCGTTCGGCGATGCCCGAGTGGCGCACTGCTTTACAGGCGGCTGGATGGTGGGCCGCCGGAGGATCCCGACGGGCCGACAAAAGTAACTCTGATGCGCGACGGGCCACTGCTGGTAACGGGCAAGATTGAAGTCCGGCGTGAGGACGGCACCATCGAGACGCTGCCTCGAACCACGCTTTGCCGCTGCGGCGAATCGCAGCACAAGCCGTTCTGCGACAACCAGCACCTCGCTGTCGGGTTTCGCGCGCCAGGGGTTCCGTTTCGAATCCATCTCAGCCCAGTCCGAACTCGGCTGGACGAGCCGATGAGCAAAGCTGAGGATCCACGCGGCAGGTGAAGGGCCGGAGTCGGGTCGCCAGTCTGGAAGCCTGGCCCGAGCTGCCTTACGGCGAATGGAAAGACACGCTGGACACGCTGCACATGAAACTTCAGATCGTGGGCAAGGTCCGGCTTGCGCTGAGCCCGTTCGAACCCCAGTGGGCCAACGTTCCGCTCTATCTGAGCTCGCGCGGGCTGACCACGACGCCGATGGCGTACGCCGGATTGATATTCCAGATTGACGTCGATCTCATCGACCATCAGGTTGTCATCGAGACCACTCGTGGGGAGACTCGCCGGGTTGCGTTGACCGCCCGACCGGTCGCGGACTTCTTTGCGGAGTTCACAACAAACCTGAGCGCGCTGGGCATAGAACCCGACTTCCGGCCCATTCCCGACGAGGTCAGCGATCCGATTCCCTTTGCGGAAGACACCGTCCACAAGGCCTATGAGCCGGAGTGGGCGAATCGCTTCTGGAGAGTGTTGTCGCAGGTGGATCTTGTCTTCAAAGATCATCGTTCCCGCTATCGGGGGAGGACGTCTCCGGTGCACTTCTTCTGGAGCACGTTCGACCTTGCCATCACCAGGTTCTCGGGTCGGGTCGTCGAGCCGCCACCACGATTTGGACGAATCGAACGGCTGTCTGCCGATGCCGAGCAGATCTGCGTGGGGTTCTGGCCAGGCAACCCACAGTTCCCACATGCCGCGTTCTTTTCGTACACGTATCCCAAACCGGACGGAATCGACCAGCAGGTAATCGAGCCATCTGAGGCACGCTGGAATTCGGAACTAGGCGAGTTTGCGCTCCTGTACGACGACGTCCGCACGAGTGCCCAGCCTCGAGGCACGATTCTCCAGTTCTGCGAGAGCACTTATGCCGCGGGCGCGCGCCTGACGGGGTGGGATCCCGGCCTGGTGGTTGAACGGATGCGCTGATCTAAAATTTGATCCGATGACACCCGCCGCGGAGTTCTCGCTCCCCGAACAGCTCAAGAAGGTTCCCCCGACAGTGCGCGCCACGGTAAAGGCTGCGATCAAGACCGTCAAGGAGGTCGCTCCGAAGGCGGATGAGATCACGTATCGCAGCCAGCCACCACGCTCCAGCAGCGCGATGTGGAAGATCGTCCGCTACTCGGTCGACGGCGCCAACGTGGTGGGTATCGGCACGTTCCCGAACCACTCCACCATCTTCTTCTATCGCGGGCGCGAGCTCGACGACGGCAGCGGCCTGCTTCAGGGCAGCGGCAAGGACGCGCGGTTCATCACCCTGCGCTCTGCGGCCGATGCCGAGCGGCCTGTGGTCAGGCGGCTCGTGCGATCCGCTTTCAAGCTAAGCGCCCGCGCCTCGTAAGGCACCAAACCACCATCACGAAAGTGGTGTTGACCTCCAACGCTGAACGAGGTCGTGTGCGGCGGGCGTCCATTCCGGAAACTGAAAGCTAAAACCCGCATCGAGAAGCCGCCTGGGGACAACTCGCCGGCTCTTGAGGATGAGCTCGGTTTCGGTACGCAGGAAAATGGCGCCGATTTCCAGCATCCACGTCGTCGCAGGTAGTCCGATCGGCGCCCCATACGCCCGCCGCAGACCTGCCATGAAGTCGCGATTGGGTACCGGGTTTGGAGAGGTGATGTTGATGCAGCCGTCCAGATCATCCCGTGCGATCAAGAACTCGATCGCTTGTCCGAAGTCGGCGTCGTGGATCCACGACATGAACTGCTGACCGGAACCGGCCGTGCCTCCCAGGCCCAGCCGCACCAGGTTCAGCAGGGTATCCATGACACCACCTTTGTCGGGACTCATGATCATCGAGCTCCGCAGCGCGATCTTTCGCGTGTTTGGAGTCTTGGCGTCGAAGAAGGCGCGCTCCCAGCTGGTCGCGACGTCGTAGCTGAAGCGCCAGGTCGATGGAAGGCCGGGCTCGTTGCCTCCAATCTCGCCATGGATATCATCCATGGGGCGGTCGTTGGCCTGCCTGTAGATCGTGGCCGTGCTGGCATTCATCCAGAGTTTGGGCGGGCGGGATGACATGCCGATCGCATCACCAACGAGCCTGGTGGTGAGGATTCGAGATTGAATGATTGCCAGGCGGTTCGCTCGGTTGTATCTGCAGTTGACGCTGCGTCCGGCCAGGTTGATGACCACATCAGCGCCTTCTATCTCTTTGACCCACTGTCCGGGGCGAAGTCCGTCCCACGCGATGGTCGACCAAGCCGCCGGCTGCACATGACGCGACACGGTTGCAACGTCGAATCCTCGGGCGTGGAAATGACGAGCCAGAATCTGTCCGACCTGCCCGCTCCCACCGCTAATGACGATTCGCATCGATTTTCGGGTGAGGTTACCGCCCCGCTACCATCCTCGCGTTGTTGAGGCAGAGAGGCGGACGGATCGCCCTCCTCGTTCTACTGACTGTCTGCCTCGTGGCACTCATTCTTGGCGTGGTACTCGCCTGGCAATCGTTCGGTTTGTCACAGGCAACTCCAGTAGCTCCCGAGAGCGTTATGACTCCGACTGTGACTGCCGCTGGCGGCGAATGCCATTCCGCCAACGGCCTGCCCGACCCCGTGTGCACCCCCGGGCTGGCCGACCCCCGGGTCACTCAGGACAACATCCACTCGACCATCTGCGTCAGCGGTTACACGACCACCGTCCGGCCTCCATCGCGTTACACGGATGCCCTCAAGCGGCAACAGATCAAGGCCTACGGCTACACCGACACCGTGCCGGCTGATTACGAAGAAGACCACTTGATTCCGCTCGAGCTAGGTGGCCACCCAACCGACCCGAAAAACCTATGGCCCGAACCACGGAGTGGCGCTCACACCGCGACCACCAAAGATGGGATCGAGAACTCGCTTCACTCCCGAGTCTGCGCGGGTCTGATGACCCTGGCCGCCGCGCAAATCGCCATCGCCACGAACTGGGAGGCTGCCTGAATGAGCTGCGGAAATGCCGGCTGCGAGGATCACCAGCCAACCCAAATCCCATACGAGCTGAGGAATCGGTTGTCCCAGGTCGAGCGCCTGCAGCGTGCCAACACCGGCTAGCAACCACAGGCGGTGCCAGAGCGGAGGCGCGGTCCGCAGGATCAACCACGCGGCAAGGATCAGCTCGACGTAGTCGTACTGGTGAAGATGGAATGCAAACGCCAGCGAGCCCACAAGACCCACCGCGAAAACCACGTTCAGGTCGGCTCGCCGGCGCCGCGCGATCACCAGCGCAATCGCTCCCTGCAGCGCTTCCACAGCGTAGGAGACCGGACCACTTCCGAATAGATAGGCGGGCGTGTAGTACAGGGATTGCCCGGGGGCTGTCTGGCCGTAGACGAGCGCTTGCCACCAGTTGTTGAGACCAGAAGGACCCAACGTGAGCACGAAGACGGCGGCGATGAGCGTGCAAGTGGCCGCCCAGCTCACGAATGGCCGGTAACGACCACTCACCGCGAGCGCCACAGGCACCAGGATCACGGTGTGCGGCTTGAGCGCGGTCGCGAAGGCCAGTGCCACGCCGGCGGCGAGCGGCCGGTCGTTCGCACACATCCACCAGGCGGCTGCCAGCAGCGCGAGCTGCAGGGTCGACGGCTGCCCAAAAAAGAAGGCGTCCAGGACAGGCCAGAGCGCCAGTGCGAGCAGAAGAAAGACAACCTTCCTAAGGCCGGAGTACGGGGCCGCGATGAACCACGCCAACACCAGGGCTGCAAGCAACACCGCACTCCACACCGCGTAGGCGGCCGGCGGCGGCAGCGCGGTCAGCGGCGCGACGAGCCACGCGACAAGTGGCGGGTGGATGAAAGGCAGCGAGGACGTGATGTAGTTCTGCCCCGCCGGAAAAGCCGCCGAGAGGGACCGCAGGGTCGATAGGTCGTAGATGCTCGACCAGCCATAGCGAAGGCCGGCTTCGGCAGCAACGTAAAAGATCCTGAAGTCCGGGTGGATCGGTCGCTGAACGAAGAGAACAAGCCAAACGCCGATGTCATAAACGGCGGCCCAGCCGGCGACGACGCCGCCGACGGCCAGCCAAAGCGGCGGCCGCGTCGGCCGCGATGCGGCAACGCTCACGAGTTCGTCCATTTCGAATGCAGGGCTTCGAAAGGCTAGCTCCGACTCACGACCATTGCAGTGAGGAGGCGACGCTCAGCGGCTACGTCGGCGTGATCGTCTCGTCCCATTTCTGAAGGTCGGCACCGTCGGGGTGATCGTTCACAAAGTCGAAAGGCCGTGCGAGCTCCCTCAAGGCGAGCTGGTAGTTGAAGGTGCCGGCCTCCTTTGCCGACCCGACGATCACGAAGGACGCCGTCACGCCAACTCCAAGGTCGCCGCAATCGAAAGCCGATGAATCCGCGGACAGCGTGCAGCCGCCGAAGTCGGACACGGTGTGGTGCTCGTACCACTTGTCCGCCGTCATGAAGACGAGGCCAAGGTGGGGGATGGCAGGCCCGGTATTGGTCACCTTGACCACGAGCTGGGCGAGCCCCCCGACCGCGACATTCTGCGTGGCTGAAGTCGCGACCGTCGCCGTGAGCGGGGTTGGATTGTCGCAGCCGGCCACCAGGAGTACCAGGGCGACCAGGCCACCCACTTTCACTTGATTTCTTCCTTAACCGTTAACTAGGCGCGAGCGATAAGCGACTATTCTGGGCGCTTGCATCGAAAGGGGACCCGCGTAACGTCTGCCCGCCGACGTTCGTTTCAAGCTCATGTGAGGAGGGGGTGGGTACTCGCAGGACTGTTGCTGGCCGTGGCCGGCTGCACGCCGAACGGACCGGTGGTGGCACGTTCCAGCCCTTCGCCCTCACATTCCCCGAGCCCTTCGCCGAGCCCGTCCCCGAGTCCCTCGCCCAGCCCATCCCCCAGTCCGTCGCCATCGCCCGTCCCCGTGCCGAGCCCGATCGCGGTGCCCGCTTGGGCGGCAATCCAGGCGAGCTGCCCAGGCACGCCGGCGACGCAGGAGGCGCTGCTTGTGATGCAGGGCTCGACGAGCCCCATCCTCGCCGATGTCACGGATGCCAAAAACCCGCATTCCATCTGCACCCTCAGTGGTTCCACGTCGCCGCCGCAGCTGGTCACTCAGACGATGATCTCGTGGTCGGCGACGCGGGGATCCCCCGGCACGCCCGGTGACAGCCTCGTCGCTGTCCTTGATCTTTTCACGGGGACCTCGACCGTGGTCGCCACCTGGACGGGCGGCGGCTTCATGGACGGGCTGCATGCGTGGAGCCCCGACCGCGGCTTCCTCGTCTTCGTCACGTCCGATGCAACGGGCGTCAACCTGCACCTGCTCAGTGGTGGCGGCGACCGTGTCGTCACCACGATGGGCCCTGTTCCTGGACGTGGGGTGAATCCCAGCGAGGACGATACCTACCTCGGCTTCTCGCCGGATGGCGCGTACTTCGCCTTCGTCCAGACATTCACGTCTTCCGGCGACCACCTCCAGATCCGGCACACGACCGACGGCAGCCTCGCCTACTCGCAGGCCTCGGGCACGATGGCCACGTGGGGCAGCACCGGCAGCCGGCTTTACTTCCGAGCGCCGCTCGGCTCAGTGGTGAGTCTGTGGGACTCGAGCGGAGGCGCCTCGCAAGCTTTCGGCCAGCCGCTCGCGTGGATCCGTCCGCGCGCCGACGCGGGTGACGACAACCTTGCGTTCACCGTTCGAGACGCGCCCGGCACACCGCATGCCTGGGTCTATGGACACGGCGGCCGGAGTGGCGGGCAGCTGGCAAACATCCGCTCGTCTCCGGTGTGGCTCAACACCGTGGCGATCTTCTTCATAGAGGAGGCGTCATGCGGGTCAACCTGCGGCCCAGGCCCCGCGACCCAACCGGACGGCAAGACGTTCACCTACGACGTCGGCCTACAGGCTGAAAGCCCCTCGCGAATCAAGGACGTCTTCGGCGCGTGGCCGAGGCCCGGACAAACATGACAAACGCTGAGCCCGAGGAATGAGATCATGGCTTGGACCCTTGGACACCACCTCTCCCGCGACTGAATCCGACGAGCTTCAGTCGGCCGAGGCATATTCGCCGCCGGCGGCGACCAGTGCCTTCAGCTCGAGCAGGGCGCCGCTTTACGCGCCTCGCGAGCGCAGGCTCTGGACAGCTGCCCTCGCGGCCGCGTTGCTGGTGTCCGCGGGCGGTTTGGGCATTCTTTACGTCGACGACACCAACTATCAGAATGCCGATCGCGCGCTGACGACCCAGAACGAGCAGCTAACCGGGCGTAACCAGATCCTTCAGACCCAGCTAACTACGACGCAGCACCAGCTGACTTCGTCGCAGGGCCAGGTCACCACCCTCACAGCTGAGCTGGCACACCCGACACTTGGCATCTGGAACGTCCCCCAGACGGTCAGCGGCTCGAGCAACTATCTCGCGGCCGGCGTCCCGGACACGTTCACATATCACCTGAAGCTCACGTCGAGCGGCCCCATGTCGGTGAGCATCCTCTCGATCAAGCAGTTCAGCACTGCCGTCCAGTGCGTCGTCGTCCAGGGAAATAACACCAACTACTGCATGCACCACTCAGGAAGTGAAATCGGTTGGCTTAGCGTGACTAGCGTCAATTTCGACTTCCACCAGGCGGAAGGGTGCGCAGCGTACCTGGCCGTGATCACGTCTATCGGGTCTGTCACTGTGACGCCGGACGTGAGCGTCACGTACAACCCAGCCTCCTCAGCAACAGGCGCCTGCGCCTAACCCTGCGATAGACGCGGCCCCCCATCCGGCGCTACGCGCCGACTTCCCCCTTAGCGGGGGAAGTGAGCCGCTGCGTTTAACGAAGCGAAGATGCCGTAGAGTTAGGTTATCCTATCTTTTGTGATAGGCACGTCCGCGATTGGAATTAGGTGCACCTAGGCCCAAATGGTCGAACAGCTCGAGCGCCGAAGCACCTTTACTCGATCCCAAGAGGATTACCTCAAAGCGCTCTACCAGCTGCATGGGGATCAGCGCCCCGTGCCGACCCGAGATCTCGCGCACCGGCTCGGCATCTCGTCGCCCAGCGTCAGCGAGATGGTCACGCGCCTCAGCGCGCAGGGCTTGGTCGAGCACGACCGGTACCGCGGCCAGCAGCTGACCCGCGAAGGCCGCAAGGTAGCCCTCGAGCTGGTCAGGCATCACCGGCTGCTCGAGATGTTCCTGGTCCAGATCCTCGGCTATAGCTGGGACGAGGTCCACGATGAGGCCGAGCGCCTGGAGCACGTCATTTCGGAGCGCATGGAGCGGCGGATCTTCGAGCTCCTCGGGCGCCCGGAGCTCGACCCCCACGGTCATGCCATTCCGACGCTCGCTGGCAAGGTCCGCCCTCTCAGCGACCGGCCCCTCAGCGGGTGCCGCGTGGGCGAGAAGGTGGTCGTGCAAGGCGTATCGGATGACGACGCGAGACGCCTGCGGGAGCTCGAGCGCCGCGGCCTCCTGCCGGGAACCCGGATCGAGGTCATAGCGGAGAGCAAGTTCGAGGGTCCGATCAGCGTTCGCATTAAGGGCCGTCGCTCGAATATCCCTCTCGGTCTGGCCCGGGCCGTGTTCGTGGAGGTACCCCGCCAGAGTGGCCGTTGAGGCTCCAATCCCCCAAGTAGAGCCGCCGGTCTCCCCGGCGCCGGTCGTCCCACTTCCGGTCAAGCCTCCGCCCGACCCCGTAGCGGTCGCGCTCCCCGGCGAGGAGCGCGTACTTCGAGCTGCTGAGAAGGCTCTGAACGGCCAGACACGAGGCTTGCGTGCTCTCGTTCCGTTCCTGGGCCCCGCGTTCGTCGCAGCGGTCGCCTATGTCGATCCCGGCAACTTCGCCACCAACATCGCTGGCGGCGCGAAGTACGGCTACATGCTGCTGTGGGTCGTCCTCGCCGCCAACTTCATGGCGATGCTCGTCCAATCGATGAGCGCCAAGCTGGGCATCGCGACCGGGCTCAACCTGGCCGAAGTCTGCCGGCAGAAGTTTCCATTTCCGGCGGTGGTCGGCCTTTGGATCCAGGCCGAGGTCATCGCGATGGCCACCGACCTGGCCGAGTTCATCGGGGCCGCCATCGGCATCCACCTGCTATTTCCAGGCGTGCCACTCTTCGTGGCAGGCATCATGACCGCGTTCGCGGCATTCGGAATTCTCGCCATCCAGTCGCGCGGCTTCCGCGGCTTCGAAGCGGTGATCGCGGCGCTGGTGGGCGTGATCGTGGTCGCGTTTGCGTTCGAGGTGATCCTCGCCAGGCCATCTGTCACCGGCGTCGTGACGGGACTCATCACGCCCAGGTTCGACGGCACGGAGAGCGTCCTGTTGGGTGCAGGCATCCTCGGCGCGACGGTGATGCCACACGTGATCTATCTGCACTCGGCGCTCACGCAGAGACGGGTAGTGGGCGCAACGGAGGCTGAGCAACAAAAGATCTACAGCTTCGAAAGGTGGGATGTGATCATCGCGATGGGCTTAGCCGGACTCATCAACATCGCGATGCTGACCATCGCCGCGGCGGCGTTCTATGGACACGGCCTAAGCAACATTCAGAATCTTGACCAGGCATTCGCAGGCCTTCGTGTCCAGCTCGGCCACGGCGCGGACATATTCTTCGGACTCGGACTGTTGGCCTCGGGCCTGTCATCCTCATCGGTCGGCACGCTCGCCGGCCAGGTGGTCATGCAGGGGTTCATCCGCCGCCAGATACCGCTGTTCGTGCGCCGCGCGATCACGATGGCGCCGGCGCTGATAGTGATCGCGGTCGGGCTCGATCCCTCGCGTGCCCTGGTGCTCAGCCAGGTGGTGCTCTCATTCGGCATCCCGTTCGCCTTGATTCCGCTGGTCATCTTCTGTCGCGATCGCGGGCTGATGGGTACGTTGGTCAACAACCGGGCGACCACGTTGGTAGCGACCGGCGTAGTGGCCGTGATAGTGACGCTGAACGTGTTCCTGATCTCACTGCTGGTCAGCGGCAGGTAGGCGATTATGAAGCTCGGTGTAAGCATCGGCTACTGGGGCTTCGGGCTCACGGCTGCGGATCAGCTCGACATCGCGCGAACAGCCGAGCTGCTCGGCTACGACTCGGTCTGGGCTGCGGAGGCATACGGCTCGGACGCGGCGACGGTCCTGGCCTGGATTGTGGCGGGCACCAGCCGGATCAAGCTCGGCGCGGGCATCTTTCAGATCCCCGCGCGCAGTGCGGCCATGACAGCGATGACCGCCGCGACCATCGATCAGCTCTCGGGCGGCCGGATGCTGCTCGGACTTGGCACGTCCGGCCCGCAGGTCTCAGAGGGCTGGCATGGCGTGCGCTTCGCCAAACAGCTCCAGCGCACACGGGAGTACGTCGCCGTCGTGCGCATGGCGCTGGCACATCAGAAAGTCGAGTTTCACGGCGAGACGCTCGAGCTTCCGATGCCCGACGGTCCCGGCAAGGTGCTCAAGCTCACCATTCGGCCGGTACAGGAGCGCATCCCGATTTACCTGGCGGTGCTCGGTCCGAAGAACATTGCGCTGGCAGGCGAAATCGCGGACGGCTGGCTGCCGGTGTTCTTCTCACCCGAGCACACGGCGGCGCTCCGCGTGCCGCTCGAAGAGGGCGCCGCGGTGGCGGGCCGATCCCTCGAGGATTTCCGGATCTGTCCTAGCGTCAACGTGATGATCGGCGACGATCCCGAAGTGGCGCGCAACGCGATGCGGCCGGTGCTCGCTCTTTACGTAGGCGGGATGGGATCACGCGAGCAGAACTTCTACAACCGGCTGGTCTCGTCATACGGGTTCGAACGTGAGGCGCAGCAGGTGCAGGAGCTTTACCTGGCCGGTCGGAAGAGCGAGGCGATGCTCGCGCTGCCGGACGATTTGATCGATGCCGTCAGCATCGCCGGGTCGCCTCAGCGCGCGAAGGAGCGCATCCGGGCGTTCCGCGACGCGGGAGTCGAAACGCTGATCGTCTCGCCGATGGCATTCGACAACGACGAGCGCAAGAACCAGCTCCGCCTGGTGGCGGAGCTGGCGAAGGAAACAGAATGAAACCGCACTTCCCCCGCAGGGGAAGTCGGCGCAAAGCGCCGGAAGGGGGGCCGCCCCCTGATGCATAGCAAATGAATATGAACCAGCCCCCTCCGCTCGTCGACTACAACCTCTTTGAGGCCGATGCGCCGCTGCGCGAGGCACTCGAGCGCGAAGGAGCGGCATGGGCCCAGGACCAGGTGCAAGAGCTCGGCCGCCTTGCCGGAACGCAGGAGGCGATCGACTGGGGCTTTCAGGCCAACGCCCATCCGCCGCAGCTGCGCACACACGATCGATTTGGCAACCGCATCGACGAGGTCGAGTTTCATCCCGCCTGGCACAGGCTGATGGAGGTGGCAGTGGGCCACGGCCTGCACTCGATGCCCTGGCGTGAGCCGCGCCCGGGTGCACACGCCGCGCGAGCAGCGGGCTTCTACATCTGGTCCCAGGTCGAGGGCGGGCACGGATGCCCGGTGTCGATGACGTACGCGGCAGTCCCCGCGCTCCGCCAGCAAAAAGAGCTCGCCGAAACCTGGGAGCCGCTCATGACTACGGTCGCGTACGACCCAGGCTTGCGGCCCGCACCAACTAAGCGCGGAGTTCTGTTCGGCATGGCGATGACCGAAAGGCAGGGCGGCTCCGACGTCCGCACCAATACAACCCGTGCCGTACCGACGGGCGTCGACGGCGAGCACGTGCTCACGGGCCAGAAGTGGTTTTGCTCCGCGCCCATGTGCGATGCATTTCTCGTCCTCGCGCAAGCGCCGGGCGGTCTCACATGCTTCCTCTTGCCTCGCGTCCTGCCGGACGGAACGCGCAACGCATTCCACATCCAGCGTCTCAAGGACAAGCTGGGCAATCGATCGAATGCATCCGCGGAGATCGAGCTGCGAGACGCGTGGGCAGTCATGGTTGGGGAGGAGGGACGAGGAGTGCGCACCATCATCGAGATGATCAATCACACGCGACTCGACTGCGTCATCGGCTCCGCATCGCTCATGCGACAGGCTGTCGCCCAGGCCACGCATCACACCGCCCACCGAAGGGCGTTTGGCAAGCTGCTCAGCGAGCAGCCGCTCATGGTCAACGTGCTTGCTGACATCGCGGTGGAATCCGAGGCCACGACCATCCTGATGATGCGGATGGCTGGTGCGTTCGACCGAGCATCGGATCCTGCTGAAACGCATTTCCGGCGCCTGGCCCTGGCCGTCGCCAAATACTGGACGTGCAAGCGCGCGATCGCGGTCGTCGCCGAAGCGGTCGAGTGCCACGGTGGAAATGGCTACATCGAAGAATCGATCCTGCCTCGGCTGTACCGCGAGGCGCCCCTCAACTCGATCTGGGAAGGCTCGGGGAACGTCAACGCCCTGGATGTGCTGCGCGCGATGAGCCGCGAGCCGGAGTCGGTGGCCGCCTTCCTGGCCGAGGTGGAGCAGGCCGGCCCTGATGCGCGACTCGACCGAGCTGTTGCCGATCTGAAGCGCGAACTCTCGAATCCGGCTGACATCGAATCGCGAGCGCGTCGAGTGGTCGAGCGCATGGCCGTGGTGCTGCAGGGCTCCCTACTGCTGCGCTATGGCGATCCCGTTGTTGCGGACGCCTTTTGCGCATCACGTCTGGGTGGCGATTGGGGCCATGCGTTTGGCACATTGCCGGCGGGCATGGATCTCGCATCGGTCGTCGAACGCCATCGGCCGCGTAACTTATAGGTGATGCTCCAGACCGATGAGATCGTCGGTGCCTGGCGGAATTCGCCGGCATCGTCCGTTCCGCCAAGCGAGCTCGTGCTCGTCACCGACTTCGACGGCACGCTCGCCGACATAGTTCCAGATCCAGCCAATACATCCGCGCGGCCCGAGGCCCTGCAGGCGCTGAGCCGCCTCGTCCGGCTGCTGGCCGACGTCATCGTGCTGAGCAGCCGCACCAACGCCCAGCTCGAGCAGCTGATTCCGATCTCGGGCATCCGGCTCATCGGTGACAGCGGGCGGGCCACGCCGCGGCACGCGCAGCAGGAGACGCTGGAACAGTTCAACGCGGACGTTGAGGTGTTGTTGGAACGTATCCCGGGCGCCTGGCTCGAGGTCAAGCCTGCCAGCAGCGCGATCCACTTTCGGAGCGCGACTCTGAACGGTGAGGAGATGATCGCACTCATCCAACCACTGCTTGATGGTCGTCGCCTGGCCGCGGACCTCGGCCGCAAGGTGATCGAGGTTCACACCCCCAACGCCGGCAAGGGAACCGCTCTTGCCTCGCTGCTGCCGGCCGAGGACCCAGGCGGGGTCGTCTGCTTCGGCGACGACGAGAACGACCGGTCGATGTTCGAATTCGTGAGCTCGCTGGAGGTCCCGCACACGTGCGTCGGTGTGAACTCTGCAGAGGCGCCACCCCACCTGTTCGACCGCTGCGATGTCGTGGTCAACGGGCCGGAGGAGGCGGTCGCCTTCCTCAACGAGATCGTCGAGTGGGCAGCCGGGGGGTCCGATGAGTGAAGGACTCAACACCACCGCCTAAGTTCCTCCAGTGGTGGGAGGGACTCGACACCTGGAAGCAGCTAGCCCTTTCATTTCCAGTGTTCGCCGTCGTCACGTTCTTGCTCAACATCGGCCCGTTCAGCCAGCCCGTGCCTCGTTCGATTCTCTACGGCCTTTTTGAAGGTGCGGTACTGAGCGGATTGCTGGCGGTGGCGACGAGAACCGAGAGAAACCGACGGTGAGGCCTTCCCCGCTTGCCGGGGAAGGTGGCGCGAATGCGCCGAATGGGGGAACCCGAGGAGGAGAGAGCGCCGGCGACCAGGTTAGGCTCGCATCGGCGCCGCCACCAGGTCGCGAAGGTCCTGGACCTGCCGGCTGATCCACCGCGTGATGTCGTTGCTGCGCACGACCTCTCGCGCCCCCTCGTTCAATCGCCGCCGGCCCGCCAAACCGATGGTGAGCCCCGTGTACAACGCAGCCGCGGTGGCCTCCACGTCGAACGGGTTGACCGAAAGCACGTGCGCCTGCAGCTCCTCATGAGCACCTGCGTTCTCAGACAGCACGATGACCCCGTTGGTCACGTTGACGAGTGCGCCCTCCTTGACCACGAGATTGAGTCCGTCATAGACCGGATTGACCAGCAGCACGTCGAAGTTCTTGAGCGAAGCGATCGCCTTGCGCTCGCTCTCGCCGATCTCAAGCCGGACTGGGAGCCATGTCTCAGTGCCGAACTCGCTGTTGATGCGACCTACGATCTGTCGGATCTGCCGGACGTAGCGGCTGTACACGGCGACGTCCTGGCGCGATGGCTGCAAGAAGGCCCAGAACTGGACCTGGCCGCGCAGCTCCGGGTGGTAGCGGAGGAGCTTGTCATAAGCGATGAACCCCCGAACGATGTTCTTCGAAGGGTCCGTCCGGTCGATGCGCGCGATGAGGTGCAGCGGGCGCCACGTGGCCAGATCGCGCTCCTGACGCTTGACGCCGCGTGATGCCGCGAGCCGCGACGTCGTGGACACATCGATCGAGATCGGGTAGTGGCGCGCGTAGACGACGCGGCCGCCATAGAAAACCGCACGCTCCCGCTCGTCCACCTGCAGTCCGGCGTTTTCCTCACAAGTCAGGAGGAAGTTGCGCACGTCGAGGCTCGACTGGAAGCCGACGATGTCACAGCCGAGCAGCCCGTCGAGGATGGCGTCGCGCATCTGCTTCGGGAGCACCTTCCAGTACTGAGGCGTCGGCCAGGGCACGTGCACAAAGTGCTGGAGCATCGCCGCGGGCACTGCCTTTCGTACCAACCCTGGGACCAGGTAGAGCTGGTAGTCGTGGACGAGAACCAGTGGTCGTTTTGGCGCCACTCGGGCAACCTCGATGACCTTCTCAGCCATCTGGCGATTGACCTCGACGTAGCCTTCCTCCCAAGCCTGATGAATGCGGTCGTCGATGACCGGCTCGTTGCCGAGATCCCAGAGGTAGTGCTGGATGAACCAGAGCACGGGGTTGGCGAACACGCCGTAGTACATGTCGTACTGCTCTTTGGTGGGCACCGCGTAGTGCAGCCGGCCGGTGGAATTCAGCAGCGGAACCGTGACCGCAGCGCCCTGGCCCGCCAGCGTCCGCTCGTCGTCGTTGCGCGCGCAAGCGACCCAGTCCGCCTCCGTCGCTTCGGCGAGTGTGAGCAGCGCGGTGATCACCCCGCCGGCTCCGCGTTTGAATCCACCCTCCGGGTTTGGTTCCCGCGGAGCGCGGTTGCACACCAGAATCGGCGAGCAATCGGGCAGGGTGCGGGTCACGTACGCCCGCATGGACGAGCCGGGACTTCCCCTCTCGACGGCTAGTGGCGCCTCAGGCGAAATTTGCACAGGCCTGCTTAGACTGCGCTTACTTGACGAGTGCCGACCGGTCTACCGGCACGTTACGCACGCGGATGCCAGTAGCTCGCGCGAGCGCATTGGTCAGGGCTCCTGGCCCCGGGATCGCAGG
Organism: Candidatus Dormiibacterota bacterium; assembly: GCA_035937155.1. Taxonomy (GTDB): domain Bacteria; phylum Chloroflexota; class Dormibacteria; order Dormibacterales; family Dormibacteraceae; genus Palsa-870. Next base: position 43,079 of record DASYVJ010000003.1, on the reverse strand, counting down.
CGGCTCGCCGACTCCCTTCGCCCCGAGCGGCCCCACCGGCGACGGAACCTCGATCAGCTCGATGTCGATGGCCGGCAGCTGGTCCGCGGTCGGCAGCTCATAGTCGAGGAAGCTGCCGCTCCGCAGCTGGCCCTCCGCGTCATAGACGAGCGCCTCGCCAAGCGCGCGCCCCAGTGACTGCGCGGCGCCGCCGTGCATCTGGCCTCGAACCTCAGGCGGATTGATGGCGCGCCCGACGTCCTGGATCGCGGCGTAGCCCGTCAGCTGAAACGCTCCGGTCTCAGGATCGGTGCGGACTCGCGCGATGTGGACCGTGAACGACGGCGACGCGCTCTGCACTGCCGAACGCCCCGTGGCGTTGATGGGCCGATGCCGACCCATGAACTCGGTGCTCAGAGCCACGAGCTTGGTGATCTCGACGAAGCGCTCCGGCACTCCTTTGACAGTGACCCGGCCGTCGGCGATGTCGAGGTCTTCGGGTGCGGCTTCGAGCTCTTCGGTGGCGATCTCGAGCAGCTGACGTCTCGCCTCGAGCGCCGCTTCGTAGACCGCCCCACCCAGGCTGTAGGTCACCTGGCTGCCTGCCGCCATAGGTCCCTGTGGAGCGAAGGACGTGTCGCCGATGTCGACGCGAACCTTCTCGGCCGGCACGCCAAACGCCTCGGCAGCGATCATCGCGAGCCCGGTCGCCGAGCCGCTTATGTCCGGCGACCCGATCAGGATCGAAACGGTGCCGTCGGGTTCGACCCGGCATCCCGCCGCACCCGGTGAGCGGGCGCCGCCCCAGGAGGCGAGCGCTATGCCGACGCCCTCCCCGAGGCCGACCGGGGCTGTGTAAAGCGGGTGGCGTCGCGCGGCTTCGAGGCACTCGACCATGGCGATCCGCGGCCAGGGCTCCTCGTCGGCGTTGAGATCGCCTTCGCGTGACGCGTTGTGCAGGCGCAGCTCGATCGGATCCATGCTGAGCTCGATCGCGAGCTCGTCCATTGCGGACTCAAGGGCGAAGTAGGCCTGCGGGCCGCCCGGTGCGCGGTATGCGTCGGTGGGCGTCTTGTTGGTCGCCACCTCGTAGCCCTTGAGGTCGAAGTTGGGTATGCGATACGTGCCGCCCAGGAACGAGCCGGTGATGCCGGCGTGCCAACCGCCGGTGGCTCCGTTGTCGTACTGGTAGCGTGCATGCAGCGCAGTCAGCGTGCCGTCGCGCTTGGCACCAAGCTCGATGTCGAACTTGGCCGCCGGCGCCGGCCGCCCCAGCTGGAACTCTTGCTGCCTGGTCAGTGCCAGGCGAAGCGGGCGCCGCACCTTTCGCGCCAGCAACACGAGGAGAGTCTCGAGCAGCGTGACCTTCCCGCCGAAGCCGCCGCCGACTGGCATCGAAATCACTCGCACCTCGTGTGGCGCGACATCAAGCACTTTGGCGATCTCGTCGCGAACCACAAACGGGCCCTGTGTCGGCGCCCAGATCGTGACACCACCGCCAGGTTCGGGCCGCACCATCGAGACATGCGTTTCGATGAAGGAGTGGTGCACGCCGGCGATGCGATAGGTAGCCTTGATGACCACATCAGCCGCGGCCAGTCCCGCCTCGATGTCGCCACGCTTGTACGAAGCAACCGAGCTGACGTTGCGCGGACGTTCCTGAGGTTCCGACTCCGAATCCGTCGCCGCGCCGTGCATCGACGCGTCGCCTTCGGATCCTTCGGCGCCGGCCTCCAGCACTTCCGGCGCGCCGTCCCGCATGGCTTGTTCTGGATTGGCGACGGCCGGCAAAGGCTCGTAGTCGACCTCGACCAGGGCAGCGGCGTCGGTCGCAGCCGACTCGCTTTCCGCGATCACCGCCACAACAGGCTGGCCGGCGAAAAATACCCTGTCTACCGCCAGGGGTTTGTCCGGGCCGGCCGCCTCGACTTCGAGTAGATCGGGCCCGGTGACGACAGCCACGACTCCAGGCACAGCACATGCCGCGGCTACATCACAGCTTCGGATGCGAGCACTGGGGTAATGGCTGAGCACCAGCTGAACGTGCAGCAGCCCTGGGAGCTCGAGATCGGCGGTGAACCTGGTCGAACCGTCGACCTTCCCGCGACCTTCTTGCCGGCGCAGCCCCCGAGTGCTCGTACTCACCCGGCGATCATCCCACGACCGGGTAAGTGGACATTCACCGCCCGCCAAGCCACAATGTGAAAGGAGTAAGAGGCGGCCGCGTGGTCGCCACCCCTCGTCGGCGCGCTCTCGCCCCGGTGGTCCCGCGAAGACACCGGGAAGAAGGCGAGGGGGGGAAGAGGCTCTCGCCTCAGGCTTTTTTAGGGAGAAAGCTATGACTCCAACCTCGTTACGGATCCTCAAAGCCCTAGCGGTGGGCGGCGTGTCCAGCATCGTGCTGGTCGCGTGTGGAGGAGGAACTGGGACCACCAGCACGTCTCTGGCGTCGAACCAGACGCTGACGTTCCCGATCCTCGCGGACTTCGGCACCCTGGACCCGGCTGTCGCCGACGCGGAGACCGACCAGGAGATCCAGCAGAACATGTTCGACGGTCTCGTCAGGTTCGACTCGAACCTCAACATCATCCCGGACCTGGCGACGGCGGTCCCGACCGCGTCTGCCGACGGTTTGAGTTACACGTTCACTCTGCGCAAGGACGCGACGTTCTCCAACGGTGACAAGTTCACTTCCAAGGACGTCCTCTATTCGTGGAACCGCGGGGCCGCAATGCAGGGCGCGTACGCCACGAACCTGGCAGCGATCGCCGGCTATGACGTCGTGTCGAACAACAAGGCCTCTGGCGCGGCGCTGGAAGCTCTGCTCGAGAAGAAGGACCCGTCGGTGACGCTCACGGGCCTCACCGCGCCGGACGACTACACGGTCAACGTGAAGCTCGCTACTCCTGCCGGCTGGCTCCTCACCGCCATCGCGCTTGCCGGATCGACGGGCTGGATCGTTGACCAGAACGCCGTCAAGCAGGACTTCGACAACTGGTGGGCCAACCCCGCCACCGCGATCGGAACCGGGCCTTTCAAGATGACGGCTCGCGTACCCAAGCAGTCGGTCGACTTCGCAGCCGTGCCCAACTGGTGGGGTTCTCCGAAGCCAACCCTGACCAAGGTGCACCTCGACGTCTCCGTCAACGACGCCTCAACCGCGATCACCAAGTACGAACAGGGCGGCTATGACGTCGTCGGTTACGGCGGCTACAGCAACCTCCCCGTGGCTGACATCCTTCGGATCAAGGCCTCCAGCAGCGAGAGCTCGCAGCTGGTCCTGCACCCCAAGGTTCGGAGCTACTGGGTCAGCTTCAACATGGTGCACGATGCAAAGCGCACGGCCGGCGGGCCGTTCCTTCTCTCTGATGGCCAGAGCGCGCACGACCTGCGCCTGGCTTTTGCCCTTGCGGTCGACAAGGCCAAGCTGGTCACAGTCGTCTGCCAGAGCATCGTCTGCACGCCGGCGACCGGCGGCTTGATCCCCCCGACACTGGTCGGTTACATGGGTGATAACCAGGACCCGCTCGCCAAGTTCGACGCCGCCAAGGCCAAGTCGCTGCTCACGTCGGCTGACCCGACCGGCAGCAAGACGAAGGGCCTTGTCTACACCTACGACCCCGAGAACGCGCTCAACAAGCCGACCGCGGAGTTCCTGCAGTCCCAGTGGCACGACAACCTGGGCGTTGACGTGTCCATCCAGCCGGTCTCGCACTCCCAGTTCATCAAGGGCCGCCTGAAAGGCCAGTACACACTGTCACGCGATGGCTGGCAGGCTGACTACAACCACCCGCAAGACTGGTACGACAACCTGTGGGGCAACGTGGTCGGATGCCCTGACTCAGGCTGCACCACCGGGTACGACACGGCCGCCTACGACAAGTTGCTGGCCAAGGCCGACGCGGAGCCGATGCCGGCGGCGCTGGCGGACTACAAGACTCTCAACCAGCAGCTCATCGACGACGTCGTCTACATCCCGCTCTACTACAGCGTCGGCTCGTTCCTGATCAAGTCGTATGTGAAGGGTGCCGGCACAAACAGCTTCTTCGACAACTACTGGAACACGATCCAGATCCTGTCCCACTAAGGGAAATCCCGAGAGGGCGCTCGCACTGCGCGGGCGCCCTCTCCCACTTTCGGTGACAATCACCAGGGAAGCAGTGAAGTGCTGACACGTGGAACGTTGATCTACATCGGTCAGCGCCTTGTGCTGATCGTTTTTACCGTCATCGCCGTGTCCTCGATCGTCTTCCTGGGCATTCACCGCCTGCCAGGGGACGCGCTGTTCAATGAGCACCTGCACGGCACCCAGTACGAGCTCCTGCTCCACCATTACGGCCTGGACAAGCCGCTGTGGGACCAGTACACGAGCTTCCTGTCAGGCCTGTTCCTGCACGGCAACCTCGGCGAATCGCTCGTGAACCGGGGCGTCCCCATCACTCCGCTCGTTCTGCGCGAGCTGACAGTCAGCGCCGAGGTGGGTCTGTTCGCGCTTGTCTTCACCATCGGCCTCGGCATGTTGCTCGGCGTCGTGGCGGCGATCCGCCAGAACACCTGGGTCGATTACCTGCTGAGCACCACGTCGGTCATCGGCTACAGCATGCCGAGCTTTGTCATCGCCACCTTCCTGATCCTCGTGTTCGCGGTCTGGCTCGACAACCTAACGCAGGGCACGTTCTACTTCAAAATCGGTTGGACGGGCCAATTTGGGACCATCGGAGAGATCTGGCTCCCGGCTTTCGCTCTGGGCTTTCCGTACGCGAGCATCGTCGCCCGCCTTACGCGGGCCAGCATGCTGGAGGTCATCCGGCAGGACTACATCCGCACCGCCCGCGCCAAAGGCTTGCGCGAGACCGTGATCATGGTCCGCCATGCTCTCCGGAATGCGCTCATCCCGGTGATCACGATTCTCGGCCCGCTGGTGATCGGCATCATCACGGGTGGCGTCATCATCGAGAACATCTTCGGCATCCCCGGCTTAGGGAAGGAGTTCGCGACGAGCATTCTTAACCGCGACTACAACATCGTCATCGGCGTGTTTACCATGTTCGCCGCAATGGTCGGGATCGCCAACCTGGCCGTCGACCTGGCCTACGTCGTGATCGATCCCAGGATCCGCTACTGATGGCCACCACCGCCGCCGCTGTGATCACCCGGCCGACGACCCCGGAGCAAGCGAGCCTGTGGTCGGATGCATGGCGTCGCCTGCGTCGCAATCGCCTTGCTTTGGCCAGCGCCATCTACCTGGCCTTGCTTGTGGTCGTCGCCATAGTGGCGATCTTCCACACGCCCTACTCGTATCGTGAGGTTGGCGTGGCGCTCCCGTACTCGGGGCCCAGCTCGACCAATTGGTTTGGCGCCGATATCCTCGGTCGCGACGTGCTCAGCCGGCTGATGGTCGGCGCCCAGATATCGCTCATCGTGGGGGTGGGCACGCAGGTGCTGGTAGTCGCAGTAGGTGTTCCGATCGGGCTGATCGCGGGTTACTACAAGGGTTGGATCGACTCGGTGGTGTCCTTCATCATCAACGTCTTCTACGGCATCCCTGACTTGCTCGTCGCGATGATCCTGCTGCTGCTGCTGGGCCCCAGCCTCAACAACATCATCATCGCGATCGTCGCCACGCGGTGGATGGACATGACGCGGCTAGTTCGGGGACAGACGTTGGCGCTGCGCGAACGCGAGTTCATCGAAGCCGCGCGGGCAAGTGGCGCCAAGCCTTTGAAGATCCTCTTCGGGCACATCCTGCCGAACTCGCTGGGGCCGATCATCGTGCAGGCGACCTTCGGTGTGCCGGCGGCCATCTTGTTTGAAGCGTTCCTCTCTTTCTTGGGGATCGGCGTCCAGCCACCGACTCCGTCGTGGGGATCGATGGCCGCGGACGGCCTGGCCGCGATCCGGATCGCGCCGCACATGGTGATCGTTCCGTCTATCGCCCTGTCGTTGACCTTGATGGCCTTCAACTTTCTGGGCGACGGGTTGCGCGACGCGCTTGACCCGCGCCAGAAGCGGTAGTGCCAACACCGATCCTGCAGGTGAAAGGCCTGCGCACACAGTTTCTGACCGATGGGGGCATCGTGACGGCCGTCGACGGTGTCAGCTTCGACCTCTTTCCGGGCGAGAGCCTTGGCATCGTGGGCGAGTCTGGAAGCGGGAAGTCAATCACGGCCCTCTCACTCCTGAGGCTCGTGCCGGATCCCGGCCGCATTGTCGCGGGCCAGGTCCTGTTCCACAACCAGGACCTGCTGCAGGTCAGCGGCGACGAGATCCGCGAGATCCGCGGCCGCGACATCGCGATGATCTTCCAGGATCCGCAGAGCTCGTTGAACCCAGTTCTGCGTACCGGTTTCCAGATCGACGAAGCGATGCTCGCCCATGACAAGGCGACACCCAAACAGGCACGGGAACGGACGATCGAGCTGCTGAGGCGGGTGCGCATCCCTGCGCCGGAAACAAGGGCGAAGGATTTTCCACACCAGCTGAGCGGCGGTATGCGACAGCGGGCCATGATCGCAATGGGGTTGGCCAACGCGCCGTCAATCCTCATCGCCGACGAGCCGACGACCGCGCTCGACGTAACCGTGCAGGCGCAGATTCTCGAGCTGCTCGCCGACCTCAACCGCGATCTCGGCACGGCCATCGTGATGATCACGCACAACATGGGCGTGGTGGCGGGGCTGTGCTCGCGAGTCCTCGTCATGTACGCGGGCCAGATCGTCGAGCAGGGCCCGGTGGAGCAGATCTTCGAGAACCCCCAGCATCCGTACACCTGGTCACTTCTCCGAAGCATCCCGCGCGTCGACGCTCTCCGCCACGAGCGCCTGCGCTCGATCGAGGGCCTGGCCCCCGACCTGCTGCGGCCGCCGGCGGGCTGCCGCTTCCATCCGCGATGTCCGTTCCGCGTCGAAAAGTGCTTCACCGACGAGCCGCTTCTGCAGGAGGTGGCTCCCAACCAGGAGGCGGCCTGCTGGGTGACCATGGAGCGGGCGCGCAAGGAGATGGACGCGGACAACATGGTCGACATCCGGCCGGGCGCGGGTTCTGGCGTGCACAAGGGCGAGATCACCGACTGATGGCAGAGGCCGCCCGCCAGCAGGACCAGGCGCCGCAACGCGCCGGCGCCAAAGCGCTCGTACGCGTCGAGAACGTGGTGAAGCACTTTCCCGCCGGCCTTGGTCAGTCGGTCAAGGCCGTTGACGGAGTCAGCTTCGAAATCGTCGAGGGGGAGACGCTCGGGCTCGTCGGCGAGTCGGGGTGCGGGAAGTCGACGCTTGCTCGCCTGGTGACGCAGCTCCTCCCGGTCACGTCAGGCAAGGTCTTCATCAACGACGTCGAGGTCACCAAGTTGCGGGGCGAGAAGCTGCGGCAGCAGCGACGCGAGATGCAGATGATCTTCCAGGACCCATTCGCGTCCCTGGACCCACGCATGACAATCGGCGATATCGTCGCCGAGCCCCTTGTCAATTTCGGCCTCATGCGAGGTCGCAAGCGCAGTGAGCGCGTGCAGGAGTTGCTCAAGATCGTCGGCCTCAACCCCAACTTCAACAACCGATATCCCCATGAGTTCTCAGGAGGTCAGCGACAGCGCATCGGAATCGCGCGGGCGCTGGCGCTCAACCCGAAGCTTGTGGTTTGCGACGAAGCGATCTCGGCGCTGGACGTCTCGATCCAGGCCCAAATCGTCAACCTCCTCGAAGACCTTCAGCGCGAGTTCAAGCTCACCTATCTGTTCATCGCGCACGACCTGTCGGTCGTCCGCCACATCAGCGACCGCGTGATGGTGATGTACCTGGGCAAGATCGTCGAGGTGGCCGACAGTGCAGGGACGTACAGCAGTCCCAAGCACCCGTACACGAAGGCGTTGCTCTCGGCGATTCCGGTACCCGACCCGAGGGTTCAGCGCGGCAAACGCTTGGTCGAGCTTTCAGGGGAGATACCTTCGCCCCTCAATCCGCCGTCAGGCTGCCGTTTCCACACGCGCTGCCCGATCGCGCGCGTGCCGACGCCGTGCGCCGAAGTCGAGCCGCCGCTGGAGGAAAAGGTGAGAGGCCACCTCGCAGCCTGCCACTTCTCGCAGGACGTCTAGCGGTTCTTCCCCCGCAGGGGGAAGTCCCCGCCGAAGGCGGGGGATGGGGGAACGCGCCTTAATGAGCCAGGATTCGTGCTTGAGTCCAGTAGTTGTCGTACAGCGCATTCCCACCCACGCCGGCCACGTACGGATGTGACAGGTACTGCTGTACTCCGTAGATCAGCGGGGCGAAGACGGCATCGTTGAGCAGCAGCTGGCCGGCCGTCTTGTAATCCACCAGGCTCTGACTCAACGGAGTCGCGTCAGCGGCGGCGACGATCTTGTCGAGGTTGGGGTTTGAGTAGCACGAGCCCGACGAGCTCGCACCGGTGACAAACAGGTAGTCGAACCAGTCCTGAGGCTGGTCGTAGTCGGCGCTCCAGCTCTGGCGAAACGTCGGGTACGCGCACCGCCCGTTGCGGTCGTCGAAGAATGTCTTGCGATCCATCTCCACGCAGCCCACCGCGACGCCGAGGTTCTTCTGCCACTGCTGCTGCAGATTGGTGCAGACCGCCTGGTTGAATGCGTTGGTGTCGAACGTATAGGTCAGGCCCTTGACCTTCGCCCCCGTTGGGTCCCACGTCTTGTACTCGGCTTTCGCAGCCGTCGCGTCGAACTTCACATTCGGGTCGGCGCCGTCACCCAAGTAGCCTTGCAGACCCTTGCTGATCAAACCGCCGGTCGCGTCGACACACGCCGTCTTCTGGTTGCACAGCGCGTCGACGAGCACAGCGCGGTCGATCGCAGTGCTGAAGGCGTGGCGTCCGGGCCTCCCCGCCTCGACTCCCGCGAACGGACCGCTCTTCAAGTTGAAGCCGACCCAGAACGTGAGGCCCAGCGGAACGAGGTTGAGCTGGCTCTTGAGCTTGGGGTCCGACGTATAGCGAGTTGCGGCAGCCGGGGGTAGGCCCTGGCGCCCGTAGCCGACGAGGCTGAACACGCCGGACTCGTATTGAGCAACCTGCGCGGCGCCATCCGGCACGACCTCCACGTGCACTTTTGTGAGCTTGCCGGTCGGACCTCCGTACCAACTGACCACCGGTTGGAAATCCATCGACTGGCCCGGCACCCGCGCTGTCATGCGAAATGGTCCGCTGCCGACGAGCGTCTCTGGCTTCGTGAACCACGCGTCCTCGCCCGCCGACGTGATGACTTTCTGGTCGACCACCCAGAAGGGCCACAGGCCAACCAGGGTGATGAAGTAGCCCGCCCGCTTGGTGAGCGTGGCCGTGAATGTGAAGTCATCGACCTTCGCGAGGCCGCTCAACTGGTTCGACCTGCCACCCGCGACCGCGTCGTAGCCCGCGACGACGCTGAACAGCCCGGCGTAGTCGCCCTGCTTGGCCGCGGCGCGGTTCCAGCTGTAGATGAAGTCGTCGGCGGTGATGGGGTCGCCGTTGGAAAAGCGACCGTCATGGCGAAGATGAAATGTGTAAGCGAGGCCGTCGGTCGAGACCTTCGCCTCGCCTGCCGCCAGGTCCGGCACTTCATGCAGCCGCTGGTCGAACTTGTAGAGGCCCGAGAAGACGTTGCGGAGAATGTCTATGTCGACAGGGGCGGAGATCAGCGCTGGATCAAGGTCTGCGACGTCCTGGAAGATGGGGAAGCTCAGGGTCTGGTCTGCGGCGAGTTTTTCCGCGGGCGGTCGGGAGCTGGTCGGCGGTAAGAGGACTACGAGCAACACGGCAATGAGCCCGACCGCGATTCCCGCGCTCGCGGGGAGGTAGTGGCGAAGGCGGCGGCGGGGAAGTGGGGCCGGTGTTGCCGGCTCCACTGGTTCAGGAGGTGGGACCGGCTCCACTGGTTCAGAAGGCGCGGCCGGTTCCAGGGGCTGGGAAGGGGGGGCGGCCTCGGCCGGCTGGGCAGGCGGGGTGGCCTCGGCCGGCTGGGAAGGCGGGGCCGGCTCCACTGGCTCCGGAGGCGGGGCAGGCTCCAATGGATCAGACAGTGAGGATCACCTTGCCTGTGCTCTTCCCTTCGCCCACGGTGGCGAGGGCGCGAGGTGCCTGGCTGAGCGGAAGTCGCGTCGAGATGTAGGGCTTGATCGTGCCGGCTTCGTACAGGTCGAGCAGGGCGCGGGCCGCCGGCGGAATTAGCTCTGGCGCGCGCCTTGTGTACAGGCCCCAGTGGAGTCCGACCACCGAGTAGTTCTTGATCAACAGATGGTTGGCCGCCGCCTGGGGGATGCGGCCCGACGTGAAACCGACGACCACGATCCTCCCTTCGAAGGCGATGCATTTCGTCGAACGGTCGTAGACGTCGCCTCCGACCGGGTCGAACACTACGTCGGCGCCGCGACCTCCCGTGATTCTCTTGACCTCTTCGACAAAATCGCCGGTCTTGTAGTTCACCGCGTGGTCGGCACCCAGCGTGCGGCAGACCTCGGTCTTCTTGTCCGAGCCGGCCGTCGCGATCACCGTCGCGCCAGCGGCCTTGCCCAGCTGGATGGCGGCGCTGCCCACGCCTCCGGCTCCCGCATGGACGAGCAGCGTTTCGCCGGGCTGCAGGTTGGCCCGACGATGTAGCCCGAACCAGCCCGTCTGGAAGATCAAGGTGAAGCCGGCGCCCTCTTCGAAGGGCATATTGTCCGGCATCAACGTCACCGACGCCGGCGCTGCATCTGCGATTTCCGCGAACCCACCGTGAGTTAGGCCGGCGCTGTCGAGGAGCGCCATGACGCGGTCTCCCGGCTTGAAACCGGACCCCGGCGGCGCGCTCAACACCTCCCCGCTAACTTCGACGCCCGGCACGAAGGGCAGCTCGGGTTTCACCTGGTAGAGTCCGGCGACCATTAGAACATCGGGGAAGTTGATCGCCGCGGCGCGCACCTTGATGCGTACCATGCCGTTGGCCGGCTCACCCGGAGCGATCTCCTCGAATTGGAGGGACTCGGGCCCACCCAGTTGTCGAACGACCCAGGCTTTCACCGGGGCAAGGCTACAGCGCCGGCTCGGGGTGGCGTTGTGGCGCCAGGTGCAGCCTGCGTGTCCAGTTGTAGGCGCTGTGTTAAGTCGATTTTGCCTATTCCCTAAACAGCCGTGGCAGCTTATGCTGCCGCCGGGAATACGGGGAGGGCCTTAGGAGAGAGGGTAGACAGCCCGCCGAAGGGAGGGTTCCTGGCCCGCCACCCTGTTATCCCCGCTCTGACCCTCGGCCCGAAGGGACTGGGGGTCAGGCATTTTTAGCCGGCAGAATTGACCTCGGGCGGAATAGGCCGAGCGCCGATCACGGTTCGCAAGCCACAATCTGAACTCCGTGCCGGCGTAGCTCAGCTTGGTTAGAGCAGCGGTCTTTTAAACCGAATGTCCGGGGTTCGAATCCCCGCGCCGGCACCAATTGTCACAAGACACGGAGGTTCGAATGGCGGGTGACCTCGAGCAGCTTCTCTCGTTTATCGCGAACATCTCAGATGACCTCGACTACGGCTTGGAGGTGGATCGGCCGGATGCGGTGATGGTCGAGATAGCCACACCCGGCACGCGCTGGGAAATCCAGTTCATGACCAATGGCGCCATTGAGGTTGAGAAATTCACCAGCGACGGCACGACCTACCGCCCGGCCAGAGTGGAAGACCTCATCAGCGAGATCAAGCAAGCTCTGGTCTGAGCCAGCTTCTCCGCTAGGGACCCACCCCTGATACGCGGACTACCAGCAGCAGGACCAGAAGAACGCATCCCACGCTGTTGAGAACCAGGCCGATGATCGCCTGGGTCCGCTTCCAGGGCAGGTCCTGGTAGGCGCGAATACTGGCGTAGACACCAAACGGGAACATGAATCCGCACAGGAGCCCGAGCACAGCGCAAAAAATCGCCTGGTTCGCGTAGTCGCCAAACAACATCTTCTTGTTTGCGGTCCATGCCGCGCCCGTCCAGCGGTACCGGCCATCTGGAGAAATCGCGGCGACCCACTGCTGGCCGTTCCACCACCACTTACCATCACTTGAAAATTGCGGAGTTGTCGCACCGGCTTGGCCTGGTAACTGCACGGCTGCCCTTAGGGCTACCGATCGCCGTTGTCCAGAGCGACCTACGCTACGAGCTTGCTCCGGCATGATTGGAGTAGTCATGAAATCCTCCGCTCGGCTCAGTCTTGTGACTCTTGGCGTTCGCGACGTCGCGCGCAGCACCGATTTCTACAAGGCGTTGGGCTTTCCCGTGTCGGACGCATCGGTCCAGGGCGAGGTCACCTTCTTCAAGACAGACGGCGGCATCCTCGCGGTGTGGGGATACAAGGACCTTGCCGGCGATGCCAATCTCTCCATCCAGCCTGGCGGCGACGCCGGCTACCGCGGCTCGGCGCTCGCGATGAATCTCGCCAGCCGCGATGACGTCGATGCATTCCTGGCTGCAGCCGTCGCCGCCGGCGCGCAGCTGACCAGGCCGGCGATTGCCACCGATTGGGGTGGCTACAACGGTTACTTCTCCGATCCCGACGGTCACCTGTGGGAAGTCGCACACAACCCGCACTGGCCGATCGGAAAGGACGGGCGTCCGACCCTCCCGTAAGCCCACCCGCCACCGTTCCCGCTGAGTCCAGGACAATACTCGCGTGCGCGCTGCATTCATCTGGACCTCCGTCGCGGCGCTGGTTGCCGCGTTCCTGAGCCAGGTTTTCGGATGGGAGGCGCTGCGCACCGGGATTCTCATCGCGTGGGTTGTCTTCGTCCTCCTGGTTTTGATGACCCGCGGGATGCGCTGGACCAGCCTGCTGACCTATCTCTCGGTCGCATCGCTGGTGGGCGCCGTCATCAGCCAGCTCGCGGGCTGGGAAGCAGTGCGCGGCTGGTTCCTGCTCGGGTGGGCTGTTTTCCTGCTTCCGGTGGCCATCGCGCTCGCAAGTCATCCGATGCGCACACCCGCGTGGGGCCTCTTCGTCGGCTTCTTAGGAGCGGTCGGCGCCCTGTGGCTGATCGTGCTGCAGATCCTGTCGGTCGTGGGTGTGCTGGCCGGCGAGGCTTATCGCGAATGGGCGGCCTGGCCCCTGGCGCTGCTGGGCCTCTGGTTCGTAGTCGCCTCGCTCCTCGGGTATGGCGCTGAGAGATTTCCGCGCTGGGTCGATGCACTCGGCGTGCTCGCGGGTGCCGGCCTGATCGCCATCAGCGCTACGACGTGGCTGGGCGCTTCGAGCGTGGCGTTCAGAGGGGCGGGCCTGCTCGCGGCGATGGCCTATTGCCTGTGGGCGATCGGCTTCGGATGGGTCTTGTGGGGGGCGCAGGATGTCACCCACCGATTCCGTGGTCTCGCCGTGGAACACGCCGCCTAGTCACTTAGACTCGCGGCCATCAGCATGGCCAGCACCGCACTGCCACCCGCGGACCTGCTGCCGGTCGGCCGCCGGGCCAACCTGCCGTATCGAATCCTCCGCCTCATCGCGGTGCCCCTCCTCCATCTGATCTTCCGGTTCGATGTCGAGGGCCGCGGGAACATTCCCAGAGAAGGCAATTACATCGTGATTGCCAACCACCTCAACTGGCTGGACGAGTTCGCCATCCTGATGCTTTTCCCGGCCGAGCCGCGCCTGCACTTCCTGGCCAACCCCACCCTCCTGGTGACTCGCAAGTTCCAGTGGTGGCTCATCCGCACCACTGGCGGCTACGTACCTGTTGTGCGGGCGCGCCACGGCGACCCGGCACTCTTCGAGCACGTCGACCGCTGCCTGGCGGTCGGGGGCGCCGTGGCCATATTTCCGGAGGCCGACTACGGGCCAACGGAGGGTGAGCTCATGCCGTTCAAAAAAGGCTTTGCGCATTTCGCGATCAAGGGAGGCGTGCCGGTGATTCCGGTCGCGCTGTCTGGGACCAAGGACCTGTGGTTTCGTAAGGCGATCCGGGTGATCATCGGGCAGGCACTTCTTCCTGCGGGCCATGACCCGGAGTCCCTCACGGAGGCCGCCTTCAAGCGCATCAAAGAGCTGATGCCCAAATACAGATCGCCGCGCGGGCGCAAGCCCTTCCGGCGCAGGCTGACCCACCTCTTCTGATCGTCTACCGACGGGCCGTAGAATCGGTCGGCACATGGCGCTTGCTCGTGTACTGTGCCCGACCCTCATGGGCCGCGAACCTGAACTCTCGACGCTAGAGGACGCTCTGCTGTCCGCGCTGCGCGGGGACGGCGGTGTGGTCATCGTCGGCGGTGAGGCAGGCATGGGCAAGACCCGCCTCGTCAACGAGCTCACCACTCGAGCCTTTCGGCTCCACTGCGCAGTCATGGCGGGCGCATGCAGTGAGGCCGAGCTCTCACTGCCATACCTACCGTTTCTGGAGGCGATCGGCAACCGGCTGACGAAGGACAACGTCGGAGAGCTCCGACAACGGCTTGGCTCGGCAAGCGATGAGCTGGCGCAGCTGTTTCCTCAGCTTGGTCGCGCCCCGGCGCCCGGCGCTGACCCGATGCAGGCCAAGCTCCGGCTCTTTGAGGCGATCCTGCTGTTTCTTCGGGACGCGGCGCGCGACCGAGCGTTGCTGTTGGTGCTCGAGGACCTACAGTGGGCCGATCCCGCGACTCGAGAGCTGCTGGATTACATGACGCGCCGGTTGCGCTCGACCAACGTCTTGATCCTTGCCACCTACCGCGTGGATGAGATGCACCGGAAGCACCCCCTCGTGCCGACGATCCAGGGCTGGCGCCGTTCCGGCCAGGCCGAGTTCATCGAGCTGAAGGCGCTGCCCGCGGCGGCCGTGGCCGACATGGTGTGCGCAATTTTTGATGAGAGCGACATCACGGTAGAGTTCCGCGATTTCCTACACGACCGAAGCGAGGGCAACCCGTTCGTGCTCGAGGAAATGCTCCGCGATGCGCTCGACCGGGGCGACATCTTTCGCACGGAAACCGGTTGGGACCGCAAAGCACTGGCAGAGATTCGGCTTCCTGATACGGTCCGCACCGCAATCCTGCATCGGCTAGCGAGGCTCGACACCAGGGAGATCGAGGTGTTGTCGGCAGCGGCCGTGGTCGGTCGCTCGGTCGACCTGGTCACGCTGACGCAGGTGACTGGGCTGGACGACACGGTTGTGCTGTCTGCACTCGAGGCCTGCGTGACTTTCCAGCTGCTTGAAGAGGACGACCGGGCAACCGGCAGGTATCGGTTTCGTCACGCGCTGACCCGTGAGGCGGTATACGAGGACATGGTTGCGCCGCGCCGGCAGCGGCTGCACTCGCTCGTCGCCGAGGTCATGGCCCGGAGGCCCGATCGCGCGCCCGTCGATCTGGCGCATCACCTCCTGGCGGCGGGCAGATATGACGAGGCCGTCGCCATGTGCGTTGTCGCCGCGGACGATGCAATTCACGCTCGCGCCTACCGCGACGCGGCCCAGCTCCTCGAAAGAGCCGCTCCTCACGTCAGGGATCCTGTCGAACGGGCACGAATGATCTGCAGAGCCGGCGAGATGTACTGGAGCAACAGTGAGTCAGAGGCTGCCCGAAAGCTGCTCGAGGATGGAATCGCCAATCTCGAGGCGGCCGGCCTTTCACTCGAAGCTGCAAGCCATCGCCTGATTCTTGGCCGGTGTTTTTGGGAGCTGATGCGAAACGACCTGGCTAGACAACAGTTCGAAAACGCACGGGATGTGCTTATGCACGCCGGCCCGAGTGAGGCTTTGGCAATCGCCTACATACGTCTATCGGGCCTGGCCACTTTCGAGCGCTCGAGCGAATCCAGCCTGGACGATGCCCGCCGGGCTGCGGAAATCGCTCAGCAGGCGGGCGCGCCCATGGCACTTGCCTGGGCGTGGGGCTTCATGGGCTTGTCGGAGCTGGGCCTAGGCCAGGAGGAAGCCGGGTTTCAGCACCTCGAGGACAGCTACCAGGCCGCTATGCAAGGCGGCTACCAAGTCCAAACGATCAATGCCGTGTACAACGGGTGCTGGGACGCGATTCACCATGGACGCGGGCTGCTGGCCCAAAAGTGGTACGCCAGATTGAGCACGCCGGAGTGGTCAGGTCACATCGTCACTCCTTACATGCGGGGTTTGGTCCGACTACACATGGGCCACGTACGGGAGGCCGTTGACATGGGGCGCGCCGGGATGCAGGCGGCTCGCGAAGCCGGCCACCAGAAGCAAGTCTGGAGATGTTCGGTCCTGCTGGCTCACGCGCTGGCGGAAAACATGCAGCCAGAGCTCGCTGTGGCAGAGCTACCGCCCATTTCGAGCCGAGTGGAGGGCCAGGACGCCATTTACGACACCACCGCGCGAATCCGCACGCGTCTTGCAGAAAAGGACCTCAACGGGGCCTTCGAAGTCGCTCACTCGGTGCAACCCGAGGTCGGCGATATCGTTTCACCGGCGGAAGTCGTGGCAGAAGTCGCCGCCTCAGACCCTGCCTGGCTCAGGTGGTTCCTCGACTCGCTTGCGGTCCAGGGCGAAACGTTGGCGTCTCCACGCATTGTCGCTGCGCGCGCACGTCTTGCCCTCTACGAGGGTCGCCTGGACGACGCTCTCATCGGCCTGCGGACCTCGGTCGCCGATTTTGCAGAGGGAGGTCTCATGCTCGACGCCTGGCACGTAGGTCGCTCACTGGCGGAAGCCGAGGCCAGGTCGGGGGACACCGAAAGCGCCCGAACACGGCTGGCCGGGATCATTGCAGAGGCCGAGTCGAGCGGCGCTCGCCTGGCCGCGAGGCTCGCGCGGGAGACCGCCGAGGCACTCGGCCTGGAAGTGCCGGCGGCCCCGGAACCAGCAGGGGCGACTGGCGCTCCCGAGCGCACCGATCGGGTTGCCACCGGCGAGCGAATGGTGTCAGTCCTGTTTGCCGATGTCCGCGGTTACACCGAGATGAGCGGAGGCAAGCCACCCGCCGATATGCTGGATCGGATCGCCTCGCTGCAGCGATGGTCATCCCAGGAGGTCGCCAGGCGGCGGGGGCTGGTCGACAAGTTCGCGGGCGACGCACTGATGGCTACGTTCAACGTGTCAGGTCAGAGCGTCGACCACACGCTGCAAGCGCTCCAGGCGGCGATCGCGATCATTGACAAGGCAGCGCTCGCCGGTCTGCCGGTTGGTGCCGGGATAGCCGTCGGGCCAGCCGTTGTCGGGTCGCTGGCGGAGTCCGCTAACCTCAGCGTGCTGGGCGAGGTCACCAACATGGCCGCTCGACTCCAGGCGCACTCTGCCGCCGGCGAGGTGACCTTGAGCGAGGAGGCGCACCGCCGGGTCAGCAGCTGGCTGGCTGAGAAGCAAATCCGTAGCGAACCCCTGGAACTGCGGCTCAAGGGCTTTGAAGGGCCGGTGGCCGCCTATCGGGTGGTCACAAAGGCTGTCGTTCCGAGCCCTACCTGATGTCGCCGGCCGGCGTGTGACCGCCTGTTCTTAACGCAATAAGGGCTACCCAAAGCCGTCACGCATTTGGTAAGGTGCCACTTTTGCGGCCCCTGAGCGGTCTTGCAGACGTCTTCGCTCCGAGCTCAGGCCTGAACAGCGTCCCAGGGTTAGGGCGACTCACAGGAGGAGCGACAAGGTTTGCTGCCGCTATTTCGAGCGGTCCTGGTTTGGGCCGTAATCCTTGCGACCGTGATCTTGCCGCGGCTCGAGCCGCCGGCGGCGGCGGTCGCCAGCGCTGTCGCAGTCACCCAGCTGAGCGCCTACGACCGCCTTTCGGTCGTGCAGCAGACTCGCACCCAGCGCGTCCAGGCGGCGCAGATGGCGCAGGTCAAGGCGTGGTCGGCGGAGCTGAAGCAGGGGTTGGTCGACTACCAGGCGCAGCAGGACGCGCTTGCCGCGGCGGAGGCCGAGGCGGCGCGGGTCGCCGCGTTGAACAACCACCCACCGCCGCCCGGCTACATCGCCCAGATCATCACAAACGCGTTCAGCCCGCTCGGCCAGGCTGCGGTCACCTGGGCGCTGCGCATCGCCTACTGCGAATCTCGCTATCACCCCAACTCGGTCAACTCGTCCAGCGGCGCCTCCGGCCTGTTCCAGTTCATGCCGGGTACCTGGGCTGGCACACCATGGGCCAGCCAGTCGCCGTTTGACCCGGTCGCGAACGCTCAGGCCGCCGCGTGGCTGTACAGCCACTACGGCCCGGGCCGCTGGTCATGTAAGTAAACCCTCCCCGGTCGCCGGGGAGGTCGGCCCTGCCGAAGGGCACGGCCGGGTGGGGGGACCCCCTCTAGCTCTATAGGCGAGGCTTGCGCGGCCGACCGGGAGGTCGGCGCATCTGCTTGAACGCATCGATGTCCTCCGGATAGAGGGCCCAGACAAAGCCCACCTTGGTTCCGTAAAGGCGCTGCGTCGCCAGCAACCGGCGCACGTAAGCCTCCGACGCGTTGAGCTCAGCGGCGGCCTCGGCAACAGAAAGTAGGCGGGGTCGTTCGATCGCGAAATATTAGCACGCGCTCGCAACCATTTTCTGTTACACTGCCGGCAGTTCGTTTCTGGACTGAGGTGAGAGCCGTGACGGTTCTCCCGGTTGCCGGCCTCTGATGGCAGTAGCCTCTTGGCCCTCCGCTTCGCTCTACTCCCTAAGGAGGAGACGCATGACTGAAGTCAAAGACACAGCCGCCCATTTTGTAACCGCTTTCAACGCCCACGATGAAAGGGCACTGAACGCGCTTCACGCTGACAACATCAAGTTCGATGCGCCGGGCGGCTTCAAGGCAACCAACGCACACGAGGCCACGGCCTACGCGATGCGCTGGCTCAAGGGCTTCCCGAACGGCAAGCTGACCGTTCGCAGCGAGATCGTGAGCGCTCCCTGGATCGCCCAGGAAGTCGTTATGGAAGGTACCAACACCGGTCCCCTCGAGGGCCCGATGGGAACCGTCCAGCCGACCCACCGCAACGTGATCAGCAAGGGCGTCCAGATCTTCCGGATCGAGAACGGAAAAATCGCCGAGACCCGACTTTACTTCGACTTGCTCGACCAGATGACCCAGCTCGGCCTGGTCCCCGCGCCCGCAACCGTCTAACAACACACTTGGGAGCGCCCGGTCCCATCTCGGGGCCGGGTTCCCCTATCTCCCGGCTCGCCGGGGAGGTCGGCCCTGGCCGAAGGCCAGGGCCGGGTGGGGGGATCCCCTCTAGTCCTAGATATCCGCGGTAACGGTTATCTCGAGCTGGTAGATCGACTGCGGCTCGTTGGCCCCTTTCAGCAGCATCGCCTCGTGGTCCGTAACCTCGAAACCATCCGGCAGCAGGTCGCGCGTCGTCTCCGACATCAGGACCTTGGCCGGCCGAACCTTCGACAGGTACGAGCTGTTGTTCACCGGCACGCCGATCAAAGTGAACTCCAGGCGCCGCTCCGAGCCGACGTGCCCCGCCACCACGAAGCCGGTATCGAGGCCGATGCCGACCGAGATCGCCGGCTTGCCGGCATTGATGAGCTCGCGGTTGAGCCGATCGATCTCGTTGATCATGCCCCTGGCAGCCCGCAGGGCCTGGGCGGCGTGATCCTTCATGGGGTTCGGCGCGCCGAAAACCACCAGCATTCCGTCGCCCTGGAACTTGTCGATGTTGCCGCCGTGGGCCAGAACGACGTCGATCATTCGCGCGAAGTAGTCGTTGAGAAACTCGACCAGCTCTTCGGCTTCCATGCGCTGTGACAGGGTCGAGAAGCCTGCGATGTCGGAGTTGAGCATGGTCACCTCGCGCCGCTCGCCAGGCAGGAACTTCGTGTGCCGGTCCGAGCGCGCGAGGACGTAGTCGGTGACCTGCTTGTTGACGTGGAGCTCAAACAGCGCCCGCAGCAGCTCTGAGCGCTCGTACTGGCGCGCGTTGTCGATGGCGATCGCGGCCAGGTCTGAGATCGCCTGCAGGAACTCCTTGTCCTCCTCCTCGAAGATCGCCGCCTGGAAGGGGTTGTCCACGTAGACAGCCCCGATCACCTTGCCTTTCGTCACGAGGGGGACGGCGATGATCGACCGGAGGTTTTGCAGGATCACCGACTGCTGGCCCTTGAAGCGATCGTCGACCGTGGCGTCGGTCGTTACGACAGCCTGGCCTGTCCTGACGACGTGCTCGATCACCGTCTTCGAGCCCAGGAACAGGCGGGCCTTCTCGGGGTCGGCCTGGCCGCCGGACATGGGCACCGACATGATGCCCGTGGAGGGATCGACGAGCACGATGAAGCCCCGGGCGGCCTTCATCAGCGTGATCATGCGGTCCATCACTTTGCTCAGCACCACCTCGAGCTCCAGAGATGAGCTGAGATCGCGTGCGAGCTCGTAAAGGAGGTGATCGCGCATGCCGAAATCGACTTCCCGCGCCAATGGCACGGAGAGTCTAACGGTGGAGTTGCGGAAATCTGGTCACCGGTAAACTCGTTTTTCAATGGCCACCGAAGGTTCACCCACGCCTGCCGTCGACGCCCTGCTGGAGGGCCTGAACCCGCCCCAGCAGGAGGCTGTCACCCATGGCGACGGGCCCCTTCTGATCTTTGCCGGGGCCGGCAGCGGCAAGACGCGCGTGCTCACGGCCCGCATCGCCTACCTGATCGCCACCCACCGCGTGTGGCCGGACCGGCTGCTGGCGGTGACGTTTACCAACAAGGCGGCCCGGGAGATGCGTTCCCGAGTAGAAACCCTGGTGGGCGAGGGTGCCGAGAAGATGTGGGTCGGCACCTTCCACTCGACCGCGGTCAAGATCCTGCGGCGCGAAGCGCAGCGCATCGGGATCGTCAACAGCTTCGTCATCTTCGACGAGGACGACACGCGAGCGGCGCTCCGGCGGGTCCTCGACGAGCTGAGGCTCGACCCGAAGCGCTATCCGATCGGGGCCCTTAGCAACGCGATATCTCAGGCGAAGAACGAGCTGAAGGGACCGAATGAATATCCCAACCGCAGCTACGCCGACGAGGTGGTACGCCGGGTCTACGAGTCCTACCAAGAGGTGCTTCGCCGATCCGGCGGGCTCGACTTCGACGACCTGATCATGAAGCTGGTCGAGCTGTTCAACACGGACGCCGAGGCGCTCGCGAAGTGGCGCGACCGCTTCCGCCACGTGCTGGTCGACGAGTACCAGGACACCAACCGAGCGCAGTACGTGCTTGTCAACCAGCTCGCTGCCGAACACCGCAATGTCGTCGTCGTCGGAGACGACGACCAGTCGATCTACCGCTTTCGCGGCGCAGACGTCCGCAACATCCTCGACTTTCGCAAGGACTATCCGGACGCTCACGTGGTGCGCCTGGAGCAGAACTACCGCTCCAGCCAGGCCATCCTCGACGCAGCGTACAGCGTGATCCGCAGCAACCCCGAACGCGCTGAGAAGCGGCTGTGGACCAAGCGCGCGGGCGGCGAGAAAGTGATGGCGACTCAGGCGTACAACGAGATCGAGGAGGCCGAATTCGTCGCCGACGAGATCGAGCGCCTGCGCCGCACCGAGAATCGGGGGTACTCGGCTTTCGCGGTTCTCTACCGCACCAACGCCCAGTCACGTTCATTCGAGGACGTGCTCGCGCGCCGCCGCATCCCGTACCGGCTGGTGGGCGGCATCCGCTTCTGGGAGAGGCGTGAGGTCAAGGACGTGGTCGCCTATCTGCGTTTCTGCTTCAACCCAAAGGACGCGCTCAGCTTTTCGCGAATCGTGTCCGTGCCTTCGCGGAAGATCGGGGACGTGACGGTCGATGCACTCAACGCTTTCGCCCGCACGACCGAAGCGGACATCCTTTCGCTGCTCGCTGACCCGGCTCGAGTCCCTGGCGTCCCCCGTGCGGCCATCGCACCGCTGCAAAAATTCCGCACTCAAATCGAGTCGATCCGCTCGGTGATGGGAGTCCTGCGGCCGAGCGAGCTGCTCGACCACGTGATCGAGATCATGGGCTTGCGGCAGCACTATCTCGACGGGACTCCGCAGGGCGAGGCTCGCATGGAGAACCTCAACGAGCTGCGTGGCCTTGCCGAGAGCTTTGACGATCGCGATCCTGCACAGGGCATGGAGGATTTCCTGGCCGAGATCGCCCTGGTCTCAGACGTAGACGCATATGACGAGAACGGCGAGGGCGTGACCCTGATCACCTTGCACATGGTCAAGGGGCTTGAATTTCCGGTGGTGTTCCTGGTCGGCATGGAAGAGGGGCTTCTGCCCCACCAGCGTGCGCTGGACGAACGCGAGGAGAACCCGTCGGCGGTAGGTGCGGCGACGGAGATGGCTGAAGAACGCCGCCTCGCCTACGTGGGGATGACGCGGGCGAAAGACCGGCTCTACCTGAGCTGCGCCTTCCGCCGCCACCTCTACGGCCGCTCCCAGCCCGCTTTCCCCAGCCGCTTCCTGACCGAGATCCCGCAGTCGATGCTAGCGGCCCCGAAGGGCAGCGCGCCGGTGGCGCCCCCGCGACAGGGCTACAAGGAGCGCTTCCAGGAGCGCCAGGTGCAGGCCGCGCCGGCGGCGCCTCCGGTGCAGCGATTCAAAAGCGGTGACCGCGTGCAGCACCCGGCTTTTGGATCGGGGACGGTGGTCAAGAGCACGCTCACGCGGACGGACGAGGAGCTCGTGGTCAAGTTCGACAAGGCCGGCCTGAAGATCCTCAGTGGCATGCTCGCGCCGCTCACCAAGTGAGCAAACGCAAGAAGCAATCAGTAAGTCCCAACCTGCTCGCGCCTGCGCGCACCATTGGCCCTGCGGTCAGGGTCGAGGAACTACGTGACCTGATCCGCCGCCACGAGCACGCCTATTACGTGCTCGACCAGCCCGAGGTCTCCGACGCGGAGTACGACGCGCTGTTCCTGGAGCTGCGGAGGATCGAAGAGGAGAGGCCGAACCTCATGACGCCGGACTCGCCGACCCAACGCGTGGGCGGAGAAGCCTCGGATCAGTTCGCCAAGGTCCGGCATCGCTCGCCGATGCTCAGCCTGCAGAACGCGTTCGACGAGACCGAGATCCGCGCCTTCGACAAGCGGGTGCGCGCGGCCATTGGCGACAAGGTGAAGTACTGCGCCGAGCTGAAGATCGACGGGCTCGCGATGAGCCTTACGTACGCCAAGGGAAGACTCCAGCGCGCGGCGACCCGTGGCGATGGAACCGTGGGCGAAGACGTCACGGCGAACGTGCGCACGATCCGCAGCGTGCCGCTTTCGATAACACCTCTGGCAGGTCTGCCTGACGTATTCGACGTGAGGGGCGAGGTCTATTTTCCGACCGCGGCCTTCGAAAAGCTCAACCGCGAGATCGAGGCGGCCGGGCGGACGCGCTTCGTCAATCCACGCAACACGGCGGCCGGCAGTGTCCGGCAGATCGATCCCAACGTCACCGCGAGCCGTGACCTCCAGACGTTCATGTACACGCTCGATCCTGCCGGCCAGTGCAAATCCCAATGGGAGGTGCTCGGAGCGCTGGCGAAGATGGGCTTCCGCGTCAACAAGCACCGCCGCAGGCTCAACTCGATCGACGAGGTCATCGAATATCACGCCGAGTGGCAGCGCAAGCGCCATGAGCTCGAGCACGAGATCGATGGTGTCGTGATCAAAGTCGACGACTTCGCGCAGCAGCTCGAGCTTGGTTTCGTCGCCCGTTCGCCCCGCTGGGCGATCGCCTTCAAATACGCACCGGAGGAGGCCGAGACGGAGGTCGAGGAAATCGTGTGCTACGTGGGCCGCACGGGTGTGCTCACGCCCGTCGCGCACGTCAAGCCGGTGGTGGTCGGCGGCGTGACCATCCGCAACATCACGATGCACAACGAAGCGCAGGTCAACGAGAAGGGCGTGTACGTCGGCGCTCGCGTCGTCATCCATCGCGCCGGCGACGTCATTCCCGAGATCGTCAGCGTCAAGGAGCCGAAGCCGGGTTGGAAGATGCCGGCGAAATGTCCGGTGTGTGGGGGACAGGTCGTGCGCGAGGAACCTTACGTCGCGCACAGGTGCATCAACCCGTTCTGCGCCGCGCAGCGCCTGGAGCGGCTCCGGCATTTTGCGAGCCGCGGCGCGCTGAACATCGAGGGCCTCGGCTACGCGACGCTCGGGCAGCTCATCGAACGCGGATGGGTCGGAGACCCGAGCGACCTCTACCGACTCACGAAGGAGCAGGTCGTCCAGCTCGACGGATTCGCCGAGAAGTCCGGTCAGAACCTGCTCGACCGCCTGGCGGAGAGCCGTCGCCCACAGCTGGGACGTTTCCTGTCCGCGCTCGGCATCCCGCAGGTGGGCGAAGCCACCGCGGACCTGCTCGCCGCCGATTTCGGCACCCTCGAGACGCTGCGCACGGCGAGCGCGGAAGACCTGCTGAAGGTCGAGGGCATCGGTCCGAACATGGCCCGTGAGGTGCAGATGTACTTCCAGGGCAATGGTGGGGAGCTGGTGGGCAAGCTACTTGCCGCCGGGGTCGAGCCGCAGGCGGTCGAGGCGCCGGGAGAAGGTCCGCTGACCGGAAAGGCATTCGTCTTCACGGGGACACTCGAGACGATGAGCCGGCCTGATGCCGAGGCATGGGTCCGGAGGCTGGGTGGAAAGGCGGTGTCGGCAGTGAGCTCCAAGACCGACTACGTGGTCGCCGGGCCGGGGGCCGGTTCCAAGCTCGAGAAGGCGCAGAAGCTGAAGGTCGCCATCCTGGACGAAGAGCAGTTCCTCGCCCTCATGCCCAAGTGATGTTGGCCTAGACTGCCGCGGTGCAAGCGACTCACGGCCAGACGTCGCGCATGCCGGCGGACACACCGCCGTGGGTCTGGCCCGTGCTCTTGATCGGCGTCGCGGTGATGCTCGCCTGGGCGTGGTTCATCCTCGGATTTCTGCCTGAGCCGTCCGCGGTGGGTCGCATCCGGTTCGTCCTGGTGACATCGTCTGCCTACTCGGTCGGCGCCGCCGTGGTCGGCGTAGTCGGCGCGATCGGCTTGTTTCGTCGCGAAAGGTGGGCTCGCACAGTGGCTGCGATCGCGTCGGCTGCCATGACGCTCACCGTCGTGGGCGCGATTGCAGGCCTTCCAGTGCTGGTCGCGCTCGTGTCGAGTCGCAACTCGTCCAGAAACTAAGCTAGACCTCGTGCCACTCTCAAAGGAAGAGGTCCGTCATGTCGCTTTGCTCGCGCGCCTCAGTCTCGAGCCCGGCGATGAGGAGTTTTACGCCGAGCAGCTCAGCGGCATCCTCGCCCACATAGACCGGCTGCAACAGCTGGACACCGAGTCGATTCCGCCGACCGCGCAGGTGGTCGAGGTGACCAACACGCTGCGCGAGGACGTTCCTCGCCATGGCCTGACCCAGGCCGACGCGTTGGCCAACGCGCCCGCCGCGGTGGACGGCTTCTTTCGAGTGCCGTCCATCCAGGAGGAGGCGTGAGCGAGCTCACCGAGCTCACGATCAAGGAGGCGGGACGGCTGCTGCGTCTTCACTCCATCTCGGCAGCCGACCTGGTTACCGCGCACCTCGAGCGCATCGAGAAGCTGGATCGTCGAGTGAAGGCCTTTCTTCGCTTCACGCCCGAGCTGTGGGAGAAACAGGCGGAGGCGGCGGACGAACGCATCAAGCAAGGCGACACCGGGGCTCTGGTAGGAATTCCGATGGCCGTGAAAGACGTGTTGTGCGTGCGCGATGTGGAGACGACGGCCGGCTCGCAGATCCTCAGCGGGTTCAAGCCGCCCTACACAGGCACCGCTGTGTCCCGCCTGTTCGAGGCCGGCGCCGTGATGCTGGGGGTGACCAATTGCGACGAGTTCGCGATGGGCAGCTCGACCGAGAACTCCAGCTACTTCCCCACGCACAATCCGTGGGATCTCGATCGAGTGCCGGGAGGAAGCTCGGGCGGAAGCGCCGCCGCGGTCGCCGCGGGCGAGGCGATGATCGCGCTCGGCACCGACACGGGCGGCTCGATTCGCCAGCCGGCAGCGCTCTGCGGCGTGGTGGGGATGAAACCAACGTATGGGCGCGTCAGCCGGTACGGCCTGATCGCTTTTGCTTCGAGCCTGGACCAGGTCGGGCCCTTCGCGCGATGCGTGGACGACGCTGCGATAACCCTTGCGCTCATGGCCGGCCGTGACCCGCTCGATGCAACGTCATCCGATCGCACCGGCCGGGACGTGCTGAACAACTATGGGGACGCCGTGAAGGGCATGCGCCTCGGCGTCCCGCGCGAGTACTACGACGTCGAGGGCATGGAGAAGGGCGTGAAGGCCGCCGTGGACCAGGCGATCAAGACCTTGCGTGACGCCGGTGCGGAGATCGTTGATGTCTCACTTCCGCACACCGACTATGGCCTCGCCGCGTATTACATCATCGCGCCGGCTGAATGCTCATCCAACCTCGCAAGGTTCGATGGCGTCAGGTACGGGATTTCCACCGAGGACGCGCAGAACATCACCGAGGGTTACATGCGCACGCGGCGCAAAGGTTTCGGCACCGAGGTCAGGCGGCGCGTGATGCTCGGCACATACGCCCTGTCCAGCGGCTACTACGACGCCTACTACCTGAAGGCGCAAAAGGTGCGTACGCTCATCAAGCGCGATTTCGACGAGGCCTTTCAGAAATGCGACGCCATCGTCAGCGCGACCTCGCCCACGGTGGCTTTCCCGCTCGGCTCGAAAACACAGGACCCTCTGTCGATGTACCTGTGCGATGTCCTGACGCTCGGCGGCAACCTTGCTGGGCTGCCGGGGATCAGCGTGCCGTGTGGGATGTCGGAAGGCCTGCCGGTCGGGCTTCAAGTGCTCGCTCCGCAGTGGGGCGAGAACGTCGCCCTTCGCGTGGCGCGCGCGTATGAGGAGGCCAGCGGGGTCAAGGCGGAGGTTGCACCCCTTGCCTGATGCAAATCGGAAACCCCCCACCCCGGCTTCGCCGGACCTCCCCGGCGAGCGGGGAGGATGGGAAGTTGTCATCGGCATGGAAGTCCACGTCCAGCCGACCACGCGCTCAAAGATGTTCTGCGGCTGCGCCGTGGGGCCCCTTGGCGACCCGCCCAACTCCAACGTGTGCGAGGTCTGCCTCGGCATGCCGGGCACTCTGCCGGTCATCAACAAGGCGGCGGTCGAGGCCTGCCTCAAGACGGCGCTCGCGCTCAGGTGCGAAATCCCGCGCCACACCAAGTTCGACCGCAAGAACTACATGTATCCGGACCTGCCGAAGGGCTACCAGATCAGCCAGTACGACCTGCCGATGAGCATCAATGGCCACCTGGAAGTCGGCGGTCGGCGGGTCCGCATCCGCCGTGTTCACCTCGAGGAAGACACCGGGAAGCTCATCCACGCGGGCGACAAGCTCCACAAAGCGTGGGAATCCTTCGTCGACCTCAACCGCGCCGGCGTGCCGTTGATGGAGATCGTCACCGAACCTGATCTGCGCTCCGCCGACGAGGCTCGCGACTACGCGGTCGCCCTGCGCACCCTGCTTCGCACGATCGGCGCATCCGAGGCGGACATGGAAAAGGGCCAGCTGAGGGCCGAACCAAACATCTCGATCCGCCGCGCCGGATCCGATGAGCTCGGAGTGAAAACCGAGGTCAAGAACATCAACTCGTTCCGCGCTCTACATCGCGCGATCCTCTATGAGGTATCACGCCAGTCAGAGGTCCTCGAGTCGGGCGGCACCGTGGTGCAGGAGACGCGCGGCTGGTCGGACGCCGAGCAGCGCACGTTCTCGCAGCGCAGCAAGGAGTTCGCCGAGGACTACCGGTATTTCCCAGAGCCGGACCTTCCACCGCTCGAGCTCGATGCCGCCTGGATCGAGGAGCTTCGCCGCGCACTGCCGGAACTGCCAGGCTCGCGCCGGGAGCGGTTGGTCTCGCAGTACGGGCTGCCGGCAGCGGACGCCGTGCTCATCGCCGCCGACCGTGACCTCGCGGACCTTTTCGAAGGGGCCGCCACCGCGGGAGCGGACGCAAAACACACGGCGAACTGGATCATCGGCGAGGTGGCGCCGAGCGGCAAATTTCCCACCGCTGAGCATCTCGCCGAGCTGGTGAAGTTGGTGACGGCTGGAAGCATCACCCGCGACCAGGCACGTGAGGTGCTGCTCGAGTCGGTTGAAACGGGCCGGTCGCCGTCCGCGATCGTGGCCGAGCACGGCTTCGCCCAGGTCAGCGACGAGTCGGCGCTGCAGGCTGAGCTGCAGGCGGTGATGGCGGCCAACCCGCGCGCGGTCGAGGATTACCGTGCGGGCAAAAAGCAGGCGATCGGCGCACTCATGGCCGATCTCACGAGGGGAGCTCCGCAAGCCAATCGCAAGGTCGCCATGAAGCTCCTGGAGCGACTGCTCGGCTAGCGTTACGGCGTGGAGCCGAGGCCCGTTCGGTACGGCATGAAGCTGCGGCTTGGTCTTGCTGTGCTCTTGACGGCGTTTGCCTGTGGAGGTCCGGCTGCCGCCAATCCCCCGCCAAGCCCACCCACCGCCGCCGTCGCCGCCTGGGCGGGTTTCCGGGCGGACCAGGTGCCCAGGCCGATTGTCCTGTTCTGGGACCTCCTACCCGCCGGCGGGGCCTTTGCGAGCAACGAGGCCAAGATCGCCGGCCTGTGCAACAAGTTCGTGCCGGGTGCTCCGCTGCCTTCCGGGGTCCCCGGCCAGGCGGTCGCCAGCTGGGCCGACGGAGTGAACGCGACCTATCCTGCGATCTCGGCCGCGGACGCTGTCGCCGCGAGGTCGCACCCGCCACCGGGCGCGCGCAGCCAGGACTGCACGGCGGTGGCTGCGCTGGCCCTGACCGGCGCGCGCTTCACTACCACCCAGTTCAAGACCGACCGCGGCACTGCGACGATGAGCGCCTGGCTCTTTACATCGACCGTGGTCACCGGGGACCTGGCCTTTCCTGCCCTGCCGCTGACCGCCTACTGGGCCGACGGGATGAGCAGCGCGGCGTCGGAAAGCGCCGCGGTGGGGAAGGATGGGCGAGTCATCAATTTCAAGTTCTGGGGCGCGCCGTCGACCTCAGGTCCCTGCGGTGCTGAATACAAGGGCGTGGTCGCGGAGTCCGCTTCGGCCGCTGCGATTGCCTTGTGGACGATTCCTCACGCCTCGTCCGGTGGCGCGGCGTGCCCTGCGATAGCGGAGCAGCGCATCGTGACTGTGACCCTGGCCAGCCAGCTCGGCGGGCGAGTGCTGGCCAACGCGACGGGTGCCGCGGTGGCGGTGTGTCGGGAATCGGCGGGTTCCTGCTGAGTCCAGGACCGGTTTTCTGGTCGCGCCTCTACCGCGCGATCCGGCGTGAGCGCCAGGTGCCGTAGGCGAACACGCCGGCACCCAGGAGGTAGGCAACGATTGCCAGCAAAACGAGCAGGCCGCCCACGAACTCAGGCACGAGGGAGCTGAGCCCGATCCCCACCAACGATGCACCCAGCCCGATGGCGGTCAAGCCATTCAAGCGAGCCACCGCCGGCGTGGCCTTTACCCCGGGCCAAAGCATCCAGTCCTTCCACCAGGCTGGGAAGCGGCCTCGTACGAGGAGGTAGAGACCAATTCCAAGCAATGGCCCTCCAAGCGCATCGGTAATACCAAGCACCACGTACCCCACCGCGGGCCATTTTATCCACAGCCTGCCGTCTCACGCTCTGGCTCGCTACTACGGGTAGCCTTGTCCGGTGCCCCTGCCGCCTGACCTCCACGTCCATACGGAATGGTCGTGGGACGCCCCTCGGGGGCACATGGAGCGCAGCTGTGAGCGGGCGATCGAGGTTGGGCTGCCGGCCATCGCCTTCACAGAGCACGCCGACTGGGCGCTCGTCCACGAGGGCCAGCATGCAGTCGACATCGCGAGCTACTTCGACGCGGTCGAGCGCTGCCGGACGAAGTTCAAGGGGCTGCGCATCCTTACCGGCGTCGAGCTCGGTGAGCCCCACTGGTTCCCTGGCGAGGTCGCCGAGGTGCTGGCGGCCGGCCCGCTCGACCAGGTGCACGGGTCGATCCACTGCATCCGCCTCGACGGCGAGTTGCTCGACGCGAGCCAGTTCCGCGACCACCCGGGCATCGACTTTCCGCGAGCCGTGAGGGAGTACTTTCGCGAGACCCTGGCCATGCTGGACGGCGGGCAGGGGTTCGAGACGCTGGCCCACCTCGACTACCCGAAGCGCTACTGGCAGGACGGCCTAGCCCCATACCGCGAGGAGGACTACGAGGCCGAGATTCGCGCCATCCTCATCGCGGCCGCGCGCACTGGGCGCGTGCTCGAGGTCAACACGACCCGCGGCAAGACGCTGTGTCCGGACATCACCGTGGTGCGCTGGTGGCGCGAAGTGGGGGGGCAGGCGGTGCAGTACGGCAGCGATGCGCACCAGCCCGACAAGGTCGCTGAGGGGTTCAAGCTGGCGACTCAGATGGTCGAGGCGGCGGGGTTCAAGCCCGCCCGCGACCCGATGGCCTTGTGGCGCCGTTGATCCTGCGGCCGACCGCGCCGGCGCATGGCGGCGCGGCGGTAGCCCGAGACGATGGCAAGGTGTGGCTTGTCAACTACGCCCTGCCGGGCGAGGTCGTGGAGGCCGAGCCGCGCGGCCGGCAAGGCGGCGTCGCCGTGGCCGCAGCGACACGAGTCATCGAGCCTTCACCGCACCGCGTTGCCGCTCCGTGTCCTTACTTCGGCGAATGTGGCGGGTGCCAGCTCCAGCATGCTGTGTACTCGCACCAGCTGGAGCTCAAGCGCCAGGTGGTCGAAGAGGCCTGGTCTCGCGCGGGCCTTCGCCTCCCGCCCGACACGCCGGTCCTCGGTATGGAAGAACCGTGGCGCTATCGGATCCGCGGCGAGTTCGAGGCGATCTCCGCCGGTCGCGCGCAGGGCGCCAATTCAGATGTCGGCACGTGGCGTTTCGGTTTTCACCGGCTTCGTTCGCACTCGGTTTTGCCTATCGATTCTTGCCTGATCCACAACCTGCGGATCGAGCAAGCGCTGCCGGCCTTCGCGCAGGCCGCCAGCGAGATGAAGCTCGAGGACCTGCAGAACCTGCTCCTCACCGTGGAGCCCGGTGGGCGAGGCCTGCTCTGGCGGATGCGTCACCGTGGCCGCGAGCCTCGTTGGCCGCGCGAAGAATTCGCCGCCCGAGTGGCCGAGCTGTTGCCCGATCAAGTGCTGCTCGACGACGCCATGACGCTGGACTTCTGGGACCTCACATTTCGCGTGCGCAGCGACACCTTCGTGCAGACCAACTACCAGCAGATGCTGGTCCTGTACCGAACGGCGCTCGACATGCTCGGGGCCGGTCCAACCGATCGCGTGCTCGACCTCTACGCGGGCATCGGGACCCTATCGGTCGCGGTCGCGCGCGACGCCGCGGGCGTGACAGCGATCGAGGAGAACCCGCGCGCCGTCCAGCTGGGTCGCCTGAATGCGCGCATCAACGCGGCCAAGGTCGAGTACCTACCCGGGAAGGTGGAAACGGTGCTGCGCCAGGTGCGGCTCGGGCAGCACCAGGCGGCGATCCTGGATCCGCCGCGTGCAGGCTGCGAACCGGCGGCGATCGGAGAGCTGATCCGGCTCGGCGTCGACCGGCTGGTGTACGTGTCCTGCGAGCCTTCGACGCATGCGCGCGACCTGATCGCGCTGGTCAGGGGTGGCTATCGGGTCCGGCGAGCCGCGATCGTGGACATGTTCCCGCAGACCTACCACATCGAGAGCGTGGCTCTACTGCAGAGGTAGCCTAGAACGCGTTGAGGCCGTATCCGACGCGTAGGACGGCCAGCCGAAGGCGTCCCGGGCCAAGGTTTCTGATGGCCAGGAGCAGCAGGGGTCTCAGCAGCAGCACGACGTATTCAACGCGGGCGGCAGTATACGGTTACGGCCCCGGCCAAGAAAAGGCCTAGCCTCCCCACCCCGGGGGGAGGTCGGCCCGCCCGCATAGCGGGCTCGGCCGGGTGGGGGGATGGGTTCTGTTGTTGTTAGGTGAGCTCCTGGACGAACTCAGCCAGCCGGCCCACTCCTTCCCTGAGATCGGTGTCCGAGCTGGCCAGGCTGATCCTGACGGCGCCGGCGGCCACCTCTCCGAAGGCGCTCCCCGGAGCCACCGAGACTCCTTTTTCGCGCAGCAGCTTGAACACGAAGTCGCGCGAGTGCAGGCGGCTGCGTGAAATGTCGGCCATGCAGTAGAAGGCGCCCGTGGGCTCGTTCACGAGCATGCCGGCCTCACGCAGGATGTCCACCACGAGATTCCGGCGGTGCCGGTAGGCCGCAACCATCTCACCGACGCAGTCCTGTGGCCCGTCGAGAGCCGCCTCTGCGGCGACCTGGCTGATGGTCGACACGCAAGAAGAATTTGATTCGAGGACCTTGGTCGCGGTGTCGATCAGCTCAGCCGAGCCCGCCACGTAGCCGATCCGCCAGCCGGTCATCGAATACGACTTCGAGAAGGTGAACACGCTCGCGATTCGCGGGTCGTCTGGCGCGAGGCTGGCGGGGCTCGTCCACGAGCCGTCGAGGATGATCTGGTCGTAGCACTCGTCGCTCAGCAGCCACAGGTTGTGTCGCTTCGCGAGCTCGACGAGTCGCGCGACTGTGGCCTCCGGATATACAGCTCCAGTCGGGTTGTTCGGGCTGTTGATCAGCAGCATCTTGGTGCGAGGGGTGACCAGGCGCGCGAGTGCGTCCAGGTCCGGCTGAAAGCCGTCCTTGGCCGAGCACGGATAGAAGACGCCGTTGGCTCCAGTCCAGGCCAGCATGAGGCGTGTGTTTGGCCAACCGGGGTCCGGCATCAAGACCTCATCGCCGCGTTCGAGCACGGCACCAAACACTGCCGCGAGCGCGCCCACGCCGCCAGGTCCGCATGCGATCCGGTCGGGCGTGACGCGGATTCCGTTCACTCGCTCGAGCTTGGAAACGAGCTTCTCGCGGAGCGAGAGCAAGCCCTGCGTGTGCGTGTAGAAGGTCTTGTTCTCGTCGATCGCGCGCTTGCCCGCATCGCCGATGTGCTTGGGAGTGGGGAAGTTGGGCTGCCCGACGTCGAGGCGTATTGCGCCCGGTGTCCGCAATGCTTCATTCGCGATCTCGCGAATCCCTGAGTGGTGGGCCTCGGCGGGCAAATGGGCGAGTGAAGGCACGAGGGAATGCTAGAGGGAGATCGCCCTTAGACTATCCACGGGGTTCCGCCACTCCCAACTCAAAACGATGTCGCACGCCCCTAAAAACTTCGTTCACCTGCACAACCACACCGAGTACTCGCTGCTCGATGGGGCCAGTCGCATCCCAGCGATGGTGGGCCGCGCGGCCGAGCTCGAGATGCCCGCTCTTGCCCTCACCGACCACGGCGTCATGTACGGCGCGATTCATTTCTACAAAGCGTGCAAGGACGCCGGCATCAAGCCGATCATCGGCTGCGAGGTCTACGTCGCACCACGCTCACGCCTGCTGCGCGAGGGAAGGGTCGACCGCGACCCCAACCACCTGACCCTCCTGGCCGCCGATCACGATGGCTATCTCAACCTCATGAAGCTCTGCACGGTCGGCCAGATGGAGGGGATGTACTACAAACCCCGCATCGACAAGGAGATCCTGGCCGAGCACTCGAAAGGCTTGATCGCCCTGTCGGGCTGCCTGCAGGGTGAGGCCGCCAGTCGGATCTCAGACGGGGACATCGAGGGGGCCCGAGAATCGGTCGCCGCGTATCGCGACATCTTCGGCAAGGACCGGTTCCTGCTCGAGGTGCAGCGACATGGCATCGACCGCCAGGACGTGGTCAACGAAGCGCTGACCGGTTTCGGCAAGGAATTCGGCCTGCGGCTGTGCGCTACCAACGACCTGCACTACGTCCATCGCCACGACTCCGAGGCACACGACGTGCTGCTGTGCCTTCAGACCGGCGCGCGCTTCAACGATCCGAACCGCTGGCGATTCTCGTCGCAGGAGAACTACCTGAAGACTCCGGAGGAGATGAGCACCGCTTTCGCGGATCTACCCGACGCCCTGGCCAGCACGCTCGACGTAGCGGACATGGTCGACCTCAAGCTGAAGCTGGGCAACACCCTACTGCCCCCGTTCGACGTCCCCGACGCGATGACGCCGGACCAGTACCTCCGCAAGCTGGTGCTCGAGGGCGTCACGTGGCGATACGGCGAACCGGTCGCGGCAGTCAAGGAGCGTGCTGAGCTCGAGCTTTCGGTCATCAGTCAGACCGGCTACGCCTCCTACTTCCTGATCGTGTGGGACTTCTATAACTTCGCGCGGAAGCAGGGCATCGTCGTCGGACCAGGCCGCGGCAGCGCGGCGGGCAGTCTCGTCTCGTACTGCCTGGGCATCACCAACCTCGATCCGCTGCAGCACGGCTTGATATTCGAGCGCTTCCTCAACATCGACCGCGTCTCGATGCCTGATATCGACTGCGACTTCTCGGTGGAGGGCCGTGAAAAGGTGATCCGCTACGTCTCTGAAAAGTACGGGTCCGACCGCGTGGCCCAGATCATCACGTTCACGACGATGGCGTCGAAGGCCGCGATCCGAGACGTGGGTCGCGTGCTGGAGGTGCCGCTGCGCGACACCGATCGCCTGGCCAAGCTGGTCCCGGTTTGGCAGGGCCGCTCGAAGACTCTCGACGACACGATCAAGGAGGTCCCGGAGTTTCGCGAGGCCTACGAGTCGAACGAGGAGCAGAAGCGCCTGATCGACGTCGCCCGCACGCTCGAGGGAGTCTCACGCAACGTGAGCACGCATGCGGCCGGCGTCGTCATCGCGCCGGAGCCGCTGGTGCGCTACACGCCTCTGCAGTACGGACCGGGCCGAGAGGCGGTGGTGACGCAGTACGACATGAAGGCGGTCGGCGACATCGGCCTGCTGAAGATCGACTTCCTGGGCCTGCAGAACCTCGACATCATCGCCACCTGCCTCCGGCTGCTCAAGGAGCATCGGGGCCTCGAGATCGACATCGAGCAATTGCCGTTCGACGACGCCAAAACTTACGAGCTCATCTCCAACGGCGACACACATGGCGTGTTCCAGCTCGAAGGTGCGGGCATGCGCCGGATGCTCATGGACATGCGGCCGCAGAGCTTCTCCGACGTCTCGGCCGCCATCGCCTTGTTCCGGCCGGGCCCGATGGTCAACATTCCCGCCTACGTCGCGCGCAAGCAGGGTCGCGAGCCAATCGAGTACATGCACGAGCGCCTCGAGCCGATTCTGCGCGAGACGTACGGCGTGATGATCTACCAAGAGCAGGTGATGATGGCCGCCCGCGAGCTGGCCGGATTCACGATGAGCGAGGCAGACATCCTTCGTGCGGCGATGGGCAAGAAGGACAAGGTCAAGATGGCGAAGCTGCGCACGAAGTTCGTAGATGGGACGGTCGAGCGCGGCATCTCGAAGTCGACGGGTGAAGCGCTTTTCGACGGGATCGCCAAGTTCGCCGAATACGGTTTCAACCGCGCACATTCAGCCGCTTACGGCGTGATCAGCTATCAGACCGCTTACCTGAAGGTCAATTACCCCCTCGAGTACATGACGGCTCTGCTCATCCACATGGAGGGCAGTGCGGACAGGGTGGCGACCGCGATCGTCGACTGCCGGATCCGCGGCATCGATGTGCTGGCGCCCGACATCAATCGATCGCGCGCCGACTTCTCGATGAGTGACGGACGCATCTTGTTCGGGCTGGCCGCGATCAAGAACGTCGGGCAGCATGCGGTGGAGAGCATCGTTGCGCTGCGCGACGCCGACGGCCCGTTCAAGTCGCTGGAGGACCTGTGCGAGCGCACGTCTGCGATCCAGGACGTGAACCGCCGAGTGCTGGAGGCGCTAGTCCAATCAGGTGCCTGCGACTCGTTGGGCGAGCGGGCCCGCCTCCTAACGGCGCTCGACCATGCCGTCAGCCGGGCGGAGCGGGCGCGGCGCGACCGTGAGTCAGGCCAGACGTCGCTGCTCGACATGGTCGGCTCACCCGAGACGCAGGCGGACGACTACGGCCTGCTGATCGATGTCGCGCCGATGGCGGGGGAGGAGAAGCTGCGGCTCGAGAAAGAGCTGCTCGGGTTGTATCTGAGCGACCACCCGCTGCGCCGCATCACGGCCGAGCTGGCCAAGCTCTCCGATACCCAGGCCGTCGAAGTGACGAGCGCGCTGCAGGATTCGGAGGTACGCGTCGCGGGATTAGTGCGCGAGGTGCGCCGAGTCGTTACGCGCAAGGGGCAGATCATGGCCTATGCGTCACTCGAGGACCTGACCGGGACGGTCGACATAGTGCTTTTCCCGCGCATCTTTGAGCAGGTCCGGCTGCTGTTCGAGCCGGACAAGGTGGTGGTCGTGCTTGGCAAGGTGGACGCTCGTGCCGGCAGCACGCGAGCGAGCGGTGCGAGCGGAGCTCCGCCGCTTGATCCCGACATGGAACCCGAGGTGGAAACGGCTTCGATCGTCGCGGACATGGCGTGGCTGTGGGACGACCCGGAGTGCCTCCCCGTGGCCCGCCGGCAGCTCGTCCACGTACGTATCCCGAACAGCGACTCGGGACTGGCCGAGCGCCTCGAGGCGGTGCTCGCGCGCCACCCAGGGACGGACGAAGTCGTCCTCCACGTGGTGGTCGGCAGCCGTGAGGTGATCGTGAATGCCGATCGCTATCATGTGCTCGCCGGTCCGTCGCTCACTGCTGAGATCGACGAGCTGGTGGGGCAAACCGCGACCCGGCTCGAGACGGTGCGGCCGAAGGCGCAGTCCAACGGCAACGGACGGGGGAGACGATGACCGAAGAGGAAGAGGGAGCGGCGACCGGCCGCTACATAGTGGTGAAGGCGCTCGAAGACGGCGTCGTGATCATGGGCCTGACCAGAGGCAAGGACACGCGCTCGCACCATTCGGAACGCCTGGACGCTGGCGAGGTGCTGGTGGCGCAGTTCACGGAGCTGACGGCGGCAATCAAGATTCGGGGCAAGGCCGAGATCCTCACCGACACAGGGAAGCTCACCTCAGGGCTTTAGTAACCTTTGGGCTGCAGCCCATGCGCCCACGTAGCTCAGGTGGCAGAGCATTTCCTTGGTAAGGAAAAGGTCCCCGGTTCGAATCCGGGCGTGGGCTCCACGCCCTCTCCATTAATTCCGCACGTCTGGCGCCAGCCGCTCCTTTGCAACCGCGCGATGCGCACGTTTGGCGCCAGCCGGGTGAATCCCACCGGAAGTTACCTAAATAGAAGGTCTGGCTCAAGACGGCAGGTTGACGGACCGATACTCCCTGCGATACCAAGGGCGGTGCTCACTTCATCCCGGTCAAAATCTCCGACGTCGAGGGTGCGGTGCGGGACGATGCGGCGCGAGCCGCGATCTTCGATGGCAACGCGCGAAGTGTGTTGGGTATCCGCGCCGGATAACCAGCCGGGCAACGGTCGTCGCTGGCGCTGATCGTACTGACCGCCGCCGCCGCGGCGTCCATGAATCTGACCCACTTCTGCGACGTGGCCCGCTTTGGGCCGGTGCAATGATGGGTGGCGTGCCGCAGGCGATCTCCATTTCTGGTCTTGTAAAGACGTTCGGATCGACGCGCGCTCTCGACGGTCTCGACTTGTCGGTCGCGGCTGGCGAGGTCCACGGATTTCTCGGGCCGAACGGCTCTGGCAAGACGACGACCATCCGTGTGTTGCTCGGGCTGCTCCGCGCTGACGCCGGGGAGGTCGCATTGTTTGGGAGCGACCCGTGGCGCGACGCCGTCGCGCTGCATCGCCGGTTGGCGTACGTGCCGGGCGAGGTCAGTTTGTGGCCGAACCTGACCGGTGGGGAGGTGATCGATCTTTTCGGCCGGCTGCGGGGCGACCTCAATCGGCGGCGGCGCGACGAACTTCTCGAACGTTTTCAGCTCGACCCGACCAAGAAGACCCGCTCCTATTCGAAAGGGAACCGGCAGAAAGTGGGATTGGTTGCGGCGCTGGCGTCTGATGCCGAACTGCTCCTGCTCGACGAACCGACGTCGGGACTCGACCCGCTGATGGAGGCGGTATTCCAGGACTGCATTCGCGAGGTGAAGACCGAGGGGCGAACGGTGTTGCTCTCCAGCCATATCCTGGCCGAGGTCGAAGCGTTGTGCGATCGGCTGAGCATCATCAGGCTGGGTCGGGTGGCGGAGCGAGGCACGCTCGACGAGTTGAGGCACCTTACCCGTACGTCGATCACCGCGGACACCGAGGTTCCCGCGAAGAGCCTGGCCGACCTTGCCGGCGTTCATGACCTCGAGATCGACGGCAAGCACGTCCGCTTCGAGGTCGACACCGATCACCTCGACGTTGCGGTCCGCCGGCTCGGCGAGCTCGGGGTACGCAGCCTGGTCAGCCATCCGCCCACGCTCGAAGAGCTGTTCTTGCGGCACTACGGCGACGAGCTGGCGAAGGAACCCGAACGCGTCGACGGCAATCGCAACGCGAGACCGTGACCGCAGTGATGACCGCGCTGACTGGAACCGTCGAGCTGACCCGCTTCATCCTGCGGCGCGACCGCATCCGGATCCTGGTCTGGATCGTCGCTATCGTTGCACTGGCGGCGCTCACTGCAACAGGCATCAAGGGCTTGTTCCCTACCCAGGCTGCTCTTGATCAAACGGCTGCCGCCACCCAACACAACGCCGCAGCCATCGCGTTCAACGGCCCCGCCCAGGGTCTGCACACGGTCGGCGGGCAAGTGGCGTTTCAGTTCGGCGCAGGGGGCATGGTGATGGTGGCCCTCATGAGCCTATTCATGGTCGGCCGGCTCACCCGGGGCGAGGAGGAAGCCGGCCGCCTCGAACTCATGCGCTCGCTTCCGGTCGGAAGCCTCGCGCCCACCCTTGCCGCGTCGCTCACGGTGGTCGCCATGAACATTGCAGTTGGCGTGCTCACAACCGTCGCCCTGCTCGCCCAGGGCCTCCCCGCGGCCGGGTCGTTGGTGATTGGGGTGTCGTTCATCCTGATCGGGCTGGTCTTCGGCGGCGTTGCCTTGGTCGCGGCCCAAGTCACCCAGAACACCCGCGTCGTGTACGGCGCCGCGGGGGCGGTGCTCGGTGCATCCTTCGTGCTGCGCGCCGTGGGCGACATCGGCGACGGAACCGTCTCGTGGTTCTCTCCGATCGGATGGGCCCAGAAGGCGCGGCCATTCGCAGGTGAGCGATGGTGGCCCTTCCTGCTCTTGCTCACGGCGACCGTGGTCCTGGTCACCGCGGCCAGCGCTCTGGCCGCCCGGCGCGATCTCGGCGCAGGGCTCGTGGCCGCCCGGCCAGGAAGGCTCACAGCTTCGCGGAGCCTCGGGCACCCCTTTGGGCTGGCCATCCGCCTCCAGCGGGGCGTCCTGCTCGGGTGGAGTGTCGGCGTTCTGGTCACCGGTATCGCCTATGGCTGGATTGGCCCGACCGTCGACGCCTTCATCGGCCAGAACAAGGCGCTTGCGGAAATACTGGCCGGGGCTGGAGGTGCGAACCTCACGGACTCCTACTTCGCCGCCTCATTCCGCCTTATGGCGCTCCTCGCCACGGGTTTCGCCATTCAGTCCGCCCTTCGGTTGCGTAGCGAGGAGACTTCGATGCGGGCAGAGTCGGTGTTGGCGACTCCAGTATCGCGCTGGCGGTGGGGGGCCAGTCACCTTACGGTGGCGTTCGCAGGAAGCGTCATATTGCTCGGCGTCGCCGGCCTGGCCACCGGCCTAACCTATGGCGTCGCGAGCGGCGATCTGAATAGTGCTCCTCGCCTGGTCGGCGCCGCCTTCGTCTACGCGCCGCCCATGTGGCTGATGGTCGGACTCACCATCGCACTCGTCGGGCTCGTGCCCCGTTGGGCCGGTGCGTCGTGGGCGATCCTGGCGGCATGCGTCGTCGCCGGATTCCTCGGTGCGGTCCTACATCTCCCCAGTTGGCTTCAGAACCTTTCGCCGTTCGAGCGCGTACCCCAGCTGCCCGCTCAGAGCCTGACCCTCTTGCCCCTTGTCGTGATCTCCGCCGTCGCGGCCGGCTTCACCTTGGCCGGCCTGTTCGGACTCCGACGCCGCGATATCGGCCAGGTCTGACCAGTCTCACACTCCGCGGTCACGTCGCGATGGTGACAAATGGGGACAAGAGTCTCTCAACTGGCACACAACCCCGGGCACAGCAGTGTGCCCAGTGCATTGGTAAATGGTCTCGGCCGCGATCAGACGACAGAGCTAAGATCAGCTCGAATTCGCCAGGGTCCAAAGATCACTTGGTAAGGAAAAGGTCCCCGGTTCGAATCCAGGCGTGGGCTCCATCATTCTCCCGCTGCGTGGGCCGACCGGGCGTGGGAGCGGGGCCTTGAGGGCAAACTGGCGCTCATCGTCGACCAGGCGGCTGCGACGCAGCAAGTGCCGACCTCGTTGACGTCGGGGCTCCTACACCTCGCGGTGGTTGCGGATGATCACCGCAACGGCCAAGGACGCCACCGAGACGACGTTCGTCGCGCTCTACCGCATCGTCGTCGTCGGCATCTGGCAGACGCTCGATGGATTCCTGACCGGGATCTGGGCGTTCGGGGTGGGACGGCTCGCCTGGCAGGAGGGTGCCAGGCCCATCGCATTACCACTGTTTGTCGTAGGTGCGTGTGGTCATCCTCTTAGCTGCCCGCATCACGGGGATCTACCCAGGCTCGTAGAGACCTCTGTCACTGCGGTCATACTCGTTTACGAGGCAGGGGTTGATCGACCGCAGATGAGCTGGGGCAACGTCAGTTTGCGAACCGCCTGGATCTTCCTGGCGGCGTGCCTGCTGTTCGAGGCCGTCTCCGTGACTGTTTTGTTGGCGGCCGATGTCTCCGCATCGATGAATCTCGATCCCCATCGCCTAATCACCACGGGCGCGCGAGGCGCCGACCTCACACGGCTGGGCTCTTTGCTCGATATGTTTGGGTACCTCGCGGCGATACCCGTCGTCCTTTATTTAGGGTCTCGGTTTCACGGGGAGCCCGGCATCGATTTCTTCACCCTGTCGGGGATCTTGTTCTTGGTCATGGGCGCGCTGGCGGCGATCATCTTCGCCTTTGCAGTCGCGCCGCTGATCCGTGAGTACGCGACCAGCCCCACAGCCAGGGACGCCATCGAGCCGACATTCGTCGCGCTTTACCGCATCGCCGTCTTCGGTATCTGGCAGACGCTCAACGGGATCCTGGCGGGGATCTGGGCGATCGGCGTCGGACGGCTGGCGTGGCAGCATCGCGCCCGGGTGCTCGCGAGCGTTCTGTTTGCTATTGGGCTGATCTACGCCGGCGGCGCCGCGGCGCACATTTCAGGGATCTTCCCGGGCTCGTAAGACCTAGGTACGCTAATCCGATGGCGGTCTCGACCGAAGAACGTCGCATCGTGGCCGTGCTTTTCGCCGATACCGGCTGGGCAACTCTTTGGTTCCGCTAGCCCGTGGATTGGCGGCGATGGAAGCTCCCAAGGCTACGTCAGATGGGGGCATCCGGGCTCGATCTGCCGGGGCCCGGCCTAACCCTTGGCCTGTGCTCGCGCAGCAATCCGACACACTAGACTGGTCGCGAAAGCTACGTCGTAAGAACCGGCCGCGCGCGCTCAGAGGTAGGACTGAAAATGGTGACCGGGTGGTTGGCGCGGATTGGGACCGCCTGTGGCGCGATTTACGTGACTATTGCCGTCATCGCGACTGGGGGCGGCGGCGATCAGAATGCACCGAGCCTGGGCGCCGACGGAGCCACGATCGCCCGCTATTACGCTGCACACACGTACTCGCAAGGGGTGCACCTCGAAGCCCTCGCCATTCTTCTGCAGGTCTTCTTTGTCGCGGCGCTCTGGGGAGTCCTGCGGCGCTCTGAACCTGCTCCTGCATGGCTGTCGGCAGCGGCGCTCGGCGCCGGCATTGCCGCCGTGGCTGTCAAGTTGTCAAGCTTTCCAGCATTCTTCGCCCTCGTGTATCACGCGCAGCCGCTCGATCCGAACCTGGCCCGTGCGCTCTTCGAAATGAACAGCTTCGCCTTCTTGGTGACCTGGTACCTGCAGGCGGCGCTCCTGCTTGCGGTCACGGCGCTAAGCCTCGCCCATCGTGCGCTGCCCCTCTGGCTCGGCGTGCCGGCCGGGCTTATCGCCCTCAGCCTGCTGGTCGCGGTGGGATTCGCGGTTACCAATTCCATCGTCGTGCCTGAACTCCTATGGCTCCTCTGGGTGGTAGTTACAAGCGTCTATCTGACGATCTGGCCGCCGCGCTCGCTGCCCGTGGCTCAGCTCGGCTAAGGTAAAAGAAAAACGGAGTCACGGCGTGGCCATTTGGTTCGAGTCCGCTGTGGCCCACCACCGGATCCATGAGGCGAACCAGGGGCGTCGGGACGCGGAGGGTCGCAGCGCACGAAGACTCCCTCCAACCGTGAACACGCCCGTGCAAAACGGTGCAAAGTGCCTTTTTGTCTGGTAGTTCACGACTGAGGATTGGCCATGTCCGGTCGGACTCGGGTTGGTGGTTGGCGATCGGGATGACAGCAACGGAGCTGTTTCGGCGTTGGCAATGATTCCTAGGTAAATGGTCTCCACCGAAAGTGGCTCGCAGAGCTAAGATCAGTTCGAATTTGCCAGGGCCCAAAGACTACTTGGTAAGGAAAAGGTCCCCGGTTCGAATCCGGGCGTGGGCTCCACGTCCTCCCTGAGGCCCGAGGGCTTCACGTCGGCGTCGCACAAGCTTCAGGACGTGGCGCCGAAGTCGACATCCTTGGTCTCGACCGTCCCGGCCGTGCGCCACGGCGCCGTCTGGTAGGTCCAGTACAGGTTCGTGTGCGCGATGACTTGTTCCGGCTGCGGCGCCCCCCATGCCGTCTGGTCCTCCGTCGTGTGGGCGTCGCTGACGAGGGTCGCGTCGTAACCCCTGACGAATGCGCCGTGGAGCGTCGAGCGGACGCACGCATCGGTCTGTGCGCCAACGACGACCAGTCGGCCGACTCCGAGGCCCGACAGCACGGTCTCGAGGGTGGTGTCCTCGAAGGAGTCGCCGTAGTTCTTCTCGACGAGCGGCTCGGCGTCGCCCGGAGTCAGCTCGGGGACGATCCGCCAGTCGTCGCTCCCCCTCGCAAGCTGCTCGTCGGAGTGCTGGAC
Organism: Candidatus Dormiibacterota bacterium; assembly: GCA_035937155.1. Lineage (GTDB taxonomy): Bacteria > Chloroflexota > Dormibacteria > Dormibacterales > Dormibacteraceae > Palsa-870. The sequence goes on along the minus strand of DASYVJ010000003.1, from coordinate 247 downwards.
CCAGACAACGGGGACCCGTTCCCGCCGTGCCTTCTCGACAAGGCTGCCGACGTTCGCGACGACCGCGTCGCGCTCGTGAGCCCCCTCGACGACGCCGTTCTGCACGTCGACGACGAGGAGTGCGGTGTTCGGCCGGTTCTTGAGTGTGGTCACGGTGTCCGCTTACTCACAATAGCTGCTCAAATCCTGCTCGCTGCGTGGGCAATGAACCGCGCTGAGTTTTGTGGAGACTCGGCGGCTTGGATTC
>DASYVJ010000002.1:0-47785 GCA_035937155.1 Candidatus Dormiibacterota bacterium | reverse complement strand
GACTGACATGTCGCAGGTCCGGGCGATCCACGAGGCGGCGGTGATGTTGCCGCCGACCAGGTGAGCTCCCGACTTCTGGGCGTCACGAGCCTCGGAGGCGAAGTCACCGTCGAGGGCTTCAATGATTCCTCGGTACCGCTTCATGTCGACGCCTCCGCGCTGCTCTCGACCGAGAAAGGCGCGGACTATTGCCTCGACATCCTCCAGGCAGACTTCCCCTTGCCCCGACATAAAGGGAGTCTACCAAACAAATGTTCGACGGTCAATACGTTAACAGGCAAAGCCGCAGAAATTACTGCTTTGGCGGCCCTCACCCTCGCCCTCTCCCGCTTTGCGGGAGAGGGGACTCCCAGCCCCATCCTTGAATCCCACCCAAGCCACACCCCAACTCCCTCTTCCCAGTCCTCGCGGCCGTCCCCTCAATTTCGGCAGGGCGGGGTTAGAATCCGCGTCAAGTTCGGCAGCCAGGGACAGGGAGGGGGCCAATGAACGCATTTCGAAAGGCGTACTCAGTGGCTGGTGCATTTCTGATGCTCCAGTTCGCTTTCCAGATCTACCTCGTCGCCGCGGCCCTCCTCGCGATTTTCAACGCCAATGACAACGCGAAGGACGTCTACGCGGCATTCAAAACCGCCGACACGTTCGCGGGCTTGCACAGAATCAACGGGGACCTCAGCGCCCTGATAATCCTCGTGATGATCGGATGCTCGTTCGGGGCACGCTACCCCTGGCGGACAACCATCCTTACCGCGCTGCTCTTCGTTCTACTTGTCGTCCAGGCCTTCCTAGCCAGCCTCGGCAGCATCCCTGTTGTGGCGGGACTCCACGGCCTGAACGCACTCATCCTCATCGGGCTTGGTGGATCTCTGACGGCCCGCAACTGGGCTTTCGGACGCCGCGCCGAGGTCGCCCCGACCACTCCCTAACGAAACCGCACTCGCTTCTCAGATCCAGAAGAGGTGTCCGAGCACGAGCCCGACGACGACCGCCAGCGCGTAGGTCGAGCGCGGGAACCGGTGGGACAGATCGTGAACACCATCCGTCATCGGATCGGTCCCGGATGCGTAACACCGCGTCTCATTGATCATCAGCAGAACGAGCACGCCGACGAACATGCCGTCTCGGTAATCTGGCGCCACCCTTCGCAACGGGTTCGCCACTCAGCCAGTTACGCGGGCCAGCGCTCCCGCGCAATCTGCCGGCGACTCCAGGCGGAGCGTCTGATAGGTTCAGCCAGTGGCCGGCTCCCCCGACCCAACCACCACGCCCAACACTCCAAAAGACGCGCCTCAACGGGCTAAGAGGAACACGCGTCAAGCCCGCCGGCTCGGCCCGTTCCTCTGCTGGGCAGTCGTCTTTGCCGACGTCGGGACCTCTGTTTACTACACGCCAGGGATCCTCTACGGCCAGGTCGGCGTCCACGCCGCGCTCTTCGTCACGATGACGCTGGCCGTCTTCGTCCTCCTCTGCGTCAAGTACGCCGAGGTCGCGATCCGCTACCCCGGTGGCGGCGGGGTGGTCACTGTCGCGACACGAGCGATCCATCCGTTCGCCGGACTCGTTGGCGGCCTGCTGATCCTCGTCGACTACTTCCTGACCGCCGCCCTGAGCGCGCTATCCGGAGTCATCTACCTCACCGTTGTAGCGGGTGCACTGAAGCCGCTGGTGCTCGTGGTAGCTGTTGTGGCCCTGGTGCTTCTCGGCCTCCTCAACATGATGGGCGTCAAGACCAGCGCCCAGGTGACATCGATCATCGCGACAATCGCGGCCGCGGGCCAGCTCGCCGTGGTCCTCGGTGTGGCCGTCAAGCTCGGCCCGACCGGAATCCTCAACTCCCTCTCTCACCTCTTATCGGGACCACGCCTCGGCCCGTTGGGGGTTCTGACCGGATTCTCGGGCGCCTTCCTGGCTTTCTCAGGCCTCGAAAGCATCGCCCAGCTGGCGCCGGCGATGGCCGATCCGCGCAAGAGAGTCGCGCCCCTGGCGATGGGGCTCGTGGTCATCACCGTCGCCGTGACGAGCCCCCTGTTGACGCTCTGGTCGACAACACTCCTGGACCCTGCCAAGAACGACCCGAATCAATTCGTGTCGCTGTTGGGGGGCTTTGCCGTCGGGCCGGCCCTGCAGGTCTCAGTCGCGATAAGCGGGGCGTTGCTTCTCGTTTTTGCCAGCAATACCGCGCTGATAGGTACGTACAACGTTTTCCTGGCGCTGGCGAGGATGCGCTTCCTGCCCAACGCACTGACCATCACCAACCGGTGGCGGAAGACCCCCCACGTTGCGATCCTGGTCGCGACCGCCGTTCCGGTCGGCGTCGTCATCCTCTCCCAAGGCAACGTCGGGTTACTGGGCGATCTCTACGCGTTCGGCCTGCTGGGAGCCTTCTCCTTAACTTGTATCTCGCTTGACGTCGTGCGTTTCCACGAGCGTCACGTCCAGCGCCTCGGCCATGAGGCCGTCAACGTGGGCAGGGTCCGCTTCATCCTTGGACTGATCACCACCGTGCTCGTCACCGGCGCGTGGATCACGAACCTGTTTGCGAAGCCGCTGGCAACCCTGTTCGGCGGCTGCGTTGTACTCATCGGAGTCGGCATCGCGTTCGTCACGTACCGCCGCGCCCGCCGACGAGGCCCTTCGCCAATATTCCCCCACATCCTCCACCACCAGCATCCGGTGGTCTTCATGTCAAAAGGTCGCCGCATGCCGGAGTCCCGCGTGCTGGCCCTTCTGCCCCACAACCCCGAGCAGGCCGAGCAGCTCGCCGAACTCACGGCGGCCGACACGTCTGGGCGGCCGGTCGCCTTCGTCTACATCGCCCATCCGGACGAGGTTCGGCAGACGCCTCCGCAAATGTTCGAGATCGTGGACCCGTACCGCGATGACACGACGGCGCAGGAAGTCTTCGCCCAGGCAGAAGCCGCTGCCCGCAAAGGGCGCCTCGACAGTCGCTTCATCTACGTTCCGGCCGGAGCTCCCCCGGACACCGTCGACTGGCTCGTGACCCACATGGCCCCCGAGGAGACGATCATGCTCGACGACGGGGCAGGCCTGGCGGCTGCTGACCGCTACACGTTGGAGCGACGCCGCGCGGGCGATACCCCGGTGCTGCACTACCGCGCCAAGCCGGAGTAACCGCCTACCTCGCGGCGCGTGATCTGACCCGGCGGCGCGAGTGGTACTGGACCTCTAGCAACGCCTCGCCGAGAGTGTGGCCGACAGTCTGACGCGCCACCAGCAGGTAGAGGACACCGAGGAGCACGAATACCGCCGCCGCTATGGCCTCTTCGTCAGGGTCGCCTGGGGCCAGGCCGGTGAAGATGCTGAGGCCGCCGGCCACCGCGCCGACCGTAGCCAAATCCAGGATGAAGGCGACCACCACCCGCCAACGGCCCGGACGCGACTTAGAGGCTATCTCCGCCTTCGCCACCGGCAGCCGGCGCGCCGCCGCGATCCAGATCACGATGACCACCACGACCACACCCACCCGCAGCCCGTAGGCCTCGACGCGGCCGAGCAGCCGCTCAATCGGCGCCCCTACGAAAAAACCGAGACCCATGAAGGCCACGACCCAAAGCGCGCTCGCGGGCAGCATCCCGATCAGGAATCGGCGCAGGTTCAGTCCCACGGCTCCAGCGACCAGTGATGTGTAGACGCGGAGGCCCGGCAGCAGTCGAGACGCCGCAATCTGAAGTGGCGTGGCGGCGCGCAGCCTGGCGGCGGCTCGGTCATACGGCCGCCCGGCATGCAGCCGGACGGCGAGGGAGTGAACCCGTCGGGGTCCGATCCGGCGCGCCCAGGCGTAGCCCGTCAGGGCGCCGCCGATCACAGCGAGATAAGCGAGCGGGGGCATCAACCAGATTGGGACGGCCCCGCTGGCCACGAGCAAGCCGGCCCCCACCAGCGCCGCTTCGCCAGGCGCCACGGGGAGGGGCACACCGGCCTCTTCCAGGAAGAGCAGCAGACAGACGATGGCGACGCCGGAGATGTGCGCTGCCACCTAGCTAGGAGGTATCAGTTGATCTCGCAGGTCAGCGTGTACGTGCCCTTGCTTCCCATCGGTGCGGAAGACTTGCCCTTTCCTGTCAGCCCGATGAACTGGCCCTTGCCTGCCCCTCGGACCACTTCCCACGTGGTGACTGCGCGCTTCCCGTCGTACTCGCCCCGGAGCAGCAGCGCAAACGAACCTTTCTTCGCGCCGATGCTGCCCTTGATGATCTGCACGCCTGAGTAGTGCGCGGTCTTGTCCGGACGGTAGACCATCATGTACTCACTTGTGCCGGTGCCCTTGATGTCTCCGGTGAACTTCTGCGTCACCGTCGCCCTGGTCACCTTGGGACCTGCCGGCGCCCCGGCCGGCTTCTCATTCCAATCCGTGATCTCGAAGTCACCCTTGACGACCAATGTCCTTACCTCCTACACGTGCGCGGTTGCGGATGGAGCGGGCGATGGGAATCGAACCCACGTAAACAGCTTGGAAGGCTGCCGCACTACCATTGTGCTACGCCCGCTTTTGCGACTTCGGCCTGGTAGCCCGGAGGGGATTCGAACCCCTGATATCCACCTTGAAAGGGTGGCGTCCTAGTCCACTAGACGACCGGGCCGAGGCCCAAGGATTGTGCCCGAAACGCGACCGAGTCATTGCAATGGTGGGCGGCGAGGGTTTCGAACCCCCGACCTCCAGCATGTCAAGCTGGCGCTCTACCAACTGAGCTAGCCGCCCGCATCATCTCGGGCTTTCGGAATGGCTTCCGAGTGACGAATTATTGTAGTTGCCGTGCCTCCCTACATCGGCCGGCGTACGCGCCGGCTCGAGGACGAGCGACTCATCACGGGGCGGGGTCAGTTCGCCGGAGACATCAAGCTCGAAGGTCTGGCTCAGGTTGCGTTTTGCAGGTCGAGCCTGCCTCACGCGCGCATCAGGGCCGTCGACAGGTCGGCTGCTCTTGCGATGCCGGGAGTCATCGCAGTCTGGACCGCCGACGATCTGCCCGAGGTCGTGGCGGGCCTGAGCGAGCCTGGTCCCTCGGGCATCGAGCAGCGTGGACGGCCGATCCTCAATCGCGACGAGGTCAACTACGCTGGCGAGGCTTACGCGATGGTGGTCGCCGAGACCGCCTACCAGGCACAGGACGCCGTCGAACAGGTTTTGCCTGAATTTGACCCGCTGCCTGCCGTCGGAGGTGTCATGACCGCGGTCGCCGGCGGCGCCGCGCCCGTCCACGGCGACATGAAATCCAACATCGCGCAATCGGCTTCGATAGCGTATGGCGACATCAACGCGGCGTTCGCGGCCGACAGCGTCACCGCAAAGATCCGCCTCACGACCGCTCGAGTCGCCGGCGCCGCGATGGAGCCGCGCGCGGTCACTGCCATGCCCGACCCCGAGACGGGCGGCATCAAGATGTGGACGTCGACCCAAAGCATTTTCGGGGTCAGGGCAGCCGTGGCCTCCGCCCTCGGCATCGACGAAAGCAAGGTCAGGGTGCTCGCCGAAGATGTCGGTGGCGGATTCGGCGCGAAGGCCAGCGTGTTCCCAGAGGAGGTGCTCACCGCGATCGCCGCGTGGCGCCTGCGGCGGCCGGCCCGCTGGGTTGCGTCGAGGAGCGAGGACAGCGCCACGACCGCCCAGGGACACGGGTCGGTGATCGAGCTGGAGTTGGCGGCGGACAGCAGCGGCAAGCTCCGTGGATTGCGCGGACGCCTGATTCACGATATCGGTGCATACGCGGGCTCTGGCACGGGCCAGCCCAGCATCATCGTCGCGCACATGATCTCGGCCTACGTGCTGCCGGCGATGGACATCGAGCATCAGCTCGTCTACACGAACGCAGTGCCCAGCGGATTCATCCGCGGGGGTGGCCGGCCCCTGGGCAATTACGCCATCGAGCGAGTCATGGACAGGCTGGCGCGTGAGCTCAAGCTCGAGCCGGCGGAGCTGCGGCGCCGCAACCTCATCCAGCCAGACCAGATCCCCTACACCACGGGATATCCAGCCGGCCGCCGCGGTTACGTGTACGACAGCGGCGACTACCCGCGCCTGCTCGAGGCGGTCCTCGAAAAGTTGGGGCCCGATCCCGCTCGTGACGGCCACGCAGATGGCCGGCTGGTCGGACTGGGATTGGCATGCTGCGTCGAGTCGACGGGGTTCGGGCGTGGCGAACCGGCCAAGCTCCAGGTCGCCAGGGACGGCACTGTCCATATCTACGTGGGCTCCACTCCGCAAGGACAGGGCCACGAGACCATGGTTGCGCTGGTCACCGCGGAAAGACTTGGCTGGCCATTCGAGAAAATTCGGGTCACGGCGGGTGACACCCGGCACGTGCCCTCGGCCATCAGCACCATCGGAAGCCGCAGCGCGGTGCACCTCGGCAATGCGGCGGCGCAAGCTGCAACCGCGATGCGGAAGGTCCTCCTCGAGCGGGCGGCAGACGTGCTCGAGGCTGACGTGCAAGACCTTGTCCTGGAGGAAGGCACGATCGTCGTGCGCGGTACTCCTGTACGAAGCGTGCCGGCTACCGATGTGGTGCCGCCTGAAGGCCTCGAAGTTTCCGAAAGCTTCGATCCAACGCGCTCGTTGGCCTTCTCCAGCGGTTGCCACGCGGCGGTCGTCGCGGTTGACCCCCAGACGGGCCAGATCGAAGTCCTGAGATACGTGATCGCGCATGACACAGGCAAGACGATCAACCCTGTGACCCTCGAGGGACAGCTGCACGGCGGTTATGCGCACGGGCTTGGCTACGCCATGTATGAAGCGGCCATCTACGACACTGATGGCACATACCGCACCGCGAGCTTTCTGGACTACACGATCGTCAGCATCGGCGAGGTCGGCAGTGAGCCGGAGCTGGTGCGCCTGGAAACGCCGACGGATGCGAACCCCGAGGGGTTCAAGGGCGGCGGCGAGAGCGGGACGATTCCGGTCCCGGCAGCGATCGCCAACGCCGTCGAAGATGCTCTTCGCAAGCGCAACCCGAATGCCGTGGTCGATCGGTTGCCGATCACGCCCGACCGCATCGTAGAGCTGTTGAGAGCTAGCCCTGGGGACTGATCCGCGGGCGACCACACCGCCTATCAACCCGGGAGGAGTCAACTGGCGCCGCAACCTGGCCGCGCTCTGGTTTGCCGAGTTCATGGCGATCTTCGGCTTCAGCTTCGCTTTTCCCTTCCTGTCGATCTTCATCTCGCATGACCTCGGGGTTCACCAGGGTCGGGATCTCGACCTGTGGACGGCAGCGATCGCCAGCGTGTCCGGGCTGTCGATGGCAGTCGCGAGTCCTATCTGGGGCGTGCTGGGAGACCGTTACGGGCGCAAGCCCATGCTGCTCCGGTCGATGGTGGGCGGCGCGCTCACCGTCGGTCTGATCTTTTTCGCCCGCTCGCCGACCGAACTGCTGATCCTGCGACTCCTCCAGGGAGCAACCAGCGGCACGGTGGCCGCGGCGACGGCGCTCGTAGCCGCCGAAACGCCACGCAGCCGCGTCGGGTGGGCGCTTGGCGTCGTCACATCGGCAGTCGCGCTGGGCAGCGCGATCGGCCCTGTAATTGGCGGTCTGGCCGGCGCGGCATTTGGCCTGCGACTTGTTTTCTTGGGCGGCGGAGTTCTCCTGCTCTTATCGACTCTTCCGGTCTTCTTTATCGTGCGCGAAAGCCCGCGGCGCCGGCTCGAGGGACCACGACTGGGCACGCTGGCACTGATCGACCAGCGGCCGGGGGCGCGCCGCGCGTTGAGCGTGCTCATCGGGGCGCAAGGGCTCATCAGCGTTGTCAACTCGGCGACCCAACAGCTCGTCGTGCTGCGCCTGCTTGAGATGGTCGCCAGTGGGGTCGCCGCCATCACCGGCGTCGCCTTTGGCCTCGCCGGCGTGGCGAGCAGCGCGGCAGCCGTCTTCTACACCCAGGTGACGCGGCGCCTCGGCTACGTGCGGACAACGGCGCTGGCGGCGGTGCTCGCCGCGGTCGCGATCGCACTGATCGGGGTCGCCCCGTGGGCGGCGGTGGTCGTCGCCGGGGTGGCTTTGAACGGCCTGTTCACCGGTGTTGTCATACCCGCGACCGCGAGCATGATCGGGCTGGAAACCCCGCCCGAGGCCCAGAGCACCATCTTCGGCGCCAACGCAAGCTCCGTGGCGCTTGGGTTTGCCATCGGGCCCCTGGTCGGGGGCGGCGTTGCCGCAACGGCAGGAGTACCCACCGCGCTCATCGTCGTCGCCGGACTGGCCCTGGTGCTCGCCGCTCTGGTCGCGTTCGGAGCGCGGGAACCAGCTCGGTGAGTCACCTCCCCGCTTGCCGGGGAGGTCGGCGCGCAGCGCCGGGTGGGGGATCCCCTCCGCGACTTAAGGCACGGGATTGGTGATCTCTCGTAATGTCTCGGCGGTGAACCGGGGACCCGCTATCGCACTACTCCTGCTCGCGGTCGCCGCCTGCGATTCCGGTGGGGGCACGCCCGCGACCTCGCTCGCCCCAGGCTGCGATACTGAGATCGTTACCTGCATGGAACAGCGCAACACGCCCCCGCCAACCGTGATCGATCCAAACAAGAAGTACTCCGCGACCGTGCACACTACGCGCGGCGATTTCGTCATCTCCTTCGTCGATCCCAAGGTCGCCACGCAGACCGTCAACAACTTCGTGTACCTCTCCCAAAACCACTTCTATGACGGCTTGACGTTCCATCGCGTCGTGCCTGGCTTCGTCGTTCAGGGCGGTGACCCGCTTGGCAACGGGACTGGCGGTCCTGCCTACAAGCTGCCGGACGAGAGCAACCCGTCGAAGTGGCCACGCGGCACCGCCGGCATGGCGTCAAGCGCCGCGGGGGTGAGCGGCTCGCAGTTCTTCATCACGATCGGAGACGCCCCATTTCTCGAGACGAGCGGCGTGTACAACCACTTCGGCCAGATCACCTCGGGGATGGAGGTCCTGGACAAGATCCAGGTCGGCGACAAGATGACCTCGATCGACATCACGGCCTCGTGAGGAGGCTGCTCCTAGCCGTCATTCCGCTCACCGCCCTGCTGGTGGCGGCGTGTGGGTACTCCGATCCCTACATCAGTGCGGGCCCGGTCGCCAACGAAAGCCCCGGCCCCACCGCCACCCCCAGCCCGTCGCCTGGAACCGACGATTTCAACGCCGGCGCAGGTCTGCCGGTGATCACGTTCCCGGATGGCCTCAAGTACATCGACCTCACGGTCGGGTCCGGCGCCGTGGCGCAGAGTGGCATGAATGTCACGGTGCAGTACACGGGCTGGTTTTCGAGCGGAAAGATCTTTGACACCAGCCGACAGCCGGGCCGGAACCCGTTCACGTTGCAGATCGGCCGCGGCCAGGTTATCGCCGGTTGGGACGAAGGGATCCCCGGCATGAAGGTTGGCGGCAAACGCAAGCTGATCATCCCGGCGGCGCTCGCCTACGGCGCCGCGGGCCAGACCGATCAAACCACGGGGACCGTGATCATCCCGCCCAACGCAACGCTGATCTTCCAGGTCGAGCTGCTGAGCGTCGCTCCCGGACCTAGCCCGTCACCGAGCCCGCCACCCAGTCCGTCACCGTCACCCAGCCCGTCGCCGAGCCCGACACACTAGGAGATCGTCAGGGTCCCTTTCATGCCGGAAGCTTCGTGCCCGGACTGGTCGCAGAAGATCGTGTAGGTACCGGCCGGGATGGTATCCACGTTGAAGACGACGGCGTCACCCGCCGAGACGAGCTCGCTGCCGCTGACCCGGTTGTTCGAGCTGTCGCGAATGATCAGGTCGTGTGAGGTCGTGCCCGCATTCACGAGGTAGAACACGACTTTGCCGCTCGGGGCGCTGATCGTCGCGGGGTCGAACTTGAATTCGGACATGGTCACCTTGATCGACCCGGCCGGCTGAGCCGTGGTGCTGCCGCCACATCCGGCGAGAAGAGCTACCGCTGCGACGGCCATCGCCAAAGCTTTCATCGGAACAGAGCGACTCCGACATAAAGGATGGCGAACAGGAAGAACCAGACGACGTCCACGAAGTGCCAGTACAGCGTGACGGCGGCGACTCCCACGTGATGCTGGGATGAGAACTGGCCCTTGGACGCCCGATAAAGGATCAAGGCCAGGAGGATCAGGCCGCCGAGCACGTGGGCTCCGTGGAAGCCGGTCATGATGAAAAAGGCGCTCGCGAATGTGTTCGCGGTCAGGTTCAGTCCACGCCCAAACGCATTGATGAACTCATACAGCTGGCCAAACTCGAAGGCGAGGCCCAGGAGGATGGTCGCGGTCCACAGCGTGAAGAATCTGCGCCGATTGCCATGCCTGATGCCTTCCAGCCCGAAGTGGCACGTGAAGGCGCTGGAGAACAGGAGGATCGTGTTGATGACAGGGATCGGCCACACCGCAACATAGAACTCGGAGGAGTTGCTCGGCGGTGGCGGGGGCCAGACCAGGTGTGACCCGTAAAGGTAGAAGTACACCGCGAACAGGCTGCCGAAGAACATGACCTCGGACGCCAGGAAGATGTACATGCCCATCATTCCGGGCTTGATTGCCGGGTACTGCGGCTGCGTTTCGGGGCGCATTACGGCGACGGCCATCAGTGATGCACCTCGCCCTTAGGTTCTGAGCTGTCGCTCGGGTACATCTTCGTGTCCTCGATCACGACCCAACCAACGATCCCCCAGAGGAAGATCACCGCGCCGATCACGGCGAGCACGATGCGGACGGTCGCCGGGAACGGGATCGCGGCGAGCGCCAGGAACAGGCCGCCGAAGCAGATGACGAACGGCCAGTTGCTGGACGGGGAGAGGTGGATGCCCAGCTGGTGCGCCCGAGCTTCGTAGTCGACGACGACCTCGACATGGTCCGGGTACTCCATATCGAATCGAGACACCTCCGACCTCCGCGCAGGGTCGACCGCCTGCCACGCCTTGAACGCGGCCGACGCCATGTGGCTCGAAGGCCACAGCTTGTAGCCACAGTTGCGGCAGTGGTCGAGAAAGCGGGCCGTCTTCAAGCCGCACCGTGGGCAATCGACGGTCAGGGCAGGGTTCGACACGTCAACGTATCGAGGCTTGTTAGCTACCGCCACAGTCGATTCCGGATTCTATCTCAGGCCACGACTCGGGCTCTGGGGCCCCCTTTCCCGGCATCGATATACTGACCGCCGTGGCAGCACGCGCTCGCGCGCCCATGACAGCGCTAGGTCTTGTGGCCGCCGCATTCCTGCTCAGCTCCTGCGGAGGCCTGGGGGGCATCTCCCCAATCTTCCCGGCGCCGGTCTCGCCCAACGGGCAGGGCATCTACGACCTCTACATCGGGATCTCGATCCCGGCGATCATCATCTTCATCGGCGTCGAAGTGGCGCTGCTGTGGGTCGTCCTCCGCTACCGGCGGTCGCGACAGCCGGTGGGTTACGTCCCGCCGCAGATTCACGGCCACACCGGCCTCGAGATCGCGTGGACGCTGGCCCCGCTCGCTGTGGTGCTCGCGATCGCTGTCTACAGCTTTGTCGAGCTCCAGAAGGATTTCCAGCCGATCAACAACCAGCAGATGAAGGTCATCGTCAGCGGCCATCAGTTCGGTTGGAACTACAGCTATGAAAACGGCGTTGTGGTGCACCAGGAAGGCAGCCTCGTGAGCGACGTGGTGCCCTTCGTGGTCCCCGTCAACACGCTGGTGAAGCTGCAGTTCCAGGGCACGGACGTCATCCACTCATGGTGGGTGCCGGCCATCTCCGGGAAGACGGACGCCGTACCCGGTTACGACAACTTCTCGTGGCTGAAGATCACCCAAACCGGCACCTGGCGCGGAGAGTGCGCCGAGCTGTGCGGGGCCGGGCACAGCACGATGCAGATCATCGTGCAGGCGATGGACCAGGCCGACTACGACCAGTGGGTGCTAACCCAGCTGAAGGCTCAGCACGCCTCGCCCGCGCCGTCTCCGTCTCACTCCCCGTCACCCAGCCCATGACCAACCCCGAGTTAGGATAGGTATCAGATGGCAGCCACGACAGTCCTGCCCCGCCCGAAGGCATACGACGACACATTCTTCAAGCCGATCAGCCTGTGGCTGACGACGACCGATCACAAGCTGATCGGGATCATGTACATGGTCACAGGCATCCTGAGCTTCGTGATCGGCGGCATCTTCGCGCTGATCATCCGGCTGCAGCTGTCACAGCCCAACCTGTCCATCGTCGACCACGAGACCTACAACCAGATGATCTCGGCGCACGGCGTGACGATGATCTTCTTCTTCGTCACCATCTTCCTCACCGGGATCGCCAACTACATGGTCCCGATCATGATCGGCGCCCGCGACATGGCCTTCCCCCGCGTGAACCTGCTCGGCTTCTGGCTCGTGCCGGTCTCGATCATCCTGTACTACAGCGGGTTCTTCAGCGGCGGCGCACTCGACGCGGGCTGGACCGGCTATGCGCCCCTGACCGAGAAGGCATACCAGGCGAAAAGCCTCGGGGTCGACTTCTGGGCGATGAGCCTCATCGTCTGGGCGATCAGCGGGATCATGGCCTCGACCAACTTCCTCACCACAATCGTCGCCCTCCGAGCGCCAGGCATGAAGCTGACCCGACTGCCTCTGTTCGTGTGGGCGCAGATCTCCACCTCGATCCTGCTGCTCGTTGTGGGCGCGCCGCTGGCGGCGGCGATGATCCTCGTCGAGTTCGACCGCCAGCTGGGCACCCAGTTCTTCACGACCCAGGGCCGCCCGGTCCTGTACCAGCACCTGTTCTGGTTCTTCGGTCACCCCGAGGTCTACATCATGATCTTGCCCGGCTTCGGCATGATCTCGGAGATCATCCCGGTCTTCGCCCGCAAGCCGATCTTCGGCTACATGACGATGGTCGCGGCGCTCTTCGGCATCGTGTTCCTGTCGATGACGGTGTGGGCGCACCACATGTTCACCGTCGGCATGAACACCTATGTAGAGGGCTTTTTCATGTTAATGACGATGCTGATCGCGGTGCCGACCGGCATCAAGTTCTTCAACTGGATCGCGACGACATGGTGGGGCTCAGTCGAATTCACGGTGCCGATGAAGTTCGCTTGGGGATTCCTCGCCACGTTCCTGATCGGCGGCATCACCGGCGTGTACCTCGCGTCAGTCCCCGTGGACACGCAGCTGCACCAGTCCTACTACGTGGTCGCCCACCTTCACTACGTGCTGTTCGGCGGTAGCGTGTTCACGATCTTCGCCGGCCTTTACTACTGGTTCCCGAAAATCACCGGGCGCATGCTCAGCCGCACCCTCGGCGAGTGGAACTTCTGGACGCTGTTCATCGGGTTCAACGGAACCTTCCTGATCATGCACACCCTCGGGCTCGAGGGCATGCCCCGGCGCATCGCGACCTACGCCAACCCGGCGTGGGGCACGACCAACATGATCATCACCATCTCGTCATTCCTCATCGCCTTCTCGGTGCTGCTGTTCCTGATCAACGTGGTGCGGAGCTGGCACGGCGGGGAGATCGCGGGCGACGACCCCTGGGGAGGCAACACGCTCGAATGGGCGACGACATCGCCGCCGCCGCCGTACAACTTCGAGCGAGTGCCGCCGGTGCACAGCTACATGCCGCTGCGCGACCTGCATGAATCGGGAGAAGTCAAGCCTGAACCTGAACCTGAACCTGAACCTGAACCGGAGCCGGTCAAGGTCTAGTCCTGGGCTGGGTCGGGGCTCTCTGCGAGTAGGGTACCTGGGCCGCATCCCCCCACCCGGCGCTTTTGCGCCGACCTCCCCCTGCGGGGGAGGTATTTACCCCTTAGTGGTGAGCCTCGTTGGGGGACTCTGGGACTGTTTGGTCGGCAGCCTCTTCCGCGGCGCGGTTCAGCCTGTCGCCTCGCAGAACCCACCAACCAAGCCCGATCACACCAAGGAAGGCGACCAGGAAGGTGACGCTCATCGCAAACCAGGCCGGCACCCACTCGCCAGCTAGAAACACCACGCCTGCAATTATCGGCAAACCACGAGGCCGATGAACGTGGACGTGCCTAGCTTGTTAGTAGGCTGAGAGTGTTGGACCTCCTCGACATAGTGATCCTGGCCGCGACTCTGATCGGGCTCGCGAACGGCTACAGGCGCGGATTCTGGCTGTCAGCAGCTCAGTACGCGGGCCTTGTGATTGGCGTGCTGTTGGGCGCGACCGCGGCGACGCCTGTGCTCAACTACCTCGAGATTCACAACCCGGCGGCCCGTCCGCTGGGCGCAGCGCTCGTGCTCGTCATCGGCGGCAGCCTCGGTTCCAGCATCGGCTTTGCCGCCGGCGAGCCGATCCGGCGCCGCATCCTCCGCGCCGGCGTCCACACAGCGACCGACTCGATCGGCGGTGCGGCCCTGTCGGTCGTTGCGGTGCTGATGATGTGCTGGTTCCTCGGGCTGAGCTTCTCGCGCGGACCCAGTGCCGAGATCGCGCAGCAGATCCAGAGGTCGGTCGTCTTGCACTCGCTCGACAACCTGGCGCCCCGACCGCCGGCTTTCCTCGCCAGCGTCGAAGGAATCCTCTCCGGTGTCTATTTCCCGTCCGTCTTCGCAGGCCTGGAACCCGCGCTCCCAGCGCCCCTGCCGATCCCGGCCTCAGTCGACAAACCGGGAGTCACGCACGCGGCCCAGGCCGTCGTCAAGGTAGCGAGCCTGGGTTGTGGAGGCCAGGTGACCGGAAGCGGCTTTCCGGTCGCCACCGGCTACATCGTCACCAACGCCCACGTCGTGTCCGGCACCAGCGCCCACACGATCCTCACGCCAAGCGGAACTGAGATGCAGGCGACTGTGGTCTTCTTCGACACCGAGCGAGACGTTGCGGTGCTTTACGTGCCTGAATTCAAGGCGGCGCCGCTGATCTTCGGTCCTGCTGACCGCGGCACCAATGGAGCCGTGATCGGCTATCCCGGAGGAGGGCCGGAGAAGGTATCCCCAGCCGTGGTCGATGGACGTGTGCCCGCCCAGGGCTACGACATCTACAACTCTAAGCTCATCACCCGCGAGATCTACGTCATCCAGGCGATCGTTCGTCCGGGCAACTCGGGTGGCCCGCTGGTCGACCTGGAAGGACGCGTGCTGGGCCTGGTGTTTGCCACGTCAGCAGGCGACCCCGCACAGGCCTACGCGCTGACCGACGCCGAGATCGCCGGCGACATCAAGGACGCAGAAACCAACCCGTCGCCGAAGGACACCGGCCGGTACGCCTGCGCCGCTTAACCTCCTCCGCTAGGGGGAGGTCGGCTCTGCCCGCAGGGCACAGCCGGGTGGGGGGACGTCAGTCTTGTTTTTGCTCAGGCTTGGCTTCTTCGATCAGCATCACTGGAATGCCGTCGACGATCGGATAGAGCACCTTGCAGTTCGGACAGCGGAGCTGATCAGGCTCCTTGAATTCCACTTTGGTGTGGCATTTCGGGCACGCCAGGATTTCGAGCAGTTCTTGAGAGATCACCCGCGCATGGTAGTACGGTTTCGGCCATGATTCTCCGCCGTCTCTACCTGTACCTGGTGAGCACGGCAGGCCTGGTTCTCCTCGCTGTTGGGCTCTCCATGCTCGGCATCACGCTCCTCCAATTCGCCTTCAACAACCCCAACGCACAGGACATCCGTAATCAGCTCGCCGGCTTCACCGCGATGACGCTGGTCGCGCTGCCGGTGTGGGGCGTGCACTTCTGGTTCGCGCGCCGCTTGGCGATGCGCGATCCGGTCGAGCGGGTCTCTGCGATAAGGCACCTATACCTCTACGTCGCCTGCCTCGTAGCTTCCGTCGGCGCGATGGTCGCGCTGGCCATGACCATGGGCGACCTCCTGCGGCCGCTCATCGACACATGCTTGCCGAACACCTACAACTGCCCCGCGAACCGCGACTGGCTCGCCACCGATCAGGCCGCGTGGGTCGCCATCGTCCTCCTGGCTATCTGGGCCTTCCACTTCCGGATCGCTGCTCACGACCGTGCAGCAGTCGGTGAGTCCGCCGCATCCGCCACGCTGCGGCGCTGGTACATGTACATCGCGCTGCTAGTCGGCCTGCTGGTGATGCTGTATGGCGCCAGCGCCCTCATCGAGCTGGCGTGGGTCAAAGCCATTCGCAGCTCGCAGGGCGATTACAGGTACCTGGGCGACCCGGCCGCCGCGTTCCTCGCCGGGCTTCTGCTGTGGGGCTTCCACGCGCGCACGATCGGGCAAAACCACGTCTCGGACGACCGCAACTCCACCCTGCGTGCACTGCAAGGCTTCATCGCCGTCGCAGTCGGCATCACAATCGCTCTCGTCGGCGCCAGCCAGATCCTGTACTACGCCCTGGCTCGCGTCATCGGGGTGGATCATCCAAGCGGCTTCACCGGCGACATTCTCGGCGCGCTCGCCGCGCCGGCATCGCAGGCGCTCGTGTACGGGACGGCGTGGTTCCTCGTGCGGCGCCGGCTCGCCAGGGATGCGGGCGTCCAGGAGGCGGATCGCCAGGCGGGCATCCGCCGCCTTTACACAAACCTTGTGTGCCTCGTCTCGCTCGGCGCCTGGGGGGTCGGCGCCGGCGGGCTGCTGTGGACGCTCGCCGACCAGCTGGAGGCGCCGATCATCGGCGTCAGGACAGGCGACTGGAGAGACCCCGTCAGCCTGTGGATCACCCTGCTGGTCGTGGGCGCGGTGGTCTGGTTTGCTCACTGGCGACAATCGCCGTGGGCAGCCGATCGCCAGTCGCTCAGCCGCCGGCTTTACGTGTGGGCCGCGCTGCTCGTCAGCGTCCTCGTGATCCTCGCCGCCGGCGTGGGCATGCTCAACGCCTTGCTGCAGCAGGTCTTCAGCGCGCAGCCAAGGCTCAGCGACGTCAGGAACCTGGATTTCGGGCACTACCTTGCCGTGATCATCGTGGCCGCGGCGATCGGCGTCTATCACTGGCGGGTGTTGAGAGCCGATGCGGCTGCACGCCCACCGAAGGTGGCCATCGCGGTCGCGGTCGTGCCCGCCGCCCCCATCGGGGTTGCGGCAACTGTACCCATCGAGATCCATACGCCGGCGGTTGTTGATCCCCGCACCCATCGCTACGTGCTTTCTGTTACGGCCGCGACCGAAGACGACGTGCACCAGGCGCTGGCGAACCTTCCGCCGATGGCCAGCTACAAGCTGACGCCGGCTGAGCAGGGCGCGATTGACGGTCAGTGACGGACAGGTAGCCCTCGACCTCGTCGATTGGCGCCGCCGCGTCGGTGATCTTTACCGGACCACAGGACCCGATGCTCTGACGCGGTTCAGACAGGGCCGCGACGATCTTTTCCGAGCTCATCCGCAGTCGCCGATCGAACCGGAGGAGCGCGCATCGTTCACGGGCCTGCATTACTTTCCGCACGACTCCGCTTATCGCGTGGAGGCACATCTCGAGCCAGGTGACGGATCTGAGCTGCTCATCGACACAGGCGGCGAGGATGGCGCGGTACGCTATCGAAGGGCCGGCCACCTGGTGTTCAGTCTGCACGGCGAAGGCTGCCGGCTGACGGTATTGAACCTGGCGCAGTACGCCGGCGGCCTGTTCGTACCGTTTCGCGACGCCACGTCGCGCCACGAGACTTACGGCGCCGGGCGGTACCTCTTCGATACCGCGAAGGACACCGATGGGCTGGTGCTCGAGGTCACGCCAGGCTCGAGCAAAGTGATGATCGATTTCAACTACGCGTACAACGCCTCATGCGCCTACAGTCCACGCTGGGCCTGCCCACTCGCCCCACCCGAGAACTACTTGACGGTGCCGGTGCGCGCGGGGGAGCTTACCTACAAGGACTAAGCGGAAACGGCGCTGCCTCGGACGGCTTTGATCAGCTCTCCGGCGCGTGCGATCGACTCATTCGTCCCGTAGATGTTGTTGTTCAACGTGAATCCGGTGAATCCTTCGTCCAGGTATTTGCCGATCAGCTCAGTAGCCTGGGGCAGGGTCGCGACCCTGGCCATGGCGCGCCGCTCCGGCGTAAGGGTGTCAAGGATGGCTTTGCCGTCCTTTTCGTTTTCGACGAGGACCCGTGGGAAGCCGAGGGTCAGCTGCACCTCAGCAGGATCTCGTTTGACCGCCTCGCAATGCTCGTAGAAAATCTGCTTCTTTCGCTGCAGCTCCGGTATGTCGCTACCGAACCAGTGACCGATGTCGCCGTGCTGGGCGAGAAGCCGCAGCGTCCGTCGCTCGCCGGTGCCGCCGATCAGGATCTTTGGGCCTCCGGGCTGTATGGGCCGCGGGACGTTCAGCGCGCGATCGATCTTGTAGTACTTGCCTTCAAATGACGGCCGGTCCTGCGTGAACATCAGCTTCGCGATTGTCAGTGCTTCGTCGAGGCGGTCCATGCGCTGGCCGATGGGCGGGAACTCAACGCCATAACCCTTGTGCTCGTCCTCGTTCCAGGCTGCACCGATGCCGAGGACGGCGCGACCTTTGGAGATGACGTCGAGCGTCGTCACCTGCTTGGCGAGAATCGCCGGGTTGCGGTAGGTGACGCCGGTGACCAGTGTTCCGAGCTTCACCCGCGACGTGTTCGCCGCGAGCGCACCCAGGGTCGTGTACGCCTCCAGCATCGGGTCCGTCTCGGGACCGATGCCACGTATCTGATAGAAGTTGTCCATGACGGTCACGAGGTCGAAGCCCGCCTTTTCGGCTGCCTTCGCTTGCTCGACCACGCGATCGAAGAGGCGGTCATTGGGAACGCCGCGGTGAGTGTAATTGGGTATGTGAAACCCGAACATAGGATTCATGTCAACAAGAACCGGGCGGCTGGCGCCGAAAAATTCCGTAACGCCGCTCTCAAATCACACGTTGGTGAGGCTATGAAGTGGACCACCGTCGGCGGCGTCTCGTTCGCGCTGGCTGTGCTGCTGTTCGGCAGTGTCCTGGTCTTCCAGGTGTTCGATCGCGACTCGCACTCGGCCAGCGACACGATCCGTCCTTTCGTGATCACGATGGCCCCGGTGTGGGCGATCGCGATCTGGGCCTCCGCGGTGCTATTGAGAAGGCCCCCGAGTTGATACCTCCCCACTAGCTGAGGAGGTCGGCCAAAGGCCTGGTGGGGGCGTGCCTCAAGTCAGGGCGCTATAGATAGAATTTGTGGCTACGGCCGTGGCCATAGATGAATCACGTAACGGAAAGCCAAGCGGAATCCAGCTGGTGCAGGTCGAGGGCTTCCTCGAGGTTGCCCGGCGTGGCAGTGTCAGCCGGGCAGCGGAAGTGCTCTTCATCACCCAGCCCACCCTAACCGCGCGCCTCCACGGCCTCGAGCGTGAGCTCGGGACCCCGCTGTTTCTGCGCACTTCCCACGGCATGCGGCTGACTGACGCCGGTCGGGCCTGGATCCCGTTTGCAGAACGAGCGCTGCGCGCTCTTGTCGACGGTCGAGATGCCCTCGAGCAAGTGATGACGGCGTCGGCCGGCCACCTGATGATCGCGGCGGCTCCGGCGGTCAGCACCTACGTCCTGCCGGAGCTGCTCGAGAGGTTCGTCGCCAGACATCCGAGGGTCGAGGTGTCCGTGCGTACGGGTCATTCCGAGGATGTGGTCGAGCTCGTGCTGCGCGACGAGGTCCAGCTCGGCCTCGGCCGGAGCATCCGCCACCCAGACCTGGAGCTCCGGCCGTTTCACACCGAGGAGCTGGTCCTCGTCTGCGCGCCCGACCACCCCTTCACCAAACGACGTGACGTGCCGATGTCAGATATCGCGGCCGAGAAGCTCATCATGTTCGACCGCACGTCCAGCTACTACGAGATCACGCAGGGTGCCTTTCTATCTGCGGGTGTGAAGCTCCGCGGCTTGATGGAGCTCGATTCGATCGAGGCTGCCAAGAAGATGGTGGAGCGCGGTCTCGGAGTCGCGCTCCTGCCCGGCACCGCCGTCGCACGCGAGGCGGCGAGCGGAACTCTGTCCGTGGTGGCGATGACGGACGCACCTCACATGCACAACTCGATCGTCGTCTTCCGGCGGAGGGACGCCGGGGAGCCCGAGGGCATTGTGGCCGCCTTTCTCGAACTAATAGAAACGCGCGGCTGACCTCCCGCGTACATCGGCTTTTTCGATGGCATTGATCAGATCTATTAATTGGACTTATATCAGCGTCTTTGATAGTTTCGACGCATGGACAGTCACGAACAGTCGCGGGAGCTTCACACCGAGCCTTCGGCACACGAATGCGAGTGCCCTGAGCCCTGCAACTGCGACCACGAGAACGAGTAGACCTTCCTGCTTTTAGCGTTAGAAATCTAGCTCGCACTAAGGAGGGCCTGATGGACCTTGTCTCCACGCCCCTGCTGCCGCAGGGGTTCAAAGTCCCGGCGTCGCGCAACGAGGACCCAAGTAAGCGGCTGCGGCGCCTGCTGGCCACGAGGTCATACGTCTTTGGTCCTGGCGTGTATGACCCGATGGGCGCCGAGCTCGTCATGTACCACGGCTACGACGCCGTTTACTTCAGCGGCTACTCATTCGCGATCGGCCACCTTGGCACCACGGACATGGATCTCTACTCGTCGGTCGAGATCGCCGACGGCGCGCGGCGCACCGTGAGCGCGCTCCGCAAGTTCCAGCTGACAATGGCCATGGGCGACCCCGAAAAGGGAGCGCCGCCGGTGCATCTCGAGATCCCGCCCGTCGTCGTGGACATGGACGCAGGTTATGGAAACCTCTTCAACGTGCAGCGCACGGTCGAGCTCTACGTGCGAGCCGGGGTCGCGGCGGCACACCTCGAGGACCAGGTGATGCCGAAGCGCTGCGGCCACATCGCAGGGAAGGCGCTGATCTCGGCCGACGAGTTCGTCGGCAAGCTCAAGATGATGCGCAGCGCCGCAGACGACCTGGGGCACCCGGACTTCGTGATCATCGCGCGCACCGATGGGGTCTCTGCCAGCGAGGCACCTGAGTCGAAACGAGGCATCGAGCTGGCCATTGACCGCGGCCTGAGGTACCTCGACAGCGGGATCCCCGACCTCCTGTGGTGCGAGTTCCCCACCGCTGAGCGCGGGCCGACAGAGAAATTTTGCACGGAGATTCGCAAGCGGTTTCCAAAGGCAAGGTTTGCCTTCAACTACTCCTCGTCGTTCAAGTGGTACAACGAAAGGAGCCCGATCACGTGGGAGGATCTTGGCGAGCTTGGCGTGGGCTTCATCTTCATCACCCTCGCTCTTCAGCACGCGGCCGGCCACGGCATGTCCGTTCTGCTGCACGAGATGAAGCAGAGCGGTGAGCACGGCTACATGTCGCTGCAGCGAAAGGAGTGGGACGAGGGCGCCGACATACCGACGCGCAGCCATCACCTTTTCACCGGCGTGCCTTATCACCAGCACGTTGGCCAGGAGTACGGCGCGACCCGGCTCAGCCAGCAGCTCGACGAGCACCTCGAGGTATCGAAAGTAGTCTGAGTTCAGCGACCCCTTAACCTAGTGGCGGGTGATCCTGTTTCCGTTCCGCTACTTGTGGTGGCTGTTGTCGCGCGTTCGCCGGTCGCGAGGCAGGCCGCCTGACTACGTCATCTTTGTGCTGGAGAACGACCTGCCGCCCCTGCCGGACCCGCCACGTCGCCTGTGGCAGCGATTCACATCGCGGCCGCGCCTCAGCGTGACGGAGCTGGGCGAGCGGTTCGAAGCCATCTCGCACGATCCTCGTGTCAGAGGCGTGATCCTTCATCTCCGACCGGTCGGCATGCCGATGGCCACGCTTCAAGACCTGAGGGAGCTGGTGGTCAAGCTTCGCAAGTCGGGCAGGCGCGTGGTGGCGTGGGCGCCCTTCTACACGACCGGGACCTATTACCTGGCGTGCGCCTGCGACGAGATTCTCCTGATGCCGGTCGGGACCGTGCAGCCGCTCGGCTTTGCCAGCACCGGCATGTTTCTTCGCGACGGCCTCGCGAGGTTCGGCATCGAGGCGGACTTCGTGCAGATCTCCCCGTACAAGTCGGCCGCGGACATGCTCACCAAGTCGAATATGTCGGACGAGCTGCGCGAGCAGATCACGTGGCTGCTCGAGTCTCAGCAGAAGGAGCTGTTGGGCGCGATCGCGGAAGGCCGGTTGCGAGACGAGAAAGGCGCGCGGGAGCTTGTCGATAGCTCACCCTACAGCGACGACGCCGCTCTCGAAAAGCATGTCGTGGATGCCGTGATCCCTGAGGAAAAGCTGGCCGAACGCCTCGGGCCGGGTGGCGGGACCTCCATCACGATCGGAACGTGGGAGAAAGCGCGGAGCAAGTTGCCGTCACCGGCACCGACCCCTCCACCCCCCAAGTACGTGGCAGTGCTCCGGATCGAGGGCACGATCATCGACGGACGTTCGGGAAGGCTGCCGGTCAAGCCGCCGGTCCAGGTGCCGCTGGTTGGCGAGGATCGCGCCGGGGACCTGACCGTGGTCCAGGCGGCACGCCAGGTCGCGAGCGACAAGCGCGCTGCCGCCGTGGTCGTCTACGTCAACTCCCGAGGAGGTTCGGCGACGGCATCCGAAGCGATGCGGCAGGCGCTGAACGTAATCGCGGAGCGCAAACCGATTGTCGTCGCGATGGGCCCCGTCGCGGGGTCCGGCGGTTATTGGGTCTCGACCCCTGCTCGCTGGATCGTCGCCCGTCCGAGTTCGCTCACCGGTTCGATCGGCGTCCTCTCCGGGAAGATCGTGACGGGCGGTATGTGGTCGAAGCTCATGTTCAACCGCGAGACGATCGCCTTCGGTGAGCACGCGACGATCGAGAGCGACGAGAAACCGTATACAGATGAGGAACGGCAGATCGTGAAAGGCCAGATCGACCGCATTTACAGGCTGTTCCTGGAGGTGGTCGGCAAGGCACGAAACATGACGCCTGAAGAGGTTCATCCGATCGCGGCGGGTCGTGTGTGGACCGGTCGCCAGGCCATGGAACGGAAGCTGGTCGACGAGCTTGGCGGCCTGGACGCGGCGGTGCGCAAGGCGCGCAGCCTGGCGGGTCTCGACGAGACCGCGCCGGTGCGGGAGGCGAGGGCGCCCAAACGGGTGATCCCGCCGCTGGAGCCGGCTAGCGCCGCAGCTTTCATCGGCTACCTGCTCGAGGGAGTCTCGCTGCTAAGCCGGGCGCCGGCCCTAGCGGTGATGGAGTATCTGCCGGGAGAACTCACCTAACCGCTAAGAGTCCAGGGAGGGGAACCTCCATGGCTGCCGTTCGCGCACGAGCTCGTACACCGTCGTCACGATGGTTTCGCGGTTCGGCTTGGTGAAGTAATCCCCGTCCGGCCCGTACGCCGGGCGGTTCGGCGAAGCGGCCAGCGTGCGCGGGGCGGCGTCCAGATGCCACCAGCCCTGCTGCACTTCGAGGATCTGCTGCAGCATGAACGCCGAGGCCGCGCCTGGCACGTCCTCATCGAGACAGACCAGCGCATGTGTCTTCTCGATGGAGCGCACGATCGTGTGGTTGATGTCGAACGGATTCAGCGTCTGGACGTCGATCACCTCACACGACACACCGAGCTCCTCGAGCGTTTGGGCGGCATCGATGGCGTAGGCGCAGCACGCGCCGTAAGTGACGATCGTCGCGTCAGTTCCCTGCCGCAGCACCTCTGGCACGCCAAGCGGGACCGTGAACTCGCCGATGTTGTCAGGCACGCGCTCCTTCAGCCGGTACCCGTTCAACATCTCGATCACGAGACCTGGGTTGTCGCCTCGAAACAGCGTGTTGTAGAAGCCCGCCGCCTGCGTCATGTTGCGCGGCACCGCGACATAGAGACCCTGCAGCGCGTTCAGAACCACAGCCATCGGCGAGCCCGAATGCCAGATGCCGACCAGCCGGTGCCCCTTCGTGCGAATGACCACCGGCGCCTTCTGGCCGCCAACGGTTCGCCAGTGCAGTGTGGCGAGATCGTCAGAGGCGGTCTCCAACGCATAAAGGAAGTAGTCGAGGTACTGGATGTCGCAGATCGGCCGCAGCCCTCGCATCGCCGCGCCGATGGACTGGCCGAGGATGGTGGCCTCGCGAATGCCGGTGTCAGTGATTCGCAAGTCTCCATATTTCGCCTGCAAACCCTCGAAGACCAGGTTGACGTCGCCCAGGCGCCCAACGTCCTCCCCCATCACGAAAAGGCGCGCGTCACGTGCGAAATTCGCGTCGAAATTGCGCAGCAGCACCTGCCTGCCATCGACTCTCGGTGACTTGTCGGTGTAGACCGCGGGAACTACCGCGACCTTCAAGGGCGACTCATCCGACCCGCTGTATAGGTGTGAGTTGTACCGCTCGGTGTTCTCCTTTCCGTACAACTTGACGAAGGTTGCCAGCTCGGTTCTCGCCGGCGATTCGATGCCGCGCAGCCGGTGCAACGCCCGTGCGGCGCTCGACATGACGAGCGAACGGGTCACCTTGCCGGCCTCATCCAACATGTTGGTGATCTCCGCGACCTCCGGCATGTCGACACGTTTGAGGATGGCAACCGCACGGTCCCGCTCGGCGCGGATGGGTGACTGGAATGCGTCCCACGCCAGGTCGCGCGCGGCCTCGACCGCTTCCTTGTCAGCCGCCTCCCAGCCCTCCAGCTGGGACTCGCTCGCGATCCCGGTCTCGATGATCCAGTCCCGCATCCGTGCGACACAGTCGAACTCGTTCTCGAAACGCAGCCGCTCCTTCGTCTTGTAGCGCTCGTGGCTTCCGCTGGTCGAGTGCCCCTGCGGCTGTGTCAGCTCGGTGATGTGAAAGAGCGCCGGCTTGTGCTCGAGCCGAACCTTCTCGACCCCCCTCGCGTAGGCCTCGACCAGCGCGGGGTAGTCCCACCCGGGCACCACGTAGATGTCGATGCCAGGCCGATCGTCCGGTATGAAGCCGCGCAGCACGTCCGAAATCGAGGCTTTGGTCGTCGCAGCCGTGATCGGGACCGAGATGCCGTATCCGTCGTCCCAGACTGACATCGCCAGCGGCACCTGCAGAACCCCGACTGCGTTGATCGTCTCCCAGAACAGGCCCTCGCTTGTAGCCGCATCGCCGATGGTTCCGAACGCGACCTCATTTCCGCTGACGGAGAATCCGTCCTGCAGGGACTTCAGCTGCGGGTTGTCCCGATACAGCTTCGAGGCATACGCGAGGCCCAGCAATCGCGGCATCCAGCCGGCGACATTGGAGACGTCTGCGCTCGAGTTCAATGTATCGACCGACCTGGTGAACGCCCCCTGGTCATCGAGGAAGCGAGTTGCGAAATGGTTTCCCATCTGGCGGCCGCCGGAAGCAACGTCAGCCTCAACGTTCGCGTTGCCGTACAGCTGGGCGAAGAACGAGCGGACATTCGACATTCGAGTGGCCCACATGAACGTCTGGTCGCGGTAGTAGCCGGCACGCCAGTCGCCCGGTCGGAACGTCTTGGCCATCGCGAGCTGGGCGATCTCCTTGCCATCACCGAAGATGCCAAACGTGGCGTTGCCGCGCAGCACCTCCGCGCGGCCAATCACGCTCGCCCGGCGGCTGCTGTAGGCCAGGCGGTAGTCGGCGACGATCCTTTCCGCGGTGAGGGAAGACTTCGAGTTGCGGAGCGCTTTCGCCAGCTGGAAAACCTCCCCTTGGCGTCTGGACTAGCCGCCGTGGCGGCGAAATCTACACTAGCACGCACCTCCCGGGCTTTAGCCGGCGGGGGAAGCTGACCCTAAGCCGTGGTGGCTTGCTCCGCGTCTTCGTCGCGCTCGCTATCGAGCAGACCGGGGCGGGTCGCCTGGAGCGCCTTCTTCATGTGCACATACGCCCGGGAGACGTCACCGCGCCGCTCGAGGACGTCGGCATAGAGACCGTGGCAGCGGAACAGCCTATCGTGCGAACCCAGCTGCTCGAGGCCGTAGATCGCCTGGGCAAACTCGTGATCGGCGGTTTCGTGGTCCCCGAGCTTGTCCGCGATTCGGCCCAGCCACATATGCGCCTCGGCAATGTTCGGGACCTCGTGCAAGCGGCTGGCCAGCGCCAGGGCCTCTCGGGCGAACTCGAGCGCTTGCTCCACGTTGCCTTCCTTCAGGCACAGATCGCACATGCTGAGCAGCACGTGGCTGCGGCCAACCTCCAGGTCGGTCTCCTCACTCAACTCGAGTGACCGGTCGAGATGCTCCCGCGCGGCTGACAGCTCACCTCGCGCCATGAATATCAGGCCCAGGTTGTTCTCTGAGCGGGCCAGCGAGATCCGATCTCGCAGGACCTCGAGTAGCGCGACGGAGCGACCCCCGTACCTCGCCGCGATGTCGATCTGGCCCAGCTCCTGGTACGCCGAGGAGAGTCCGCTGTACATCTTGGCCATAGCCCGCAGGTCGACATACGAGCCGGCGGCCGCGATGGCAGCCTTCAGGAAATCGATTGCCTTATCCCAATCCATGTTGGTAAGGTGCGCGCTCGCGACTATGCCGAGCAGCCGAGCTTCGGTGGGGCTCGGCACGGGTTTGAGGCTCCGGCAGACCTCCAGGGCTTTCTCAGCCAAGGCAAGAGCATTGGGTCGTTGGGTCTGGTAGGCGAGAGTCGCCTCCGCGCCGAGGCACTCAGCCAGCATGACGCCATCGTTGGTCGCCTCGAAATGGGCGCGGGCCGCGGCAAGCAGGCCTTCAGCCTGATCTGGCTGGGCCAGCTGCAGGTGCGCCATCCCGACGAAATAGCGGATCCTCCCCAGCCGATAGGCCGAGCTCCCGAGATCAAGCAATGACCCGCCCAGCACGATGGCCTCGCTGTATCGACCGTCGGCGACCATCGCTTCGAGCTCGGCGAGCGCCACCTGGGTTGCATCAGTCGTGCCCCCCGGATCGGCCAGGAAGAACTCGACCGGCTTGCCGGTGCGATGTGCGATGTGCTCGAGCGTGGGTAGGGATGGGCGAGTCCGCCCGGTTTCAATCAGATAGATGGCCGGTGCGGTGACCTGTCCTTTGCCAACCTGGGCGAGGCTCATGGCCGCTTCCTGTCGGGCTTGCTTGACAGCCCCAGGCCTGAGCGTTACGCCGGGGAGTCGTCGTCGAGGCGTTTTTGGCGCGTAGTTAGTGTTCGCGCTAGCCACGGAGGTCAACTGTAGACCAAATGCATTTCTGAACTCTTGCTAACACTCACCAAAAATGATTGTTACAGAGGACACGTAGAACGAGCCATGGATAGAACGTCCCGGTTAACTCATCAGAACGGCCGTGAAGCTCGACTTAACGAACCATTTGAGCTAAGTTAGCGCCGCAGGTCGCGGTAAGAGTGCTTCCCGCCGCGGCCTGTGCCTCCCACCATGTGGGGCGGTGGGCGCGTACCTTTCGGGGTCCCCGCGCCCTTGGTGCGCGGGGGCACCCCCAGAGGGGCGACCCGAGCTCGCTAGGCCGCCGGGTAAGCGCCGAACAACCTGATCTCGGCGCTCGCCTCTTCGAGGTCGTTAAGCGCATCCTCCGCCGCGGCCGCATTGCCATTGACGGCAAAGTCGAGATAGAAGCGATATTCGAAAGGGCGACCTTTCATCGGCCGGCTGTCCAGCCGGGTCAGGTTGATATTGCGGCGGGCAAAGCAGTCCAGGGCCTGGGAAAGGCCTCCCGGCCGGTGGGCGGTAACGAAGGCGAGGGAGCACTTGTGGCCAGGTCCGGCGTCGCGTGGCCTGGTCGGCTGCCCGCGTTCGATCACTACGAACCTCGTGCGATTTTCGGAATCGTCCTGGATGGATTCCGCCAGCACGTAGAGGCCATAACGGGCTGCAGCCGCCTTGCTCGCGATCGCGGCTGTGCCTGGTTGGCGCTGCTCGGCGACAGCGCGCGCCGCTCCGGCCGTGTCGTGATACGCAACCGAGCGGATCTGCCGAGAGTGAAGGTAGGCATCACACTGCGCGAGCGCCTGAGGGTGCGAGAGGGCACGCTCCACCGGACCCGGCCAGCCGAGCAGGCAGTGACGCACGGGATGCACATGTTCACGTACCACCCGGAGACCGGGCAGTTCCCACAGCATGTCCGACACTTCCTGCACAACGCCGGCGCTGCTGTTCTCCACCGGGAGCACAGCGACGTCGACCGCGCCCATCGTGAGCGCCTCGAAGGTGAGCCGAAAGGTTGCAAGGCCGACGGCTTCAGCGTCTTCGAATAAGGCTGAGATGGCTTCGTCCGAGTACGCGCCAGGTTCCCCCTGATAGGCGACTTTCACCCCCAAAAACTCACCCGAAGATGAGATGCCGGAGGGTATCAGCGACGTGATTGTGGTCGAGCAATTGATCTGTGACCGGCGGGTGGCCATTGGTCTCGTGGCCGTTGGTCTCGCGACCGTTCGGCTCTGACACCGCTGCCGCGATCTTGCGCAGGTCCCCGTCCGAAACCTCTTTCTTGGTGTCGGCCACCTGGAGAAAGCGCTGCCACGCCGCATCCACCTTGTCGTCCGCGAGCGTGATACCGAGCCGGCCCAAGCGGTGGTGAAAAGCGTGGCGGCCGGAACGCGCGGTGAGCACGATGCGGGAGTCGCTCAGCCCGACGTCCTCGGGTTTCATGATCTCGTAGTTCAAGCGATCCTTCAGGACGCCGTCCTGGTGGATACCCGATGCGTGTGCGAACGCGTTCGCGCCGACGACAGCCTTGTTCGGCTGCACCGGAGTGCCGGTGAGCTCGGCGACAAGGCGCGAGGCGCGCGTGATCTCTGTGGTGTTGACGCCGCACTCGAGCCCCAGCTTCGCCTGGCGGACGTTCAGCAACATCACTACCTCTTCCAGGGAGGTGTTGCCGGCCCGCTCGCCGATGCCGTTGATGGTGCACTCCACGCGTCGCGCCCCGGCGGCCAGCGCCGCAAGGGTGTTCGCGACGGCCAGGCCCAGGTCGTTGTGGCAGTGCACTGAGAACAGCGCGTTCTCGCTGCCGCGCGCTTCCTCGATGGCGCGGCGCACGATCTCCCCGAACTCCCATGGCAGGCAGTAGCCGGTGGTGTCGGGGATGTTGATCACGTTCGCCCCCGCGGCGATCATCGTCTCGACGGTCTCGACCAGGTAATCCGGATCCGCGCGGCCGGCGTCTTCCGGCGAGTACTGCACGCGGTCACACAGCGACCGCGCGTACGAAACCATCTCCGCCCCGCGCTTCAGCACCTCGGCCCGCGTCAAGCCCAGCTTGCGGTCGATGTGCACGTCGGAGACCGACAGCACGATGTGGATCTGCGGCGTCTCCGCCTCTTTGATCGCTGCCCATACCGCGTCGATGTCCTCGCGAACCGCACGCGCCAGCGCGGTCACCGTCGCGCCCCGGATCTCTCGAGCGATGCGCCGGCAAGCTTCGAAATCGCCAGGTGACGAGATCGGGAATCCGGCCTCGATCACATCGACGCCGAGCTTTTCGAGCTGGCGCGCGATGCGGAGCTTGGAATTGGCGTCCAGGTGGAACCCGGGCGACTGCTCGCCGTCCCGCAGCGTCGTGTCGAAGATAAATACTCTGTCCGGCCTTTTGTCGCTCATTTTTCTACAGGCTCCAACCAGGTCATCATCGAGCGCAGCTCGCGTCCAACCTTCTCAATGGGATGTTCGGCGTCCTTTTGACGCATGCTCAGAAATCCGTCGCGGCCGTTCGAGTTCTCGTCCAGCCACTTTTCGGCAAAGCTGCCGTCCTGGATCTCTGTCAGGACCTGCCGCATCTGCTTGCGGACGTGGTCGTCGATCACGCGCGGCCCGGAAACGTAGTCGCCGAACTCCGCCGTGTCCGAGACCGAGTAGCGCATAAACCCGAGGCCGCCGCGATACATGAGGTCAACGATGAGCTTCATCTCGTGCAGCACTTCGAAGTACGCGATCTCGGGCTGGTAGCCCGCTTCAACCAGGGTCTCGAAGCCGGTCTTGACGAGCGAGCTGATTCCACCGCAGAGCACTGCCCGCTCGCCGAACAGGTCGGTCTCCGTCTCTTCTTTGAATGTCGTCTCGACAATTCCGGCCCGGCCGGCGCCGAGTGCCCGCGCATAGGCGAGCGCGCGCTGCAGGGCGTGGCCCGAGGCGTCCTGGTGGACGGCGATCAGGGCGGGCACGCCCATGCCCTGCACGTACGTGCTGCGCACCAGGTGTCCGGGCCCTTTGGGGGCAATCATCGCCACGTCGATGTTCTGGTCCGGCTTGATCTGAGCGAAATGAATCGAGAAGCCGTGAGCGAACATCAGCATCGTTCCGGGCTGGAGGTGCTTCTCGATCGATTCGCGGAAAAGCTTGCCCTGGCCCGCGTCGGGCGTCAGGACCATCACCACTGTCGCTTCTGACACCGCCTCCGGCACCGGCACGGCGCGCAGGCCGTCAGCCTCCACCCGCTCGATCGACTTGCTGCCCGGGTAGAGACCGACACGTACGTCTTCGCCGCTGTCGCGCAGGTTGAGAGCGTGCGCCCGGCCCTGGCTGCCGTAGCCAATCACCGCGACGGGCTCTCCGAGCGCGGGCGGGCAGTCGCGGTCGTAATGGATCTTCATGCGGTTCTTCTCATGACTACGGGTCCCGAGCGAGCCACGTCGAAAACGCCATGCCGGATCAGCTCGTCGATGAAGTCGCCGACATCCTTACCTTCCCCTGAGAACTCGACCGTGGTGCCGTCGGGACCGGTGTCGAGCACCTTCGCGCCCCGCTGGACCAGGCCCGCGACCTCAGAAGACCTGACTTTCGCGACGACGAGCTCGCGACTGTGCACGAGCTGCCCTGTCACGTCCTCGATCTCGATCACCTCGACCAGACGCTCCAGCTGCTTGCGGACCTGGTCCGTCTCAGCGTGACCCGCGTCAATGGTCAAAGTCATCCGTGACCGGCCGGTTTCGCGGCTGGGGCCGACCGAGATGGAGCGAACATGGAAGCCGCGGCGCCGGATGAGGCCGGAGACCTTGCTCAAAGTGTTGGACCCGTCCTCGACGAGCACGGACAGCACGCGGACTCGGGTTGTTACCTCCCCGCTCGCCGGGGAGGTCGCCGGCGCAGCCGGCGGGTGGGGGGGTGCGTCATGCAACAAGGTCATTTGTCTGGTGCCTCCCAGAAGTCGTTAAGGCTCTTGCCCAGCGGGACGATTGGATAGACGTTGGCCTCTGGGTCGATGCGGAAGTCGATGAGGAACGGGCCCTTGGTCCTTTGCGCGGTGTCCATCGCGGGACCGATTTCCTCGAACTTGTCGACGCGGATGGCCGGCATCCCGTACGCGTCAGAAAGCTTGACGAAGTCGGGCATGTGGGTGAGGTTGGATTCGGATCGGACACCGCCGTAGAAGTCGTCCTGAAACTGCCGGACCATACCGAGTGAGAAGTTGTTCAGCAGGACGATCTTGACGTCCAGCTGATGCTCCACTGCGACGGACAGCTCTTGCGCCGTCATGACGAAACCGCCCTCGCCGGCGACACACCACACCGCCTTGTCAGGCCGTCCGAACTTCGCGCCGATCGCGGCAGGGAGCGCAAAGCCCATGGTGCCGGCGCCGCCCGAGTTGATGAACAGGCCGGGCCGGTCGTAGTTCCACCACAGCGCCGCCCAGATCTGGTTCTGTCCGACGTCCGCGACAACGATCGCATCGCTGCGGCAGCGCCTGTACATGTCGATCAGGACGTCCTGCGGCTGCAGGTGCCCGTTCGAGTGTGTGTACTTGAGGGGGTGCTCCTCGCGCCATGCATCGATCTGTGAAAGCCACCGGCCGCGGCCTGCGTGCAGCTCGCCGATGTGCGGAGTCATAGCCTCCAGAGCGTTGCGCGCGTCGGCCACCAGCTCGATGTGCGGCCGCACGTTCTTGCCCATCTCGGAGCCATCGATGTCGATATGGATGAAGGTTTTGACCTGCGGAGCAAAGTCGGCGAGGCGCGCGGTGACACGGTCGTCGACCCGCATGCCGACCATCATCAGCACGTCCGCGTTTTGCACCGCCTTCAGATTCCAGCCCGTACCCATGAATCCGGTCATGTGGAGCGAGAGCGGGTGGTTGACCGGGAAGGCGCCGATGCCGAGCAGCGTGGTGCCGACGGGCGCTCCCGCTTTCTCTGCGAACTCGCGGAGCTCGGGCTCGGCGCGGCTGAGCAGCACGCCGTGGCCGGCGAGGATCACTGGATGCTCCGCGTTGGCCAGAGCCTGGGCCGCCTCGCGGGCGCGGTCGAGATTGACATGGCCGTTGAGCTGGTAGCCCGGAATCTCGAGCCTTTCAGGGGTGATGCGCTCGGCGTCCGCCTGCTGCACGTCCTTGCAGATATCGATCAGGACGGGGCCGGGACGGCCGGTAGTCGCGATGTGGAAGGCCTCGTGGATGACTCTCGGGAGCTGGTCGATGGTCGTGACCAGGTAGCTGTGCTTGGTCACCGAGCTGGTGGCGCCTATGACGTCCGACTCCTGGAAGGCGTCGCGTCCAACCTGGGTGCTGTTGACCTGGCCGGTGATGGCGATCATCGGCACGGAATCCATGTAGGCGGTGCAAAGCCCGGTCACCAGGTTCAAAGCGCCCGGACCAGACGTGGCGAATACCACTCCCGGCTTGCCGCAAGCGCGAGCGTAGCCATCAGCCATGTGCGCGGCGCCCTGCTCGTGGCGGACCAGGATGTGCTTGAGCTTGGGATGGTCAGGCAAGTGCTGATAGATCGGCAAGTTGGCGCCGCCGGGATAGCCGAAAATGAATTCGACTCCCTCGCGCTCCAGCGCCTCCAGGATCATGTCTGCTCCGGTCAACTTGGTCTCATTGCTCCTTAAAAATGAAGAAGCCCCCGCTTCTTGTTCGGGGGCTTTTGCGATCTACTTTGCGGTTTCGGTTAGTTCGCGCGTGCCCCCGTTTGCCCGAAGCCAATAAGGCCCAGGAGTCCAAGGACGAGTACGAGCGACCGAGGCGTAGCGGCCATGTGGACTTTGCATACTAACGATCGGCCCGAGCTTCTGATTGTGTCCGAGGCACAAATTTCGGCAGCTGCCTTTGCGTAGAGTTGGCGTTCCGATGCCAAAGACCCTCGCCCAGAAGCTGTGGGACGCCCATGTCGTGCGTGTTGCGCCGGGTGAACCCGACCTCCTTTACGTGGACCTGCACCTCGTCCACGAGGTGACCTCGCCTCAGGCGTTCGAGGGACTGCGGCTCTCCGGCCGGCATGTCAGGCGGCCGGACCTGTCGCTGGCGACGATGGACCACAACGTACCGACACAGGGGGGCGTGAGGGCGGCCGACGACCTTTCGCGGCGGCAGATGGAGGTCCTGGCCGACAACTGCCGGCGCGAAGGCATTCCGCTGTATCAGATCGGCAGCCGGCGACAGGGGATCGTGCACGTGATCGGCCCCGAGCTCGGCCTGACGCAGCCCGGGATGCTCATCGTTTGCGGCGACTCGCACACCTCGACCCATGGGGCGTTTGGGGCGCTCGCGTTCGGGATTGGAACGTCGGAGGTGGAGCTGGTGCTCGCGACGCAGTGCCTGCCCCAGAAGCGCCTGGGCGACCTCGCGGTGACGATCTCCGGCGAGCTGCCGTTAGGCGTGACCGCGAAAGACATCGTGCTCGGCCTGATCGGCCGGACCGGTACGTCTCTAGGTCAGGGACACCTGGTCGAGTACCGAGGCCCAACGATCCGCGGCCTGTCCATGGAAGGACGGATGACGATCTGCAACATGTCGATCGAGTGGGGAGCCAAGGCCGGAATGGTGGCGCCAGACGACACCACTTTCAAATACCTGGAAGGCAAGCCGAACGCGCCGAAAGGCGAAGCCTGGGATGCGGCGTTGAATTATTGGAGAACGCTGGCTTCCGACCAGGACGCGTCATTCGACAGCGAGATCTCGATCGACGCCTCGCAGCTGGTGCCGCATGTGACCTGGGGGACCAACCCCGGCCAGGTGGCGCCGGTGACGGGACGTGTGCCTGAACCGCGGAATGACACCGACGAGCGGGCGCTTGTCTACATGGACCTTCGTGCGGGAACGGCCCTGGCGGACATCGCCATAGATCGGGTTTTCATCGGCTCCTGTACCAACGCACGGATTGAGGACCTGCGCGCGGCCGCGCGCGTGGTCGAGGGACGGCACGTGCACCCCAAGGTTCGCGCGATGGTCGTGCCGGGATCGACATCGGTCAAGCGGGCGGCCGAGGATGAAGGCCTTGACCTGATCTTCAAGGCTGCTGGGTTTGAGTGGCGAAATGCCGGATGCTCGATGTGCCTTGGGATGAACCCGGACATCCTGGCGCCGGGCGAGCGGTGCGCCTCGACCTCGAACCGGAACTTCGAAGGGAGGCAGGGGTCCGGCGGCAGGACTCACCTGATGAGCCCGCCGATGGCGGCGGCAGCCGCGGTGACCGGCTATGTGGTCGACGTGCGGGAGCTGCTGTAGATGGAGCCGGTGGTCCGCGTGTCCGGACGGATGGCGCCGCTCGACCGCGCGGATGTCGACACCGACCAGATCATCCCCAAGCAGTTCTTGAAGCGGATCGAGCGGACGGGCTACGGGCCTTTTCTGTTCTTCGACTGGCGAGCCGGCGGGGATTTCGTGCTGGACAAGGCGGAGTACACGGGCGCTTCGGTCCTGGTGACCGGTGCGAACTTCGGTTGCGGTTCCTCCCGCGAGCACGCGCCCTGGGCGCTGCGCGATTTTGGTTTCAAGGCGATCGTCTCGCCTAGCTTCGCGGACATCTTTCTGGCCAACTGCTACAAGACAGGCTTACTGGCCGTGACGCTGCCGGAG
Organism: Candidatus Dormiibacterota bacterium; assembly: GCA_035937155.1. Lineage (GTDB taxonomy): Bacteria > Chloroflexota > Dormibacteria > Dormibacterales > Dormibacteraceae > Palsa-870. The sequence goes on along the minus strand of DASYVJ010000002.1, from coordinate 13,283 downwards.
CGCCAGGTGCGGCACCTGGTCGACCTGGCGTCGGAGGATCCCACGGTCAAGGTGACGGTCGACCTCGAGAAGCAGGAGGTCAGAGGCGAAGGGTTTGCGTATCCGTTCGAGATCGACGCGTTTGCGCGCGACTGTCTGCTGCACGGGTTGGACGAGATTGGACTCGTCGAGCAGCACACACCGGAAATCGCGACGTTCGAAGCCGGGCGGCCGGCCTGGCTGCCGGCGGTGAAGTAAGTACTCGGTTTTTCCCGCGGCTGCCGGCACTTGCGCCTGGCGGCCCGGCTGGAACCCCGCCCGAGCCGGCACGCGCGGCGGGTCGGCCGCCCGGCGGTAACTGCTACGCCCGACCCGCAAGAGCGCATACCCCTGGCGGGCCCTCCCTGTTATTTGGCTTCCCTCCCCCCAAGCCGACACACCGAACCGCGATCAGCTTGAGTTTGAAGTCGAGCCACCGCAACCCTGCCTGTTAAGACCGGCTACGGCTTGAGCATCGCCCCTTCGGAGGCCGAGCCCACCAACAGCGCGTAACGCGCCAGCACGCCCTTCCGGTAGTGCGGCTCGGGCGGCGACCAGCTCTTCAGCCGCGCGTCGATGTCAACGCCTTCGACCGCGAGCTTGCGGCTGTCCACGTCCATGTCGATGATGTCGCCATCCTCGAGCGCGGCCAGCGGGCCACCCACCACCGCCTCCGGTGCGACATGCCCCACCATCAGCCCTTGCGTCGCTCCCGAGAACCGCCCGTCGGTGACCATCGCCACCGAATCTCCGAGGCCCTCGCCGACGATTGCCGCGGTCACCTGCAGCATCTCGCGCATGCCCGGCCCACCCTTCGGTCCTTCATACCTGATCACCACCGTGTCGCCCGGCTTGATGCGGCCGGCGTAAACCGCGGCGAAGGCGTCCTCCTCCCGGTTGAACACCCGCGCCGGCCCGCGGTGCGCCGTCGGCGTGTGCTGCGTGATCTTGACGACCGCCCCTTCCGGAGCAAGGTTGCCCCGCAGCACGACCAGGCCACCTTCCGCCCGCAGCGGACGAGATAGCGGCGCCACGACTTCCTGGCCGGCGGTCTCGGTCACCGACTCGCACTCCTCGCCCAGCGAGCGACCGGTCACAGTCAGCGCATCGCCGTCGATGTAGCCTCCGTCGATCAGGCGCCGCGTCAGCAGCGCGATGCCGCCGGCGCGGTGCAGCTCCACAGCGGCGAACCGCCCGCCCGGCTTGAGGTCACACAGCAAAGGTGTGCGGCGGCTGATCCGATCGATGTCGTCGATCGCGAGGTCCACGCCAACCTCGCGCGCCAGCGCAAGCAGGTGCAGCACGGCGTTGGTCGAGCCGCCACTGGCCGCGACGGCGGCGATCGCGTTGTCGAATGCGCGCCGGGTGAGGATGCGTGACGGCCGCAGGTCCTCCTCGAGCGCGTTCATGACCACACGACCCATGGTCTCAGCCACGCGGTGCTTGTTTGGATCCATAGCCGGAATCGAGTTGAAGCCCACCGGCGAAAGGCCGATCACCTCCATGACCATCGACATGGTGTTCGCGGTGTACTGGCCGCCGCATGCGCCTGCTCCCGGACACGCCACGGCTTCGAGCTCGGCGAGGTCCGCGTCGCTGATCTTGCCGGCCGCGGCGGCGCCGATCGCCTCGTACACATCGCCGACGGCGACCTGCCGGCCGCGAAACAGCCCCGCCATGATCGAGCCGCCATAGAGCAGCAGGCCGGGGCGATCAAGACGCGCCAGCGCGATGGCGGTGGCGGGAATGGTTTTGTCGCACGCACACAGGCCGCACATCGCATCGAACATGTGGCCGCGCCCTACGAGCTCGATGGAGTCGGCGATCACCTCGCGGCTCACGAGCGAGGTCTTCATGCCCTCGGTGCCCATCGTGATGCCGTCGGAGATGGCGATCGTGTTGAACTCCATCGGGTTCGCGCCGGCGGCTCGAATGGCGGCCTTCAGAGGCACCGCCAGGTCGCGCAGCCCGAAGTTGCACGGCATCGTCTCGGTCCAGACGTTGGACACACCGACGAACGGCTTATTGATGTCGGCGTTGGTCAGCCCGATCGCGTGGAGAAAAGATCGCGCGGCGGCGCGGTCGCGGCCTTGATACAGGGCGCGGCTGGGCAGCTCACGAGGCGGCACAGGCGAAAGTTTAGGCGAGGGCGGACTCGAGGTCGGCGATCAGGTCCGCCACATCCTCAACTCCGACCGACAGGCGGATCAGGCCACCCCCCACTCCGGCCCGCTGTCGCTCCGAAAGAGGCATCGACGCATGCGTCATCCGCGCGGGATGCTCCGCCAGCGACTCGACCGCTCCCAACGACTCCGCCAGCGCGAACAACTTGAGGCGTTCGAGGGTGCGCAGCGCCGCAGCCTCGTCGGCGACCTCGAAGCTCACCATGCCGCCGAACATCCGCATCTGGCGCGCCGCGACCGAGCGGCCGGGATGCGACGCCAGGCCCGGGTAGTGCACCCGCACGACGGCCTTGTTTCGTTCCAGCGTCGTGGCCAGCTCCATCGCGTTGTTGCTCTGACGCTCGACACGCAGGGCGAGCGTCTTGATCCCCCGCAGCAAGAGCCAGCAGTCGAAAGGCGAGGGCACTGCTCCGACCGCGTTCTGGTTGAACCGCAGCTGCTTCTCGAGCTCGTCGTTGTTGGTGAGGATCGCGCCGCCCACCACGTCGCTGTGACCTCCGATGTACTTCGTCGAGCTGTGCACTACGAAGTCCGCACCGAGGTGGAGCGGCTGCTGCAGAAAGGGCGACGCGAATGTGTTGTCCACACAGACCATCGCGCCGTGGCTGTGCGCCACCTCGCTCACGGCGTCGATATCGACGACGCGCAGCAGCGGGTTGGTCGGCGACTCGAGCCACACCAGCCGTGTTGCAGGTGTTATCGACCGCTCGACTGCGTCCGTGTCTCCCGCATCGACCGCGCTGAACGTCAGGCCGTAACGCTTGAGCACCTTGTCGAAGAGGCGGAACGTGCCGCCGTAGACGTCCTCCATATAGACGACGTGATCGCCCGGGCTGAGCAGAAGCAAAAGAGTCGTCTCGGCGGCGAGCCCTGACGCGAAGGCGAGACCATGTTTGGCGTCCTCCAGACCGGCCAGGCATTCCTCCAGCGCCGCGCGCGTCGGGTTGCCCGAACGCGAGTACTCGAAACCCTGGTGCTTCCCGACACCCTGCTGTGCGAACGTCGTCGCCAGGTGGATCGGCTGGACCACTGCACCAGTCGCCAGGTCAGGGCCCTGACCGATGTGCAGAGCCCGGGTGGCAAAACCCCAGCTGTGTTTGCCCGCCAACTCAGCCCTGGCCGCGGTGCGCGACGAACTCGAGCAGGTCCGCCCGTGTGATCATCGCCACCGGCTTGCCGTCCTCGACCACGAGCACCGCCTGCTCGCCGCGAAGCAGCGGCTCGAATGCGTCGTCCAGTGAGGAGTCGACGCTTACCTGGCTCAGCGGGGCGTCCATCGCCGCCGACACCGCCGTCGTGACCACGGCAGGGTCGCGGTATACGCGATCCAGCAGTGTCCGCTCCTGGAGCGTGCCGACCACGCCGTGGCCGTTCGAGTCATCGACCACAGGCAGCTGTGAGATGCCGTACTGCTGCATCAGGTCGATCGCCTCGCCGACCGAGCGCTTTGCCTCAACCGTGACCAGTTTCGGAAGGCCTTTCGGGTGCGCGAGCAGCACTTCGCGGATGCGCACGGCGCCGAGTCGCGCCAGGTATCCGTTCTGCCGCATCCACTCGTCGTTGAAGAACTTGCTCAGGTAGTTGCGGCCCGTGTCGGGAAACAGCACCACGATCACTTCGTCGGGGCCGCGCTCGCGCGACACCTCGACCGCCGCGTGCAGCGCGAGTCCTGACGAGCCGCCGACCAGGATGCCCTCCTCGCGCGCCAGTCGACGCGCGGCCACGAACGACTCCTTGTCGGTGACCTGGACGATCTGGTCGACCATCTTGATGTCCATCGTGCCGGGCATGAAGTCCTCGCCGACGCCCTCGACCTTGTATGGGCCGATCGGTCCGGAGTACAACGAGCCTTCGGGGTCCGCACCGACGACGTGCACAGACGGCTTGCGTTCCTTGAGGTACTTCGAGACCCCGGTGATCGTGCCGCCGGTCCCCATGCCGGCGACGAAAACGTCGACGCGGCCTTCGGTCTGCTCCCATATCTCGGGTCCGGTCGTGCGGTAGTGGGCCTCAGGGTTTTTCGGGTTGAAGTACTGGTTGGGTTGAAACGCGCCGGGCACCTCGCGCGCCAGCCGGTCGGCGACGGAGTAGTAAGACTGCGGCGACGAGCGCTCCACATTGGTCGGGCACACCACCACGTCTGCGCCATACGCCTTCAACAGGCTGACCTTCTCGGGGGACATCTTGTCGGGCATCACGAAGATCATCTTGTAGCCCTTGATCGCGGCCACCATGGCGAGGCCGTGACCGGTGTTGCCCGATGTCGGCTCAACGATCGTGCCGCCGGGCCGCAACTGCCCCGCACGCTCTGCCTCTTCGATCATGGTCAGCCCGATCCTGTCCTTCACGCTGCCGCCAGGGTTCAGCTGCTCGAGCTTGGCCAGGAGGATTGGCTGGAGTCCTTTGGCGAGCTTGTGGAGGCGCACCAAGGGGGTGTTCCCGACGATGTCGAGAATGCTCTCGTAGTACTTCACCGCACCCTAGGCGATTCTAGCCCTGATCGGTTGAGGGTTTGATCGGCTCGCTGCTCGCTGCCGAACCACCTGCCGAACACGGCAAACGCGGCGACGGCCATCGCTGCTTTGCCGAGGATCATCAAGGCGGCTCCGGCCACCGTCTGGTCGATCAGGGGCGTGAGCGAAGAGATGAGTCGTGGCGCGTGCGTGTAGTACTCGTAAAACGGCACGCGCGAGAAGATCAGAACCAGGGCCACACCGTCTTGCGGCAGGGTCGCGACCAGCATGTACAGGAGCTTGACTCCAGGCGACATCTGCCAGCGCGCATGCGCAGATGTCACCTCGAGCATCGGCCAGAACAGAACAAAACCGGCCGCGATGAAGGTGATGTGCTCGGCGATGTGCAGCCCTTCGGACTCGAGGGTCGCGTTGTACAGCGGCGGCAAATGCCACACGACCATCACCGCCCCGGCGATCACCTGCGCCGCCACCGGCTCGGTCACCGTACGGACCCCGGGCGCTCGCAGCACACGATCGACCATCTCGGACGACAGGCCGAGCAGCATCAGCGGAGGCGCCACGAAGCCGAGCAGGATGTGCTGCAGCATGTGCACGCTGTCGAGGTAGTGGTCGCTGATCGTGTCCAGCGGCGTCTCCAGGGCGACCCACAAGGTGACCAGTCCGAGACCGAAGTAGAGCGAGTGCTTCCGCCGTGCATCGGACACCTGGCCGGCCAGCCAGGCGTGGCCCAGGAACAAGACCACGAGGCCCGCGTACACACTCCAATCCACCGGCCAGGTGATCATCGCCTCACCCTACCCGCCTTCGGGGCAGCGCGATCAGGAAGATCATCAACACAAGCACATGGGCGGCGGAGCACCAGACGCAGACGGCCCCCAGCTGGACGATCTCGACGTAGACCAAGTAGAGCGCCGTCACGAGCCCGACCGCGGACCAGGCGAGCTGTGCGCTGGCCAGCCGCTGGCTCGGGCGACGCAGCAGCCCGAATGCGAGGCCGGCGCTCACCGCGAACCAGACGATGCCCGCGGACGATGTCGGCAAGCTGGATCCGGCGATCACCGCGTACTGGCTGGTGAGCACCTGCTCGCAGTTGATCACCGCATTCGCGGGGCAGGCCAGCGGGATCGTGGTGTAGTGGACCACCGTGAGGTAGATCGAGATACCGACGCCCGCCAGGCCGGCGACCAGTGCCACGAGCTGAAGTCGCAACGCTACCCCAGCGTCTTTTCTATGGCCTGGATCGAAGTGGATGAGCAGACCGTCGCGGGCTGGTCAGCCGTCAACTTGCAGACTGCCGCCGTGATTAGGTTCGCGGACCCCAGGATCGCTTTCGCCTGAGCCGAATCCGGCTGCGCCAGCGCGTCCGTGACCGCCTGCCAGCTCATCCCGCTCAGGACGTCAGGCAGATACATGGCGCCGGAGGATGCGTATCGGTTGCCAAAGTCGATGAATGGGATCGAGCCCGGGGTGTTGTATTTGCTCAGGAGCGATTGCTGCGCCGCGGTTGGCGACTCCAGCGGATTGCGGTCCCGGTCCGTCGTCTCGACTGATTGGAAGTCGACGTACTGGCTCGTGTAAGTCGCGTTGTGGAACGTGAACGTAGGTGTGTTCGGATAGACGTCGGTGGAAGACGAGGTCGTCGTTTTGAGGCCGGAGAAAGTGCCGAACCGCGACAACGCGATGATGATCGGCCACCTCTCCGCGGCGCAGTACGGGCAGTACTCCGCACCGTCATAGAAGACCTCAGGTAGTCCATTCGGGCCCTTCAGCAAAGTCCCCGACACCGGTTTGATCAGGTTGTGCGCCGTGCCGGCCCCGACCGCATCCAGCTCCGAAGCCGGCAGGCTGGTGATGGCCGCCACCACACGCTGGGTTGCGTCGACATTCAAAGGTGGGGGCGGAATGGGCGTCGTGTACCACCTGATGACCAGAAACGCAGCGACCCCCAGCCCGATGGTCGCAATGACGGCCACCGGACCAACCCACGCCGGAGTGCGCGAAACCGGCTCGCGCATCGGCCGGGCGTGTTTGCCGGCCGTCGGACGCCGGCTCATCCCGTTTCTCGCGTGATCGGCTGGGCGAGGATCCAGAGGCTCGTCATGGTGTACATCACCATCAGCAGCAGCATGGGGTACTGGCTCAACAGAGCCCCTTGGGCGGTGCGGAACCGCTCACCCGCCCTGAGATGCGCGAGGTACACGGCGATGACATGCCCGATCACGATGAGAACGACCTGCGCGTACCAAACAATCGACGCCTGCGCGAGCGCGAAGCTCGGCTTGAACCCGGCCACCGCCGGCCACAGATGCCACCCCTTCGCAAGCGGGTCGTTGAGCAGCGGGATCAAGCCCTGCGACTGCACGACGAGGTAGCTGTAATTGTGAGCAGCGTTGTAGACGAGAGCGATCGGGACAAGCGTTAGAGCGAACGCCGAGATCGTCGCTTTCAAATCGACGTTCCGCCTGCCCAGGTAGACGACGAACTCCATGAACGTAATGAACACCAGCAGGAAGGCGATCGTCAGCAGGACGAGCCCCAGCGTGCGCACGAAGAAGAATCCAGACCCGCCCATGGGAAGCCAGATCGGCTCGAGGGCGATGGTGAAGTCTTGCCATGCCGGCGTGGCAAGGATGCCGTCGAAAGCGAGCGTTGACAGCATGAGGATGACGAAGACAACCCGGTCCCAGCCGGTCGGTGACGGCTTGAGCAAGCCGACGCCCCACGGCCGCAGGTAAACCATGGTGATGCGCCCCGAGTCGTCGCGCTCAGCCTCGACCGGGCCGAAGCGCCCGACGATGCTGAACAGGAGCGTGAACCCCTCGCAACGCTCGAGCCATTCGTCGCAGCCAAACAGGATCATCCCGGCCAGGGTCACAACGGAATAGACCAGAGCGAGGGTGGCGACGAGCCACGGCCGGTTGGCCATGCCCGTGGTGAGCTCGAGGCAGGCGAACGCGAAGTAGGCCGCAGTCGCCGGCCACACTCCAGCGTTTGGCAGCTTCCACACAGGCCGGAGTGGAACCAGCGCGGCCAGGACGTCGTACAGGGCCGCCCATGGATTGAGCAGGTACCAGAGGTTGCCCACGAGCCCGGACAAGATCACGAGCCCCGCCCAGAAGTAGATCCAGGTCAGATACTCGGCTGGGTTGAGCACCGGATTCGAGGAGCCGAAAAGGCCGGTGATCACGATCGCCAGGAGGCCCGCCACGCCGATCGTCCCGCCCACGATGCGCGGCCATCTGGAACGCGCGACCGAGGCCAGCCACGGCACTGGCCGGCGCGGGTACTGGAGCGCTTTCGGGCCCAGTTGGTCGCCCGCGAACAGGACGACGAGAACAAAGGAGATGACGACCACGCCCGCGGCCGCGTAGAGATAGAGCGCGAGCGAGATCGGCAGGTCGTAGCGCTGTCCGAAACCGTGCAGAAGAATGCCGAGTGCGTGAATCACGGCTGGAGACCTCGGCGAGAGATTCGGTGTCCAGGTGGTCCAGATGCTAGGCGCGGCCGAGCATCGCAGCGCGCGCATCCGTTGATGCGTAAGCGAGAAGCGGAGGTCGCAACGACGCAGATGGGCCGCATGGGCGCCGAAGATCCGCCGAGGGCCTCCGGCCGGGATGCACTCACGGACTCACTGTCAGGGTGCCTAGCGGAGTACTCGTCGTCTCCCACTCGATGTCGCAGCCGCACGTGTTATCTGCCTTGAAAGTGTGGCTTACAACCTGACCGGCCTTCGCGGCGAAGACTATGTCGTAGACGTGTAGGTGCACCTCGCCGTCCGTGTCGCTGGTGACGTTGATCGTGATGGTGTCGTTTTGGTGGGCTGAAAGACTGCTGGGTTTCATCTTGCTGGCGCCAGTAACCGTGACGTTGTAAGTCACGTTCTGCCCGCCGCCATTGCGGCTCACATAGATCAGGATTCCACCGACAAGAACGAAGACGACTAGGACGCCCAAAGCGACGGCGATGCGATTGCGACTCACGTTTTTCCCTCCTATCAGTTGTATGCGCGCGCGTGCGCGCGAGCGTTCAGTTGGAGCTGACGCGCAAGGAGGAAGGTGGTCCGCGCTTGACAAGCGAAGCGCCCGCCACGGACCCGAGAATCAGCTTGTTGCTGGCGTGACTCCAGAGCGGGATCGCAATGGCAGCCCAGGAAAACTGGCGCGGCGCGGCCGCCAGTGCGATGCGAATCTCGCCGATCGCCGAATCGAAGCGAATGAGCAGCCAGCGCAGTCCCGCTGCCGCGATGACAGCCACCGGTAGCTGACCCAGCGTGCCAAACAGGAGCAGCTGCGCCGCCGAGGCCACGGGCGCGCCGGCCAGCAGCGACTCGACCACCTCCTGGCCCGCGAACGTGGCGAGCTGCACGGTGTAAAGCACGGCCACCAGTCGCAGGTAGTTCGGTCCAGAGCCATGGCGGATCGGCCGCCCGCTGAGAATCCGCGCCAGGCCGATCGCGAACATCCCGGTCAGCACGATCGCGGCGGCCACGCCAAGGCTCGACCGGACCACTCCAGGGAAGTAGGCGTGCGCGCCGGAGCTCTGAAGCTGCTGCGCAGCGGCGCCAAACCGGACCTGGTAGGCGACCAGGTGCCCGGCCTGTGAGCCGAGAACACCAACGACCACGGCCAACCAGGCTCGCCTGAGGTTCATCAGTCTCGATCATAAGTCCGGCTGCGGCTGCAGCCGGCGCTTAGTGGAGTGACTCCCCCGGCGCCGCTCCCTCCCACGCCGTCGTCTCCCAGTTGTCCTGGCGCTCTTCGAGCGGCATCCAGGGCGGCAGGTCCATCAGCAGCTCGTGACCCAGGGCGATCGCATACGGCTCATAGCCCTTGCGCAAAGCGTTCAGCCGCTCGCTGAACGTGGCCAGGTCGACGTCGAGTCCCGCTGCGGTGACCGCGTCGTACAGCGCAGCCAGCTCGGCCTTGGAAAGGCGGTCGGGCGCATCGAACTCAGGCACCGCTCGAAGCACCTGGCTCAGGTCGCCGAGCGCATGCCGGCCGATGGCGTATACCCGCCGGGCCTGCCAGGACTTGCCGTGATCCTTGGTTGCCTGCCACAGCGCGGAGAAATCCATGATCGCCGTCAGCGCGGCGACCCAGGACTGGTTTTCGTGCTGCGAGCGGAAGTAGCTGAGCACCTGGTACGACAGGTGGCTCTCGAGCAGCTCCGCGGTCCACTGCTCCCAGCGCGCCATCAAGGGCAGCAGCTCAGCCATCTCGCCGGACTCGGCCGCACGGCGGAGGAGGTCGCCGGCGCTGGGTGGCGACCCCGCCCACTCGTCGAGCATCGAGATGGCGATCTCCCGGCGCGAGAAGCTCTGGTACAGCACCGGCAGGTACGAGATGAGGACCGCCAGGAATCCGAAACCGGTGCCGGCTTCAACCACGGTCACGATCCGCGCCAGGTCGGTGCGCGGCGTGAAGTCGCCGATGCCGAGCGTCGTAAATGTCGTGCCGCTCACGTAGATATGGCCGAGCCCAGAGAGATTGACGTCGAATCCCGCCGCCCACAACAGCGCGGCGAACCCGGTGATCAGGATCGCGCCCCAAAGCACGAACAGGGCGATGAGAGAAAGCGGCCCGTAAGTGCTGAGGAAGGTCTCGCGCCAATCACTAGAACGAAGTCGCCGGCCGACCGCCCTCCAGGGCCTCCACGTGGCCTGGTAGAAGATCTTCGAAACTCGAAGCCGAGCCGACACGCGCCGCGGAAGGATGATCGTCTCGAACGAATCCCGGAGCACGATAGCGATGAGGAGGATCCCGATTAGCGCGGCAAGAATGTGCATTGTCCTGGATCAAACCTTGACAGCGGCCGCGAAATTCATCAGGCGCCATCGCCCCGGCCGCACGCTTTAGTCTCCGCCTGCGCCCGCAACCCTGGCCATTCTTTCGCCCGAAACATGTAGCGCAAGCGCAAGAGATCCCAGCAGCTCGGCTCGTTCGACAAAGACCGCCGCCACCACCTCGACCCGCTCCGCTGCCGCGAACACCGCGTGGCGGCGGATCGACTCGCGGATCGGCTGCAGCAGCAACTCACCGACCCGACTCAGCTGGCCGCCCACGATCACACGCTCGGGATTGATGAGATTGCATAGGCCGGCGACAGCGACGCCTATCTCCCGACCCGCGTCGGAAATGGCGCGCCGGCACCGCACGTCGCCGCTCGTCGCGAGCTCGATGACCTGTCCCAGGGTGAGTATCTCCGGTTGGCCGCTGGACACCAGCGCGATGATCGCCGGGCCCGACGCCACAGTTTCGAGACAGCCCCGATTGCCGCAGTAGCACAGCGCTCCACTTTCATCGAGTGTCGTATGCCCGATCTCGCCCGCTGTTCCGGACGCTCCCCGCAGGAGCCGTCCGTCGATGACGATGCCGGCGCCAATGCCGGTGGCTGCTTTGATGTACGCGAAGTTCGAACACTCGCGACCGGCGCCCCAGGTCATCTCGGCTAGCGCGCCGAGGTTGGCATCGTTCTCGATCTCGACCGGCATGCCCAGTCGTTGCTGCATCTCACTGGCGATGCGAACTCCCGTCCAGCCTGGGAGGATGGTTGCCGAACCAGCAGTGCCTCGCCCGCGGTCGACCGGCCCAGGGACTCCAATTCCGGCCGCGATCACCGACCTCCGCTCCACGCGACCTTCTGCGAGCACCTCGCCCACCATGCGCGTCGCCGTGTCGATGGCCGTCCGGGCATCGTGGCGGACGTCGAGATCGCAGCGCCGCTCGGCCAGCACGTTATGCGCGATGTCGGCGACGGCGACCTGCACGTGGCTGTGCCCGAAGTCGATCCCCACCACCGCCAGCGAAGAGTCCCGCAGCATCAGCTGGACGGCGGGTCGCCCGCCCCGAATATCAGGCGCGCTCGTCTCGACCTCGTGCACGACGCCGGAATTCTTGAGCTCCGAGACCAGGGTGTGGACCGTGGTGCGGGACAGGCCCGTCACCCGCGCGATATCGGCCTGGCTGATGCGCCCACGCTCGCGAAGGGCCTCCAGGACGCGATTCCGGTTGCGCTCCCGCAGCCAGCCGAGCGTCCCCTCACCATTCTTCGACATACAGGCATCGGAATCATCGCCCCCTCAGGCGGTTTGTCAAGAGCTTGAACAAATAGTGTGGGCTACACGATCGAACTCTTGACAAACTTGGGTGGGTAAGCAATGCTCTCCGTAGCCGGGGCCACGGGGCCAGGCTGCTTGAGTAGGGACTGCTTGCCGGCGCACTCTCGCCCCGAGTCCAAAAGCTCGGGAAGAAGGCAGCAGGAATTCGTATCTGAGAGGTAAGTGCGCATGAAGCTATTCAAGTTCGTGCCTGCCCTCATAGTTGTGGGGATCGCCCTCATGGCATGTGGCGGGAGTTCAGGCGGGGGCGGAACGACGCCGGGCAAGAAGATCGCTCTTCTTCTTCCCGAAGCGACGACTGCTCGATATGACACCAAGGACATGCCGTACTTCAAGGCCAAGCTCGCGGAGCTATGTTCCAACTGCACCTTGATCTACAGCAACGCCAAGCAGGACGCGCCGACCCAGCAGACCCAGGCGGAGGCCGCCATCACGAACGGCGCCAACGTCATCGTCCTCGACCCGGTCGACGGCGCGGCGGCAGCGGCCATCGTCACCAAGGCGAAGGCAGCGAACATCCCGGTCATCTCGTATGACCGCTTGATCCTGAACACCGCGGACCTCAACTACTACCTGTCGTTCGACAACGCAGCCGTGGGCGCGCTGCAGGGCAACGCTCTGCTGACGGCCATGGGCGCCAAGGCAACCCCGGCCGCTTCGGTTGTCGAGATCAACGGCGACCCGGCTGACAACAACGCCAAGCTGTTCAAGCAGGGCGCGCACAGCGTCCTCGACGGCAAGGTAACCATCAAGAAGGAATACGACACCCCTGGCTGGAAGCCTGAGAACGCGCAGACCGAGATGCAGGGGGCGCTGACTGCCCTCGGCAACAAAGTCGACGGCGTGCTGGCCGCGAACGACGGCACCGCCGGCGGCGCCATTGCGGCAATGAAGACCGCCGGCGTCACACCCTTGCCCCCGATTACGGGGCAGGACGCAGAGCTCGCAGCTATCCAGCGCATCCTGGCCGGCGAGCAGTACATGACCGTTTACAAGGCCATCAAGGCTGAAGCGGAAGCTGCAGCGCAGCTGGCGTACGACCTGGCCTTCGGCGTGGCCGTGCCCTCGACGATGACCAACGGCAAGACCGTCAACAACGGAAAGGCGGACATCAAGTCGGTCCTCCTGACCCCGGTTGCGGTGACCAAGTCCAACATCCAGTCGACCGTCGTCGCAGACGGTTTCTGGACCAAGGCGGACATCTGCACATCGGCGTACGCATCGGCGTGCACCGCAGCAGGAATCTCGTAGCGCTACAGTCCTTTTGTGACTGAAACCGGCGGGAGGCCCAAGGGCCTCCCGCCAACCGCCTCCACTCCCCCTCCATCAACTACCTCCACCCCCACCGCTGAACGCCAACCAGTGCTTCAGATGCGCGGCATCAGCAAGCGGTTCGGGGCTGTGGAGGCGCTCTCCAATGTCGACTTCGAGGTCTATTCGGACGAGGTTGTCGCCCTGGTCGGCGACAACGGCGCCGGCAAGTCGACC
>DASYVJ010000001.1:0-5243 GCA_035937155.1 Candidatus Dormiibacterota bacterium | reverse complement strand
CCCGATCGGTTGCGGTTGGCGAAGATGCGAAGCGGCATCAGGGGGTGGCTGCCGCGGGATTCGAGGGCGACGAACGTGACGAGCAGCAGGAGGGAGATCGCCAGCGTCGCAACCGTCACGTTGTTGCTCCAGCCATGGATGGCGGCGTGCGAAAGGCTGTAGACGAGGAGTGTCGAGCCGCCCGTCACCGTCAGCGCGCCGGGCAGGTCGAGCCGTCCAGGCCGGCCTTCGCTTCGGGCCAGCAGCCGCGGAGCGGCAAAGGCGATCAGCAGGCCGATCGGAACATTGATGAACATGATCCAGCGCCACGAGAAGTAGTTGGTGATGATGCCGCCGATGAGCAGCCCGATCGCACCGCCGCCGGCAGACACGGCCGAGTACACGCCGAACGCCCGGTTGCGCTCCTTCCCCTCGGTAAATGTTTGGGCCAGGATCGAAAGTGCAGTTGGAGCCAGGATCGCTCCACCAATACCCTGCGCGGCGCGGGCGATGATGAGGAATGTCGGAGAGTTGGCGAAGCCTCCGGCAAGCGAGCCCGCCGTGAACACTAGGGCGCCGATGATGAACATGCGTCGTCGCCCGAACAGGTCGCCTGCACGACCGCCCAGGAGCAGCAGTCCGCCGAACGTGATGGTGTAGGCGTTGATCACCCATTCCAGATCGGTGGGGTTGAAGTGCAGCGCGTGCTGGATGGACGGCAGCGCGACGTTCACGATCGCCGAGTCGAGCACGACCATGAGCTGCGCGAGGGCTAGAAGCACGAGCGCGAGATTGAGATTGCGTGATAGCGGCTTGACGGCGAGTGTCGTTTCCATGTGAGTCTCCTTTGCATTTGCTAGTTGGATCCCCCCACCCGGCCTTCCGCCGACCTCCCCGGCGAGCGGGGAGGTAGCAACCCGGAGGCGGAGGCATTCGTTGATGCCGATCAGCCGGAACTGCAGCAGCTCGTAGCGCGGGAACGCAGGCCTGGCGGTCCCGTAGTCGACGACCTCCGGGTCGACTAGCTCGCAGGTGCGGCCGATCGGCGTGGCGTAGTCGCGTCCAGAGCGACGGCCGCGGTGGTGAATGATGCCGACGACGGGCATCCAGCGCCGACCCGCGACCAGCAGCACGATCGGGTTGACGAAACGGGCGACGAATCGGATCACGCGGCGCGCCCGCGGCCCGAGGCTGAATCTGTTGACTTTCCTGTCGTTGCTCATACTCCCAGGACGAGCAACGTCATCGAAAAGTGACAAACGGACGCGCCGTCCTATCTTTAACGTGGCGCTGGCTGCTTCCGTCGAGCAGTTCATCGACGAAGCCACCGGCATCCGATTTTTCGAAGGTATGGCACAAGGAGCTGAACGATGAATCCCGACGACTTTCCCGCACCGAAGGACGGCTTCGTGATCACTCACTTCCTGGTGGTCTCCGACCAGGATCGCTCCCGCGACTTTTACCAATCCCTCCTGGGTGGCCAGGTTTTGATCGAGCGGGACCCCGTGATCATGAAGGTCGCTAACACCTGGCTCATCCTCAACGTCGGCGGAGGACCGACGGACGATAAACCCACGGTCACGCTGAGCACGCCGAAGGATCCCAATCACACAAGCGCGTTTCTGAACATCCGGGTAGCGGACATCGATCGTGTCTACAGGGAATGGACTGACAAGGGCGCAACGTTTCTCACCGAGCCGAAGGACCACGGCAGGGAGATCCGTGCGTACGTCCGCGACCCCGACGGCCACCTGATCGAGGTTGGGCAGACCGTAAACCCTCGAAGCTGATCCCCGGCGATGTCACATTCGTGAGGGCTGCCTCGTCCTTATCTATGTAGGCGTCTCACTGATCGAGGACAACGAGCGCTTTGCGGACGCGTAGTCCAACCACCACGGCTTTCTGTTGGACGCTGCGTACCGGCTGCTGGGCAGCTACACCGACGCCGAGGACAAGGTGCAGGAGGCGTACACGAAGCTCCTCCGCGCCGACCTCGACCCGATCGAGGATGTACGCGCATGGCTCGTGGTCGTCGTGAGCCGGCTGTGCCTGGACCAGCTGCGGTCGGCCCGGGTGCGGCGCGAGGCTTACATTCGACCTAGTTCGGCAGGCGCCCGAACGTGGGCATTGTTTGTGTTGACATAAACTTATAAACTTTCCGCGATGGAAGAGGAAGAGAGCGCCTCAAGCGTCATCAGCCGGGGCGACCCAGCCCCGCTCCACTACCAGGTGCGGCGCCACCTGCTGGACGAGATCGATCGCGGCGAGCTCGCGCCGGGTCAGAAGCTCGCCCCGGAACGCGAGTACGCGGCGCGGTTCGGGATCAGCCTGGCGCCGGTTCGACAGGCCATCCTCGGCCTGGTCGAGGAGGACTACCTCTACCGGGTGCGGGGTAGCGGCACCTTCGTCCGCGAGGCCAAGGTTGAGGAGAAGATCGCCATCCTCTCCAGCTTCACCGAGAGCATGCGAGCCCGCGGGTTCGAACCCGACATCCGGACGGTCGAGCAGCGCGTGATCGAGGCTCCGCTCCGGGTCAGGCAGGCCATCGGCGCCCGGCAGGTCGTGTCTTTGTGGCGGGTAGCCCAGGTCGACGGGAAACCCGTAGCCGTGCTGGCCGCATATCTGCCCGCGGACCGCGTGCCCGGCCTGGCCGGCATAAGCCTTGGCAGCGGATCGCTCTACAGCCTGCTCAAGGAGCGATACGCGATCGACATGGCCCGCGCGCAAAGCTGGATCGAGGTCGGACGTTGCCGGCCTGCCGACGCCGCCTTGCTGGGTGTCCGGGCCGGGACACCCACGCTATTAGTGGAGGGCGTCACCTACGACGCCGCCGATGTTCCTGTCGAGTTCTCGCGCGTGATGTATCGGGCCGACCGGTTTCGGTTTGGAATCGAGAGCTTCCGGCGGGACGATCAAGTCCTGCACCTGATCGGTGCACCAACGGATGAGGAGGGGAAGACAAAATGACCGCAGCAGTAACGCCTACCGCGCCCGTGCAGGGCAAGATGTTCTTACGTCAGGCGACGGGCCTGGTTCGCGAGGTGTCGCTCCTCGACGCGTTCATCATGAACACGTTCGGTATGAACGTCGCGGTCGGGGCCGTCTTCCTGTTCCTTCAGGCGCCGGCGGACTTTCCCAACGGCAACATGCTGCTCGCGGTCGTCATCGGCACTTTGCTGATGGCGTTCACGCTGCTCTGGGTCTACTCCACATTCTCAGCCGCCATGCCGCGCTCGGGTGGGGATTACGTATTTGTCAGCCGTACCCTCCATCCCTTCCTCGGCTGGATCCTGGGCTGGAGCCAGGGCATGTGGCTGATCTTCTTCTGGATCGGATTCAATGCCTGGTTTGCTCTCACCTTCGCGGTACCCGTAGCGCTCTCGACGATCGGCGCGGCGACGGGCCAGGCCGGTTGGACCGACCTCAGCAACAACCTCCTGTCCTCCTTCTCGGTTCTCGGCATCACCACGCAGTGGTGGGTCATCTTTTTTGGAGCTCTGATCAACATCGGCTTTGCGGCCCTTCTCATCTTTGGAGCCCAGAGCTTCTGGCGCTGGCAGAAAGTCTTCTTCCTGCTCGCCGGCGGCAGCGTGCTGCTGGCCGCTCTCCTGCTCGCGTTCGACGGCGGCAGCATCAGCTCGAGCTGGAACAGCTTCGCCGCCTCGAACAAAGGCCTGCCATACGATCAGGTGATACCGACCGCCGTGAAGAACGGCTACACCCTGCCAAGTGGTTTCAGCTTCACGGACACGTTGCTCATGCTGCCCTGGGTCTTCTTCGTCGTCGGCTACGCCCAGGGCTCCGCGCAGATCGGCGGCGAGGTCCGGCGTGCGTCGCGCAACCAGTACCTGGCCATGGTCGGCGGCGTCCTGGTCAACGGCGCGGTGCTCGCCATCCTGGTCATCATCTTCAGCGCCGCGGTCGGAACGAACTGGATCGGCAGCGTCGGCTACCTCGGCAACAACAACGCCAACCTGCTCAACCTTCCGGGTGGCGTGCCCCCAAGCTTCAACTTCATCGTCAGCCTCCTCACCGGCAACCTCGTCGTGCCGATCCTCATCGGTATCGGATTCGTGCTGTGGGCGCTGCTGGGTACGCCGCTCTCTGAGCTCCAGGCGACCCGTTACATGCTCGCCTGGGCCGTCGACCGCATGGTCCCGAGCGCCCTCGGCGACGTCAACGACAAGCACCACACGCCGGTCAAGGCAATCATCTTTTGCACGATCACCGGCACCATCGCCTTGATCGCGCTCGTGGTTGTCCCGCAGGCCAGCCTTCTCGGTGCGCTCCTTGCTCAGATTCTCGCGTTCATCTTGGTGTCGATCGCCGGCATTGCCTTCCCGTATCGCTTGCGACAGGTCTGGGAGAAGGGTGGAGGGCACCGCATCCTCGGCGTACCGTCGGTCGTTCTTGCCGGTGTGGGCGGGGTCGTCGTGCTGGTCGGGCTGATGCTCATGTTCATTTTCAACACCACGGTCAACTCGACGTTCGCGGTGACCCGGACCCTGTCCCTCGCCTTCATGATTGGTGTGGTGGTGATCGGGATCATCTGGTACGTCGGAGCGTTGGTCGTGAACAAGAACCAGGGCGTCGACGTCGGGCTTGCCTATCGCGAGATCCCGCCCGAATAGGGTGGTTCGTGGAGCAGGGAACGGGGATGAGATAGCCCCACCGCCCCGACTGATGGTGGTGGGGAATCTCACCATCGACGACGTCGTCCTGCCCGACGGCACGACCTACATGGCTTCGGTTGGCGGCAACAGCCTCTACGCCGCACTCGGCGCACGAGCCTGGCAGCCTTCTGTCGGCCTGGTGACACGCAGAGGCGACGACTTTCCCAAAGACCTTGTTCAAGAGCTCACAAGCCTGGGAATCGCTAGCGCCGGCATCGTGGCCGTGCCCGGCCCGACGGTCAGGAACTGGGTCGTTTACGAAGCGAATGGAGACCGGCACTGGATCTACCGGACGCCGCGTGAGCGGTCGCTGGAAATTGCCGTACAGGCCGGTGACCTGCCTGATGCCTGGCTGTCCGCCCAGCCCGCGCCGGTCGTCCACGTGGCGGCGATGCCCATCGACGCGGCGGAAGTGGTGGTCGACACGGTGCGTCGGAAGGCGCCAAAAGCGCTGATCACCCTGGACACTCACGAGGACTTCGTTCTCCGTTACCGAAGGAGGCTGCGCGCACTGGCGGCGCGCGTCGATGCGTTCCTCCCCAGCCGCTCCGAGCTCGCAGACCTGGTCGGCTATGACGACCCCATGCGGGC